>NZ_JBISCE010000025.1:0-125193 GCF_044385685.1 Streptomyces sp. ALB3 | reverse complement strand
AAGGGCCGGGGAGGCCGGGGGGGGCCCCCCGCACAGGGGGGGGGGAGGGTGCGCGCGCCCTTCCCCCGCCCCCGTTCGCCGGCGGACGCCCGGCTGCTAGCGAGTCTCGTTCTCGTCGACCAGCGTGCCGTGCAGTCCCCGGATGTGCTCCTCGACCAGGTCCGCCGCCTCGCCACCACGGCCCTCGCGCACCAGCCGCAGCAGTCGCGCGTGCTGGGAGTTGAGGGCCCCCGCCGTCGCCGGCCAGTCCTCGGCCTCCTCCAGGGCCCGCAGGATCAGCGGGCGCACGGACTCCCGCACCGCCGAAGTGAGCGTGGAGGTGAGTGCGTTGCCGGAACTTCCGGCGATCAGCACGTGGAAGCGGGTGTCGAGGTCGTTGAACTCGGCGACACCGACATCCGGCTCACCCATCCGGCGGACGAGCTCCCCCGCGGCCTCGAGGTCCTCGGCCCGGGCGTGCCGGGCGGCGGCCTCCCAGCTGGACCGTTCGAGGACGACCCGCGCCTCCAGCACGTCGTGCAGGCCGTAGCTGCCCAGCGCGAAGTGCAGCCGCAGCAGGCGGCCGAGCGCGTCGTCCGGGTTGCGCACGATACGGGCCCCGGAGTCCGGGCCGCGGCCGGGCTGGGCGACCAGGACACCGATGGTCTCCAGCACCCTGAGCGCCTCGCGCAGGGCGGACCGGCTGACGCCGAGCACCGGTGCGAGTTCCCGCTCGGGCGGGAGACGGTCGCCCGCCCTGAGTTCTCCCGCGAAGACCCGTTCCTCGATGCTCTGGAGCACGAGTTCATGGGTCCGGGACTGCCGTACGGGCTGCCACTCGACCGGCATCCGCTACTCCCTGTTCCGGGCGATACGCATGCTCCGACTATGTCACACAGGGCGTGTGGTCGGACCAAAGCCGCACGGCGGCTCATCGGGTTCCCGGCACGCCACCCCGCCCCCTGCTCCGCTGCGGGTCCAGGAGCTGCCCCGACATCCCGGCCACCACGAGGCCGGCGGCGAGGAGCAGGCCGTGACCGATGACGATGCCGACCACGAGGCCGACGAGGCCGAGTGTGAGCCACAGCCAGGCGTGACGGCCGGGGTGCCGTCCACGCACGGCTTCCCGTGCCGGGCGGTCGGCGCGTCCGGGGCCGGTCTGTTCCGGGCCTCCCACGCGTCCGGGGTCGTCGGTGCGGAGCCCGTCCCGGCTCGCGCGCGGCTTCTCGTCGTGGTGGGGCATGGATGACTCCCTCCAGGATCGGCGTCCGTCGGGCAGGTATCCATCGTCCGGGGGCGCGGGTATCCGCGACCATCGGGGCTGACACCCATCTTCGAGGGGGCCGGCCATGCAGACACGGCCACGAGGGGCCGGGCACGGCCTCGCGCCGCATCCGACCGGCGATAGTGGGGGTAGTCGCCCGCCCGTGCACGTGTCCGAAGGAGGCCGCGCGGCCTTGTCCCTGTTCTGGCGCATCTTCCTGCTCAACGCCGCGGTGCTGGTCGCCGCCGGAGCGCTGCTGCTGCTCGGCCCGATCACCGTGTCCGCCCCGGTGGTCCTGACCGAGGCCCTGATCCTGGCCGGCGGCATGGCCCTGATGCTCGGAGCGAACGCGCTGCTCCTGCGTCTGGGACTCGCGCCGTTGCAACGGGTCACCCGGGCGATGACCACCACCGATCTGCTGAGCCCGCGGCCGCGCCCTGAGGTGGCCGGAGAGGGCGAGGTCGCCGCCCTGATCGAGACGTTCAACAGCATGCTCGACCGTCTGGAGGCGGAGCGCGCGACCAGCAGCGCCCGGGCCATCTGGGCGCAGGAGGCCGAGCGCCGCCGGGTCGCCCAGGAACTGCACGACGAGGTGGGCCAGACCCTGACCGCGGTCCTCCTGGAACTGAAGCGGGTCACCGGTCACGCGCCGGAACCGCTGCGCGGGGAACTCGCCCAGGTACAGGAGATCACCCGGGGCAGCCTCGACGAGATCCGCCGGATCGCGCGACGGCTGCGCCCCGGGGTGCTGGACGAGCTGGGGCTGGTCAGCGCGCTGACGGCCCTGACCACCGAGACACCGGCACCGGCGGGGCTGACGGTCCGACGGCAGATGGACAAGGATCTGCCCCCGCTCGGCGAGGAGGCGGAACTCGTCGTCTACCGCATCGCCCAGGAAGCCGTCACCAACACCGTCCGGCACGCGGGGGCCACGTCGCTGGAACTCTCCCTGCGCCGAAGCCCTCACGGGGTGGAGCTGCGCGTCCGTGACGACGGCCGGGGCATCGGGGACGCCCCCGAGGGTGCCGGCCTGCGCGGAATGCGTGAACGCGCCCTGCTCGTCGGCGCCACACTCACCCTGGATACCGTCGCGACGGGCGGCACCGACGTGCGCCTCGACCTGCCCGTACGGAACGGAAGCGCCTGAACCATGCCCCCTTCCCCCACCGGGTCCGGGAAGACCCGCATCCTCCTCGCCGATGACCACGCCCTGGTCCGCCGCGGCGTACGGCTGATCCTCGACGGCGAACCGGACCTCGAGGTCGTCGCCGAGGCCGGCGACGGCGCCGAGGCCATCGAGAGGGCGCGGGCGGAACGGCCCGACCTGGCCGTCCTCGACATCGCCATGCCACGCCTCACGGGTCTCCAGGCGGCCCGCGAACTGTCGCGGGTCATGCCGGAGCTGCGCATCCTGATGCTCACGATGTACGACAACGAGCAGTACTTCTTCGAGGCGCTCAAGGCGGGCGCCTCGGGCTTCGTGCTGAAGTCCGTCGCCGACCGGGATCTGGTCGAGGCGTGCCGTGCGGCCATGCGCGACGAGCCCTTCCTCTACCCGGGCGCCGTCACCGCACTCATCCGCAACTACCTCGACCGGGTCCGGGACGGCGGCGACGTGCCCGACCGTGCGATCACCGAACGCGAGGAGGAGATCCTCAAACTGGTCGCCGAGGGTCACTCGTCGAAGGAGATCGCCGGCATGCTGGTGATCAGCGTCAAGACGGTCGAGCGGCACCGGGCGAACCTGCTGCAGAAGCTGGGACTCCGTGACCGCCTGGAACTCACCCGGTACGCGATCCGCGCCGGACTGATCGAGCCGTAGGAGTCCTTGCCGCAGTGCCGGCGACGGACACCGGTCAGGCTCCTCGCCGGGTCCGCCGACCGCTGCCATGGGCTCCCGGTGGTGGCCGGGCGACGAACGAGGCCCGGCGGACGAGGTGTTCGAACGGCACGGCCGGTGCGACGTCCTGAGCGCCGTGGGGAGCGCGCGGAGCGCGACGCACACACGCGGGGCGCTCGGCCCGGGGGCGGTCACGGCCCCTCGCGCCATGCGTTTCATACGATTCTCACCGAGTGCGCCTACGGTACTGTCGTGACCCAGACGACCCCGCCCGGCTGGCATCCAGACCCCGGGCACTCAGGAATCGGCCCCCTTCAGGAACGCTGGTGGGACGGGGCCCGCTGGACCGACCAGCTCCGGATACCTCCCGCGACGGTCCGGCGCCGTCGCATACGCGTCGGCGCGGGCATCGCCGCCGCTGTCGTCCTGCTCGCGGCCGTCGGTGGCGGCGCGTACATACTGGGCGACAGTTCGGACGACCGCGCCGACTCCTCCGCCACAGCCCCGGCGCCCTCCCAGAGCCCCCGCCTCCCAGGTGCCCCTGGCGACGGCGGGCAGGACGGTGGCGAAGGCCGGAACCCCGGTCAGCAGATGCCGCAGACGGAGGAGGGGTACGCCACCGACGCGGCGAGCGGCATCAGCATCCCCGTACCCGACGGCTGGACGGGGCAGTCCGGGCCGATCGGCGCGGGAGTGACCACCGGCGAGTACGCCTGCCCCGGCGACGAGTCCCAGACGTGTGTGCGCGGCGGGGTGTTCTCCGCTCCGGCCCAGGCGCTGAAGGTGGAGGCGACCACGGCGAAGGCCGCCGCCGAGGCCGACATCAGGGCCAACGCCGAGGAGTCGTACGGCGAGAAGATCTACGGCGGCATCACCTCGCACGAGGAACTCAGGTCCGAGGCGGTCACGGTCGCCGGACAGAAGGGCTACCTGGTGCGCTGGAAGGTGGTGACGAAGAACGGCGACGACGGGTACGTCGAGTCGCTGGCGTTCCCCTCCCCCAACGTCAAGAGCATGCTGGTGGTCGTCCGCTCCGGCTTCGACATCAACGCCGAGGCGCCGAAGCTCTCGGTCCTGGACGACATCACCAAGGGCATCAAGCAGGCGGAGGGAGTCGGCTCCGGCTCCGGCAAGACCGCCTGAGGGCCCCGGCCCCTCCCGGGGCCGTACCGACACCTCCCGGTACGGCCCCCGCTCGCACGGGTCACGGCACCCGCCGGGACGGGGCGGAGCCCCCGCGCGGCGCGCGGGGGCTCAAGGCACCGGCCGGGGCTCCGCGACGCGGACGGCGCCGGGCGCGCGCCGGCTTCCCCGTCACCCGGGGTCGACGTTCCACGCCTCGGGCAGAGCGCTGTCGCAGAACACGCAGACGAAGTCACCCTCACGCACGATGTTGTGCTCCTGGCAGGCGGGACAGCGCCGGAACACCACCTCGTGCGTGAAGCGGTTGGGGCCTTCGAGCCCTGCTCGCTCCAGCGCGCGGGCGACCGCCGGCCAGGAGCTGACGTCGGGGCAGTAACCGGTCGACTGATTGCTGATCTCACTCACGAGCCACCTGCCCCCCTCGCGGGCGAAACCGATCTCGCCGGCGCCCAGGACCGGTTCGCCACCGGCACAGACCACATGCTCACTCCGCCGCGCCGCGAGCCGCAGGAGCCCGTCCGTACCCACCACGAAGGTGAACGGCTCGGCCGTCTCCGCAGCGGTTCGCCGCGCCATCCAGCTGTCGAAGCCGGCTGCCGAACCGATCCGTACGCCGCCGCTCCCGGGTGTGACCGCGGCCTTCAGCTCGGCCGGACCCACATACCGGTAACCACCGACCCGTGTCCCCATGGGTTCCAGCCTGGCACAGCACCGGTTCGGGAGAGGACGAGGGCCAGCTAAGGGCTGCCCACGCGGGGCACGCCCAGCCGCGACGGGCGCTCCCCCGGAGGCTTCCACCACCGCGCTCAGTGCGGTGACGGCCTCGGCGAGGCCCGACGGGTGCCGCAGGCCCGGCACCGTCCTTCCCGCCCACCCCGGGCCGAGGGTCAGCACCACCGGGCGCGTGCGGGCTCCGCGCATCCCCCACTCCATGGCGGCCACATGGCGGGCCAGCGGCCGGCTGGCAGTCGTGCGGGACTGGGCCCACAGCCCGACCGCCGCCGGCCCGGTCCTGTGCACCGCCTCGACGAGCGCCTCGGCGGGCAGGGCGGCGCCGAACATCCGGATCGGCATGCCGCGCTGGGCCAGGGCGGAAGCGAGGACCTCGAGTGGCAGAGTGTGCCTCTCGCCGGGCACACACGCCAGCAGGGTCGTGGCGTCCGACGGCCCGGCCGGGACCGGCGGGGCGGACCTGCGCAGGGCTCCGACCACGTGCCAGGACAGGAGGTGCTCGACCTCCGCGTACTTCTCGCCCGTGTTCTCCCACTTACGGCCGACCGCCTGCATCGTGGGCATGATCACCTCCGTCCAGGCGGCCATCAGTCCGTGGTCGGCGATCACGGTGGCCAGCAGTTCGTCGAGGGCGCCGGGGTCCAGCCGGAGAGCGGCGCGGGCCAGCCCTCTGCACGTCCGGCGCACGTCCTCCGGCCGGAGTCCGCTGCCTGCGCCCGGAGCCCGGGCGGGGGATCGTTGCGGTGCACGCTCCGCGTCCGGGGCGGCCTGTTCCCGGGCCAGTCTGGCCGCCTCCGAGGGCGGAAGGCCCGTCGAGGTCAGTGCGCACATGCGCTCCAGCGTCGCGAGGTCCGCCGGCGTCCACCTGCGGTGCCTGCCGCCCGCGTGGTGGCGGGGGCCGAGACCGTAGCGGCGGTCCCACGAGCGCACCGTTGTCGGGGCCACCCCGAGCCGCCTGGCGACCTCGCCGGTGGTCAGACCGCCGCCCTGCCGTCGGGGGCCGTCGGTGAGAGCCACGTCTTCACCATACGACGCACGATCGAGGCGTGTTGCCCGCCCCGGTCACGCCTTCGAGACTGACGTGTGGGAGCTGCGCGAACCCCCCGGGCGGAAGACCGCCCCCGCGTCACCCACAGCCCGCTCCGGCAGGAGAACGAGACGATGTACTCGAGCAACCGCCCAGACGGTCACACTGCCCCGCCCGCCAGGACCACCGCCACCGACGAAGACCTGGCCCAGGGCTTCGCGGCTGCCGACGAACGCGCCTTCGCGGCCGCCTACGCACGCTGGCGCCCCCTCGTCCACACGCTGGCGCGCCGCTCGCTCGGCGACGCGCAGGAGGCGGAGGACGTCACACAGCAGGTCTTCCTCGCCGTGTGGCTCGGGCGCGCCGGATTCCGGCCCGAACGCGGGCCCCTCGGCGGATGGATCGTGGGCATCGCCCGCCGTAAGATCTACGACGCGCTCGCGGCCAGGGCCCGGCGCGCGCGGCTCGTCGAAGCCGCCGCCCGCACGCTCGCCGTCGCCCCACCGCGCAGGACGGAGTCTCCACCCGAGGCGGCCCTCGACCGCGTACTGCTCACCGGGGAGCTGACCGGGCTTCCCGGCCCCCAGGGACAGGTCCTGCGGATGGCCTTCTACGAGGACCTCACCCAGGTGCAGATCGCGGAGCGTACGGGCATCCCGCTCGGCACGGTGAAGAGCCATGCCCGCCGTGGCCTGCACCTGCTGCGCCACCGGATCGGGGCGGACGCCGCGCTGTGAGGGCCGGCGCACGGTGAGCCCGCGCGCCTACCGGCCCGGACTTCCGTGGACCTTGGTGCGCGCACGCACCCGTCGCGCTTCTCGTACCGTGGGGAGTGACGTCACGGAGACCGGAGCGGAAGCCATGCACACCCCCCAGTTCCCAGGTGAAGCCGAACCGGTCCAGGACGGGCTCTTCGGCCTCGCCGACCTGAGCGGCCGTCCCGAGGAGCCAGGGCCCGCGGGTCCTCTCTTCCGCGACTCGGACCAGGCGCGCCGGATGCTGTCGGTACGCGAGATCCACGCCGAGCCGGCCGCCGCCGCCTCAGCGCGGGGCCGGGAGGTCCTCGCACGGTTCCCCGACGCCGACGTCCTCCCGGTCGAGTCCCATTGGCGTATCCCGGAGCTGCACGGCAACAGAGGGAACGCCGAACGCTGGGTGCGGCTCAAGAGCACGGTCCTGGTGCTCGGGGAGAAGAAGACCCTCACCGTCCGGGCCAACGGCCGGTCCGCGGACTGGATCGCCCCGGGGGCCGCCAACGGCTGCGCCATGGCCTGCGCCTACTGCTACGTGCCGCGCCGCAAGGGTTACGCTAACCCCGTCACCGTCTTCACCAACATCGACGGCATCATCGCCCGGCTGGCCCGGCACATCGCCGGCCAGGGCCCCAAGAGCGAGCCGAACCAGTGCGACCCTCAGGCGTGGGTCTATGACATCGGGGAGAACAACGACTGTTCCGTGGACGCGTTGATCAGTGAGAACACCGCTGACCTGGTGCGTGCCTTCTCCGGGTGGCGCACGGCCAAGGCGTCGTTCGCGACCAAGTTCGTCAATCCGGATCTCCTCGCTCTCCAGCCGCGCGGGCGCACCCGGATCCGGTTCTCCCTGATGCCACCGGAGGATTCGCGGCTGCTGGACATCCGCACCAGTCCTGTCGGGGAGCGCATCGAGGCCGCGGCGGACTTCGTCGAGGCGGGGTACGAGGTCCACTTCAACCTCTCCCCCGTGGTCATCCGCCCCGGATGGGAGCAGGCCTGGCGCATGCTGCTCCAGCAGATGGACGATGTGCTGCCGGACGCCGTCAAGGAGCAGGCGGCGGCCGAAGTGATCATGCTGACGCACAACGAGGACCTGCACGACGTCAACATGGCGTGGCACCCGCGTGCCGAGGACATCATCTGGCGTCCGGAGCTCCAGCAGGCGAAGCTGTCCGGGAACGGCAGCTGGAACGTGCGCTACCGCGACGCCACCAAGGCCGCGGCGGTGGAGACCGTGCGCGGTCTGGTGCGCGCGCACGCCCCCTGGCTGCCGATCCGGTACGCGTTCTGACCCCGCGCGCGCCGTGGGGTCGCCCGGCGCGTCAGGACGGAGGCATCAGCACCGTGTCGACGAGCTGGACCGTCGCGTTCTTCGTCTCGAGGTCACCGCACACGATCTTCGCCGAGTTGTTCACCTCGAAGTTCTCCCCGGACCCCGATGTCGTGAGCCGGCCGCCCTGGAGTGTCTCGAACGTGCCGTCGGGCAGCTGGTCGACGGTCACCTTCTCACCGACCACGTGATAGGTGAGGAGGTCCTTCAGCTGTTCCTTGTCGTTGAGGATCTTGTCGAGGTCGGCCTGAGGGATCTTCTCGAAGGCAGCGTCGGTGGGTGCGAACACAGTGATGTTCTCGGCGCTGTTCAGGGTGTCGGCCAGGCCTGCCTTCTGCACGGCGCTGACCAGGGTCGAGAGTTCCGGATTGTTGGAAGCCGCGGTCGCGACCGGATCGTCGGCCATGCCGGCGGCACTCCCCTCGCCACTGGTCGGCAACGCCGAGCAGGCGGGCCCGAAGGGCTCCGCCGCGGGGCCCGCCTGCGCGGCGGGGGCGGCGGCGACGAGAGCGAGGGGTACGAGGAACGCACCGGCTCCGGCGAGTGCGACACCTTTGATGCGGCGGTTGATGGTCATGACCTTCACCTTTGCTGGGAGGGGCGGCGGGCCTTGATCCGGCCGCCACACCAGGTACTTCGGACTCGACCCGCCCCTCGGATGACGTTTTCCGCACATCGGCGCGGATTCTCCGGGACGGCCCGCGTGGCAGCACAGCCGTGTCAGGGCCGGGGGCCGGTCTGCGCGTGGAAGGCGCGGTGCATGGCCCTCAGACGGTCGGCGAAGGCGGGGATCGGCCCCTGGACGTCGGCACCGGGCACGATCTCCTGGATCGGCAGGGGCCGCACGGGTGGCGGAGCGACGTCGAGTTCGGTCAGCCACTGCGCCAGCTGAGCGCCCGCATGGGCGTACACGATGCGTCCGAGGCCCGCCCAGCCGTGCGCCGCCGCGCACATGGGGCAGTGCTCCCCCGATGTGTAGACGACGGCCGATGATCGTTCGACCGCGCTCAGGTGCCCCGCGGCCCAACGGGCGAGTTCCAGCTCGGGATGGCGGGTGTCGTCCTCCTGGGTGCAGACCAGGTTGCGGGCCTCCCGAAGGATCATCCCCTGGGCACTGACGAGGAGGGAGCCGAATGGCTCGTCCCCGGCCCGCAGGGCTTCCCCTGCCAGTTCCACGGCCCGCTCCGCGCATCTCATGTCGGCGTCGCTCAGCTGCGCGTTCAGCATGTTCACCTGTCGCTCCTCACGGGGCTGCACCCACCGGTCCGGGGTCCGGACCCGGCGCCCCGGACCAGGACGATGCCAGACCTGCCCCCGGTCTACCGCACAGGCGGCGCCGGCCTGCGTCCCGGCGCGCCGTCGTCCCGGGCTCGTGAGGGCAGCCGGTCCGTGCAACGGCGGGCGAAGCCGAGCGTGCGGCTGAAGCAGTCCTCCACGCCCTCGTCGGACAGGCCCACCCAGAGGTGGTCACCGCCGGCCAGGACACGCAGGTCGGGACGACGGCCGGCCGCGCGCAGGGCCTCCGCGAGGCGAAGGGACTGCCGGACGGGGACCAGGGTGTCGTCGGCGCCGTGCAGTATGAGGAACGGTGGCGCGTGGGGCCCCGCATGAGCCACGGGGCTGGCGGCCCGCGCCAGGTCCGTCCTGCTCGCCGGGGCTCCACCGAGCAGCATGGCCTCGAAGGAGGAGGGGTCGTGGGCGTCGTACGTGCCCTCGGCACCGTCCTCGGCGAGTCCGGGCAGGTCTGTGGGCGCGTACCAGGTGACGCACCCCCTCACCGCACCGGCGGGCTGTGTCAGCGCGGTCAACGCCGCGAGGTGTCCACCGGCCGACTCCCCCCACAGCACCGTCCGTCCGGTGTCCAGGCCGAGCTCCTCGGCGCGGGTCCCGAGCCATTTGAGGAGGGCGGCCAGGTCGTCGGTCTGGGCCGGGTACGGTGCCTCGCCGCTGAGGCGGTAGTCGGCGCACGCGACGGCGAAGCCGGCCCGGGCGAAACGGGCGAAGGGGCCAGGCCGCCACCGGCGGAAACGCGGCCCCAGGTCGTCCCGCAGGCCGGTACGCCACCCGCCACCGTGGACGAAGACGACGACGGGGACGGGACCGGCGGTGTCCTCGGGCAGCCACAGGTCGACGGTGAGCGGACGGATGCCGTCCGGCACGGCGTAGACGGTCCCGCGCAGCAACAGCACACCGTCGGCCGGGCGGGCCATGTGGGGCAGGGGCAGGACCGCCGGGTCGGGCGGGGCCGGCAGCCGGAGGGGGAAGTGCGGGGTCACGGGCGGCGCTCCGTCGGTTCAGCGGGTCCGGGACAGCACCCGGCGGGCGTTGTCGGTGGTGAGCGCACGCCAGCTCGTCGAGCCCTCGGGGGCCGGCGCGGCGTCCAGCCCGGCGATGTGCGCCTCGACCCCGGCAGCCGGGGTCCAGCAGTGGTCGCTGCCGTACAGCAGGCGGTCGGTGCCGGCCAGGTTCACCAGTGCGGGGAGCTGTCGGGGCAGGGCCGGGCCGGCCAGGTCGTAGTGGAGGCGGCCGAGTTGTTCCACGGCGCCGGGTCCTCCGGCGCCGTCGGGCATGAACATCTTCATGAACCCGTCGATGCGGTCGGCCAGGACCGGCAGGGCGCCTCCGCAGTGCGGGACGATCACCGTGACGTCGCGATGGCGGTCCAGGGTGCCGGCCATGAGCAGGTCGGTGACGGTGCGGGCGGTGTCGAACACGAACTCGACCATCGGCCTGGGCCGTCCGAGGGCCGACTGCTCCCAGCACACGGGTGAGGTGGGGTGCAGGAAGACGACCGCGGCACGCCGGTCGAGTTCGGCCCAGACCGGCTCGAGGTCCGGGTTCCCGAGGTAGGTGCCGTGGGTGTTGGTCTCCAGGACCACCCCGTCGGCGTCCAGGGCGTCGTAGGCGTGAGCGATCTCCTCCAGCGCTCCGTCGACGTCCGGAAGGGGCAGCGAGGCGAACAGGCCGAACCGGCCCGGGTGCTCGCGGACGGTCTCGGCACCGGCCGTGTTGACCTCGCGGGCGAGGCGGGCGGCTGCGGCGTCGTCGCCGAAGTGGATGCCGGGCGAGGAGACCGACAGCATGGAGGTCCGGATCCCGCAGCGGTCCATCAGCTCCAGGTGCGCGGCAGCCGACCAGGTCGGCCAGCCGGGGACCCCGTCGGGGAACTGGTGCCCGGCCTCGCGGGCCTGACGGACGTAGGAGTCGGTGACGAAGTGCGCGTGGACGTCGATGTAGCCGGGAAGTTCGGTGGACACGGGCGTCTCCTCAACGGGTGGCGGGCGGGGCGGGGCGGCGGGTGAAACGGTCACGGACGACGAGGGCGGCGCGTTCGCCCAGCACCATGCCCGCGAGGCCGGTCAGCCCGGCGGGCGGAGGGGCGGGCGACATCACGTCGAGCGCCCGGTACACGGCGCCCATCAGCAGACCGGCGACGAAAGCGGGCACCGCACGGCGGAACAGCGCGCGGGCCGCGCGGTGGCCGCTCACCACGCCCCCGGCGCTGCCTGGCCGAGCAGCATGCCCAGCAGCCCGATCAGTGCGACCGGGGGCGGGGCGGGGGACTTGTGCCGCACCACCACGTACAGCACACCGACGAGCACTCCGGCCAGGAGCGCCTTGAGGTACGGCATCGGGTCTTCTCAGCTTCCGGCGCGCCACTTGTGGTCCGGCAGGAACGTGACGTCGTACTCCTGCGGCACGGTCCCGAACTTCCGCGGGTCGGGGACGTACGGCGTGCGGGGCAGTCCGTGTTCCTCCGTGGGTGTGCCCAGATTCTCGAAGAACCGCTCGAAGGTACCGCCGGGGCCGGCGGCCACTCCGACGATGCGGCTGTGGTGGCGTTCGATGCGGTAGGCGTGCGGGCAGTTCTTGGGCACGAAGCCGAAGTCGCCCGAGGTCAGGAGCTTCTCGTGCTGTTCCCCCTCCAGGTCCTCGACGAAGAGCCGCACGGCCCCGTCCGTGATGAAGAAGACCTCGTACGTGTCGGGATGGGAGTGCGCGGGGATGATGTCGCCCTTGGGTCCTTCGCAGGTGAAGAAGTTGAAGGTGTTCTCGGTCTGCTCACCGCCGGCGTAGACGGTGAACATGTCGGTGAAGAGGTGGGCGCGATCCCCCATGCCCTTCTCGATGAAGTACGGCTTTCCCGGTTGCGGCGGTATGTGGGAGCGCTCGCGGTACCGGGTGGCGAACTCGATCGTCATGGTGGTCCTTTCGCGGGAGGCGGGGCGCGCCACTTGGCCGGGCCGGGCGCTGACCGGCCCTCGGCTCGGGCGGTCCCGTCCCGCAGTCCCGGCCTGCCGGGACCCCGGCGGCGCCTGTTTCAAGCTAGCTCCGCCCGGGCCGGTGATCGCCTTACACTCGGCCACGCGATGAAGAGAAACGGACAACTCCCCGACGGCCGTCGGTCGGGCGCCATTCCGGCGGTGCGGTACCGGCCCTCGCCCGGGAGGCCGCCCGGCCTGGAGATCCTCGATCTGGCGGGGCTCGCCGCGCAGGGCGCGGAGCGGGACCTGCCCCTCACCTCGTCCGCACGTCCGGCGTTCCACCTTCTCGTAGCGGTGCGCGGCGGCCGGCTCGAGTGCTCGGTGGACTTCACCGCGTACCGCCTGGGAGCAGGCGACTGGTTGTGGGTGTGGCCCGGCCAGGTACTGCGGTTCCCCGAAGGGACCGGCGACGGTGACGCCACGGTGCTGGTCTTCCCGACGGGGTTTCCCACCACTGCCACGGACAGCCTCATCCGGCACGGCGAGCACCTCGCCTGCCGCCTCATCACACCCGACCCGCCGCGTCAGGACGCCCTGCTGCGCGTCCTGGACTGCCTGACCGAGGAGTACGACGGTCTCGGCGACCTGCGGCTCGAGGCGTACGTCGAGACGCTGCGCGACCTGCTGTCCGTGATCCTCATCCGCCTCGTCCACCTCGCCGACCCCCGGTGGCGCACGCGCTCCGGCAGCCGCGAACCGTTCCAGCGTTTCCGGCAGGCCGTCGAGGAGGGATTCCGTGAGACCCACCGGGTCGAGGACTACGCGGACCGGCTCGGCTACAGCCCCCGCACTCTCACCCGCGCCACCCGCGCGGCGCTCGGCTGCGGCGCGAAGCGCTTCATCGACGACCGGGTGCTGCTGGAGGCCAAGCGCCTGCTCATCCACACGTCGTTGCCGCCGGCCGTCATCGGCGAGCGCACCGGTTTCACCCACCCGACCACCTTCAGCGCCTTCTTCCGGCAGCACACCGGGATGACGCCCAGTGCGTTCCGGTCCGTGACGAGACGCTGACCGGCACGTCGGAGCGCATGCCGAACGTGCGTCACAACTCGACGGGGAGGGGCAGGGCGTCCGGGTCTCCGGGAGAGCGAGAATGACATGGCCACCTCCTGCGGTTCGGCGGAGCGAAAGCAGATCCTGCCGAAGGACCACGGCCGGGCACAGGAGAGGGCCGGCGCCGGGGAGGAGAAGCACGGCACCGGCCCCCGGCGCGCGCCCGGGGCTCCCGGTGCACCGTCCGGCGTTCCTCGAGGCTTACCAACTGCTACGACGAGGTGCCGGCTGAGCCGAC
Source organism: Streptomyces sp. ALB3 (assembly GCF_044385685.1). NCBI lineage: Bacteria > Bacillati > Actinomycetota > Actinomycetes > Kitasatosporales > Streptomycetaceae > Streptomyces > Streptomyces sp. ALB3. Next base: position 111,567 of record NZ_JBISCE010000025.1, on the reverse strand, counting down.
GAAGGACTCGGACGAGCGCACCCGCCGTCCTGCGGAACACCGCGCACGCCCCGACGGTGCGTCATCGGCCGTGGCAGCACGCGGACCGGGAACAGTGACGGGTGGCGCCACGGCCCGCCGGCCGCACCACCACCCGCCATCGTAAGCGAGCGGTCACCAGGAGGACTTGGTCACTCCGGGAAGGAATCCGGCGTGCGCCTGTTCGCGCATCCGGACCCGGGACAGCCCGAACTTCCGCAGATGACCGCGTGGGCGGCCGTCCACGCTGTCCCGATTGCGCACCCGGGTGGCACTGGCATCGCGCGGCTGCCGACGCAGTTCCTCGACAGCAGCAAGCCGCTCGACCTCCGGCACACCGGGCCTGCGGATTGTTTCCTTCAACTCCGCACGACGGGCGGCGTACCGAGCGACGGTCGCCTTGCGCTTCTCGTTCTGGGCGATCTTGCTCTGCTTGGCCATCAGACCTTCACTCCCCTCGCCCGGATGCGGGCGACCGCAGCCTCGATGCCGATGGTGTCGATCACCTTGATCGCCCTGGCACTCAGCACGAGGCGCACATGCCGCCCTTCGCTGGGCAGCCAGTAGCGCTTGCGCTGGATGTTCGGGTCGAACCGGCGCGACGTGCGCCGGTGCGAGTGGGAGATCGTGTTGCCGAAGCCCGGCTGTGCGCCGGTCAGTTGGCAGTGGGCGGACACGAAGTTACCTGCCTCTCATCGAGTCGGTCCCATATTGAAAATGGAAACCATTGCCATATAGTAGCGGCATGGCTCGCAACGAACTACGCCCGATCACCAAGCTCCGCTCCACCGCGGGAACGGGCTACACCTACGTCACCCGCAAGAACCGGCGGAACAACCCCGACCGGCTGGTCCTGCGGAAGTTCGATCCGCTCGTCCGCCGCCACGTCGACTTCCGCGAAGAGCGCTGACACCTCGACTCCCCCGCTCGACACCCCCGCCCCTGACCACGAGGACACCACCATGAAGCCCGGAATCCACCCCTCCTACCGCCCCGTCGTCTTCCGCGACAAGGCCGCCGACTTCGCCTTCCTGACCCGCTCCACCTTGAGCAGCGACCGGACGGTCGAGTGGGAGGACGGCACCACCTACCCGGTCGTCGACGTGGAGATCTCCTCCGCGAGCCACCCCTTCTACACCGGCACCGCCCGCGTCCTGGACACCGCTGGACGCGTCGAACGCTTCGAGCGGCGCTACGGCCGCCGCGAGGGCCGGTGATGGAGGACAGGCGCATGCTCCCCGTCGTCATGGTCTGCGGACTGCACTCCGACGCCCGCCACGAGGTCGTGGAGGGGCTGCTCAGGGACATACCTCACAGCGTCGCTCTGCACCACGACCTCACGACGGCCGGGACGGGCACGGTGTACCGGACCGTGCGCGACACCTCCGGGACGCTCTCCAGCGGCGAGACCCCGCTGGTGAACGACTGCGCCTGCTGCGCCCTGCGCGAGGACCTGATGCCGGAGCTGGAGCGACTGGCGGCCGACGGGGTCACCCGGACGGCCGTCGTCGAGCTGTGGGACTCCGTGGAGCCCCAGGCCATGGCCGAGGTCGTCGCCGCACACGGCGATGGCCGGGTAGAGGTGACGAGCGTGATCACCGCCGTCGATCCTGCCCTCGTCCTGCCCTACCTCGCCAACGGCGACGACCTGGCCGAGGCGGGCCTGGCAGCCGCGGCCGCCGATCAGCGGACCGTCGGCGACACCTGGGCGCGACAACTGGAGTACGCCTCCGTGGTCGCCATCGTGGACACCGGCCAAGCGGACGAGGAAGACAGGGCGCTGATCGGACAGCTGCACCCGACGGCCCCTCAGGCGGCGGCCGGCTCGCAAGAGCTGGTGAGGCTGGCCCTCGTGGGGTTCGACGTGGAAGCGGCCGGCGCGGGACAGCATCCGGCCAGCGCGCTGCTGCCCCAGGAGGCCGAGGAGGCCGGCGTCAGCACTCTCGTGTGGCGCAAGCACCGGCCGTTCCACCCCGGGCGCCTGTACGACGCCCTGGAGGACCTGAGTTGCGCGGCCGCCCGCAGCCGCGGCCGGTTCTGGCTCGCCGACCGTCCCGACACACTCCTGTCCTGGGAGGCGGCGGGCGGCGCGCTCTGCGTCGAGAACAACGGTCCCTGGCTCGCATCCCTCCCGGACGCGGCCTGGGACATGATTCCGCCGGTACGACGGGCGGCCGCCGCACTGGACTGGCATCCCGAGCACGGCGACCGCTGCCAGCACCTGGTCTTCGTCTCCCCCGGCCTGGACCGCGACGGGCTGACCGCTCTACTCGATTCCTGCCTGCTGACCGACGCCGAGTACACAGCGGGCCGTGCGGCCTGGAAGGACCTGCCTGCCGCCTTCGACGAGTTCCTCGACCCGGTCCACTGACCGCTCGCGCCACCACACACCCAGCCCTCTGAGGAGAGATTCATGGCCCGACGCCAGGAACCCCGCAAACCCGCCAAGGACCGCCCGAACCCGCTCGACGCGGCGAAGATCACCTACATCGACTACAAGGACACCGATCTCCTGCGGAAGTTCATCTCCGACCGGGGCAAGATCCGCAGCCGCAGGGTCACCCGGATCAGCGCCCAGCAGCAGCGACAGGTGGCCGCAGCGATCAAGAACGCACGCGAGATGGCACTCCTTCCGTACGCCGGCTCCAGCAAGTGATCAACGGAAAGGAGGCGGTCGCCACGGAAAGTGACACTCGACATCTCCGAGTGCTGAACCGAAGCTGCGGCAGCGAGCCCGGAGGTGCCCGCACCCGGACGGGCTTACCCTGCGAGAAATGAGAGATATACCGGACTTGTCTTCCTCTTCTCTCCGGCGGGCGCGTTCGGTGTCTCCAGGACGGTGAACCGACGAAGGAGCCAGCGAGATGTCCACGACCAAGGCGCACCACCCCCATCCCGCACACGCGCACGCGCACGCGCCGGGATGCGGCCACGTGGCGATCCCGCACAACGACCACGTCGACTACGCGCACGACGGCCACCTGCACCGTGCCCACGAGGACCATGTGGACGAGTGCGCGAATCCGGCGCACTCGGTGCACGAAGGGCACGAGCACCGGCACGGACAGGACTGCGGTCACGTCGCCGTGCCGCACGAAGACCATGTCGACTACGTCCATGACGGCCATCGGCACGCCTCCCACGATGGGCATTGGGACGACCACTGACAGGTCACCGCCGTAGGCCGCCCGTCGGCACCGGCGGCATACGCGCGGATGGCAGGCGCCGGCGTGGAGTCCGCACCGGCGCCTGTCGCTGCCCCCGCCCCTGCATGGAGCAGACGTGGAGGCCGCTCGACCTGGACACAGTGCTTACGACGCTCGTCCCGCCGAGTTGATCCATCACGTGCGACGGCGTTGTCGGCCGGCGCGCCCTCGGCAGTCGAGCTGCCGCTGCCCCACTGACGCGTTGGTGCGTGACAGCGGGGGGCCGCGTGCCGGGCAAGTGGCATGATCCGGTTGTGGCGATCATGGTCAATCGGCCGGCGCCGGCGCCTCGGCTGATCACGGGGATCCCTCGGCGTCGGCTCGCTCGCCTGACGAGTTGGCCGCGCCGTGGCCGGCCGGTCTCGAAGGCAGCCGCCATGCCGCACGAGGTGGGGACAGGCAGCGGGCTGCGGGCGCCGGCGCCCGTCATCCGTCGGCTTCGTCGACCGGCTGGCGGCCACGCCGATCCGGTCAAGGACGCCGGTCCCCGAGTGGACCCCCAAAAATGATCAAGGGCCGGCCTCGGATCTCTCCGAAACCGGCCCTGACCTACGACTCTCACGAGTCGGGACGACAGGATTTGAACCTGCGACCCCTTGACCCCCAGGAGTGAGGGTCAAGGGTATTTTCTGGATATAGCGGAATTAATCCGGGCGCGAGTTGTGCGTGTAGGCATGCATCGTGCACCACCGCGCGTAGCGTGTGGTCCCCAACTGGTCCCCACGCGCTCCCTTCCCATTGTCCGGCCTACGCCTCGCGCGAGCACCTCAAGCTCCTTCGAGATCGCAACCCTCCGACCACCTACGTGGTCATCAGGGTGGCCCCGGGGCCGGGTCGTAGGGTTGAGGACCTCCGCTGCCGTTCCCATGTAACAGCCAAGAGTGTGCTCGCTCGGTCACGCAGCGGTCCGCGCCCAGCCGCGATCTCGGTTTTTGCTTCGACCCTCGAAGCCGGCGTCCCAGAGCACCCGTTCCCCTCGTCCTTCCTCGAACGATGCGGTGCCAGTAGAACCAGCTACTGTGGCGGCGCACCGGATTACTCGGGGAGGGTGACGGGGATGGCAGCCAGCAATAGGTACGGCGCCCTGTGCGCCGCCGAGTTGTGCGCGACCTATGTGCCGCCCGGTGGCGGCATTCTGGTCCGTGGCGAAATCGGCTGGCTTACCTATTGCCCCGACGACGACTGCCCTTGGGCCCCGCAGATTCTCGGCCCACCCCGATGAGCGTGACCATGAGCCGATGATCGCCTTCCTTCTTGCTCGCCTTGACGAGGAGGAGGGCACTACCGGAGCCGCAGGTATCACCCATTGGCGGCATTGGCCGACCCGTAGCCAGAGGGTCGTCGACGACCACGACGAGCTGGTTGTCGCCTGTCCGCTGCGGGATGTTGCCGATCAGATCGCCATCTGGGGGCCAATGTCAGCCGTGGCGAACATCGAAGCCCGCCGTATGGTGCTGGATCTGTACGAACAAGCCACACTGGGGCCCGCACGCGACGCCCTCCGTCAGGCGGTACAGGCGCTGGTGATGACCTACCGCGATCATGTGGACTACGACATCTCATGGACTCTGCGCCAACAGTTGTAGTCTCGCGCCCCGAGTCAGGTGGACCGTACAGTCGGGTAAGTGCGCTACGGAGAGAAGGCATTGCTGCCACGCCCTGGAACGTTCGCTGACGAGAAGGCCCTCGGTGCCTTCGTTCTGGGCAAGTTGGACCAGTGGTTCCACATTGAGGAGCAGGTGCCGGGATGCTATTGGACCGGCGAGGAAACCCGAATCGACGCCGTGCTGAAGCCGCGCGATGCGGACGGCTGGCACGATGCCGAGCCGGCCGTCGGCATCGAGTTCAAGAACCTGACTCCGGACACAGGCACCGGCGAACGCTACGGCTGGGTCGCACAGGCCGTCGGATACGCCCACTGCCAATGGCAGGGATACGACAGGCTCGGCATCTTCCTCTGCCCCTCCCCTCTCAGTTGGCTCCTGTCTCGCGCCAATCAGGTCGCCACCGCCCGTCAGCGACGGATCAGCCCTGAAGCACTCGAGGAGGAACGTCACCGAGTACGTGAGTACGGGCGCCGCTACGGCAAGGAGTACACCGACGCGTACGTGGACCGTGAGGCGCTGCTCGAACATCGACGCCGCCTCGCTGATCTGACTTACGAAGAGTTCACCGCTCGCGCCGACGGGTACGCGAACGCGGACGAACGAGAACGCGAGCATGACCTGCGGGTGGCCAAGGAACTGACCCACCTCCTCGGGCAGCTCAGTGTCGGAGAACTCATGCCCTACGAGGATAGCGGCTGGACACTGACGCGGTCCGGGGTGCGGCTGTGGAGCGAGCGCGAGGGCGTGGCCAAGGTCCCGTACAAGCTGCGTCCGCGCATAGGTTCGCAGCGAGACAGACACTGAAGCCGGCCGGGGCATGGCGGCGCACTCAACGGACTCCCGAAAGACCCTCGCCGAGAACGTGACGGGAAGCTCGACAGCATTCAGCACCCTCGGCTGTGCCCGCGCCGCGGCCGCAAGTTGCGGGTGGCCGCTCCGGGCATTCGGTCGGCCCATTCAGCGCTGGTCGCCATGGTATGAGGCGCCCCGCATCGACCCGCCCAGTCCGGGATTCTCACCCCACTGGCAGTACAGCGGCCCTCGCGCGGGACCTCCGTCAGGAGAAGACCGTGAACAGGCCCGCGCGTCGGTGCCGGGAAGTAACCTGAACAACTCAGGTGTGCGTCTGTGATGTTGTGGCCCGAGCAAGGTGCGGACGGCACGGAGATCGGCGACGGGAGCGGCGGAGCTGTGGCGTACCGGGTACGGGAAGTGGAGATCGGTGGGGAGACTGTCCTCGCCCGAGTGGAGACGCTCGACCCGGACGAGGTGGATCTGCGCAAGCGGATCACCGAGTACGGCGAGGAGGAGGAGGTCACAGCCCTCGACACCCTGATGGAACGGGTCGACAGCGTCCAGCGGGTGATCCGGTCGGTCGGCACCTCCGTGCTCGAAGCCGCCCGCGAGGCCGCCCACCCCGACGAGGTGAGCGTCTCGTTCGGTGTCGAGCTGGCGGCCAAGTCCGGCAAGGCGGTCGCGTTCCTCGCCGACGGCGAGGCCAAGGCCGCTCTCAACGTCACGCTCACCTGGCGGCCCGGCGACCGGAACGACGGCACGACTGCCGGTGCGCAGGGGAATGCCTGACCAGATTCCGCGCCTGGACCGGCTGGCCAGGGCGGCAACGGCGGCGATCGGTGCACAGGACGGCACGCACTGGGGGTCCGCCGGGCTGATCGCACCCGGCTGGGCGCTGACCGCGGCCCACGTGGTCCGGGCTGCGGGAGAAGCCCCATACACCGTGACCCTGTGGAACGGCCGCTCGATCTCGGCGAGGACCGGCTATCTGCTGTCCGGGGTGCCCGACAGCGGCCCCGTCCCCGCAGAGTCGGACATCGCTCTTGTACGCCTGCTGGAGGACGGCACCGATCACGCCTGTGTCTGGCTCAGCGACCGCGGCGACCCGCCCTCGCTCGAGGTACGGGCCTACGGCTGGTACGTCGCCGGCGGCAAGCGCGGCAAGGAACTGCTCGACTGGAACGGCGTCTGCGTGGTCGCCGGGAACGACGGTCCCTACAGCTTCCGCCTCGGCCCGCAGACGGAGATTCCGAAAGGGTCTTCCGGAGGGCCGATCATCGACCTCTCACAGGGCGCCCTGGTCGGCCTGACCAAAGCCAGCAGACGCACATCCGAGGGCGACATCAAGGACGGCGGCCGGGCGGTGCGCAGCACTCTACTGCGGGAGTTCGTCAGCCCCGTCGTCGTGGACCCCGACCATGCCCTCGGGCCGGACCCGTACCACGCCCTGGTCTGCGCCCATGACCGGTGGCACGCCGAGAGCGACCTCCGCGACGGATGGACGGACGTCCAAGGCGAGCTGCCAGGCAACGGTCTGCCGGACAGCACCACCTCCTGGTCGCCGGGCGACCGGCTGGAGCTGTTTGAGCTGCTGGCCGCTCTCCCGGCGCCCGACGACCCGACGCTGGTGCGGAGCCTACTGCGCGTGGTGTTCCACCACCGCGCGAAGTTCCCGGCGACCTCAGCCCTCCGGCACTGGCGGGACGGGCACGGCGAGATCCACCAGTACCGGATGCAGTTCACGATCGAGGCCCTGCCTTATCTGCGGTACGCCAAGCTCGTCGCCCTCGCCGTCGCATCGACGCCGGGCGCGGTGTCTGTGGCGGCCGACCTGGACCGCTGGGTGGGACGCCGCATGCGCCGCCTGGGCTTGGAGGCCGACGTCAGCGTGGGCGAGGTCACCCTGCCCGGGCTGGTCGACGGAGACATCACCGTGCGGGGCGGGACGAACGCGACGGGGATCCTTGTCCACCCCGGCGGGCATGCCCAGGACCCGCCGCTCGCCGCAGAGCCCGTACAGGTCGGCATCCTCGACGCCCGGCCGGGCGACGGCCCCAGCGTGCTGCTGGAGCTCGAACCTGCCCTGTGGTCGCCCTCGGTCGCCTTCCACTGGCGGCTGCGGGTCCTCGACCCAGAGCAGGACGACGACGCGGTCGTCGACGCCGACGAGAACGGCGACGGGGTCCCGCCGGACGACCTGCCGCTCCGGCTCCAGCGCCCGCTGGCCCGGCTCTTCCTCCAGCTGGACACCCCCGAACGCCACGCCCCGCTGGAGGTCGTCCTTCCGCCCGAGCACTTCGACCTCGCCGTACAGCACTGGCTGCCGCAGGCCGCCGTCACAGACCTGGACCTTTCGGACCCCGCCTGCTGGCCGCTGGGCGTACGCCGGCAAGTCGTCGTGCGGGACGCGTCCCGCCGTGGCGGCGTCGACCCCCTGTGGGAGATGCGGTGGAAGGACACGGCCGTGGCCACGCCACTGCGTGCCCTGCCGACGCCGCAGCCCGGTCGGCTGCTGCGCCGCGCCGCTCTCGCCGGTGCCGGGCCCGACCAAGTCCCGGTGGTCTGCCGGCCGGCCGCCGATGCCACCGGCCGCGAGGTCCTGCGCATGGCTCTGGAGAGCGGACACGGCGTCTTCCTGTGGAACGCCGGGCCCCACCCTCCGGACGGATGTGACGAGCGTTGCCACAGCTTCAGCGGCAACGCCGCCCGGCTGCTGGCGGACGCCGGCTCCGCGGCCGAGCTGCCCGAGCGGCTGCGCGTCCTGCGTGAGCGGATCCACCGCCGCGATCCGCACGCCTACTGGGCCAAGCCCCTGGCCCTGATGTACGACGACGCCGACCGGCCCCTCGCCGAGCCCGCAGGTGTTCTCGACGCACCCTGACCCTCGCCCGCACTCCGCCGCCCCCGCACCCCGCTTTCAGCGCACCGAAGGAGTTCCGTGAACAGCGACTGGTTCATCTACCAGGGCGTGAGCGAACCGCACGACGGCATCAGCCGGTTGCCCCCGCCACCCCCCTGGCGCACGTTCGACGGTGAGCTCGCGGGGTCACCGCCAGCCCCCCCGCTCGACAGCGCCTCCACCCGTCGGCTCGGTACCTCCCGGGGCCGGTTCGCCGTCCGTGGCCCGCTGGACGAACTCGAACTGATCAACGCGGCCCTGTATCTGCGCCGCCCGCTGCTGATCACCGGCGACCCCGGCACCGGCAAAAGCACGCTCGCCCACTCGATCGCCCACGAGCTGAAACTCGGCCGCGTGCTGCAGTGGCCCATCGTCAGCCGAAGCACGCTGCGCGACGGGCTCTACCAATACGACGCCATCGGCCGGCTCCAAGAGTCCCAGCTGCCCGGCACCACCGACACCGGCATCGGCCGCTATCTGCGGCTCGGACCACTCGGCACCGCGCTCCTGCCTTCAGAGAGGCCCCGCGTGGTGCTGATCGATGAACTCGACAAGGGTGATGTCGACCTGCCCAACGACCTTCTCAACGTGCTGGAGGAGGGGGAATTCGCCATCCCGGAGCTGGAGCGCGCTCGTCGGGAGAACGAAGGCGGGACGGTCTCCGTACTCACCCACGACGGGTTGTCCGCGACGGTCGTGGACGGGCGCGTGCGCTGCCGTGAGTTCCCCGTGGTGGTGATGACCAGCAACGACGAACGCGACTTCCCCGCCCCGCTGCTGCGCCGCTGCATCCACCTCGACATGCGCACACCGAAGGCCGACCGGCTCGCAGCGATGGTCCAGGCACACTTCGGCAGCGCGTCCGCGGAGGAGAACGAGGACATCATCGAGCGGTTCATCTCCGCGTCGCCCGGCGGGCTGCGCGCCGCCGATCAGCTCCTGAACGCGATCTATCTGACGCAATACAGCGCCCAGGAGGATCCTGTGGGGCGCGAGCGCCTCGCGGACCTGCTGATGCGTCCGTTGGGACCGGGCCGGCCATGAGTACGGAGCCGGGAACGCCCGGAGGCGCGCGGCCGGGGGAAAAGGCTACACAGCCCCCGGGCCAGGACACCGCACCGGCCCGCCCACCGCTGGAGGAGCTGGTGCGCAGGCTCACCGGCGCGGGCCTGTCCACGGCCCCTGACACGGTCGCGGACGCTCTGTGGCTGGCCCGGTTCGTCACGCCTTCCCCCGCGGGGCCCGGAGACGCCGGAACGGAGGCACCGCCCCCTGCGCCCGGGAACGCGCACGCCGCGTCCGTCGACGCCCCGCCGCCCCTGCCCGACCTCAGTGCCGGCCCGGAGGACGAATACTTGGTGCGTGTGCGGGCGCAGGCCGGCCAAGCCACCGCCCCGGTCGGCGTCCAGCTACCGGGCGGCACCGCGTTGCCGGATACCCAGCCGCTGCGCCGCGCCCTGCGCCCGCTCCGGCACTACAGCCCGCCAACGTGGGCGTCCTCCGATCCCGCGCTCGACGAGGCCGCCACAGCCGAACTCGCCGCCGAGACCGGCTTCCTGCTGCCAGTACTGGAGAATCGGGGCCGGCCCGTGGCACGTCTCCAGCTCCTCATGGACGGCTCCACCTCGATGGCGCCCTGGCACCAGCTACTGCGCGAACTCCGGCTTGCCTGCGGACGTTCAGGCGCCTTCCACGACATCGCCGTGCACTACCTGCACGAACTCCCCCGCACTGGGACGGTCGTGGTCTCCGGCTCCCCCCGCCCGGACTCCGTGTCCAACCCAGCCACCGGACTCCGCGACCCAGCAAGGCGGACGATCACCCTGGTCCTCTCCGACTGCACGGGCCCGCTCTGGCGCAGCGGCCGCATGCAGCGCGACCTCCACCGGTGGACGCAGGCCGCACCCGTCGCCGTACTCCAGCCGCTGCCGCAACGCATGTGGTCACGCACCCACCTGCCGCCGGTCCCGGGCACCCTGCGGCGGAAGGAACGCAGTGCCCGCTGGGACTTCCGCGCCCACGGCCAGGAGCCGCCCGATCCGAAGTCGAACGCACTCGCCGTCCCAGTCCTCTCGCCGACGCCTTCGGCGCTCGGGGCCTGGTCCCGCGTGCTGGCCGGCACTACCCCGGTCGTCAGAGGAGCCGCCGCCTGGGTGCTTCCCCGCCACCTGGCCTCCCGTGCACCAAGAGCCGCCACGGCCGTGAGCGACCCCGCACGCCTCCTGCGCGCCTTCTTCAAGGCCGCCTCGCCCGACGCCGTCCGGCTCGCTCACTACCTGGCGACCGCCCCCCTCATCCTTCCAGTCATGCGCCTCGTGCAGCGAGTGATGCTGCCCCACACCGGTCCCTCCGAGCTGGCGGAGGTGCTGCTCAGCGGCCTCCTCGTACGCCGTCCCGAGGCATCAGCCGACATCGACGACATCTTCTTCGACTTCCAGGACGGTGTGCGGGATCAACTGCTTCTTAGGGTCGACCGCGGCGAGGCCGCCCTCGTCCTGCGCGAGGTCTCGCACTACGTGGAGCGCCAGTTCGGCCGTGGCACCCGGAACGTCCCGGCGCTCGCCGCGACCTACCTCGACGGCACCACCGGACATATGAACGACGCGACGGAAGCCGGCAAGGGATACGCGCACCCCGCCGAGCAGGCGTTCGCCCACGTGGCAAGCCAGGTGCTCCGGCGCTTCTACCCGACCGCGAGCGATTCGCCCCGCCCTGCGTCGGCGGAGTCTGCCGGACCCGTCCGGCTGCTCCACGCCGAGTGGTTCGCCCACTTCCGGCGCGCTGACCGCCATCTGCACCGTTACGACGAGGACGGTGCCGTACGCGATCTGGAGGAGGCCATCCGCCTGCTGCGCGTGCTGCGGGAGAGCCCGTGCGACAACACACGGTCGACGTGGCTGTGCGGGCTCCTCTCCGGCGCGTTGCTGCGCCGCTGGCGGGCCCTCGGCATGCCGGAGGATCTGACCGACGCAGTGGAGACGGCCTACGAGGGGGCCCGGCTGCGGGACCTGAAACGCCCCGTCGTGCCTGGCGACTTCGTCACCACCGGCGCCCTGGGCGACGCGCTCGTCGCATTGGCGGGCGAGCACGACCGGACGGAGGACTGGGCGCGACTCGTCCCCCCGGAGCTGCTGGAGGACTCGCCCGGGCATCTCGGCCCGTCCTGGGCGGTGTACGGGCTGCTGACGCGGGCGCTGGACGCTTACGGAGTCGTGGCGGGCCATCCTGATCAGGAGGCCCACTCGGGCCACGCCGAGCGCAGGGCCGCCACGATGGTGCTGGCGGCCGACGCGCTGGCCCGGATTCCCACCGGGGAGGCAGGGGACGACAACACTCTCGCCGTCGACTATGAGGGCTGTCTCGCCAGCGCCCTGGCTCTGCTCGAAAACGGACCCTCCAAGGATGCGGCCCTCCTGGCGACGACCGCAATGAAGTTGGCCCGTTACTTCAACGGGCAGGGACCGCTCGCCCGCGCCGAACGGCCCGACCTGGCGGAGGGACACGCCCGCAAGGCCGCCTCGGCACTGGCCGAGCTGCTGGAGGACCAGACCGAGCGGCTGGGCCCCGATCACCACGACACCCTCGTCACCCTGCGCAGGCTCTCCTTCTGGCAGCGGTGGACCAGGGACAGTGACCGGCCGCGCGGGGCGCAGGGCCCGCCCCCCACCCGTACCCGCGACGACGAGCCCCTTCCGCCCGGACAGCGTTCGGTGGCGGGCTGGCCCGCGCGCCACTACGGCCCCGTCCCGAAGTTCAAGCCGGAGCGGTGGGAGTTCCGCATCTTCGGGGCCACGGCCTCCGGCGACAAGTACACCTGGAGCTTCGAGGAGTTCACCGAGCTGCCGCTGACGACAGTCGTGGCCGACCTGCACTGCGTCTCCGGGAAGACCGTCCCGGACAACGAATGGTCGGGGGTGGCCACGTCGACCCTGCTGGCGCTCGCCCCTCCTGCGCCGGACGTCACCCACGTCATGGTCTGGGCTGAATACGGCTTCGGCGCCAATCTCCGCCTACACGAATTCGCCTCCAACCAATCGCTCCTGGCGCGGTTCCGCAATCGAGAGGCCCTGACACTGGAGCACGGATTCCCGGTCCGGCTAGTGGTACCCCCGCTGTACGGCTGGAAGGGCCCCAAATGGGTCCGGGGCATCGAGTACATGACGCGTGACCGCCGGGGGTTCTGGGAAGAGCGCGGCTACCACAACATCGGCGAGGTCCGGCGCGAGCAGCGCTACAGCTATCAGGAGGAGCCGGGTGAAGGGCCGCCCCTGTAAGGGCGCCTCACACCACCGCCAGCACCGCGTTCCCCCGCTTTCCTCTCCGGTGTAGCCGGCGGCACGCTCTGGCCGTGGGTGACCACCTGGAGACCCAGTATTGCCACACCGCACACCGGCGCCCGCGAGTGTGAGCTGGAGCCGCAGCTCCTATACGCGTACCGTGCCGCGTCCGCTGGTTCGACCCCACGACCGGCGCCAAACCATGCCGACTTCCGGCGGCCTCGTCAGCAAGGGGACAAAGGGCAAGCGGGCCCGCCAGGTCCCGGCTGAGGCCCACGAGGAAAACGAAACCAGCCCCAAGCTGAAGGTGATGAAGCACTGTCACGCGCTCTCACGCAGGCGCGCCGGGCTCCCCCCCTGACGACGTCTCGGACAGATGTGCCTCAAGAACCCGGCGGACTTCTGCCAGCTGCGTCTCGGCACGCAGAAGAGTAGTGATCAGCTTCGAGTGCCCGGTTCCCACAGCCGGTTCGACGTCGGCGTCACCGGCGTACGTTGCGAGGGTGCGTGCCAGCTCAAGGACGGCGTCCCGCGCCGCTCGTTGTTCGTCCTCTTCGAGATGCTCCGAAAGCTTGAGCCACTTCGCCTCCTTGTCTGCGGCTTCCCTTTCGGCAAATACGACGATCTCACGTACTACGCGGCGGACGGCATCCTCAAGGACCAGTGCGTTCCGAAGCAGCGGTACGGCGACCATGTCGTCCTGACCGGGCTCATGCCCAGACGGGAACATCCGGTAGAAGCCCCAGGGGTCTTGGGGCTCGCTCAGCCGTTCCAGTGCTCTGAACACGGGCTCGAACGCGTCGAGCGGCGGATTGGGCATGAGGAGTGCCGACCGGTGTTTCCAGAGCTCGAGGACGGCGGCCACCGTTTCACGTCGTATGTCGTCGGCCTCCCCCTCAGGGGCACTCTCCGCACGCATGATCAAGTCGCTGATGTGATGTGCCATCCATCGGCCCAGAACATCGTGATCCGAGAGGCTAGCCGCGATTTCTTTGCCCAGTTCGAGGGTCTGCTCAAAGCTCACCGCATCCTCCGGAGTCATCGAAGAGGTAAATCTTGTAGGACCTTTCGCGCGGGGGAAGGGATTCGTCATCGTCTTGGTCACACCTCACCGAAAAGGGTTGACTGTGGTCTTTGTGAGTACGGTCGATCATCACTTCGACGATCATGCTGCGACCGGTCAGGGAAAGGAGTTCCTGAAGGGCATCACATCGGATTTCCAGCCGCTGTCCCTCAGTTCCCGTCACTCGGTCCGAACTGGTCGCGGCCGTGTCGTCCCAGACGGCGCTACGAAGGGCGGCGCCATCGGCACGAGTCCATTCGCGCATATCTGCATCCGGCTCCAGCCCTAGCAGACCGACGAATTCGTCTGCGGGCCGATACGGCGGGTACCTGACCCCAGCAGCGAGCGGGTCTCTGTTGTCCTGACCTTCGCGGCCGTCCGGGACGACAATCCAACCGGTCAGCTGGAATCCTTGGGCATCGAACTGGTAGTCGCCGTCGTCGGCGTCCGGGATGCGATACGCCATGTACGAAGGGGCGGTCTGCAGGGCGAGTGCGAGCGCCCTGGCCTTTTCGGGATTGACCAGAGCGCTGCGGATCAGGACTTGTTGCGCGGCCTCGTAGCTCGTGTCGTCGGAGCTTTCCCAGACCGTGACCCATCCATCACTCGCCAGGAGATGCTCGCTGAAGTGCCGGCTGTTCAACTGCCAGATCCAGTCTGGCTTTGGCGAGTCGTATAGCCCCCCGAAGATGCTCTGCGGCGAGGGGTCCCGCCGGTCGGCAAGCCATCTGCCGTCGCCGCGCGTGAGACGGAAGTCACTGAGCCAGTCATGGAACAAGTCGGTGTCCGCCTCGCTATCCCGGTACACGGGATTCGTCTTCAGCAACTCCCCGGCGACGGTCCACAAGGCATGGGTGGAGAGATAGAAGTCCAGATCGTCCGCGTCCGGCCAGGCCGTACGGTGGGCGAAGGTGCTTCCTTCCCTGTACAGCTTCAGGGTGTGGCGCGGGTCGTCCTCGTGGGCGCCACGGTACGAGAGCTGCCAGGTGGCCGTGATGGTGTGCCCGACGAGTCGCAGGACCGTCTCCTCGGATATGCCGACAGCTTCCCCGAGCGGCTTGCACCAGCGATCGCTGAAGTCCCAGAAGAAATGGAAATCGCTCGGTTCGAGTGCGAAGGGGCCTCCCTCATCCGTCTCATTCAGTGCTCTTGCCCTGCGTTTCGCCCATGACTGACTGATAACCCTTTTTGGGCTGTTGATCGCGCGCACGATGTCGAGTTCGTCAGCTGTCAGACTCCCGAAGCCGGAAGCGACCAGGGCGAGGCAGATCACTTTCGCGCTTTCCTGCATAACGACATGCGGTCCATCGTCGAAGATCGCCTTCCGCAGCAGCGGCTCGAATTCTGCGAGTCCCTGGTGCGTTGCTGTGTTCTGAGCGGCACGCGCGAGGGCGAAGAGCAGCCATTGGAGGGCGTGTCGGCCATAGAAGGGCAGACGGGCGTCGTGGAACGGGGTCACGTCGAGAGTGCCCAGCGCGAAGCGCTGCAGCGCGTCGAGTTCTTCTTTGCAGCCGAGTTCGACGAGGAGTCGGACGCAGTGCGCGGCCCGCCACCTTGCATCGTGCTCGGGGTCGCCGAGGACCGCCCACAGATAGCCTGCGAGGCATTCCGCGGTCTTTGCCGGTTTGGCGGGAAGATCGGTGAACACGCCGTCGGCTGAGTCCTCGGGGGCGAGGCCGGCAAGCATGGTCCCGAAGTCGTCCAGGACGACCTGCGCCTGTGCACCCGTGAGACGTGGAGCGATCCGGGCTGCCAGGTGGTGGCACTCCTCGGCGAGGAACGTAGCAGGCTGGGAACCGAGTTCCCGAAGTGCGGTTCCGAGCAAATCCGCATCAGGCATGCTGGCCAGGTCGGCGAGGCTCTGTAGGTCGATCGACTCGTAGCCCCTGGTCGTCAGCTCCCGGCTGAACCGCTTGACGACTGTGGCCGCAACATGACGCAGCTGCTGGCGTGCGGCCAGGGGAAGCAAACGCAGATCGGTCAACTTCTTGATCAGATGTGTGTAGTCGAAGGTGCTGAGGTGGGGATTGGAGTGAAACGCGGCGAGCATGTCGTCAAGTTCACGCAGGGGCAAAGCGACCGCTCGGTCGATGACCTGCTCCATATGCAGCAGGCGATCCGACCCTCGGACTAGTTGGCGGGCCCTCTCGAAGCCCTCGTCGGTGGAGAGGTCACACGCTCCGAGGGCGTCCTCCAACCGTCGCAGACGCGCCGCTCGCTCCTCGTCCTCCTCGCCTCGAGTCCATCGGGGAGAGCTGTAGCCGGATGACTCCGGGAACGCGAGGTGGCGGGATCCAACGGAGAACAACGTTCCGGAAAGGTCAATGCTCAATTCGCTGGCGGTCTCGTCAAGCCGTTCGAAGGTTTCCCTGCCGAAGCGATGTGCCCGCAAGAACTCGCCCAGCGTCCCTGCTATGCGCTCCCCTTCACTGGGAGCCTCGCGCATGGCCTGTTCGACAAGGCGGAGGACGCTGACCCGGTGCTCGCCGAACGGCACCATCGCCAGAGCAGTAACCGCGGGCGGAGCGAGCGGGCCCGCTTCTTCGTCGAGCAGTGCCTGGATGAACGGACCTTCAGAACACAAGCCGCGGTCACGCCAGCGGGAAGCAACGGTTGTCGCGGTCGTAGGGCTCAAGTGGCCCATGGCGCTCAGGACCGTGGAGTGGTCCATTCCGTCCCCTAGATAGGGCTGAAGGCTTTCAGCGAGCTGGGCAACGCGATACGCCCGGCGATCGTCCTCGTGATTTCCCTCGGAGGCACGGCGGGCGACGGCAAGGAAGGCCCGCCACAGCACGTGTACGTCGTCGCCCACTCGGTCGGTCAGATCGATCGCCCGGGTGAAGTAGGCGTGAGCCTCGCTTGTGTCGAATCGTTGGACGGCGCGAGCGAGTTTAACCATCTGCTCCGCCTTGTACTCAGCACTGTCCTGGGTGGTATCGAGCGACGCAGCGACGGCCTCCGCGAGTTCGACGGCGATGTGCTGCAGTTCGTCGGCGGGGGCCGCTGCTCGAACGGCGTCGATCAGGACTTCGTCTGCAATGTGCCTCTGCGTGGCCCGGAACCAGTCAAGCAGGAGCTGACGCGTCACCTCGGACGAGCCGAAGGCGAGAATCCGGACCCCGAGTCGCGCGACACCTCGATAGAGGACGTACGGCAACTCATGTCCGCCCTGCTTCCCCGGTATGGCGGCCACGAGATCTCTGAATCGACCTTCTGTGTCGCCGGAAGCTCCGACTAGGCAGTCCATCCACAGGCCGGCCCAGGCACCGAGGGGCACGACGCTCTTCTCGTGGTCGTTCAATGCGCTCGAGTACGTATGGGGATGCTGCCGCGCTTCCAGGACGTCGTCGCCCGCGATCACGTCTACATCGAAGGGCTGCCTCCGGATCTTCGACAGCAGCGCGAAGCCACACAGCAATGCGAGTGTGTCGCTGTTATGGCCGTAGCGGCTCCCTGCGCCCCGGCCCAGGTCGTCAGGGAGATTGAGACGCAGGATCCGTTCGGCCTCCGCGTCCGACAGCACGCCATGGCGCAGCCCCATGGCGATAATCCAACCAACCGCCGGAAGCGCCTTGTTCTCCTCCGGAAGGCCCGGATGCCGACGAAAGGAGACAGGTCTGCGTTGGCGCTTCAGCATTCTCACCAGGCGCCGCGCAAGCGGTTCCTGGCAGTCGAAGTTAGCCTGGCAGGCGGCGTAGGCGACGGCGAACTGGAGGTACTTCAAGCGCGTGGCTGCGTGGCCGAGGCCCTCCAGTTCCTCGGTACGGCCCGAGTCGGCAAGCCGGGTGGTGATGGTCACTCCGGCTTCGAAGCCCACCCGATTGGGGCGCCAACGGGCCAGGTATTCGGCGCATGCCTCCACGCCGTCGGTGTTGAGGAGCCCGAAGGCGACTTCAGCGATGTCCGTCGCGGTGACGCGGTGGCGGTGCGGATCGTCGTCGTCAGGCTCCCGCACCCACGCCTTGAGCCATTCCGCCGCGCTGCGCAGACGACTGCGGGCGAAGTCGGTCTGGCCTGCGGCGAATGAGAGCAGGGCACCTTCGAAGTGAAGGTTGGAGCCCGGCCAGTCCGCGGCAAGGCTGCGGTTCGCGACTATGTCTTCGACCGTGCTGGCGTCCAGGAACGCGCCCGCCAGATCGGTATTGCACCTCAGCAGATGAAGCCGGCGGGAGTGGCCGGCGGCCAGGCTTCCAGCCTTGACGGCCAGCCGGGCCGCCTCCCACTCCTTTCCCACGCGCAGTGTGGCCTTCAGGGCGAACTGGGCCCGCTGCTGAGCGATCTCCCGTTGCTCCAGATCGTCGCCCTCGGGGAGGGCTCCGTCGGTCATGGCCAGCTCGACCAGGGTGTCGACCCGCCCGGCCTCCCACAACAGTTGAGGCAGAGAGGCCGCCACATACGGTTCGCCTGCGGCGAGCGGCGTCAGGCGGTCGATGAAGTCGATCAGGGACTGGCCGGTCGGACGATACCTCGTTCGAAACCAGGTCTCGGTCGGCTCGTCACGGAACTGCAAGGTGTCACCATCGACGAGCAGCGGGCGTCCGAGATCGGCTGCGAAGCTGTGGATGAGCGCGGCCGGCACCCCGCACAGCTCGGTCAGAACCCCTACGGGGATCCTCGGCCGGAGTGCGGCCATGGCCTCGCACAGGCGGTCGATCTCCGCACTCAGGTGATGGTTGGCGTCCTTACAGTGGTCCACCACGCTCTGCAGGAGTTCGTCGAACAAGGAAACGTCGGGCTGTCTCGCCTCCCCGAGGGAGGCGAGACAGGAGGCGAGGTCCGATGCCGTACTGAGAACGAGGGCCTGGATCCGGGGGTTGCCGCCGGTGCGACGGTGGAACTCGGCGGCCTGCGCCTCCGTGACCGCGCCGAACACCGATTCCAGATGCTTCCTGGATTCGGTGACGCCGAACCCCGCGAGCTCGATTCTGTGGACACCAGGCGGCGGTTCCAGCAGACCGACGCGTTCAGTACGGCACAACATAACGAGTCGCACGTTGTCAGGCAGGGTCTCCCGCAACAGGTCTGCGACGAAGGTGCGCTCACCACCGTCTCTCGCGATGAGAGCCGCGTTGTCGGCCGCGTCCACAACAAGAACCAGGAGCGCTCCGGCGGCAGAGGCCGCGATGGCCTCTGCCGCGCCCCTCACTCTGACCATGAACGCCTTCGCGTAGTCGGCCGGCTGGGCCGTACCGGCTGGAATCAGCGGATCGCACAGAGCATGCGCAGCAAGCTCGTTGGCCAGCTGGACCAAACCTTGTTGATGCTGATGGCGAGGTGAGCTGGAGCGCCGGTAACCACCGTTCCCGAAGCAGTCGTAGACGAGGGTGACGGATCCGGCCGGCAAGCTCCGTTCGATCTGCGTGGTGAGCACGGACTTCCCGACGCCGCCGGCCGCGTGGACAATGACCGGCCGCTGGGTGGACCCCACGATGTCGTCGGCGATCGCGCGAGTCTGCGGAATCACGATGACGCGCCCGGGCCGGTCAATGAGGTTGGGAGCAGGCAGAACGCGCTCCGGGGGGACCCCGAGAGCGGTAAGCACGGTGGAGCGGTCGACGACGTGATTCGTCTCGAGCGAAGTCGCCCGTCTCGCAATCATCTCCTTCAGCAGAAGGGGATGCACATCGGGGGCGCCGGGCAGAAATCCGGCCAGATCCAGCCGGAACAGCCTTTCGAGCAGTAGTAGACCCGGAGCCGTGGGATCCACCTGCAGCCGATTGAAGAACTCGGCTTCGCCGTCCGCGTCCTCGGAGAACCCCGCATACTGCTTGAGGAATTTTGAGGTACGAGGAATGGCCGGGCCTCGGCAGCCCGGATGGAACTCCAAAGGTCCGCCCGCGCCGCGGAGCAGGGCAGACCGGCATGACCGGTGACGCTCCCCTCAGAGTACGGCAGGAGTTCATCCTCCAGGCGATCAACGCCGCGATAGCCGAGAGTGGTGAGGCGCCCAGCCTCCGCCAAGTCGCCGAGCGGGTCGGCCTCACCAGTGCCAGCTCGGTCCACTATCAACTGGGCCGGCTGGAAGAGCGGGGTCCATTCCGTCGCATATCTCGCCGCTGGCGTTCGTGTCAGCTCTTGACCTGAAGTGCCAACCTTCGTGACCGCGATCGGAATACTGACCACCCTCGTCGAGTCAGGTAGCCCATATCGGGCTTCGCGGCCGAAAGCGCGCGAGTCCGTGGGTTCTTGGACGTAGTGGTGCTTCAACCCTGCTGCTGGTGGCGACTGGGGCAGAGCGTGCGCGCGAGTTCGCCGCTCAGACAACTGACAGTCTGCACCCGTAGCCACGCTTCGAGTTCTTTAGGGCTGCGCCTGCGACCGGGGAGCGGGACTGAGCACGAGAATGACCCACTGACCGGGGTGACCGGCTCGCAGCGGATGGTCAGTCCGAGGCTGTTGGACTTTCTGAGTCGGATGTGTTTGGACAGCACGGGTTGTTCCCGGGCCGTTTCCTGCTGTGCTGGGGTGCCGTGGAGCGTCGGGGTGCCCGGTGCGGGAGGGGAAGTCACCAGGCGTAGGACTGGGGGGCTTCTCCGGGGCCGGGCCAGATGTCGTCCAGGCGGCGGATCGTGTCGTTGTCGAGGTGGACGGAGAGCGCCCCGAGGGTGGAGTGGAGCTGCTCGACGGTGAAGGGGCCGGTGACGGTGGTGGAGAGCACGGGGCGGTGAAGGAGCCAGGCAACGGCCACGTGGGCTGGGGGGCGGCCGAGGTCGCGGCAGAGCGCTTCGAAGGCTTCCAGCTGCGGGCGGAGCCGGGCGACGCGCTCGTCGGCCGACGGACTGGCCGGCAGGGTGGGCTGGATGCCGGTGAGCAGTCCGGCGTGGAGGGGGCTGTACGCGATGAGGCCGATGCCGAGGTGGCGGAGGGCGGGGATGAGTTCTTGTTCCGTGGCTCGTACGGCGAGGTTGTACAGGCTCTGTTCGGAGGTCAGGCCCAGGAAGTGCCGGGCGGCGGCGGCGCTCTGGGCCAGGGCGACGTCCCAGCCGGCGAAGTTGCTGCTCCCGACGTAGCTGATCTTCCCTTCGTGGACGAGTTGTTCCATGGCCTGCCAGATCTCTTCCCAAGGGGTGGCTCGGTCGATGTGGTGCATCTGGTAGAGATCGATGTGGTCGGTGTTCAAGCGGCGCAGGCTCGCTTCGCAGGCGCGCTTGATGTGGTAGGCCGACAGGCGGCGGTCGTTGGGGCCTTCTCCCATGGGTTGGTAGACCTTGGTTGCCAGGACGATCTCATCGCGGCGTCCGGTGTTCCAGAGCCAGCGGCCGATGGTCTCCTCCGAGTGGCCGTAGCCCTGGGCCATGTTGGGTGACTGCGGCCCGCCGTAGACGTCCGCGGTGTCGAAGTAGTTAATTCCCGCCTCGCGTGCGGCGTCCATGATCGCGAAGCTGTCCGTTTCGTCGATCGTGTGGCCGAAGTCCATCGTGCCCAGCCCGATACGGCTGACCAACAGTCCGGAGCGGCCCAGGTGCGCGTACTGCATGTCGTAACTCATGGGCGGGAAAGTCCTTCTCTGGTAAAGGGGGCAGGGCGTGCCCCTAGAAGGTGGTGATAGGCGGACCTGTCAAAGGAGGGCGGGTGCGAGGCAGGATGCTGAAGGAGGTGAAGGCCGTGTGCCCCAGGACGCCCGCCAAGTGGAAAACATGGCCGCTCGAGGATGTTCGCTGTCGCGGCGTGCGAAGGATGACTCGAGGCCGTGCTGCCCTTCTGCACCCGTGGCGGGCGGGCGACTGGACCCTGGAGAGGCCGCCGCGCGGGATGTGTGAGGGGGACATTCGATCATCCTGCCGTAGCGGTAGTCCCGGCCGGCAGGGCTCTGTCGAAGGAGATCGGCTGAAGGGCCGGTTCCTTCGGGGGGCGGCCGGTGCTGCCGGGGCGAAGGTTCGCGCAGAGTGTCCCGGCGTCGTGCCCTGCACCGGGTGCGGCCCGTCGTCGTGGTCGTGGGCAGTGGCACGGGTTCGGCAGATGCGCGTGCCTGGCGGGCGCGGTGGCCTGCGTCGTGGGCGCGGAAATCGGGAGCGGGACACCGAGTGGCCGTGGGCAGTGGGCCGGGGCGGGGAGGCGGGTGAGCCGGATACGCGAGGGTCAGGCTCGCGTATCCGGCGGCTTGGGCCCCGTCGGGCGGATCAGGTCGGCTCGAGGGTCGACGGGCGGAGGTGAAGGTCAGAGGGCGAGGCGGGGCGCAAGAGTGCGACGTCCGCGAGGCTGTGCGTGCGGGGTCATTCCAGGCCCCGCGGTGACATGCCTGCTGCTCGGTAGATCGCGTCCAGGGCCTGCATCTGGAGCAGCGCGGCCGGCGCGTCGGTTCCGATGGGCGCGCCGTTGCGTGCGGCGTCGACGAATGCGCGCAGCTGCAGGACGTAGGTGGAGGTGCGGTCGACAGGTTCCCGTCGTCGCCCGTCAGGTGTGCGAAGGGTGATCTTGGCGCCCATTTGCGGGTGGTAGGGGAAGGAGACGCTCATCTGTCCGTGCTCACCGGTGACCTCGAGTTTCGAGGCGAACAGACGACGGGACCAGAGCGAGGAGACGATCGTTGCGCCGATGTCATGGGGGAAGAGGAGGTCTGCTTCGAGTGCGCGGTCGATGCCTCCGCGCTGTCGTGCTCGGGCCTGGGTGACGGTGGGTTCACCGAACAGTTCGCGCAGCAGTCTGACGGGGTAATAGCCGACGTCGAGGAGGCTTCCGCCGCCCAGGGCGAGGTTCCAGCGGATGTTTTTGCCGGGCGGGACGGGGACGCAGAAGACGGCCCGTGCGGAGCGGACGGTGCCGATCTCCCCCGAGTCGAGGATCTTGCGCAGCTGCCCGGTCAGCGGGTGGTGGCCGCTGTGGTATGCCTCCATGAGGACCGTCGGGGAGCTCTCGGCGGCAGCGACCAGGTGCTCGGCCTGGGTGGCGTTGGCCGTGAACGGCTTCTCCACCAGCACATGCTTGCCGGCATCGAGGGCAGCCTTCGCCCAGTGCTCGTGGAGGGTTACGGGGAGCGGGACGTAGACGGCGTCGATCTCCGGATCGGCGAGCAGTGCGTCGTAGCCGGTGTGGGTGCGGAGGATCTTGTGCTGTGTGGCGGCCGCTTGGGCGCGGGCGTGGTCCCGGGCCGCGATCGCGGCGATCTCCAGGCCGGGGACGTGGGGGGCGGGGCGGACGAGGGCGTCCCGGATGATCCGCGCGGCGCCCAACACACCCAGGCGCAGAGGGGCGTCGGCGGAGTGCTGGGCAGGTTCGTGGGTCATGCGGTGCCGCCTCTGGTGGTCTGTCGGTCGGGTGCCGGGGGATGGCCGGGTGATGGGGTGTGGGCCTGGTGACGGC
Source organism: Streptomyces sp. ALB3 (assembly GCF_044385685.1). Classification (NCBI taxonomy): domain Bacteria; kingdom Bacillati; phylum Actinomycetota; class Actinomycetes; order Kitasatosporales; family Streptomycetaceae; genus Streptomyces; species Streptomyces sp. ALB3. The sequence continues at coordinate 88,402 of NZ_JBISCE010000025.1, read as the reverse complement.
CGGTGTCGCTCATCGACGTGTTTCTGGCATGAGCTGCGCGACGCGCATGGCGTTGGCCATGACGGTGAGCGCGGGGTTGAATCCGCCGTTGGTGGGGTGCAGGGAGGCGTCGGCGACGTAGACGTTGGCCGTGTTCCACAGGAGGCCGGTGGGGTCGCAGGCGGAGGTGCGGGGGTCGGCACCCAGTCGTGCTGTTCCGGCGGAGTGCTCGGCTCCCTGGGGTGCGCCGGGTACGGCCATGGTGAAGATGGACTCACCTCCCAGTTCCTCCACCCACTCGCGGCAGCGGTCGGCCATGTACTGGGCCGCTTCGACGCTGGCGGAATGGGGTGTGCCGGCCAGCCGGGCCACCGGCATCCCCAGGGCGTCGGTGCGCTGGGGATCGAGGCCGACGCGGGCTGTGGCGTGCGGGATCTCCTGGACCATGGACAGGGCGCCGGGGAACACACGGCTGTCGCGCATCCACGCCTTGTGGGCGTGGCCGAGCCGGACGGGCGGTGAGGCGAACTGGCCGACCTGGGCCTTGAGCAGGGGGTAGGGGGCCGGCAGGTCGAACATCACGCCTCCGCCCCAGACCTTTTGTTGGCCGTGCACGAAGCGGACGGTGGCGACGGAGTGCCCCGGTCCGTCGGTGGACTTGACGTGGGGTCCGCCCAGCGCGCTGGCCATGGCGATGCCGTGGGAATGGTGGTTGCGGCCGACCCATTCGTTGCCCAGCCCGGAGGCGAGCAGGAGGCGGGGGGTCTCGATGGCGCCGGTCGCGACGACGACGACGTCGGCGGTGACCTGGAGTTCCGACGACAGCGAGGTGTCCTGGTGGCGGGTGACGAGGCGGACGCCGGTGGCGCGGCCGTGGCCGTCGTGGGTGATCTGGGTCGCGCGTGTGTCGGTGAGCAGCGAGCAGTTGCCGGTGGCGAGCGCGCGGGGCAGGAAGGTGTTCTGGGTGCCGTTCTTGGCGTCGACCGGACAGGCGTGTCCGACGCACTGCGCGCATCGGACGCAGGCGGCGCGGCCGTCGCGGGGCACGCTGTTGATGGCGAAGGGGATCGGGGAGGTGTCCCAGCCCAGACGGGCTGCTGCCTGCCCGAAGCGGGCCCGGGCCATGTCGTCGGGGAGGGCGGGCATCGGGTATGGGCCGGTGCGGGGAGTGCGGGCGGCCATGGGGCTGGTGGCATCGCCGGAGACGCCGAGCTGCTGTTCGACCTGGTCGTAGTAGGTCGCCAGTTCGTCGTACCCGAAGGGCCAGTCCGCGAGTGTGCTCTCGGCGGGCACTCCGTAGGTCGAGGCCATCTTGAAGTCTTCGGGGTAGAACCGCCAGGCCATGCCCTGCCACAGGCGTGTTCCGCCGCCGACGGTCATTGCGTTCAGCCCGTAAGCCTGTCCGCTGCCGCTGCCGGTGAGGGTCGTGGTGGTGCCGTCTGGCTGTTCGAGGATGCGCAGGTCGCCCTGGCCAGCGCCGGCAGTGACCTGGTAGAGCTCGGCGCGCTTGCCCTGCAGGTGGTTGCCGCGCAGTTCGCTGTTGCGGTGGTTGGCGCCCCGCTCGACGAGGAGCACGTCGCGGCCGGCGGCGGCCAGCTCCCGGGCGGCAACGACGCCGCCGGCCCCGGCACCGACGACGATCACGTCGTAGTGGGGGCGGACGTGCTCGGGCCGGATCGTGAGGGCCGGGTCGGGATCGAGGGGGGAGACACCGGGCGGGACGGGCGTGAAGCCGGTGGTGGTCCACCCGGCCGGCGCGGACGTGCCGGCGTAGTAGCCCTCGTAGGCGATGCGCAGCAGGGCCCCGAGAGTCTGCTCGGGGAGTTCTGCGAGGAGACGCTCGCGTGCGGTGTGGGACGAGGCGGTGTCACAAAAGCCCGCCTTCTCCAAGTCCGCCAGGGCGTGGCGCAGGGGCGACAGGGCCCAGGACATGAAGTCCTGAAGGTGCTCGTCGAGGAGCCGCGCCACTCCGCCGTCCCAGCCACCGACCGTCTCTTCGTCCGCGGGGATGATCGTGTCGAACAGTGTGCGCAGGACGTCGCGGTCGTCCGGGGCGAAGGCGTCCGCAAGGCCGGTCGCGGTCATGGCGTCCTCGTTCCTCACTAATACTGAACAGGTGTGCAGTGTTGAATTTCAAACATAGACGCCCGCGAAGTCCGATGTCCACATCCCCGACGCCTACCGCACCCGGTCGCCGGGCGCGGCGACGGTCAGCTCGCATGGCCTGGCGGCACCGAGACCGGCCTGGGAATCACTCCTGGTTCGGCACGAGACACCTTCCGCCGGGCAAAGATTCAGGCCCACGCACCGGGCCGCTGTCCGACGCCTATGCCCCCACGTGCGGCCGCCATTAACAGACGCACGCGGCTGCGCGGTCAGACCGCCCATACGGCACTGCGCCGATGCAGTTCGCTGACGGCCGACCCTCTCCGCCCCGCTCGAAGCCTCGTGTAAATGGGGCCGCCGGCGTGGATCTGCCGCGCACTGTCAGCGGCTTGCGCGCTTGGGTGCCAATTGGCCGCGACCGACGCGCCGGGCTCCCTGCGCGGAGCGGACGCCCAGGGTTTGGGCTGCGCGGCCAGGCGACGGAAGGGGCGCGAGGACGGCAGGGGCGGAGCCCCGGACGCTTCAGGCGCGGCCGCTGAGATCCAGCAGGCCGTGGGCTGCCAGCATGGCGTCGAACCTGCCGATCATGGAGAACGTCGGGCTGAGCAGCCACTGCAGTTGCAGGCCGTCGATGGTCGACAGGATGAGGGAGGCAGTGTCCTCGAACGTCTGCCCCGGCGGCGCCTCGTGGCCTTCGCGGGCGAGCGTCTCAATGATGAAACTCGCGAGCATGGCGTAGCGGTCCACGAAGTAGCGGTGCGCGGGGTGCTCGGTGTTCACCGCCTCGGCGGCGAGCGTCGTGTAGAGCCGCATCAGCCCGGGGCTGCGCTCGTTGTCGATCACGATGTGCCGGATGCCGTCGATCACGCGTCCGGAGTCCATGAACGACATCACGGTGTCGCGGGAGTACAGGTCGCGGTCCTCCAGGACGGCGACGAGGAGCTGCTCCTTGGAACCGAAGTGGTGCAGGATCGCGCCGGGTGAGACGCCGATGGCGCCGGCGATGTCGCGCAGCGATCCGCCTCGGTAGCCGTCCTGGGCGAACACCTCGGTGGAGGCTTGAAGGATTTCGCGTCGGCGCGCACGGCCGGCCCTGTACGGGCCGCGGGCCGCCCGGCCCGTGGTCGGGGCGGCCGGTTCAGCGGCTTCCTGCTCCGGCGACGGCATGCCGAGGAGGATACATCGCTGCCGCGGTGCGAATGGTGGACGGTGGGCGGGGGCGGTCCTATAGTGTCCACACCCCAAAGCTGAACAATCGATCAGTGTTCAGTCTGCTCACCACCAGGAGTACCCATGGCCACGCAATCCGCCCTCGAGGACCAGGCCGCCGGCACCGACGGGCCTTGCCCGCCCGCGGTTCCGATCGTCGCCGGCTTCTACCCCGACCCCTCGATCTGCCGGGTCGGCCAGGACTACTACCTGGCGAATTCCTCCTTCGAGTACCTGCCCGGCGTTCCCCTCTTCCACAGCACGGACCTGCTCTCGTGGAAGCAGATCGGCAACGCGCTGCAGCGCCCCGACCAGCTGGATGTGAGCCAGGCGGCCAGCAGCCTGGGCGTGTGCGCGCCGACGCTGCGCCATCACGACGGGACGTTCTGGCTGATCACGACCAACAGCGCCCAGGTCGAGCGCGGCCACCTGTTGCTCAGCGCGGAGGACCCGGCAGGCCCCTGGTCACCGGCCCGGTACGTCCCCGGAGTGATCGGCATCGACCCGGACCTTGCCTGGGACGAGGACGGCACCTGCTACCTGACCTGGACCTCCTTCGATCCCCGCTGGTTCGGCATCGTCCAGGCCACCCTGGACACCACCACCGGCCGGCTCCTCGAAGAGCCCCGCCAACTATGGTCGGGCACAGGGCTCGCCAGCCCGGAGGGCCCGCATCTGCTGCGCCGCGGCTCCTGGTGGTACCTGCTCCTGGCCGAAGGCGGAACCGAGCGCGGTCACTCCGTGACTGTGGCCCGCTCCCGCTCCCCCCGCGGCCCCTTCGAATCCCACCCGAACAACCCGGTGCTGACCCACCGCAGCACCGACCACCCGGTGCAGAACACAGGTCACGCCGATCTGGTCGAAGGCCCTGACGGGCAGTGGTCGATGGTGCACCTGGGCGTCCGCCCGCGTGGCGGTGGCCCCGGCTTCCACGTCAACGGCCGCGAGTCGTTCCTGGTCGGCGTCGACTGGCAGGACGACTGGCCCGTCATCGACGAAAACCGCTACAGCGTCCCCGCGGCCGACCACTCCTTCACCGACACCTTCGACACCCCGGAACTCCACCCCCGCTGGATCTCCCCGCGGCGGTCCCCGGCAGACTTCACCGCCCCCGCGCCCGACGGCGGTCTGCGCATTGACGCCACTGCCGAGCACACCGGTGCGCTGCTCACCCGCACCCGCGACGAGCACTGGCGCGTCGACGTCACACTCGACACGGACAGCGGCGCGACAGCCCGGTTCGCTCTGCGCCTGGACGACTCCCACTGGTACGCGCTGGATGTCGACGCCACCAGCGTGACCGCCCGGGCCCAAGTCGGGACCCTCGGCCAGAGCGTCGCGCACAGCCCCCGCGGCAGCGACGGCACTGCGGTGCACCTGTTCATCCGCACGAGGCCCGCCGTCTCCTCTCACCCCGCGCTGCCCACGGACCCGGACCTGATCGACCTCGGCCACCTCGACGGCGAGCAGGAAGTCGTCCTCGCCACGCTGGAGGGCCGCTACCTCTCCAGCGAGGTCGCCGGAGGCTTCACCGGCCGCGTGGTAGGCGTCCAGGCCCTCGATGCCAGCGCGCACCTGCAGCGCTTCGAGTACCGCACCACTTCCGCCACGTGACCCGCCCCGCCGCAGCAGCGGCATCCGCCGATGAAGCGCCCCGACCCAGGAGCACCGTGACCACCACCGCCGCGCCTGTCTACCGCGACGCCACCACCCCGCTAGCCGACCGTGTCGAGGACCTCCTGGCCCGCATGACCCTGCGGGACAAAGCGGGGCTGCTCTTCCACGACATGGTCGTGCCCGGCCCCGACGGGCACCTGGCAGGTCCGGAGAACTTCCTGGGCAGGCCCGCCACGGTCGACGCCGTGCAGAACCTGCGCATGACGCACTTCAACCTCGTGGGACCGATCAACGACGTACGGGCCCACGTGCGCTGGCACAACCGCCTGCAGGAAGCGGCGCTGGAGACCCCGCTGGGCATCCCGGTCACGCTCTCCACGGACCCGCGCCACTCCTTCTCCTCCAACGCCGGCACCGCCGCCCTGGCCGGCGCGTTCTCCCAGTGGCCCGAAACCCTCGGCCTGGCCGCCCTGCGCGATGAGGACCTGGTCGAGCAGTACGCCGACGTGGTGCGTCGCGAGTACCTGGCCACCGGCCTGCGCGTGGCACTGCACCCGCAGATCGACCTGGCCACCGAGCCCCGCTGGTCCCGCTCCGGGATGACCTTCGGCGAGGACAGCTACCTCACCGGCAAACTCGTGGGCGCCTACCTGCGCGGCCTGCAGGGTGAGGAGTTCGGCCCCGCATCGGTCTCGGCGGTCGTCAAGCACTTCCCCGGCGGCGGCCCGCAGAAGGACGGCGAGGACCCGCACTTCCCCTACGGCAAGGAACAGATCTATCCCGACGGGAAGTTCGACTACCACCTGCAGCCCTTCATCGCCGCGCTGCAGGCCGGAGCCCGGCAGATGATGCCCTACTACGGCATGCCGGTGGGCACCCCCTTCGAGGAGGTCGCCTTCGGCTTCAACCGGGACATCATTACCGGCCTGCTGCGTGAGCAACTGGGCTTCGACGGCATCGTCTGCACCGACTGGGGCCTGCTCACCGACGCGGTCATCTTCGGCCAGCCCGTGCCCGCACGCGCCTGGGGCCTGGAGCACCTGGACCCGCACGCCCGTACCCTGCGGGCCCTGCACGCCGGAGCCGACCAGTTCGGCGGCGAAAGCGTGCCGCACCTGGTGGCCGACCTGGTCGAACGCGGTGACCTGGAGGAGAGCCGACTGGACACCTCCGTGCGCCGGCTCCTCGCCGAGAAGTTCGCCCTCGGCCTGTTCGACCACCCCTTCCTCGACGAGGACGAAGCCCTCGAAGTCGTCGGACACCCCGACCACATACGGCTCGGACAGGCCACCCAGCGCGCGGCCATCACGCGCCTCACCGCAGCCCCGGCAAATTCTGCTGCAGCACTGCACCACGCCCCCGCCGACCGTCGTATCTACACCGAGGGCCTATCGGCCCAGGCAGCTGCCCGGCTGGGGCGGCCCGTCGACTCCCCCGAACACGCCGACGCCGCGGTGCTGCGCCTGCAAGCCCCCTACGAACCGCGCCCCGGAGGCTTCGAGGCGATGTTCCACGCCGGCTCCCTGGAATTCCCGGCACCCGAGCGCGAACGGATCCTGTCCGTGTGCGCGACGGTCCCCACCGTCGTGGTCCTCTACCTCGACCGGGCCGCCGTGATTCCGGAGATCGCGGCAGGCGCCGCGGCCCTCCTCGTCGACTTCGGCGCCGACGACGACGCAGTTGTCGACATCCTCACCGGCGCCGCCACCGCACAAGGGCTTCTCCCCTTCGACCTGCCCTCCTCGATGACGGCCGTCGAGGCCAGCGCACCCGACGCCCCCTTCGACACCCACAACCCGGCGTTCCGCTTCGGCGACGGCATCACCGCCTGAGCACAGTGCCCCTGCCACAGGAGACATCTATGACGACGACGCGTCCGCAGCACACGCTCCATCCTCAACTGGCCGGTCGGATAGCCACGTTCGCCGACAACCTCGCGGTCGGCGACTTCCAGCCGCTCGATGAGCCCTACGGACCGTCCGAGGCGTGGGACCTGGCGATCAACGATCAGGAGATCCCGGGGCCGGACGCGCAGATCCCGGTGCGCGTCTACCGTCCCACCAGTCACGCGCAGACCCCGCGCCCCTGTCTGGTGTGGTTGCACGGCGGTGCCTGGGTCGGCGGTGACCTCGACATGCCCGAGGCCCACGAGACCGCCCGCGGCATCGCCGGACGAGCGGACGCCGTCGTCGTCTCCGTCGACTACCGCCTGTGCGGCGAGGACGTGCACTTCCCCTCCCCGCACGAGGACACCGTCGCCGCCTACCGCTGGGTCCGCGACAACGCGACGGATTTGGACATCGACCCCGCCCGCATCGCCCTGGGAGGAGCCAGCGCCGGCGGCAGCCTCGCAGCCGGAGCCGCACTGCGCCTGCGGGACGAGGACACAGCCCCCTGGCAGACCATGCTGATCTACCCGGTGCTCCACGCCCCGCTGCCCGAGCCCTCGGACGAACTGACCGCCGCTCTCGCCCAGCTCCCGGCCCCCTTCCAGATGCTCAGCAAGCTCCTCGACCAGCTGTTCGACCCCTACCTGGGCGACCAGCCGATCGAGACGGCATCCTCCTACGCCTTCCCGGGCCTGGCGAAGGACCTGGACGGCTTCCCACCCACCTACATCGACAACGACGAATTCGACCCGCTACGCAGCAGCGGCGAACACTTCGCCCACCAGCTCCGCGCCGCAGGGGTGGACGTCGAACAGGCGCTCTCGGCAGGCGTCATGCACGGCCACCTCAACCTCGTGGGCCTCGACAGCGCGCACGCCACCCTCGACCGCATGGCCGCCCGCCTGCGTGAGCGCTGACACAGTCCCTGTCCGTGCACGCCACAGCCTGACGCCATGGCCCTTGTCGTGACCCGCCCCACCAGACACCACTCTTCATAGGGAGTCCCCATGTCCCTGTTCGTCTCTCCCCCGCCAGACACCGCCACACCGACCACCGCGGCAGCGAAAATCTTCAACTACCCCCGCAACGCCTGGTACGTCGCCGCCTGGGACCACGAGGTCACCGGCCGCCAGCCACTGGCCCGTACGATCGCGGGCGTACCGCTGGCGTTGTGGCGCAACACAGAGGGCCGCGCGGTCGCCCTCGCCGACGCCTGCTGGCACCGGCTGGGCCCGCTGTCCAAGGGCAAGATCCTGGGCGACGAGCTGCAGTGTCCCTACCACGGTCTGCGCTACAACTCGACCGGCCGCTGCACCGGGATGCCCGCGCAGGAGACGATCAACCCCAGCGCGGCGGTCCCTTCCTACCCCCTGGTCGAACGCTACCGGTACCTCTGGGTCTGGATCGGCGATCCGGACCTAGCCGATCCGAACACCGTGCCCGACATGCATCAGATGGACGATCCCGCCTGGGCCGGCGACGGGGAGACGATCCACGCGGACTGCAACTACCAGCTCGTCCTCGACAACCTCATGGACCTCACCCACGAGGAATTCGTGCACTCCTCGAGCATCGGCCAGGAGGAACTGTCGGAGGCCGAGTTCGACGTGACGCACGAGGGCGACACGGTGACCGTCGCCCGGTGGATGCGCGACATCGACGCCCCTCCGTTCTGGCTGAAGAACATGCGCGACAAGTTCCCGGGCTATTCCGGCAAGGTCGACCGCTGGCAGATCATCAAGTACGAGGCACCGGGCACCATCCGCATCGACGTCGGCGTGGCGAAGGCCGGCACCGGTGCGCCCGAGGGCGACCGCAGCCAGGGCGTCAACGGATACGTGATGAACACGATCACCCCCGAGACCGACCGCACCTCCCACTACTTCTGGGCCTTCATGCGGAACTACCGCGTGGACAGCCAGACCATCACCACCCAGCTGCGCCAAGCGGTGCACGGGGTCTTCGGCGAGGACGAAGACATGCTGAAGGCCCAGCAGCGCGCCATCGACGCCAACCCCGACCACGAGTTCTACAGCCTCAACATCGACGCCGGAGGGATGTGGGTACGCCGGATACTCGAACGCATGCTCACGGCCGAGGGACGCCCATCCTCCGTGTCGACCACCGGCCAGGGGGCCTGACATGGCAGTACAGACCCAGCTTCGCTGGCAACGGGCCCGGGTGGTACAGGTCTCTGATGTTGCCGATGGTGTGCGACGGATCGTCCTGGAGCCCGAGAGGCCCGAGCACGCCGCGCCGGGCTCGCACATCGACGTCGAGATCGGGGACGGCGCCCGGCGGGTGCGTTCCTACTCGGTTGTGCGCTCCGAGGACGGCGGCCGTCGGCTGACCCTCAGCGTGCGGCTCTCCCCCACCTCGTCCGGCGGCTCGGCGGCCATGCACCGACTGCGGTCCGGGGACGAGCTGACCGTCACCGGCCCGCTGCAGAACTTCCCGCTCGCAGTCGGAGCCACCCGCTACGTGCTGGTCGCCGGCGGCATCGGCATCACCGCACTGGTAGCGATGGCCTCCGCACTACGCCGGCGCGGCGCCGACTACACACTGGTGTTCGCCGGCCGCACCCGCCCCGTGATGGCGTATCTCGACGACCTGGTCGCCGAGCACGGCGAGAGAGTCCGTATCCACATCGACGACGAGGACACCCCCCTGGCGGTGGACGACCTCGTCGCCGAGATCCCCCGGACACCCGCCGCGGCGAGCACCGAGCTCTACATGTGCGGCCCGATCGGGCTCATGAACGGCATCTCACGGAACTGGGCCGTCCACGGACTGCCGGCCACCAACCTGCGCTTCGAGACCTTCGGTTCCAGCGGCGGGTACCCGGCCGAGGAGTTCCTGGTGCGCCTTCCGCAGCTCAACCGGGAGATCACCGTCCCACCCGACACCTCGATTCTCGATGCTCTCGAGGCGGCTGGTGTCGAGACGCTCTCCGACTGCCGCAAGGGCGAGTGCGGGCTGTGTCTGGCCAAGGTGGTCGACGCTACCGGCACCATCGACCACCGTGACGTCTTCCTGAGCGCACCCCAGAAGGAACGCTCGAGCCGACTGTGCCTCTGTGTCTCCCGAGCAGTGGCAACCGAGAGCGGCCCGGCGGATCCCGCCGTCCTCACCCTCCACCTGTCCTGACAGGAAGCGCCATCGCGTCGTGTACTCCCGGCCGTCTCCTCGTGCCCACTCAGCCATCGACCGCATGGCTGACCCTTATCCGGGCGACCATCCGATCGACAAGGTAGAGGAGGGAGGAGCATGTCGAGCCATGGTCCCCAGACCGGCTCGGGTGCAGGCCCTGAGTTACCTATCCGCAGTCTGAGCGGCCGCGGCCATGCGTCACGTCACCGGTTCGGAAGGAACCGTGCGCCTCATCGCCCGGGCGCGGGCGCCCGCCGGGTCGGACCTGCGGGTCGCAGCCGCTCAGGGCTCATGTCGTCGCGGGCGCCGCGGGAAGAAGTGGACAGGGTGCCGTCCGCCCCGTACCGCGCAGGGCGGACGGCACCGGGTGATGCCTGCCGCTGGAGGTGGTCGTCCTGGGGTCGGATGGGATGGCTCGGCGGGACGGCCTGCTATCTGCTGGCGATGCCCGTGTGATCGGTGGTGAGGCGCCGGCAGAGACAGTCGAGGTAGGCCAGGTGGGCTGTGTGGAAGTCGAAGGTGCCGTCGGTGAGCGCCCACTGAATCTGGTAGCCGTCAGCAACAGCGAGCATCTCGTGGGCGACGGCACGGCCGTCGGTTCCCGGCACCAGGATGTTGCTCGCCACGCCATGGTCGATGGCCTTGGCGATGATGGTGATGATGCGCTCGTAGCGTTCGCGGAAGTAGGCGTGGGCGGGGTGGTCGTCGCTTCCTGCCTCGGCGGCCAGCAGGGCGTACATCTGCATGAGGCCGGGCTGGGTGACGTTGAAGCGTGTCTGTTCGGCGATGAGGCGGAACAGTTCCACCGGGTCGGGCTCGGCGGGATCGAGACGGTGGAAGAACTGCTCGAACGCCTGGTTGTCGCGGGCTTCGAGGACCGCACGCAGGAGTTCCTGTTTGCTGCCGAAGTGATGCATCAGGCCGGTGGTGGAGATGCCCACGTCGGCGGCGATCTTCTGCGTGGAGGCATTGTGGTAGCCCTTGTGCGCGAAGTGGACGATCGCTGTTTCCAGGATGAGCCTGCGCCGCTCGTCCGCGGCCGCGTAGGTGCCGGTGCGGCGGCGGGTGCGTGGCTTCTTGGCTGCTCGGTCAATGCGAGACGCGGGCGGCTCGGCGGCGCTGGACATGCCCATGAGCATACGTGCAGGCCACTGACCGACGGCAAGATCCATTTCAACAAATACTTACTGTTTCGACTGTTTTTAGCTAGTGTCCCGTCCCGTCCGTCAGCCGCGCAGACGGCTACCGGCGCCCGGGAAGGCTCGACGATCGAGCCGGTCCCCGCGCCCGTGCGGCGGCTGCCCCTTCCCGCCTTCCTGGAGTGACAGTGCCCCGCCCTGCGCACGATCCTGACCACCTGTTCGCCGACCACCTGCGATGGCTGGTGGGGCAGCTCTCGGCCCGGGACGGGTGGCTGGCCGTGCTGGCCGCCCGTCGGCCAGAGCAGCTGCGGGGGTACCTCGCGGGCCGGGAAACGCCGCCCTGGGACGTGGTGGACCTGCTGCTGACGGACTACGAGCGATTCCGCGGCAGCATCCCCGCACTGCGGGAGCGCACCTGGGCCTTGTATACGGACGTGCAGCGGTCCGAGGACACCCGGCACCAGCCCGCGCCGCCCTCATGGCAGGCCCACCCTCAGAATCTGGCGGGCGGCGAGAGGCAGACGCAGGCGCCATCGGCAGCCGACTTCGGAGCTACCGGACAGCACACGGTTGCCGGGTGGACGCCGCAGCCGGCCGGGGAGGCACTTAAGGAGACGACTGCGCCACAGCCGCGGCGCCGGACGGCTAGCGCAGCCCTGGCCGCGCTGGCCTTCGGCGCTGCGGCTTTGCCGCCGGACGCGCCGAATACCGAGGGCGCCCCCTTCCCGACTGGCGCCCCGCATCCACAGCTAATGGCTGAGGCCCGTGGGATCGCTCGGCATCTGCGGGCTCTGCGCGCGGCCGGCGCGAGCGGCCAAGCCCACGCTGTGCTCTCCGACGCCGCGACGGTACCCCGCGACCTGCCCTTACTGACTGCCGCTTTGGAGGAGGACGGGCAGGGGGCGGAGATCGCCACATTGCTGTGGGAGGTGGCATCGCTGCCGGCGATCGACCTTGCCCAGGCTGTCCAGGCGCTGGATGACGGTCGACATCAAGCACATGCGGAGCACCTCGCACGCCTGGCTGCGGGCCGACCTCCTGCGGACGTCGCCGAGCTGGCGGGCGCACTGTTGAAATCCGGCCATCACGCGCTCGTCGGGCACCTTCTGTGGAGCGTGGTGAAGACCCGGCCGCGCCAGGATGTCGTCACCGTGATCGCGACCCACCCCGGGCTCGGGGCCACAGTGCTTGCAGCAGCACAGGCCGTCTCCGGCCAACACCACCAGGACCTGCTCTACGCTCTACGCGCAGCCGGTGTGCCCGGAGGGCACTGAGAGCCCCGCGATGCGGCGAGCGGCCTGTTGGACCCCCAGCATCCGTTTGCACATTTGAACCTTCGCCACAGACACCCCTGCTGGAATGTGACCCAGGTCACGTTGTTAAAAACCTGTAACCCAAACTGGTTTTAAGTTACGTTGCACGGCACCTGAACACTTCCTGCCACTTCGGTGGCTCCGGGCGGCCCATTGAGTACGACCTGCCGCCCCCGTCCGGAAGGGCACGCGATGACGCGTACTCCTGCGGCTTCCCCGCCTCCCGCCCCCGTCGCGGAAGCGCCTCCCGGTGCCAGCAACCGCCTGGGAACCCGACTCACCATGGTCCTGCTGGCCATGCTGTGGCCCGCCCAGATGCTCACCGTGGCCGGCGTCTTCGCCGCCACCTCGCAAGGAGCGATCGCCCAGCACTTCCAGACCGCCCAGATCGCCTGGTTCACCACGATCTACGCCCTGGTCGTCACCCTGGCCACCCCGTTCGTCGCCAAGGCCGGTGACCTGTTCGGCCGTAAGCGGGTCATGCTCGTCATCCTCGCCGCGGGTCTGATCGGCGACGTCATCGCCGTCCTGGCCCCCAACTACGAGCTCATGCTGGTCGGCCGGGGCATCGCCGGCCTCTACGGGCCCATCGCGGCCCTGGTCTACGCATCGGCGCGCGACGTCTTCCCGCCCCGCCACGTCGGCATGGCCACCGGCCTGATCGGCAGCTCCGCCGGCATCGTGCTGGTGCTGTGCCCTCTGGCCGCGGGCTGGCTGCTGGACCACACCGGCTTCCAGGGCGTGCTGTGGGCTCTGGCCGCGGGCATCGCACTCGGCCTGCTCCTGGTGTGGCTGTTCATGCCGAACATCCCGCCCACCGAACAGCGCGTCCACTTCGACTGGGCCGGCGGCCTGCTCCTGGGCGGCTCCGCCACGGTTCTGGTCTACGCCCTCGGCCAGGGCAGCACCTGGGGCTGGACCGACACCCGGATACTCGGCCTGTTCGCCGCCTGCATCATCCTCGCCATCGCCTTCGTGCTCGTCGAACGGCGTGTGAAAGAACCCCTGCTCGACGTGCGCATGCTGGCCCGCCCCAACGTCGCCACCGTCCTCGCCGGTTCCGCGATCGCACAAGGCACCTTCTTCGCGGCAGGCACCATGGTGGTCTTCGTCGCGCTCTACCCCGCGATCCCCGGCGTGTCCGACGGACTGGGCTGGTCAGGCACCCACAATGCCCTGGTCGGAACTCCTGCCGGGCTCCTGGTCATCATCGTCGGTGTCATCGCCGGTGTCCTCACCCGCAAGTTCGACCCGCGCCTGCCCTGGCGAGCCGGTCTGCTGATCACCACCGCCGGCCTCATCAGCCAGGGCTTCTTCCACCACACCGAACTCCAGATCATCCTCGCCGGCTGCCTGACCAACCTCGGAGGCGGGCTGGTGCTGTCCTGCGCCGGCATCCTGCTGCTGGGCGCCGTCTCCCACCGCGAGCAGGGACTGGCCAGCGGCATGGCCGTCATGCTCATGAACCTCGCGCAGGCTCTGGCCACCCAGTTGATGTTCACCGCACTGAACAGCGACCGCAACATCCTCAAGGGCACCGCCTTCTACACCGACGACGCCCTCACCAACGCCTACTTCACCCTCGCGGGGTGCATGGCCGTCGCCCTGATTCTGTCCTTCTTCATGCCACGGGTGCTGCGCTCCGACCAGATCGACACCGGCACCAAGCCGGCCACGGCCTGACCCGAAGCAGCCGGGTGCGTGAGTCCTGCCCCTCACGCACCCGGCACAACCACCACATGAGGACGGACCACCGTCCGCCGCAACCGCTAGCTGTGCAGCTGCCGGAGGTCTAACGACAGTGGGTCCTGGGTCTTCTGTCGGACTCGTTCGTAGGATGTCTGGCCAGTGAGCGCGCCGTGGGGGCGATCGTAGTTGTAGTAGTCCCCCCACTCTTGGAGCTGGGAACAGGTTGACGTCGTCGATGGCCTGTCCCTTCAGGAGGCGGTAGCACTCCTCGGAGTCGATGCGGTGGGATCGTTCCACCTTGCCGTTCAGGCGCGGTTCGGTGCTTGTTTCGGACGTGGACGATGGCCCTTGTCGAGCACGTGCCAGTGGACGAATCCCTGGCCGCTTTCGGTCTGAACCTGCTCGACGGCGAACGGCAGCTCGGCCAGGACATGGTCGATGAACTGGATGGCGGTCTTCTGGTCGTGGCGTGGATAGGTGCACAGGACCCGAAGCCGAGTGCAGTCGCCGATAGCGGTGGACGGGTAGCAGCGCTTCCTGCTGCCAGTCTGACCCAGCGGTTCGATGAACTTGACATCGACCTGCAGCTGATGGCCGGGGCGTTGCTTCTCGCACCGCTTCCAGCGGATGGAGCGGCCCTTATACCGTTGCGAGGCCGGCAACCGATTTTTTAGACCGACCTTCTTCAAAATCCGCCAGACGCCGGACGAGCTGACTCTGACGTCGTGCTAGCGCTCCTAGTACATCGCGATCTTGGCTGGACCAAAGTGATACTGCTGGCGAAGCCAAAGGATCTTCTCCACGGCGTCTGCCTTCGTGGCATGCGGCGTGTGACGTGGGGCGCTGGAGCGGGCTTTGAGTCCGTCGATCCCCTTGGCCTCACAGCGCCGCAGCCACGTGTAGTAGCACTGACGGCTGATGCCGTAGTAGCGGCAAGTGGCAGCCACACTCCCGCTCACCTCCTCCACGTGGCGGAGCACCGACGGCCGATGCTTCGCCCGCCTCGAGAGCTCGCGTTCAGTCATACGGGCTCCTAGTTACGAGAGACCCACCTATCAACGAAGTCCGTCAGTTTTTTATAGCTAGCACCTGCCGACCGCGGCCAGCGGGCGCCCCCGGGGCACAGTCCACCACCTTTCAAGAAGTCCTATGCCCCCACCGAAGACGCGCTGAACGCCTCTTCAGAGCATCGGTCGCATGCCGGCCCGCCAGCAGGCCAAAGCGTGGTCGAGGTACCGGTTGAACGTACCCACCAGATCCACGTCGAAGTTGAGCAGCCACTGGAGTTCGAGGCCGTCCATGACGGCGAGCAGCGCACGGACGTCCGACTCGGCCTCGGTCTCTGTGAGTGGCGGGATCTCGCCGGTCTGCACGGCCTGGAGGAGCTGCTCGGTCTTGGTACGGACAACCTGGGCGTAGCGTCGCCGGGCGAAGTCCCGGGCCGGGTGCTCAGGGTTGGCCGCCGCCTCGGCGGTCAACGTGATGAAGAGCTCCAGCAGCCCGCGGTGCTCGAGGTGGTAGGCCATCGACGTCCGCAGTTGGTCGATGGCGCGCAGACCTTGGAGGTCGGGGTTCTCGCGGTGGGCGGTCTCGCTTTCCCACCAGTTGAGGACTGCGGCGAGCAGGTCCTCCTTGCTTTCGAAGTGTCGCAGCAGGGCTGCAGGCGACAGGCCGACGTCTGCGGCTATCTGACGCAGTGAGGCCGCCCGGTATCCCTTCTCTGCGAAGGCTCTGGCCGCGGCGACCACGATTTGCTCACGCGTCTTGATGCCGGTGCGGTACGGCCCCCGCGGCCCCCTGGTCCCACTCGCCATGCCATGCCCTTCGGAAATCCTCGTGCAACCCCTTGCCCCAAAAGCTATCACCCGCCTACTGTTCACCGCGTTGAAACATGAACGACTGATTACTTTTGGCTTGAAGGAGTGGGATGGCTCCCCTCGAACGGCTTGGCGTCGGCCTCATAGGCGCCGGACTTGTGACACAGACCGTCCACTTGCCCGCCCTAGCGTCCCTGGCGGATACCTTCGCCGTACGCCACCTCAGCGACCCCGACGAAAACCTCGCCGCTCAGGTGGCCGCGTCAGTCGGCGCCCGGCATTCCGCTCACGCCGATGCCCTGATCGCCGACCCTGCCGTAGACGTGGTGGTCGTGTGCAGTCCGCACCGGTTCCACGCCGAGCAGGTCATCGCAGCCTGCGAGGCGGGCAAGCGCGCAGTCCTGTGCGAAAAGCCCCTCGCGGTTTCCATGGCCGAAGCCGAACTGATCGGCGAAGCCTCCCGGCGCACCGGGGTCCCTGTCGTCGTCGGCGCCATGCACCTGTTCGATCCGGGCTGGCTGTGGGCCGACCGACGGTCGGCCGAGTTGAGGCGCACAGCCCACACCATCCGCTCCTCCATCGTGCTGCCACCGAACTCGCGCTACGAGGAACTGGCCACCGAGGTATACGGACGCCAAACAGCCGGCCCCGCACCGGACCTGGCGGACCCGGCCGCTCAAGCCGAGGTCGTGGTAGGCGGCGTCCTCGGTCTCGCCGTCCACGACCTCCCACTGATCAGAAATTTCCTTCCGCAGTTCGACGACCTCATGGTCCACGAGGCTCGACCACTGCGGCCCTGGGGCTACCACATCGTCTTCACCGCCGGCGGGCGGACCGTGGAACTGCACGCCGTCGTCAATGCCACATGGCAACCGGAGTGGACGCTGGAGGTGCTCTCGGACACCGAGGCCCTCCGTCTCGACTTCACCCCCAGCTACGTGCAAGCGGGGTCGGCACGCGCAGCACTACGCGGCCACGACTCGACGATGGTGGCGGAGCCCGCCGACAGCAACGGCTACGCAGGCGAGTGGCAACACGTTGCCGCGCTTGCCCGCGGCAAGGTCGTCGACGGCGTCCGCCACAAACATGACCTAGCCGACCTGCGCTTGGCCCTGCACCTGGCCGACGCCGCCTCCAAACTGATCGCACCGGATGCGAGGGAAGCCGCATGACCGGAACCAAGACCTTCGATGTCCACGCGGACGCCGGCACTGCCGCCGTCCTTGCCACTCTGCCCCTCTCCTTCCGTCCGGTCACCGCCGATCGCGTACCCGTGCGTGCGCTGCCGGGCAGTCGAGGCTGGGTCGATGCAGCCGCCGCCGCCGTCCAGGACGGCGCTGTGGGTCTCGTCGTCCGCCACCCGGCTCCGACCGACCCCGCCGATGTCCTGACCTTGGCCGAGCTGGCCGGGAAGCACGGCACGGCCGTGGTCCTCGACAGCCCGTGGGCGGGAACCCCGACGGTGGCCCGGGCCGCCGAAGCCCTGCGAGACGTCGCCGATGCAGATCCGGCCAGTGCGATCGAATGCCGCCTCACCCTCCCGACCGACCATGACCTCGGTCAGGCGCTGCTGGACCAACTGGCACTGCTGCGCGCCCTCGACCACCCCGCCGAGGAGATCCGGACACACGTACGCACCGAGCGCGGCGTACTCGCGACCGCCACCACCGGCGGGCGAACGCAACTGCTCGGCACGGTGCTAACCGACGCTCTCGCGCCGACCGCATCCGTGCGGCTGATCAGCGCAGGTCACGCCGTCCACCTGCAGATTCCCAGCTGGCGCACGGCGCGCCCGGCACTCCTTACCGTCACCTCGCCCGACGGCTCTCGCACCTGGCCGACCCACTACGAGTCGCCGCACCGAGCCGCCTGGCGCCGACTGCACCGACTGCTCAGCGCCTCCGAGTCGCCGGGGTGCGCAGCGGCAGCCACTGCCGACCTGCACGCCCTCGCTGCGGACCTGCACGCCATGAGTCACGCCACTACACACCAGGAGGGATCGCCATGACCGCACGCACCACCCACGCCCCCGGCGGCACTCGGCGGCGGGCCTTCCTCGGCCTGCTCGGCGCCGCCGCCACCGCCCCGCTCCTGAGCGCCTGCGGCAGTGCAACCGCATCACGTACCGTCCGGTTCTGGGACATGCCGTGGGGCCCGCCTGCCTACACCAACCTCGCCAAACAAATCACGGGGGGATACCGGACTGCTGAGAGAGCGCGCGGCGCTTCGTACCAGTCCGTGCCGTGGAACAACTACTACATGACCTTCGCCACGGGCGTCGCCGCCGGCAAGGGTCCAGCGATCAGCACTGGAGCCAGTTTCCAGGCGTTCCTGTTCGAGCAGCAGGGGGCAATCCACCACGCTGACAACGTCGTCGAGCAACTGCATGCCGCCGGCGCGGACGACATCTTCCTCCCCGGCGTACTGGACACCATGCGGACTGTCGACGGCTATGTCGGCATCCCCTGGCAGCTGGATATGCGCGTGCTCTGGTACAACAAGCGCATTCTCGACGAGACCGGCGTGTCAGTGCCCACCGACTGGGACTCGCTCCTTGAGGCCGGACGCCAGCTCAAGAAGGCCGGCCACTACGGATACGGCACGGGCGCCGGCGCCGGGAACACCGCCGGGATGCAGATGCTGATCGGCCTCATGCTCGGCAACGGAGGCGGTCTCTTCGACGCCGACGGCAATCCCGACTGTGTCAACGGTCGCAACATCGAGGCCATGGACTTCACCCAGGAGCTCGTCAAAGAGAAGATCATCGATCCGGCATGCCTCGGCTACTCAGCCGACAATGTCCTGGGCCAGTGGAAATCCGGTGAGGTAGCCATGGGTATCCACGACTCCGGCCTGCCCAGCCGAGTCGGCACCACCGGCGACCTTCTGGAGGTGGCCTCACCGCTGACGGGACCACACGGCGACAAGGCCGCTCTCTACTACGTCAACAACCTGATGATGTACAAGAACTCGAACACTCGTCCCGCGGCAGCCGAGAGCTTTCTCCGGTACTACCTGCAGCACCTGCAGACCTACTGGGACGAGGGCCTGATCACCACGCTGCCCGTGCTGAAGTCCATCGCCGACAGCGAAGCAGTCGCCCGTGATCCGCGGCAGGTGAAGATCGTCCGGGAGTGGCAGCCGATCTCACGCACCTACTCCGAGCGCGGTACCGCCCGGCTGGCCGCCGTCGACGGCGGAAGCGCCCTATACCGCTTCACCCAGACGATCCTCCGAGGGGACACCCGGCCCAAGCAGGCCCTGGCCACCCTTCAGAAGAGCATCGACTCCATCGCCCTGTGATCACGACCGATCCGGAGAACGCGCCATGACCACCGCGCCCACCACCACGAGGATGCGACCGTCCCGCAAGCGCACCATGATCCTCCTGGCCGCACCGTCGGTCGTTCTGCTCCTGTTGATCAGCGCCTATCCCCTCGTCTACGCCGCGATCCAGGCCGTCCACAACGGCTCACTGATCAACACGGGGCAATACGTCGGACTGCAGAACTTCACGTCGACGCTCTTCACCCTCGAATTCCGCAACGCGGCCCTGTTCACCGTCGTGTTCCTGCTGGCCGGCGTATTCGGCAGCTGGGCCGTCGGGCTCGGCCTCGCCCTCCTGCTGCGCACGCGGGTGCCCGGAGCCAAGGTGTTCCGCGTCCTGCTGCTCCTGCCCTGGATCATGCCGATCGTCGTGTCCGCCACTGCCTGGAACTGGCTGGTGGCCACCCGGGACAGCCCCCTGCCGACGATCGCGCGCGCCCTGGGCTTCGGCGACGTCCTGTTCCTCGCGGACCCCACCCTCGCCGTGATCACCGTGTGCGTCGTGAAGGTCTGGCTCAGCTTTCCGTTCATGATGCTGATGAGCTCCTCGGCGCTGGCCTCCGTCGAAGACTCCGTCTATGAGGCAGCCCGCCTAGACGGCGCCGGACCGTGGCAGCGTTTCCGGTTCATCACCCTGCCGATGACCGCCAAGAGCACCTACATCTCCTGGGTCCTCATGGCGATCTTCTGCGTCAACGACTTCCCCACCATCTACCTCCTCAGCGGCGGTGGGCCCGTCGACGCCACAACCTCACTGATCGTCCTCGCCTACCGCAAGGTCTTCCAGGACTTCCAGACCGGCCCGGGCGTCGCCATCGCCTTCACCATGACCTTCGCCTTGGTCATCGTCTCCGCCCTGCTCTTCAGCCGGATCCGAAAGGCCGACGTCGCATGACCCTCGCCCCTCAAGCCGCCGCACCCGCGCGACCAGCACCACAGGCGCCCACGACCGAGCCCAGTACCCGGGCATCCCGTTCGAAGTGGTGGCGATTCGCCGTCCTGCTCGTCATCACCCTGCTGACGATGGCTCCCGTACTGACCACCGTTCTGCTCGCCTTCCGTCCCGCAGCGGGCAGCGCCGAGTCGTCCCTCTTCACCCTGGACAATTTCCAGAGAGTCTTCCGCGACACCGACGTGCTGCGCTGGCTCGCCAACAGCCTGCTGGTGGCATGCTTCACAGTTATCGTCTCGGTGGTGGTCGCCGCACCGGCCGGCTACGTGCTCTCCCGAGGTCGGGGCAAGGTCGTCGGAGGCTTCTCCCTCCTGCTGTTCGTCTTCCAGTCCCTCCCTGTGATCACATCAGCCATCCCGCTGTTCATCCTCTTCTCCCGGATGGGCCTGGTCGACAACCTCCTCGGACTGACCATCGTCTACGTCGGCAGCACCATCTGCGTGACCACCTGGATGATGGCCGCCTACTTCGACTCCATACCGGCCAGCCTTGAAGAGGCCGCCTGGGTCGACGGTCTCTCCGTGTTCGGCTCCTTCACCCGCGTCGTACTCCGCAACTCCCTGCCCGGCGTCCTGTCCGCGGCGGTGTTCGCCTTTCTCCTGGCGTGGAACGACTACCTGGTCGCCCTGGTGTTCCTGCACTCCGACCCCGTGCTCAACCTGCCCGTCGGCCTGCAGAACTTCTTCCAGCAAAACGCCACCGACTGGGGCGGCGTCATGGCCGTCGCGGTCATCATGCTGCTCCCCCCGTGCCTCGTCTTCGCCGCCCTACACAAGTACTTCAGCGTGGGCGGCATCGGTGGCGCCCTCGCCGGCCGATGAACCCATGACCGAGCAACGTCAGTTCCCCCAGGGGAGCGCATCATTCGAAAGGAGCGCGGCCGTCATGGCTCCGCCCACCACACCATCCACAACAGAAGCCAGACGCCCCCTCCGCGCTGCGGTCGTCGGCGCGGGGATGATCGCCGAAGTCCACCGCCGAGCGATTCGCGCCGCAGGCGGCGACGTCGTCGGCGTGCTCGCTTCCTCACCCGCACGCAGCCTGGAAGTCGCCCGGCAATGGAGCACCACGGCGTACGAGGACCTGCCATCGCTGCTTGCCGATGGCAGTGTCGACGTCGTCCACGTCTGCACTCCCAACCACACCCACGCCGACTACACCCTTCAGGCACTGACGGCCGGCAAGCACGTCGTCTGCGAGAAGCCGCTCGGCGTCTCCGTCGAGGAGGCGGAAGAGCTGGCAGCCGCGGCGGAGCAGAGCGGACTGATAGCCACCGTGCCGTTCGTCTACCGCTACCACCCGCTCGTACGGGAGATCCGCAGTCGGCGTCTGGACGGCGAGTTCGGCCGGTGGCATCTGCTGCACGGCAGCTACCTGCAGGACTGGATGCTCCAGCCGGAGGCATCCGGATGGCGTGTGGACCCCGCGCGCGGCGGTGCTTCCCGGGCCTTCGCGGACATCGGATCGCACTGGTGCGACCTGGTCCAGTGGGTCTCCGGCGAAACCTTCACCGAGCTGACCGCCGCTTCCTCCGTGGCTGTGGACGAGCGGCCCGCAGCGGACGCCGCATCCTTTTCAACCAACTCCGCGGACGGCCCGCGCACCCGCGTCGAAACCGAGGACTGCGCCACCCTCCTGCTGCGGACCGGTCGCGGCCTACTCGCCTCGCTGACCGTCTCGCAGGTCTCCGCAGGCCGCAAGAACCGCCTGTGGTTCGAACTCGACGGATCGCGCGGCAGCGCGGTCTTCGACCAGGAGAACCCGGAGACCATCTGGCTCGGCGCCGAACACGAAAGCCGCGTCGCGCACCGTGACCCGCACCACGGCAGCGCAGAGCAGCGCCGCCTGTCCGTCCTGCCGGCCGGCCACCCTCAGGGGTACGCCGACTGCTTTGCCGCGTTTGTCTCCGACACCTACGCGGCGATCGGGGGCGGCGCCCCGGAAGGGCTGCCGACCTTCGTCGACGGGCTGCGCGCCGCACGCCTCGTCGACGCCTTCCTCTCCTCCTCCCGCACCGGTGACTGGACAAAGGTGAAGCACGCATGAAACTGGGATTCCTGACAGCCTGCCTCCCGCAGTGGGACCTCCCCACGATCGCCTCCTGGGCAGCGGACCACGACTACCAGGCCCTTGAGGTCGCGGTCTGGCCCGGCTCCGGAGGCCGCGACTTCGAGGCCGCTCACCTCCCCGTCGCCACCTTCGGCGAGCGCGAGGCCGACGCCACCCGTGACCTGTTCCAACAGCACGGTTTGGAACTGTCCGCCCTCGCCTACTACGAGAACAACCTCCACCCCGATCCCGCTCGCCGCGAAGAGATCCGCAGCCACCTCAAGCACGCCATCGACACCGCCCAACTCCTCGGCGTCCCTCACGTCGGCACGTTCGTCGGCCGCGACTGGACACGCCCCATCGCAGACAACCTCGCCGAGGCGGAGCGCATCTTCCCCGAGCTCGTCGAGTACGCAGGCGAGCGCGATGTGCGGATCATCATCGAGAACTGTGTGATGGAGGGCTGGCACCCCGACGGCTACCCGGGCAACCTCGCCTACTCGCCCGAGCTGTGGGAGTGGATGTTCGACCTCGGTCTCTACCTCAACTGGGACCCCTCGCACCTGACCTGGATCGGCATCGATCCGGTCGAGACGATCGCCCCGTACATCGACCGCATCGTGCACGCCCAGGCCAAGGACGTCCAGCTGCGTCCCGCCGACCGGCAGCGCTACGGGCACTTCGGACCCGCCATCGACCGCTCCGCGAACCCTTGGGACATGGGCTGGTGGCGCTACCGCGTCCCCGGTCTCGGCCAGGTCGACTGGTCCGGCATCATCGACCGCCTATACGAGCACGGTTACACCGGCACACTCTCCGTCGAACATGAGGACCCCGTATGGGGTGGGTCACCCGAGAAGGTCACCCAGGGGCTGGAGATCGCCCACCGCACCCTGCGTCCCCTGATCTTCTGAAACCGGCCGCAGCCGACACACCACTCGCGGAGCACCGGCACACGAGCCAGTGCTGGTTCCGTGCCCCAGTTGATCCCTGCCCGCTGTCTGATCCCTTTTCGTCCGTGGAGGACCCAATGAGCAGCAAGGCCCGCCTGTCCGTCCAGCTCTACAGCGTCCGCGAAGCGTTCTTCTCCGACCTCGCCGGCACGCTCGCACGCATCGCCGATCTCGGCTACTGCCATGTCGAGCCCTTCGGCTTCGGACATGGGTGGGCCGCCCCGGCTGAGCGCCTTGAACGGGCCCGTGAGCTGCGTGCCGCCCTGGACGAGGCTGGACTCACGGTTTCGTCAGTGCACGGTGGTCTCTCTGACGGTGACCTCGCACCACTCGTCGAAGAGTGCCGCATCCTGGGCGCGGACACGGTGTTCGTGCCGGTTCCAGAGCTGGTCGAGGGCTTCGAACGGAATGTGTTCGGCGACGCCGAACGGTTGCCCGCCTTCGCGGCGCGGCTGACCGCAGCCTCCGAAGAACTGGCCGGGCACGGCATCAACCTCGGGTATCACAACCACGAATTCGAATGGGCCAAGCTCCCCGACGGCCGCTCTGGTTACGACGCCTTCTGGGAACTGGCGGGCGAGCGGCTCCTTGCCGAGCTCGATGTCTACTGGGCCACCGCCGCCGGCCAGGACCCCGTAGCGGTACTGAAGCAGCTCGGCCGACGCGCCGCCGCCGTACACCTCAAGGACGGGCCTGTGGGCCACGACCAACCGCAGACCCCCATCGGCACCGGCGAGGTCCAGATCCCCGCAGTCCTTGCTGCCGGTGAGCATCTGGGCTGGCACATCGCCGAGATCGACACAACCGACCTTGACGTCTTCGACCTCCTGGAGTCCAACCGCACCGCCATCCTGGACCTGGGCCGCACGGTCGCCTGACCATCAACAGATCTCGTGCATGCAGGGATGCCACGGCCTTGTTGGCGTCCGTGACCTTGTGAGCCCGCGAATGCGGCCTGCGCTACGGCGCCGGCATCGGAGCCCTGCGCCCCGACCTCGACCGTAGCGCCATCGGATGGGAACCCATCGCCGTCAATGACGGCTTTCAAGGGCAGAGGGCCTCTCTGGGGGCACTGGAATGTCCAGCGCCCCCAGCCACCTCGACCGCTCGGCTCGCACCCTAGCCGTCAACGGAGCAAGGTGCGGAAGACCAACTGAGAGTTTCAGTGAAGGGCCGCACCATCAGACCGGGCTGGCCGAAGGGCGGGCGCCGTGGGAGATGTGGCACTGAGTAGGTGAGCGAAGCCGCGGCTGAAACAGTCGGTAGCCACTACGGGCGGCAACTCGGGTGGACGTGCTCGGGCCGTCATTGCTGTCCCCCGAAGGGGGTCGTCAGAACCGCAGCAGATCTGCGGCAGTCACGCCCAGTACGCCGTCGTGCCCCCGCACCCCTCTCGTTTTCGATCACACCCCCATCCACTGATCCATAAAGCGTGCTCTGCCAAGCCGCCTCGCTCAACAGCAATGACCGTTCGGCTAGTTGAGCGCCGCCCGCGGCGCGGTCGCCGACTGCCTTGCAGCGGGCGTGCGCGAGATCGCGATCGTCACCTCGCAGGGCGAGGGGGGACGGCAGGTCCGCCACTACTTCACCGAAGACCACGGCGTGCGGGACTACTTCGCCGCCCGCGGCTGGCAGAAGAAGTACGAACCGATCGCACACCTTCACGACCAGGCGGACTTCCACTTCATCGAGCAGCCCCGCGACGGCAACCGGTACGGAACGGCCGTGCCCGCGATCCTGGCCGCCGACTTCATCGGCGACCAGGACTTCTTCCTCATCGCCGGCGACGACCTGCTCCTGCGAGACCGACGGCGGATCCGCCATCCGATGCCCGCTTGGCTGTCGCGCTCGGCATGTACATCAGCCGGAGGACGTCTTGCTCCTGGTCGACGAACGCTGGGACGAGGGCTGCACTAATGCCTGGAAGCTCTGGGAGAAGCTCGTCCCCTTGAGCTATCGAGGCAGCTACGGCCGGGTCAGCTCCTACCTTCGACAGAAGCGCACCTCGCTGCGCGCCCGGTCGTCGCACAGCCGTCGGCAGGGCCGCGACGAGTTGCGCGCTGCTGTCCGACAGGCGGTGGCGCAAAACCACCACGGCCGCCTGCCCGCTGCTCACGTGGTCCGCCAGGATCCGGGAGCGGTCCAGCGACAGGCCGACCGTGTGTTTGACGTGCTCGGCGATCAGTCCTCCCCCTCCACTTGCCCAGCCGCACCGTCAGAGGGTGAGGAGCACTTTGGTGGCGCGCCGCTCGTCCATCGCCTTGTAACCCTCGGCGGCCTGCTCCAGCGGCAAGGTGAGGTCGAAGACCTTCCCGGGGGCGATCTTGCGGTCCCAGATGAGCTGGATCAGGTCGGGCAGGAAGCGGCGTACCGGGGCGGGGCCGCCGAGGGTGTGGATGCCGGCGAAGAACAGCTCGATGCCGGGGATCTGGACGTCGTAGTTCACGCCCACGTAGCCCAGGTGTCCGCCGCCGCGGGTGGCGCCGACGGCCTGCATGAACGACTCCTGCGTGCCGACCGCCTCGATGACCGAGTGCGCGCCGAGCCCGTTCGTCAGCTCCTTGATCTTCGCGACGCCTTCGTCGCCGCGCTCCTCGACGATGTCGGTGGCGCCGTAGTAGCGGGCCAGCTTCTGCCGCTCGGGGTGGCGGGACATGGCGATGATGCGCTCCGCGCCAAGCTGCTTGGCGGCGAGGACGGCCATCAGGCCGACGGCGCCGTCGCCGACGACCGCGACGGTCTTGCCGGGGCCTGCCTCGGCGGCGACGGCGGCGTACCAGCCGGTGCCGAGCACGTCGGAGGCGGCAAGGAGGGCGGGGATGAGCTCCGGGTCGGGCTGGCCCGGGGTGGCGACGAGGGTGCCGTCGGCGTGCGGGATGCGGGCCTTCTCGGCCTGGGTGCCGATCGTCTGCGAGACGAACTCGGCGTGTACGCACTTGGACTGGAAGCCGGCCTGGCAGATCTCGCAGGTGTTGTCGGAGATGACGAACGACCCGACGACGAAGTCGCCGATTTTGACGTTCTCGACCTCGGAGCCGACTTCCTCCACGACGCCCACGTACTCGTGGCCCATGACCTGGTGGTCGGCGGGCTCGATGCCGCGGTACGGCCACAGGTCCGAGCCGCAGATACAGGTCGCCGTCAGCTTCACGATCGCGTCGGTCGGCTCGATGATCTTCGGGTCTTCGCGCTCCTCGACCCGGACGTCTCCGGCGGTGTACATCACTACTCCACGCATCGTGGGGTCTCCTTTGCTCTGTCGTGCCAGCGCGTGAGGCGCCGGATTGTTCGTGTTCAGGACGGCACGGCGGGGCCGCGTCTTCCTCGATGTGAAAGGGTTCGCGCCGTCGAGTCCGCTGGAAGGGACTAGTTCGCCGCGGGTGTGCGCGGGTGGCGCTGGGTAAGCGCGATGGCGATCGTGGGGATCAGCGTGAGAGCGGCGATCACGGTGCCGACGGCGGCCGGGCCGGTGGCTCCCAAGGCAGAGTCGAGGGCGAGGCCGGCGGTCCAGGAGCCGATGGCCGTGCCGAGATTGAACGCCGAGACGGTGAGGGCGGAGCCCAGGGTGGGGGCCCGTCCTGCGAAGCGGACGCCCAGGGAGATCAGCACGGGGTTGGCGCCGAGCCCGAACAGTCCCAGCAAGGTGATCAGCACCATCGTGGGCGCGGCGTATCCGGACAGCAGGCAGAGCGCCAGCAGCAAACCCGTGGTCACCGCGGGCGCCACGATCGTCGTCAGGTACGGACGGCGGTCCCCGAGACGGCCTCCCACCAGGAAGCCTGTCAGCGCGCCGACCCCGAAGCCGACCAGTACCAGCGGCACCAGACCGGCGGCCAGACCAGCCCGGCCGGTCAGCAATGGCGAGATGTAGGTGTACGTCGACAGCACACCGCCTGTCGTGGTCGCGCAGGCCGCAAGCGTCAGCCACAGGCGTCCCGAGCGCAGAGCGGACAGTTCGGAACGGACCGAGACCGCCTGGTCGCCGCCGGTGTGGCGCGGAACCTGGCGGGTGATGAGCACCATGGCGGCGGCACCCAGCACGGCGAGCGCCCAAAACGGCCCGCGCCAGCCCATCACCTGTCCGGCCAACGCGCCCAGCGGTACGCCGACGACGTTCGCGAGCATCGCACCGGCGCCCACGACCCCCAGAGCGCGAGAGCTCGCGGCGGGACCGGCGGCGCGTGCGGCCACCACGTTGGCCACTGCCCAGAACGCGCCGGTCGCCAGAGCGGTCAGGAACCGGGCGCCAAGGATCAGCGCGAAGCTGGAGCCGAGTGCGACGACGACGTGTCCGGCCGCGAAGATCCCCAGTGCCAGGATCAGCGTCAGCCGCGCCGGCAGCCGCAGCGTCAGCATCGCCATCAGCGGCGCGCCGACGATCATCCCGACCGCGAAGACGGTGATCAGCAGGCCGGCCTGGGCCATGCCGACCTGCACGTCGGCGGCGATCTCCGGCAGCAGGCCCGCCACCACGAACTCGGTCGTGCCCATCAGAAACGTGCCCAGGGCCAGCACGTAGACGAGGAGCGGGAGCCGGGCGGGCGGCAGTTCGTGGCTACTGCTCCGCAGGTCGGCGGGGGCGTGGAGGGTGTCTCCTCGCGTGGTCATGCTTCATCTCCGCAGCGGGGTCTAGATCGGGGTGGAGGCCAGCGCTGTGGCAGCTGGTCACGCCACCTCTGTCGGCAGGCGGGGGCCGTCGCCTGCCTGCAGAGGTACTCACGTTCAGGCGAGGTTCTTGGTGAAGAACTCGTCGAGCTTGTCGAAGGGGATGAGCTTCTTGCGGTCGTACAGGTCGACGTGGTCCGCGCCCGGGACGATCACGAGGTCGACCGTGTCGGGGGCCATTTTCTGGGCGTCCTCGGCGTAGTACCGGGAGTGCGCGTCGGCGCCGGCCACCAGGAGGGCCTTGCGGGGCGCCAGCAGGTCGAGGTTCGTCATCAGCGGGAAGGCGAAGAACGACATCGGGGTGGTCGCGGTCCATGCGGTGGTGGAGTTGATCGAGCGCGGGTGGTAGCCGCGCTCGGTGCAGTAGTAGTCGAAGAAGCTCTTCGTGACCGGGTCGGCGTCCGCCGGGAGGGTCTCGGGCAGGACGCGGTTCGAGGGAGCGACGTTGCCGTTCTCGTCGAAGGGGACCTCGTGGGAAAGTCGCGCGTACGTGCGGTTCTCGGCATCGATCCAGCGCTGCCGGCTGAGGTGGTCCACGACCTCCTGGCGCTGCTCACGCGTGTAGTAGTCCTCGTGGCCGCGGGACATGCTGCGCGACATGTCGTACATCGAGGCTGTGGCGACGGCCTTGATACGGCTGTCGGCAGCCGCCGCGGTGAGCGCCATACCGCTCAACCCACAGATGGCCTGCACGCCGATCCGCTCGCGGTCGACGATCTTCTGCAGGCCGAGGAAGTCGACGGCGGCACTGTAGTCCTCGGTGTAGATGTCGGGCGAGGCCACGTCGCGCACCACACCCCCGCTCTCCCCGGTGAAGGAGGGATCGAAGGCCAGGGCGGCGTAGCCGCGGCGGGCGAACTCGTTGGCGTAGAGCCCAGAGGACTGTTCCTTGACGGCGCCGAACGGTCCGCTGACCGCCAGGGCGGGCAGCTTGCCCTTGGCGTTCTTCGGCATGTAGAGGTCCGCGGCGACCTCGATGCCGTAGCGGTTCTTGAACCGCACGGAGGTCCGCTTGACGTTCTTGTCCAGCGCGAAGGTGTAGCCGCCCTTGGCCTTGCCCTGTCCTGTGGCGCTCGCGGCGCGGCCGCCCTCCGCAGCGAAGGAGGGCCGAGCGGTGAAGGTGGCGGCGGCTCCGGTGGCGGCGATCAGTCCGAGCGCTTTGCGGCGTTCCATGGAGGGACCTCATTTCGATCGGCGGAGGTGAAGGCGCGACGGTTGGTGGTGTCGTGACCGAGGCGCGATTCCAGGAGACCGCAGCTGCGCCAGGCGCGGCAGGCTGCGTTTATGGGGGGGACAAGCTCGACCCCCCTTCCCTGGGAGCAGGGTCGTAGCGTGGAAGGCATGGAACGCCTCCCCGACCACCGCGCCGAGATCCGTGACTTCCTCGCCACCCGGCGCGCCAAGATCACCCCGGAGCAGGTCGGGCTGCCCACCAGCGGCCGGCGCCGGGTTCCGGGACTGCGGCGCGAGGAGGTCGCCGTCCTCGCCGGCGTGAGCACCGAGTGGTACACGCGCCTGGAGAAGGGTCACATCGCCGGCGTGTCCGCTGACGTCCTCGACGCGGTCGCCCGTGCGCTGCAGCTGGACGAGGACGAACGCACCTACCTCTTCGACCTGGCCAGGGCCGCCCAGCCACTCAGCCGAACCCCGCGCCGCCGCAAGGCCGTCGACATCCCGCCCCGCGTCCAGTGGCTGCTCGACTCCATGACCCTGTCCGCGGCGTTCGTCACCAACGGCCGCCTGGACATCGTTGCCACCAATGCGCTGGCCCGCGCTCTGTTCGCGCCGCTGTTCGACAGCGAGACCACGGGCAAACGCGGCCGTCCGAACTTCGCCCGGTACTGGTTCCTCGACCGCGGTGCCCCCGACTTCGTCGCCGACTGGGAGGGTGCACTCGACACCACCGTCGCTCTGCTGCGCGCCGAAGCCGGCCGCTACCCGCACGACAAGGCCCTGCGCGAGCTGATCGGTGAACTGTCCACAACGAACCATGAGTTCCGCACCCGTTGGGCCGCCCACGACGTGCGCATCCACCACGGCGGGGTGAAGCAGTTCCAGCACCCTAACGCCGGACCGCTGAAACTCGTCTACCAGCCGCTGGACCTGCCCATTTCCCCAAGCGAGGTCCACTCGCTGACCATCTACACGGCCGAGCCGGGAAGCCCCGACGAAGACCAGCTGAAACTCCTCGCCAGCTGGGCAGCGACCCGACTCAAGGAAGCAGAACCCGCCCACGACAGCGAACTGCCCTGAAACCCATCACAGAAGCCACTGCGTTGTCGCGGTCAGCAGAATCCCCCCAGACGCTGGGTCCGGTGAGCTGCATGGTGCCGTAGCCGACCTGTTGACGGTGAGATCGCCCCGAGGGCGAGGTGCCAGAAAGCGGCGGCCGAGGTGAGGGCGGTGGTTCTCCTCTGGTGATCATGTGTGCGGGGTGATCCGGCATGTGTGTGGGGCGATCTGGTCGGTGTCGTCGATCAGGGCCCGGCGGCCCGCTCCGGGAGCCGGACTCCGGTCTGCTCGGCGAGCGAGGCCAGGAGCTCGTCCTGGAACGTCTCGCCGGGAACGGCGGGGTGGGGTTTCTCGGTTCGGAGGTGGTGCCAGTAGCGGCCGTTGACGAGGGCCTCGGGGTCGTCGCTGGTTGCAAGCCAGACCTGGGTGACGTGGGCAAGCGCGAGGTCGTCGCTCGCGCCGGTGCCGCCCATCTTGGTGGGCACCCAGCCGGGGTCCACCGCGTGTGCGAGGACGTCCGGCCTGAGGCGGGCGACGGCGGCCATGAGTGCGGTGACGTACAGCTTGGCGTCGGAGTAGGAGCGCGTTGCGCGCTGGCCGGTCCAGTCGACGCCGGTGAGGTCGGGCTTGCCGCCGCGGTGCATGCTGCTGGACAGGTAGATGTGTCGTGACGCCGGGATAAACGCGGTCATCAGGTACGGCGCGGTGACGTTGACCGGCAGGACCGGGCCCTGCATCACGCCGGCGTTGTGGACGACGGCGTCAAACGGGCCCCGCGCGTTAGCCTGCTCGACCAGCTCATGGACTTGGCCGAGGTCGGCGAGGTCGCCGACGACTGCCTGGGCACCGAGGTCGAGGAGGTGCTGGGCGGCGGCCAGCCGGGCTGTGGTGCGGGCGTGCACGACGGCGTGGTGGCCCTCGTTGAGCAGCGCCTCGGCGGTGTTGCGGCCCACGCCGTCGGTGGAGCCGGTGATCAGGATGCTTGCCATGTTCGATTCCGTTCTCGTCGATGTGTGCGAGGTCGGCTTCGAGAGCACGACGTCGCCGGCGGCGAGGTTCTCCTCCAGCCGGGTCCCGGTGGGGTCCCGGCCGGGCGCGGGGGACCGGCCAGGACCGGTGAAGTGGTCAGCGCAGATTGTCGCCGAAGAACTCCTCAAGCTTGTCGAAGGAAATCTTGTCAGATCGGTCGTACAGGTCGACGTGGTTGGCGTCCTCGATGATCAGTAGCTCCTTGGGCTCGGCCGCTGCCGCGTAGGCATCCTCGCTGAAGTAGCGCGAGTGAGCGTGCTCACCGGCGATCAGCAACGTGGGGCGAGGGGAGATCTCGGCGATGTGGGTCAACAGCGGGAAGTTCATGAAGGACAGGGGGTGGTAGCGGTCCAGTCGCCGCTGGTGTTTGGCGAGCTCTCGTGGTAGCCGCGGGGGGTGCGGTAGTAGTCGAAGAACTCTTCGGTGACCGCGTCCGCGTCGGCGTCCAACTTCTCGGGCAGGATGCGGGGGCCCGGCGTTGCGATCTTGTTGTCCGCGTCCGCCCACCGCTGTCGCCTTCGCCCGGGCCATCGAGTGGCTCAAGCTCAACTACGCACGACCACTGCGCATCGAAGACCTCGCCGACCACGTCCACCTGAGCGCCTCGAGTCTGCACCACCACTTCCGGGCACTGACGGCCATGACTCCGCTGCAGTACCAGAAATGGCTCCGCCTCCAGAAGCCAGACGCTTGATGCTCACAGACGGCTTCGACGCCGCCCGAGCCGCCTTCGAGGTCGGATACGAAAGCCCGTCCCAGTTCAGTCGCGAGTACTCGCGACTCTTCAGGGCGCCGCCTCGCCGCGACGTCGTCGGCCTTCGCCAGGGAGCCGCCGGCCCCGTGCACTAGTAGTGCTTGGTCATGTGCGATCCGTGACGGCGTGTCTTCTTGGTCGGTCGTTCGTTGATCGGGCCAGCCATGATCGTGCGCAGGACCGTCGTGTCGGCGTCGCCGTTGGCAGATCGGCCAATTTGACGCACCATGATCGATTCCTCGGTAGCGTTCACACGACACGAAATGCCTGTGGGACGAGGCAGATGTACTCGACGCGCAGCAAGGACTAGCGCACAGGCAGATGTCCCGATGGCAACGAGGAGAGGGCGGGTGCTTCATCCATGAAGAACGCATTAGCGGTCGTGACGCTGGCGGTTTCCCTTGCGGTGGCGGGGTGCACAGAAGCCGAAGGTGGCCAAGACTCCCGGCCACCGCAAGCGGTGAGTCAGGCACCGGGGGAGGCTGGCGCCTCGGACCCGGCGCTTCGGCAGATCGGCCAGACCGTCACGCTCAGGGACGATGAAGGTCGCCCCATGCAAATCACACTCACCGGCATTGCCTACCGGGATGCCTTCGCCAAGGACAAGACGCTTCCCTTGAACGGGAAGTACGCGCTGGCCGTCGCCTTCACCATGAAATCTGCGACGGGCGGGACCCTTGGTCAGCAGACGGACAACCACATCAAGTGGGCGCGGGGTCCGGAGATGGCCGAAGCCTGGGACTACACCGATGCGCCTTGGCAGGGCTGCATCGACGCCTTCACCCCCTATGCGACGGTCAAGGCCAATGACGAGTACAGGGCCATCACCGACCTCAACGTGCCCGTGAAAGGTGGAAAGCTGTTGATCGAGGACCACTACGGCAGCATTGCCCGATGGGCTCTGCCGGAGGCAGATACGGGTACCGGCACAGAACCTGCAACGAAGTTCACCACCCAGAACTGCTAGCAGGGCGTGGTCACGTCGGCGCGGGATCTGGTAAGTCGCGGTGACAGGTAGGGCAGGCGCCGGTCCAGGTCGCGAGGAGTAGCTGCAGCTCGCGGACGACTCGGTAGAGGCTCAGGCCGGCGCCGTCTCTTTTAGGGATCGGGTCAGTCGCTGGAGGGTGCAGAAGGCGTGGGCGACCGAGACGAGGGTGACGTGGTGGTGCCAGCCTGGCCAGCTGCGGCCTTCGAAGTGGGCCAAACCGAGCGCCTGTTTCATCTCGCGGTAGTCGTTCTCGATGCGCCAGCGGAGCTTAGCGGTGCGCACGAGGACGGGCAGCGGGGTGGTCTCGGGCAGGTTGGAGAGCCAGAACTGCACGGGCTCGTTCTGGTCGGCGGGCCATTCGGCCAGCAGCCAGCGGACCGGAAGCTCGGCGGTGGCCGCGGCCTTGCGGATCTCACGTCCGGCGGGCCGGATCCGCAGGGCCACGAAGCGCGAGTACATGCGCTTGAACCCGCTGCGGCCGCTGCCCGGCCGTGATCCCTCCCTCCACTGCACCGGCCGCGCGGACGCTTTGCCGGCCGCGATGACCAGGCTCTTCACTCGCTGGGCCGGCTCGGGGTAGGCAGGAACCGGATGCGGGCCGCGGCCGGAGTAGGCAGGTGTGCACGGTTGTGCGTCTTCGGGTTGTGCGGTGGTTGTGGTCGAGATGCCCACCACGTAGTCGAGACCTCGCTCTTCCAGGCCGAGCCGGAAGGCGGCGGTGTCCCCGTAGCCGCCGTCGGCAATGACCTGGGGCACCTCGATGCCCCAGGACCGCGTCTCGTCGATCATGTCGAGGGCCAGCTGCCACTTCTCGACATGCCCCACCTGGGCAGGGATGGCGCACTTGTCACGGCGGGCCACCTTGACCGGATCGGCCTTCGGCGAGGCGGGATCCCAGCTCCCGGGCAGGAACAGACGCCAGTTCACCGCTGCGGAGGCGCTGTTGGAAGCCAGGTGAAGCGAGACCCCGGCCTGGCAGTTGGTGACCTTGCCCGCCGTGCCGGTGTACTGCCGGGTCACGCACGCCGACGCGTCCCCGTCCTTGAGGAACCCGGTGTCATCGATGACCAGCGCGGTGGGCTTGATGACCGGCTGCATGCGCCAGGCCAGCCGGGCCCGCACATGCGCCGCATCCCACGGGCTGGAGGTGACGAAGTGGGCCAGGGCCTGCCGGTTCCCGTCCTCGCCCAGGCGGGCGGCCATCGGTTCTACCGACTTGCGCCCGCCGTCCAGCAACAGACCCCGCAGATAGACCCCGCCCCACCGACGCTGATCCGACCGCGCGAACGGCTCGAACATCTCCGCCGCGAAGTCCTCCAGATCGCACCGGACCGCTGCCAACTCCTCACCCAGCACACCCGGTCAACGACACGACGATCAAGAAGACACGCCATCACGAACCGCACATGACCAAGCACTACTAGCCACTGGCGCCTGGTTCGGTGCAAAGCTCCCTGCCTGAGGGCAAGGCCCATCCTCAACACCGCCGCCCCGCCGTTCAGGCGTGGACAGTCGATAGCCGCCGCCCGCCGAGCGCGCAACATAGCGCGGGATCGCCGGTTAGCCAAACCGGCGATCCCGCGCATCATTGATAGTCCACCGCCACGCCCCACTCGCACGTCGAAAGACTTCGCCCTCACGACCACCAGAACAGCCACCAGAACAGCCACGAAGCGGCCACGACCGAGAGGCCGACAGGCCGACAGGCCGACAGGCGATCATGCTGCTGCGAAGCTTGCCCGGAACAGCTCCTGTGCCCGCTCCACGTCCCGTGGGGTACGCAGCTGCACCTCCAGGTCGCCTGTCCCGTGGTGACCGAGCCCGGACACGTCCCGGGTGAATCCGGGTACGAGGTCGACGTCCTTCGGATCGACCTTCAGGTAGACCAGCACCTTGCTCCGCTGCGGCGGACACAGGCAAGCAAAGTTCCGCAGCCGCTGGTACGCCCGGTACGTCTTGCGCTCGACACGCTTCACGCCGCCCCCGAGCCCGAGCAGCGCCTCGTCCACCGCACCCGCCAGCTCCACCATCGACGCGCCCTGAACGTCGGCCGCTGCCCGAGCAACCGCCTGCCGACGCGCCCGACGGGCCACCCGCATGCCGCCGCTCACCGACGCCACGGTCTCAAGCCCGAGCAGATCGCTGCCGAAGAGTCGGTAGCGGACCAGGTCGATCGACCGCCGGTGCTCGCGCACAGCATGCACGTCGTAGCGGGTGAAGTCGCCAGCGATACAGATCAGGCGTGGGCCGCTCCACAGGACCTGGGACGCGGCCGTCACCCCGAGCCGGTCGCGGACCAGGTGCTCGAACTCCGCCCGGTGGTCCATCAGCCACGAGAGGTAGAAAAGCCCCTGGTTAATGACGCCGGCGTCGACACCGCGCTTGTACTCAATGAGGACCGGCGACCCGTTCTCGTCCAGCCCCAGCGAATCGATCCGGCCCCCGTGCACCGGACCCGTTCCGTACTCGCTCGCCAGGAACCGCACCCCCAGCAGCGTCTCCATGTGCGCCTCGACAAGACCCTGCACATCGGCCTCGACCTCAGCAAGACGCGGCACGACCTCGGTCATGCCGCCATTCACCATGTCCATGCGAAACAACTTCAGGCTCGACCCCTCCTCGGCTCGGAGGTCATCAACGCCGAAAAGGTGCGGGATTGTTTCCGCGAGAGGCCACGAGGGCGTGAAGGTGATGTGAGAGCCTACGTACGAGCCGGCCGGAGAGCACTCGCCTTCCCTAGCCACCAGGGACCAGCGATTCCCCCATGCGTCCCCCGCGACCTGAGGGACAGGACCCGGAAGCTGCGTTTACGCAGGTCAGCCCCCGTAGCTCAGCGGACAGAGCACGTGCCTTCTAAGCGCCTGGTGCTTCCGGTTCGATTTCCCGGCACAGGTCGCTTGCGCTGCACGACGATTGTCCGGAAGCCAGCCGACGCGGTCGGCAGCGCGTCGTTCCTACCACTGCCAAGCCGTGCCTGAGCTGCATGCCGCCAAGACTCATCACTCGTTCCCTCGACCTCGCGGACCGTAAACGAATTCGGGACGCTGCAACCGAGAGTGGGGTGCGCCTCCTGGCGCAGGTGAGCCGCCCGGCAGTGCTCGCCGCCTCCCCCCGGCTCCAGTGGATGTATCGAACACGCCAGAGACTGATGTCGAACAGTCACGCACGTTGGAGTGATGGACTAGTGCCCCCCTGATGGAGTTAACCACAGGCCATTGGACGGATTGCTCGACAAACGCACCAATCAATATTCGAACTGGTGACAGGGAAGGCGCTGGAGTAACGAAACGACTGTCAGTGCTGCTTGGTACACATTTCATCGCTCGGGGAGCAGGTCCCCGACGTGACGCGTGGAGGCACCTCGGTGCAACTGACCTCAAATCAGCTGGCAGCGATCAACACCGTGGACAGGCACCTGGGAATCGTCGCGTGCGCTGGATCCGGAAAGACAGAGGTCATCGCCCGGCGGGTGGTGAAGTTGCTCCGACTGCCCGGTGTGGAGCCGCGGCACATTGTCGCCTTCACGTTCACCGACCGGGCGGCCGGAGAACTGAAGCAGCGCATCGTCTCTCGCGTCCGAGAGGAACTGGGTGATGTACGTGGATTGGCCGAGCTTTTCGTAGGCACCATGCACGGCTACGCCTTGAGCATGCTGCAGTCCCAAGTGCCGGAAACGTTCAAATGCACTGTCCTCAGCGATGTGCAGGCTCGTGTTCTGATCGACCGCAATAGCCGGGCTGGCGGACTGACAACAACACAGATCCGTACTAAGGGCAAACCGACCCGCCCGATGAAGCGGTACGTCAACTCCCGTCTTTACCAGCGCGTTTTGGGCATGCTCCGCGAGGACAAAATCGACCAGGACAAGTTGCCGTCGGACGTACTCGACGGCCTGAACAGTTACCGGGCGTTGCTCCAGCGCCTTCACTACCTCGACTACAGCGAGATCCTCCGCCTCGCCGCAGACCTGCTGCTCCCGCCGCCGAGTACGGGAGGGCCGGCCACCGAACCCGTGGTCAATCTGCGTGCCCACGTACGGGACACGGTCCGCTACGTCGTGGTGGACGAATACCAGGACACCAACCCCGTCCAGGAGCAGTTGATCGCCGGCCTCATCCAGTTCGGCGCAAACCTGTGCGTCGTAGGGGACGACGACCAGACGATCTACCAGTGGCGCGGAAGCGCGGTGAACAACATCCTGACGTTTACCACCCGCCACAGCAGCGCCAAGACCGTGACGCTCAACGAGAACTTCCGCTCGTCCAAGGCGGTGGTGGACCTTGCACGCCGGGTGGCGGAGGGCATCGATCCCTTGCGTCGGCTGAGCAAGTCGATGATCGCCAGCGGACACCAAAGCTACGGCCGTGGCGACCTGCTGGCCCTCTCCTTCGGTACGCCGCAGGAGGAGGCCACGTGGATCTGCGACCGCATCGAGTGGATGATCGGCCTGCCCTTCACCGACCATGCCGGCACGCCGCCACGGGGCCTGGCGTACTCGGACTTCGCTGTCCTCTTCCGCAGCGTGTCGGGTGACGCCGATCCGCTGGTCACGGAGATGCGCGCCCGGGGAATCCGCTACATCATCAAGGGCCTGAGCCGCCTGTTCCAGACGCCCGAGGTCCAGGCCGCCAAGACCTGCTTCGACTACATCGCCGGAGCCGTCGACGGTGACGCCGTCGTGACGGCGTGGACGGACGCCCGGCTCGGGCTCCGCGAGGAGGCCCTGAAGCGCGGGGGGAAGATCCTCGACGAGGCCCGCGGCTGGGCGGAGGGCATGCCTTGGGACGCCTACACGATCCAGGGCACCTACCAGCGTTTCCTGGGCGAGGTCGGCGTCCGCGAGGAGCACCTCACGGCTGAGGTCGGACGCGAGCGCAGCGAGCTCGCCTTCTACAACCTAGGACGGTTCAGCACCGCCATCGGCGACTACGAGCGCATCCACTTCCTCAGCAGTCCGCCCGACCGGTTCGCCGCCTTCGCCAAGTGGCTGGAGCACCAGGCCGGCGACTACTACGAGGAGAGTGACGCCGACGCCGGATATGCCCGGCCCGACGCCGTCACGATCGCCACCGTCCATCAAGCCAAGGGCATGCAGTGGCCGGCGGTGTTCGTGCCCTGTATGCGTCGCAACCGCTTCCCCAGCAAGCGGCAGGGCGGACTCGGTGTGTTCCACATCGTCCCGGAGGCTGCCGTCAACGAAGCCGACCGCTACCGCGGCAGCGAGGACGACGAGCGCCGGCTCTTCTACGTGGCGGCGACCCGCGCCCAGAAGTACCTCGCTCTCTCTTTCTCCCCCGGGCCGGGCAAGCTCTACCAGCGGGAGTCGCAGTTCTTCGCCGAGGCGACCCGCAACACCTACGTTCTGACCCGGGAGGCCGCCAGGCCCCACGAGTCCACGCTGAATCGGCTGCCTTCAACCCCCCTGTCCGACACGCCCGATATCGTCTTCAGCTTCAGCGAGCTGAAGTACCTGTTCGAATGTCCGTACCAGTTCAAGCTGCGGTTTCTGTACGGCTTCGACTCGCCGTTGCAGAAGGAACTCGGGTACGGCAAATCGCTCCATGACGTGATGGCCGAGGTGCACAAGCGCGCCGTGAAGGGCGACATCGTCGACACGACGGAGGTGGAGGCGCTCGTTGACCGGCACCTGCACGCTCCGTTCGCGCCCGAGCCGCTCAAGGAACAGCTGCGCAACGCCGCCATCCGCTCCGTCCACCGCTACCTCCGCGAAAACGGCTCGCGACTTGCCCTCACCGAGCACTCCGAGCAGCCGGTGGAGGTACACCTCACGCCGGGGGTGACCGTCAGCGGACGCATCGACTTGATCCGCCGGATCGACACCGGTGAGCAATCCATCGTGGACTTCAAGTCCAAGGAGCGCGCCCAGGCTGACGCTGTCACCCGCGATCAACTGCACATCTACGTAGCGGGATACGAGGAGCTGAGCGGCAAGCGTGCCGATCTCGTCGAGGTCCTGAACCTTGACGAAGGCAGCCGCAGCAGCCGCGAGGAGGTCAACGACACCCTCCTGAAGGAGATTTCCGGCAAGGTTGCCAAGGCCGGAGAGCAACTCCGCCACAACCACATGCCACGCAAGACCTCCTGGTGCAATACCTGCGCCGCCTGCGACTTCGCCGCGATCTGCCGGGACCGGCCCAGCGCTCCATAACGCTCTTTGACCACATTGAGCCGTAGGGCCGCGGTGTTGTGCGACCGGCACCACGGCCCCACCTCCGGCAGAGCGCTGCACAGCAACGAACGAAGCCCCCGAGCAAAGTGATTGAGACGTCAGACATCTCGATCAACAGCGCGGGGGCCTTGCTCGTTGCGATTCCGCCCCATCACCCGTTCGGTGGCCAACTCGAAGAAGCTCAGTGCCTGCACTTCGACACCGAGATCCGCCGCATCGTCTGTAAGAATGCCTGTCGAGATCGTGGGCCGGCTCCGGTCCGACCGCGTCATGCACCGGTCGATACATGCACACATACGACCCCAACGAGGCCGACCGCCCAAGCTCGATGGCGAGTTCGTTCCCCCTGGATCAGAACTGGTCGAAGCCACCTTCGAGATACCTGGAATCTCGCGCAAGCGTCTGAAACAGAGCCCTCTTCCAGTGATTTTGACCTCCTGCATCTTTGTCAATAAGCACGCTGTTTTCCGCCAGCAGCAGATATTTATGCCGCGTCCCGGCGTTCAGACATTTGAGAATTCCACGAATATTGCTCATCTCACGCACGGCATTGGGGCCGTAGAGCTCGGCAAGACTGAAAATCCGAAAATGGCGAATCACACGGGCGGCAAGCACCGTGTCCGCTCCTTCTGGAGGACGTATGGAGTAC
The DNA here is from genome assembly GCF_044385685.1 of Streptomyces sp. ALB3. Classification (NCBI taxonomy): domain Bacteria; kingdom Bacillati; phylum Actinomycetota; class Actinomycetes; order Kitasatosporales; family Streptomycetaceae; genus Streptomyces; species Streptomyces sp. ALB3. The sequence continues at coordinate 48,703 of NZ_JBISCE010000025.1, read as the reverse complement.
GTAATCTCTGGCGGGCGGCTCTCGGTCCACTTCAATCCGGCATGGAGCCACTGTTCGTCTGCCACATCGTCGTAGTACGGGTGAAGTGTCTGCTCCGCAACCGTCTCCGGCACACGTTCGCCCTTTAGCCCGTTACAGATGCCACATGCCGGCACGAGGTTGATCGGTACAACTGCTAGTAGTGCTTGGTCAGGTTCGCTCGATGGTGGCGTGTCCGCTTGATCTGTTGTGTCGTTGATCGGGTGTGCTGGGTGAGGAGTTGGCCGCGGTCCGGTGTGATCTGGAGGACTTCGCGGCGGACTCGCCGGAGCGGAGCTACCCAGCCGTCTCATGCTTGAACGGTTCGCCCGCACCTGCGGCGCCGACCCGATCGTCCTGCTCATGGTCCGAGAAGACCAGCAGAGGCGTATGCGAGCCTGAGAAGCAGTTTTTACAAGGAACAGCCGGCGTCCATGAGTACGGACACGCTCTCGTCACGGCTTGGTCCGGCTAGAGCTCTCGGTTTCAGGGCTGCGGTACGGGGCGTCGAAGCTAGGTGCACCACGGGCTACGGCCGGCGTCGGCGTGGTCAGCGGCGTCTTCGCTGCCTCCGCGGCGGGGTTGGGTGCCGGTGGTCTACGGTCGGCGCCGGCCTCGATCGAGAACGCGCGGTTCTGAACGCCCCTCTGCTGCGCGTTGAGCACCGCCCCATCAGCGCCCATGATCTCGGACGAGGAGGTTCTCGTACCTCAGCTGCATCAGGGTGACGACGGTCGACTGCTGATCCGGGTGATCTTGAATATCGCCATGGTCACCAGGAGCGGCGCGGCTCCGCCGCCGATGGGATGGTTGTCGACGGCGCCCGCGTACACGGCGAGTCCCTTGGCTCTCAGCTCGTCTAGGAGACCGGTGATGCCTCGCTGGGCCTCACGCACCGAAGAGCGCGACACTTCTATGTCTTCGGAGATCTCAAGGCAGTCCGTGAAGGTCTGGACGACCGCGTCGATGAGGTCTTCCTCCTCATCAGTGCAATCATCCGGCTCATCTGCTGGCATCCAGGCCATGGAAGCCGAGAGGATCGGCCAGATGTCGCGGCCAGTGGTGACGAGACATAACTGCACAACTTGCGGCTCGCTCTGAGCCGTTCGTCTTGCCCCGAAGTTGACGTCGACGACCTTGTCGACCTGCTCGCGCTTGAGCTTGCAGATCTGATCGGCCATCGTCTTGAGCCCCCACACCTCGATGGTGATCCCCGGGTAGTGGGGCCGCAGCTCGTTGTCGATGAACTGGTCAACCTCGCCCGGCAAGGTGTCGTTGGTGAGAAAGCGCCACACCTTCACGTCACGGTGCTCTTGCAGACAGCCCTCCAAGTCACCGCGGATCTTCGCCTTGGTCTTGTCGATCCGCTCGCCGCGCGTGGCATGCGCCGCGAAGAAGACTCGGGCCTGCGGGCAGTAGCCGTCGTTCTTGGTGTCACCCCTTGGTCCGGCCGCCCGTACGGGTTGATAGTCACCGGGATACAGCTCTTGGCCGAGCCGATCCACGCAGTCCTGGAAGGCGTTGCCCTCCAGCCGGAGGAGCTGCCCCTCCACGAGCTTCCGCAGCGAGTTCTGATCCACGACAGTCATTACCTCATGGCACCCTCGCCCTGCGCAGCTAGGTTGAGGGGATCAACCGGCCCTGGGCGGCACAGGCTGATCCGGAAAATCAAGAGCTGGCAGATCACTCCTCACTTAGCGTCGCCTTAAAGCCAATACGTCTCGTCCATAGCGGCATTAGGCTTTAGCGGCGGTTCCTGCATACGCATGTTGCTACTCTTCATGCGGAAGTCCTCCAGAGTGTTGTGCGCCTGATTCGCGGCATCACATTGCTCTTGGGACAGATAGAACTTGAACGATTCCACTACCTTCCATGCCCGTTTGGCGATCTCGAAACTAGGCGGCTGCTCGGTTGCCAGTGCGACAAAAGTGGATACTGCGTTGCTGACATCCTCCTCACGCACCCGAGGATGCAGATGGGGAAGAATATCAATTCCGCCATCAGCACTATAGACCACCACGATAGCCGGTGGCGGCTCACTCCCGAGATATCGCACTGCATTATTGAGTCGGCTTCCGCGGGCCGGATCACCTTCACCGCGAGCAGTCCCGTCTAGGATCACTCCGATGGCATGACATCGACCTGTAGGGTCTATAAGTACTGCACCATCCATATCAGTAAGCTGGGTAATCAGGGCCGGAGAAATCCGGGCAGGCTCTACAGCCCAAGATTGGGGCGAGAGCCGCTCTGCCTCACCAGCGGCGTCAGCGGAGATTACCAGCATGGCGCCATGCCTGTGCTCTCCGGCAGCCCGAGCAGCTTCCAATAGGGCAGTATCGTCGCTTTGAGGGAACAGTCGGTCCACTAGGTCACTGAGGTAATCTTCATCAAGCACGTGTGTCGGCAAGCTGGGAACCCCATCCTTGACAGTGAGGAGCGCAACGCCTGCATGCGAAAGTTCCCATGTACCACGGGAATTGAAAGTCACGACGAAAACTGTTTCGGTCTCTGGGTCATAGTCAGGTTTGATGAGACCTAGACCGTAGACCTTCTCACCATCGGATAGGACATCCGCTCTCGGCCCGCTAGCTTCCAAGAGCTTGCGCACGGCCAACGTTTTGCGCGTACCAACTGGACTACGAAGCTTGACCGAAACGTCAACTGCTGGATTATCGAATTTGGCGAACACCAAACGCCCTGAGCCGGCGCGGCCCTCGTAGGGCAAGGAAGACAAAGTATTCATCAGCGAGTCGGCATCACTGCCAAACCAATATCCCGCGCAGTACAGAATGTCGCGCATTAGAGACTCGGTAGCTGTGCGAACTACTTCGCCGTAGTTTGTGCCCAGAGCTGAAAGGCCAGCGCCCGGGTCGGGGAAGTAAAGAGATCGGGCGGCGAGACCAAGCATGCGCATCATGACGGCATGAAACAGGGAAGGGCGAATGGTAAAGCGATCCCGGACAGTTGTCTTGATCTGCGGTACAGCTGCAACTGCTGACCGATCAACGCTGATGATCACATGAACCTCGTAATCATCTACACGTACCGAGTTCGCTGCAAAGAACAGTCTCTGCTCCTGGCCCGGTAGTGTGCCCAGCGTCTCCTCAAGAGCCTCGGCTCTCATCCGGTTCAGGATTCCCCTTTGACGATTATCGTGAGTCCTCTGATCCGTGTTAATAATCTTGCTCTCTGGGTGGCTCTTGTACTTCTGTACCGCCCGCCTTTCGACATCAGCTAAGTCTGACGGCTTGAATAGCCCTTCTTCTTGCTCGATACAAATGCTAAATTCATGTTCACCAGCCACCTCAAACCCCACAAGAGTCGCCTTTGGGTTGCCACGGAAACCAATAAACCTAAGTACCGAATCACATTCCAAATTTAAGGAACCCCGGAAATGCTCTTGAAAGCCCCACATGAACTGCTGAATATAGCGCTTCGTCATAGTCTCCTGCTCCCGTCTTAGTTTTCTCGCACGTACGGCTGGGCATCACGGAAACCGTCCCCCGCGAGCGCTGTCGCCGCACTTCCATAGCGAGCCGACGACCATTCCGTAAGATGCAACTCACCATCTGTACGACGGTCGGTAAAGTAAGATCCCTCTAGCCCCTCGCCAGGTTGTGACCCTATAAAGGCTTCAGCCGCACCGCGATGGCGCTCACTCCGGTCACGAACGCCAGGACGAGGTGTATTCACATACTGCCAGCTAAGCCTCCAGCGGCCATCTGGGTCATGAATGAGCTTAGCGTGCTCACTAAAAGACTTGGACTCTCCTGTAAAGAGGGTGGCTGTCACCCTGGAAGCGGTCTGAGAGATATACAAGGCTGTTGGGATAGGGGGAACCTGCGTTCCATCAGGCTTGATGTAAGAGGAGATCAACTCCCCGCGCCATGTTCCAGCGACGTAGGGAACCCCTGTGAAATACCGGACCGCTTTCCACTTCCAGATGAACCGCTCCCATAGCGCGAACACCAATGTGGCTAGCATTCCAGTAATGGAGAATACCCGAAAGGGGATTTGCGATATGCCTTGTCCTGCGAGGACCGCAAGCACCAGGCCAACGAGAGCGGCGATGCCAATACCGATACGAACCTTAGAGTTCATCAGCTACCCAACCCCAGATGCTGCCAGGTCTTCAGGGTGAGTTGGTGCGCTCGCTCCATTGACCATTTCTGACCGTCGGCGAATAGCGGCTTGATCCCGTTCGGCTCGTACCACCCCTTAGCTTCTCCATCGGGCTTGGTCTTGTTCCAAATGTGACTGACCACCGCCGAAAAGTCATCGGTAAGCGGCGTGCTGCTCTGATGATTGAAGAGGGTGTCAGGGGCGCAGTACACGAGGCACTCCATGAAGTAGCTCGGCAACGCCTCGATTTTGCCTGCGGCTACTAGGTCGTTCTCGACCCGCTTTAGAATACGCACCATCTGCTTGTAGCGCTTCCCCGTTCGGCTTGAGTCGTTCTTGGCAACACCGTTCGCGTACTGTTGGGCGGGGTAATTAACAACCCATTCGCCGTTCGTGCGCCGTGTGGTGGTGCCCTCGAAGTAGCGTATGTTTCCCTGTGTGTCGTAGTAATACTTGCGGTGCTGGAAGGACGGTACGACGTCTGCTTTCACACGGCCACTATTCTCCGCGATCTCAATGGCTGTCGAACCTGACGTGTCACAGTCAGGGCCATAGGCAGAGCGCATTGCCTTTTCGAGCTCAGCCCGGAACTCGGCACCGTCGTATCGCTTGCAGGTGACGGGAGAGTGAGTTACTTTATCGCCCTGACGAATGGCACTATCGTCGTAGTAGTAGAACCCTTTGTGGATAACCGCAATGTCGACGTCGCTGTCCGCACGTACGTTGGTGTTGTTCTTATAGGAGCCCTTGGGCAGGAAGCTCAATGAGATGCCATCGAAGCCGGTCCATGCGCCAACAGCAATACGAGCCATTCCCTCTGCTCGCTCCTGCTTCTCTTTTTCTGTGTCACTCGACCGCGCCTTGTAGCGGGCCAGCTTCTCTTCTAGTGCTGTCACAGTTTCTCCCCATTCAAATTTCCTCGAATTATGCGCTTACGGGATCATTTTTACAAGCGGTTGAATGGGTGGGTAATCACTTCTCATAGTGGCTCAAAGCGGAATAATCGGTCGACGGCACGCGCTGGATGCTCCCGTTCTGCGCCCCGGGGCCGGCGCCCTGGTGATGGACACGGCCTACCTACGCCGCATGAGTCGGCTAGTAGTGTTTGGTCAGGTCGGTGCGGGGTTGGGGATGTCGCGGTGACAGGTGGGGCAGGCGCCGGTCCAGAGTGCGAGGAGTAACTGCACTTCGCGGACGACTCGGTAGATGCTCAGGCCGACGCCGTCTCTTTTGGGGAGCGGCCCAGCCGTTGGAGGGTGCAGAAGGCGTGGGCGACGGAGACGAGGGTGACGTGGTGGTGCCAGCCGGGCCAGGTGCGGCCTTCGAAGTGGGCCAGGCCGAGGGCTTGTTTCATCTCCCGGTAGTCGTGCTCGATGCGCCAGCGGAGCTTCGCGGTGCGCACGAGGACAGGCAGCGGGTGTTCTCGGGCAGGTTGGAGAGCCAGAACTGCACGGGCTCGTCTTCGGTGACGGGCCATTCGGCCAGCAGCCAGTGCACCGGCAGTTCGGTGCCGGCCGTGGCCTTGCGGATCTCGCGTCCGGCGGGCCTGATCCGCAGGGCGACGAACCGCGAGTACATGCGCTTGTGGCCACTGCGGCCGCTGCCGGGCCGTGAGCCCTCTCGCCACTGCACCGGCCGGGCGGACCCCTTGCCCGCCGCGATGACCAGGTCCTTCACTCGCCGGGCCGGATCAGGATAGGCCGCAACCGGCAGTCGGCCCCGGCCGGTGTAGTCGGCGGTGCACGGCCGTGCCTCCTCGCACTGCGCGGTGGTCGTGGTCGAGATGCCCACCACGTAGTCGAGTCCGCGCGCTTCCAGGCCGAGCCGGAAGGCGGCCGTGTCGCCGTATCCGCCATCGGCGATGACCTGGGGCACGTCGACGCCCCAGGACCGCGTCTCGTCGATCATGTCGAGGGCCAGCTGCCACTTCTCGACATGACCCAGCTCGGCCGGGACCGCGCACGAGGTGCGGCGGGCCACCTTCACCGGATCGGCCTTCGACGCGGCGGGATCCCAGCTCTCGGGCAGGAACAGTCGCCAGTTCACCGCTGCAGAGGCGTTGTGGGAGGCTAGATGCAGCGAGACCCCGGCCTGACAGTTGGTGACCTTGCCCGCGGTGCCGGTGTACTGCCTGGTCACGCACGCGGACGCTCCGCCGTCCTTGAGGAACCCGGTGTCATCGATGATCAGCGCGGTGGGCTTGATGACCGGCTGCATCCGCCAGGCCAGGCGGGCCCGGACATGCGCCGCATCCCACGGGCTGGAGGTGACGAAGTGGGCCAGGGCCTGCCGGTTACCGTCCTCGCCCAGGCGGGCGGCCATCGGCTCCACCGATTTCCGGCCGCCGTCCAGCAGCAGTCCGCGCAGATAGACCTCGCCCCACCGACGCTGTTCCGCCCGCGCGAACGGCTCGAACATCTCCGCCGCGAAGTCCTCCAGATCACACCGGACCGCGGCCAACTCCTCACCCAGCACACCCGATCAACGACACAACAGATCAAGCGGACACGCCACCATCGAGCGAACCTGACCAAGCACTACTAGGAGCGGGTACTTCATCTTGGGCAGTTGGTGATCGAGGGTGCTGACATCACGGTGACCACAGAGGGGGCAAATTTTGTGCCGAACCTTCTTTAACGCGTTGTACAACAAATTGCCGGGGGCACCGTCCGGTACGAACCGGTTTGTATAGGTGTTCGTTAGCTGAGCTCGGTCAGCCGCATCGACAGGCTTCGCCGCAAGGTCCTTGAGCGTGTGCAGGGCAGCCGCACTAGCTGCGGCCTCGAACTTGTCAGCGGCATCGACAACGGCCTGCTCCAGTGCGTCCAGTCGTTGCTTGTGCCTGGGGAGTGCCTTCTCGGTACCGAAAGACGCCTTGAACAGTTGAGTTGGACTGTCAGTGGGGTCTGGTACGCATGGAGCCGTGACGGGCCTCAGATCATGGGCGGAATATTCTGAGGCATAAAACCGTGTACTCTCTGAGGAGTTGAACTCGCCAGGGCTGGAGGTGGGCACGTGCGCGACCAGACGAGCTTGGTTGCGGATCCCTGGATGCTCACGCTGGCCCGTGACTCACGCGGCTGGACACAGTCCGAACTTGCCGACGAGATGACACGTCTTGATGGCAGCCGCATCACCCAGGGGTACGTCAGCCGAGCCGAAGCCGGCCGCATCCCCGTCAGGGACGGGCGCGTGCAGTTGTTCGCTGACGCCCTGCGCTACACCGCCGACACGCTGTGCCGCGGCAGTGACACGGCCGGGACAGGCGTCGGACTGGTGCACCATCGCAAGCGCGCCTCCCTGGGGGCGCCCGCCCTGCGGCGGATCCATGCAACGTTGGCGCTCACCCGGCTCCAGGTCGACTCCTTGGCTCGGGCAGCGGACCTCCATCGAAACGACAGGTTTCGGCGCGTGGAGGTCAACGACTTCGATACTCCCGCGGATGCGGCGGAGACGATGCGTGAGGAGTGGAGCGTCCCCGCAGGACCGATCGAGGACATGGTCGCCCTGCTCGAAGAAGCCGGCGCTCTGGTCGTAGTCCGAGATCTCTGCACCACCGCGCTCGACGCCGTGAGCCAGTGGCCCCCTGGCGGGTATCCGTTGATCTTGCTCAACTCGCGCGCACCCGGGGACCGTTCTCGATTCAGCCTGGCGCATGAGCTGGGCCACCTGGTGATGCACGCCGAGCCGGGAGAGGCGCGCGTGCAGGAGGACCAGGCCAACCGGTTCGCCGCCGAGTTCCTCATGCCCCACGACGCGGTCCTGCCCGAACTGAAGCCAGGCATCGACGTGTCCCGTCTGCTGGACCTCAAGGCCCGGTGGGGGGTATCGATGGCATCCCTCATCAGGCGCGCCATGGACTTGGGAGTCATCAGCGAATGGCACCACCGCACGCTCATAGTCGAGTTGTCCGCCCTCGGCTACCGCACCAACGAGCCGATCACCATCCGACGCGAGACCCCGCGCCATCTCGCTCAAGCCGTCACCCGGCTTGAGCAGCTCCACCTCAGTCCGACCGAGACCGCCCACCTAGCGGGCCTGGGTCGCGAGGAGTTCCACGAGATCTACGTGTGCCCTTCTTCTCCGTCCGGACACAAGGACGTGCCGGACTCTTCTGCGAGGTGATTCATGAGCAACACCCCCTCCCCGAGGCGGCGACCGCCCGCCCTGAAGACGCTCGACCACACCGTTGCCGCCGTGCCGCTTCTCCAGGGGCGGGTGCTGCTCCATGAAAACGCCGTGAATCTTCCGCGGCCGCGGCCCGCGCTCGATGACGACTTCAGTGGCGTCGTGATGACCGGAGCCAAAGCCGACGAGCGGGCTTTCCACCTTCGCAGCACGGCTGGTTACGAAGGCACTCTATTGATCGACAGTGCCCCCTACACCACCTACGTCGCGACCGCCGACGAGCCGTTCATGGTGCCCACCGACGAGCTGTTCGCCTCAGTGGACACCTCACTGGCCTTCCAGAAGGCACGTGGAGCGAGCGCGGCACTCACCCCGACCGGCTACATTCCGCCCGCGGACTCCAAGACGCTCAAGGCAGTGATACGCGAGGCCAACAAGATCGAACGCGCCGACACCGTCGTGACGCTCCCGATCGACGTCACGTGGCTGAACCGCGAGAACATCGGTCAACTCATCGCAGTCTGCACGAAGATCCGGCACCCGAAGGCCCTCGTCCTCTTCCGCCAGTTCGATCCGCTGGAGCAGACGAAGGACATCCCCGCCAATCTGCGCCGCCTGCTGGCCGAGGTCGAGCACATGGCGCTCCTGCGGACCGACCTCGCTGCGCTTGATGCGATCGCGCACGGCGCCCTCTGTGCCGGCATCGGCGTGCAGAGTTCACTCCGCCACGCGATCCCGCCCGGCGAGAAGGCCCAGACCAACAAGGCTGGCCCCACCTACCCGAACGTGCTGATGCCGGAGCTCATGTGCTTCAAGGGCGCCGAGTCCCTCGCCAGGCTGTACGGCAACGTGGATCCCGCAACCTGCTCCTGCGAGGAGTGCGACGGGCGTGGACTCGATCGCTTTCTCCTGCCTGACGGCGAAACCCGGCGCGAGGCCGACAATCACACCGTCCTCACCTGGAGCGACTGGGTCACCGAAATGGCCAGCTACCAGCCAGGCACCCCGCGTAAATCGTGGTGGCGCGACAAATGTGCGGCCTCGATCGACCGCTACGCGTTGGAGAACCAGCGCATCGGCCTGGGCGCCAGCCCCAGGTCCGGATTCCAGGCGCCCGCGCCGCTCAAAGCATGGGCGACACTCCCCGTCACCCCGTAGCGAGCCACGGGCCAGATGCTCAGGGGAGCTGGCGGTGGACGTCTTCCAGGAACTTCCAGCCGGCGACGGTATGACGTCTGCGCACGAAGGGACGCGGCGGCACCACCACTTCCACCGAGTCCCCCTGAAGTGTGAGCAGGCCGATGCCGTAAAAGTCCGCGCGCAGCACAGCATCATCTTTGCGCCGCAATACGCCGTCCACCACCACCGCGCGAGAACAGAACGGAGTAAATCGCTCTGCCTTCTCCATCGCCGACTCCCAGCTTCGGCCGGGCACGAAAGCCATGTCGATATGGACAGGCTGCGCCGCTCGGCGGGTGATCGACCCGTCCCTGCGGACCGCCGCGCCCTTCGGAAGGGACTTCAGCACCCGGCGCTCCCTCTCGCTCAAAGAGTCGGCAGGAACCGGCTCGCCCAGGGGCAGCGACATGAGGAGATCCAGGACGTCAGGTCGCGTTAGCGGCGGCATCCCTTCATCTGCCCGCCGCTCCCGCTCGAGCGCGTCATACCGATAGGCCACAACAGCTTCCGTCCCGAAGGCTTCGACGAGCGCGAGCTTCGCCTCGCGAGGCACGAGGTCGCAGGGAGTCAGCGCACCTGCGACGACATCCATCTGCTCTCGCGCCACGACCGCCATGAACCAACCTGCTCTCGTCTCGAACTGACACCCTCGTCCGCGGTGCGCCTGCACGCCCCTGCCTACCCTCAGGCACGCATCACCGGAAGCACGAGCGGCTCACGTTCACACGATCCACTCGCCAGTCCCGTCCTGGCCGCAGCCAAGCGGGACCGACACGCCTAACCAGCCTTCCCCTGCCTAAGACACGGGAACGCCTCAGCACGGATGGCCAGGCTAGTACGGGTACTCGTACGCCCGGCGGCCACCTCCTCGGATGATCGCGAAACGGCCAGCACCCGTCACGGGCCGACCAGCAAGCGTCCACGGCGGCCACCAACGAACGACTGCGAGCCTAGCCACCACAGGCGGCCATGCCTACATCTGTCCGAATCTTCATCGCCGCCTGCCACCCCCCTCCTCTTCCACCCGCCAGGCGGAGTGCGGCTGAGAGCATTGCACGTGAGGCATTCGCACGGTGGGGAGTTCAGGTGCCACGACAGCTCAACGAACGGCAGCAACAGGTGCTGCAATGGGTCGCCCGAGGCTGCCCTAACGGCGTGTGGGAAGGAACCGGGCACAAACTCAGCTGCCAAGCCCTGCACAGCCGCGGACTAGTCAAAGTCTCCAAGCGACAGGGGCAATGGTCAGTCGCCCTCACCAAGGCCGGCCAGCAATACCTGGACCACGGATCCTATCCGCCCGAACAACCTTGCAGCAAAGACACCGCACCGGCGCCACGGGCTGGAATCCAGTCACCCAACATGCCCGAGAGCGAGAAATCCAGCGCCAGGTCGCTTGCGCCCGTGCCACCACAACGAACCAGGCCCCTTCCACGGAAGAAAGCCAAGACCGTCACGGAGCAGCTCCTGGAAGAGCTCGTCGAAGCCGGCGGTCGAATCATCAAACGTGAGGCCAGTGGTCGGGAGACCGAAAAATGGCCGATCCGTGTCGCCGCGGCGCGCCGGTCGGGAAAGATCCCCGAGACGAAGGAACTGCACGCGGGCTGGTGCCGTGATGGATACGAAATCCGCCTGGTCGACACCCCCGCCTGGCGACTGGCCGTGCTGCCACCCATTCCCGTACCGGTACGGCTCACCGCTCCGCACCCGGTGGTCAAAGCTCTGCAGCAGCACCCCCAGCCCATGAGGCTGACCAAGTCTGTGCAGGGTCGAGCCTTCCGTCTCATCCACGCGCTGCTCACCGCGACGCAGAGGCTCGGATACGCCAGCGCATTCGGCACAGCCGAGAGTGCACCGGCACCACATCGCCGGTGGAACGGCCCTCCCCACTTCACCGTCACAGCCCAGAGGCAGAGATGCGATTTCCTCATCCTGCAGGAGCAGGACCGGACCGAACACATCCCCACGAAGAAGGAACTCGCTGAAGTTGAGGAGCACTCCTGGGTCAGGATTCCTCGGTACGACCACTCCCCCGCTGAACGCCTGAGGATCTGCGTCAGCGGCGGCCTGCGACACAGGGCCAGCGAATGGGCCGACACGGCCGCACGCCCCCTTGAGGACCAGCTCGCCGAAATCGTGCAGGAGGTCGGCCTCCGCGGGCAGGAAGACGAATGCAAGCGTCTGGCTGACCTGGAGGAGGCCCAGCAGAAGCGCCTGCGATGGGAAGCCGTGAAACGTCAGGCCACGGCCCAATACGCAGAGGCATACCGCGCCCGCCACCTTGAAGCACAGAACGCGGCTTGGAGGCGCGCAGCGGGTCTTGTCGAGTACCTTGGCGCACTCCGACTCCACGCCGAGCGTCTGCCGCTCGGACCAGCCAAGGACGAAGCCGAGGCGTGGATCGCCTGGGCCGAGGGACACGTACAACGCCTGAATCCACTCAACGGTTCACCGCTGATGCCGGAAATCCCCGAGCCCCGGGCCGAGGACCTCAAGCCGTTCATGCAGGGCTTGAGCCCCTACGGATCCAGCTACTGAGCACCCACTCGAGCCCGGCTGCCAGCCGCGATGCCACACCTGGCAGCGCGCCCGCCGCCGCTACCCGCGACGGCGGAACGGACCGATGTTCTTCAAGTCTCCGCAAAGCCAGACCGCACAAACCGAGTTCAGCACCCGGCGCTACCTGCACGATCACAGCCCTGACACCCCGTCAGGACGAGCGTCATTTCAGCGTCAAGATATCGCCCGTAACGCCCACAATGCACATAACGCACACTGGGAAACCTGCAGGTCAGATGCCCTTTGCGATGGGTTCAAGGATCGCGACGCACTCCACGTGGTGGGTCATCGAGAAACAGTAATCGGCACAGTACGTGACGCTCACCGCGTCGCAAATGAGGGCAACATAGCCGCACATCGCCGGTTAGCCAAACCGGCGCTTCTGCAGACAATTGTTGTCCACCGTTTGCCCAGAGCACCACTGCGGATCAGTTCCAACAGAAGGGGCTCACCGCTTCTGTTCATGCAGAACCCCACGGTTCACCACCTGCGGGCCGCCCCGCTTGTCGCCGACCGCCTTCTGTATCCCTTTGGTGCTCCGTACCCCCGGAGATCCACCACCCTTGCCCACCAAACCGATAGCAGACTACACAGACCGTCAGACGCATGCGAAGAATGAGGGCAGTGCCCGTTTCGTCCAAGATGACAGCCGATCGCCTCTCCTGGCCAATGCCTGGTATTCGACGCGCGACCTCGCCGCCTGCCTACGTGTAAACACCTCGACTCTGCGCCGTTGGCGCACAGCTCAGCCTCCCCAGGGCCCGCCGTTCGTCTCCGTTTCGGAACGCGTCATCATGTACAGCGCCCTCGACGTTGAGGAATGGCTGCGTCGCCACCGAACCGTCCCGCGCCGAGACGCATGATGGCCGACAAGGCCATTGTGCCGGTCGGTGTCCGACTCACCACCGACATCGAGTACCGGCCTGATCGCCCCAACCCGTACCGCGCGCGAGTCCGCTGGTTCGATCCGGCTACGAAGCGGCGTCTGTCCCTGTCGGAGGGGAAGGCGGACGAGGATGAAGCACAGGAGTGGCTCCAGTCCATCATCGAAGCGGCTGAGGCAGGGCTGTCCCCGTCGCTCGCCACCATGAAGCTCGCCGAATACGGCAACGCGAACATGGACCTCGCTCTGCGCGGCTTGGAGTTGAAAACACTCGACCCCTACCTGTCAGGCTGGCGGATGCGTGTCGTGCCCGCCCTGGGCCACGTCCCGGTCCGGATGATCACCAATGGCGTTGTCGACCGCACCGTGCAGAACTGGATCGCCGACGAGCTCAGCCGCTCAACGGTCAAGAACACCATCGCCGTCCTGGTCCGCGTCATGGAGCAGGCAGTCCGCGACGGCATCGTCAAGGTCAATCCCGCCCGAGTCACTGGGTGGCAGAAGCTCTACAAGCAGGCCGAGGACGAACTCCTTGACCCGCGCGCGCTCGCCCTGCCCGACTGGGAGACACTCCTCGCACTGGCCGACGCGCTGGTGGCCGCCTCTCACGACGAGTACCGCGGCTGGGGAGAGGTGGTCATTTTCGCCGCGTGCACCGCCGCACGGATCGGGGAGATCTCAGGCTGCCGCGTCGGAGACATCGACACCACCCAGTGGATCTGGACCGTGCGGCGTCAGACCACACCCGCGCCCGGCGGGCTGACCGACAAGGGCACCAAGGGCAAGCGGGCCCGCAAGGTTCCTATCGTCGAGGAGATCCGCCCCCTCGTCGCCCAGCGCATCCTGTCCGCCGGCCCCAATCCGGACGCGCGCCTGTTCACGGGCCCGCGCGGCGGACGTATCTCCACCGCCGTCCTGCGCGACGCCACGCACTGGGACGACGTCGTCACCAAGCTCGGCTACGAGCATCTGCGCCGCCACGACCTCCGACACACGGGACTGACCTGGTTCGCCGACGCCGGGGTCCAAGTGCACGTCCTCCGCAGAATCGCCGGCCACGGTTCACTGACCACCACCCAGCGCTATCTGCACCCGGACGTCCACAAGATCACGGCCGCCGGGGCGGCGCTCTCGGCCCACTTCAACGTGCTGCGCGCACCACGCTCGCTGCCGAGCCCCATCGTCATGACCCGCTGACCCGGTCAAGGAGGCCGGACCTCCAGCTGGTCCCCAACTGGTCCCCAAAAATGATCAAGGGCCGGTTTCGGATTGCTCCGAAACCGGCCCTGACCTGCGACTGTCTCCAGTCGGGACGACAGGATTTGAACCTGCGACCCCTTGACCCCCAGTCAAGTGCGCTACCAAGCTGCGCCACGTCCCGCTGCCCGTGTGACCTGGGGTTTCCCCCTGGCTGAACGCGCATGAGAACAATACCGCACTTCAACCGCTGCTCACGAACCCGTTTCCGGGGGCCTTGACCTCAACCTTGGTTGATGTCGAACGCTGAGCGCATGACGCACACGATCCCCCCGCCGGTCCACGGGTACGACGAACTGGGCCGGCTGATGAGTCTCATGACCGGTGACGAGAAGCACGGCCCCGCCGCGACCTCCACCCTCGACACCCTCTGGGTCCTGTACGACCGGGTACTGCGAGTCTCACCCGGCACCGCGGACTCCCCCGGCCGCGACCGGTTCCTGCTCTCGAAGGGGCACGGCCCCATGGCGTACTACGCGGTTCTGGCCGCTCGCGGCTTCTTCGAGGAGGAGTTGCTCACCGGCTTCGGGTCCTACGACTCGCCGCTCGGTCACCACCCCGACCGGCTGCTGGTACCGGGGGCCGAGATCAGCAGCGGGTCGCTCGGCCACGGGCTCCCCCTCGCCGTGGGCAGCGTACTGGGACTGCGGGCGCAAGGGCTGACGGATCCCCACGTGTGGGTGCTGACCGGCGACGCCGAGCTGGACGAGGGCAGTAACCACGAGGCGATCGCCTACGCCGGCCCGGCCGGGCTCGAACAACTGCACACGGTGGTGATCGACAACGCCTCGGCGACCTATGCCAGACCTGGAGGCATCGCCGCCCGGTTCGAGGCCGGTGGATGGTCGGCCCTGACGGTGGACGGCCGGGACCACGAGGCGCTGCACGCCGCCTTCACGGCGCCGCACCCCGGCCGGCCGCACGCCGTGATCGCCCGTGTGGCACCCGGCCGCTGACCATTCCGCCCCCTCCGGACAAGGACCCACCATGGACACCATGCGTGACCGCTTCATCACGACCACCACGCGGTTGCTGGACGAGGACCCCCGCACCGCCCTCCTGCTCGCCGAGATCAGCCGTGACGGCTTCGAACGGGCCGAACAGGCACACCCCCACCGGGTGATCAACGTCGGCATCCGGGAGCAGTTGCTCATCGGCGCGGGCGCCGGGATGGCTCTGACCGGGGTCCGGCCGATCATGCACACCTTCGCGAGTTTCCTCGTGGAGCGCCCTTTCGAGCAGGTGAAGCTGGACCTGGGTCATCAGGGCGTGGGCGGCGTACTGGTCAGCGCCGGTGCCTCGTTCGACTGGCCGGCCGGCGGCTTCACCCACATGTCACCGGGTGATGTCGCCCTGCTCGACACACTCGAGGACTGGACGGTGCACGTGCCCGGCCATCCCGACGAAGCCGAAGCCCTGCTGCGGCACGCAGTCGCCGGTGACGGCCGCGTCTACGTACGGCTCTCCCTCCAGTCGAACAGCGCGGGCCGCCCGGTCACGGGCTCGGGCTTCAGCACCGTGCGGCAGGGAACCGGCGGAACCGTGGTCGCCGTCGGGCCGATGCTCGACAGCGTGCTCACGGCGACGGAGGGCCTGGACACGACCGTGCTGTACGCGACGACCGTGCGCCCCTTCGACGCGGCGGGGCTCCGGCGGGCGGCCGGGGCGGGCCGCGGGACGGACGTCGTGCTGGTCGAGCCCTTTCTGGCGGGCACGTCGACGGCGGTGGCCAACGACGCCTTGGCCGACCTGCCCCACCGGGTACTCGGGCTGGGAGTGGGCCGGGGCGAACTGCGGAGGTACGGACAGATGACGGACCACCTGGCGTCGCACGGACTCGACGCCCACGCTCTGCGGGAGAGGATCACCGGATTTCTGCACGGCTGAGAGATCCCGTCAGCCGTCCACCGCTGGGTGGCCCAGCTCGGGGTGGGCGGCGACGAGCCGGCGCGGCGCGGCCTGCCTCCACGAGTCGGTGAGGACGGCGGTCAGTTCCCCCGCGTCGTCGAGGGCGGCGAGCCGCACCCGTAGCCAGGCATAGGCTTCGTCGTGTCGCTCGCGTACGAAGAACTTCTCCGGTTCCGCGGCGATCAGCTCCGCGCGGTCCTCCACGGGGCATTTGACCCCCACGGTCGCGTCGTCGTCCCCGAGCGCGGCGAAGATCTTCCCCGCCACCCGGAAGGTGGGCTGTCCCCAGGCGAGCTTCTCGGCCGTGTCGGGCAGGGCCAGTGCGATCGCGCGTACGTCGTCGGCGGTGAGGGTCATCCACGGTCTCCGATCCGGGCTGCGGCCGGTCCGACCGTAGCCCGGACGTCCGGGATCCGCGAGGTCCGGCACGGCCTCCTCGGCCCATCGACCGCGGCATGTCGGGTATCAACTCTGCAGGCCGCACTCCAGTAAGCGCTTTCTGTCCCCCGGCCAATCCGGTGACACCCCGGCGCCCGGGCGGTGGCCGTGGCCCCGGGCCGGGCGGCCGTCCGCCGCGAGCGGCGGGCGGCCGGTCCCTCACGGGATCACGGGCGGGCTCCGAAACCCGAGAGCGGCGCCGGTGCGGTGGCGTTGATGAGGTGCTGGACGAGGGTGACCAGAGTTCCGGTGCCCGAGCTGGCGATCCGGGCGTCACAGAGGACGACCGGTACTTCGGGCCCCAGGTCGAGCGCCGCCCGCACCTCTTCCGGCTCGTACCTGTAGGCGCCGTCGAACTCGTTGACGGCGACGACGAACCCGATGCCGCGCCGCTCGAAGAAGTCGACGGCCGGGAAGCACTCGGCCAGCCGACGGGTGTCGGCCAGCACGACCGCTCCGAGTGCCCCCTTCGACAACTCGTCCCACATGAACCAGAACCGCTCCTGCCCAGGGGCGCCGAACAGGTACAGCACGTGCTGCCCGGACAGCGTGATCCGGCCGAAGTCCATGGCCACGGTCGTCGCCGACTTCGATTCGATGCCTTCCAGACTGTCGGTCGCCACGCTCACCTGTGTGAGGAGTTCCTCGGTACTGAGCGGCGCGATCTCGCTGACGGCGCCCACGAACGTTGTTTTGCCGACGCCGAAACCGCCCGCGACCAGGACCTTGAGGGCCACGGGGAAGAATTCGGAGCTGTCAGAGCTGTCGTCGTAGACCATCGAGCACTGCCTCCAGCAGAGATCGGTCGGTTGGCATGTCGTGGAAGGCGGGGGCGTGTGCGGTGACCGCGCCGCAGTCGACCAGGTCCGACAGAAGGACCTTGGTGATGACGGCGGGCAGCCGGAGATGGGCGGCGACCTCCGCCACGGACGTGGGTCCCTCGCAGAGCTCCAGGGCGACGGTGTGTTCGGGGCCCAGGTGGACCTGGGGCTCGCGCCCCGTGGCCATCACCAGGGAGAGCAGGTCGAGCACGGTTGTCGGCCTCGTCCGGCCGTTGCTCACGGTGTACGGGCGGATGAGCCGGCCTGCCGCGTCGTCGAGCAACGGCCCGTCCTGCGGGGCCGGCATCCTCACAGCCCCGGGGTGAACGGCGCTCCGGCCGGCTGCCGCAGCGGCGTCATCAGATAGGGGCGGACGCTCTTGACCAGCATGGCCATCTCGTAGCCCAGGACGGCGGCGTCCGCCTCGCGGCCCGCGAGCACGGCGAGACAGGTGCCGGAGCCGGCGGTCGAGACGAACAGGAGGGTCGAGTCGAGCTCGACCACGACCTGTCGTACGTCACCGTTGTCGCCGAACCGGGCACCGGCGCTCCGGCCGAGCGAGTACAGTCCCGCGGCCAGGGCGGCCATGTGATCGGCGCTGTCGGCATCCATGCCATGGACCGATTTCACCAGGCCGTCCGCCGACAGGAGGACGGCGCTGCGCGTGTGGGGCACGCGTTGGACCAGGCCGCTCAGCAGCCAGTCGAGGTCCGAGACCTGACCGTGCGGCATTTCGCTCGTCATGGTGCATCTACTCCTTGAACATGTTCTCGGTTCGTGGATCAGGTCCGGATGTCCGCGGTGCCCGGTGCCCCGGCTCCACTCGCTCCGCACCGGCCGTCGCGGTGGAACTGGGGCCGCGGAACGGCAGCGGGGCGAGGCCCTGGGACCGCTGGGCCCCGACAGTCATGGCGGGTCCGGTTGCAGCGGGCGCGGTTCCCGGACCGCCACGCGCGCCGTCCGGCTCCGGATGCTCGGCCGTCTGGGCTTCGGCCAGGTCGACCCCACGCCGGAAGGCGGCCATGAGGCCGGGGTCGTGCAGGACGTTCCCGGCCCGGGCGCGCGGCGACGGGGCTTCCCTGAGTTGTGGAACCAGGTGCTCCTGGTTGCTGCGCCTGGGGAGCTGAGGACGGCCGGAACCGGCCGGAACCGGCACGGACGTTCCGGCCGGGCGCCCGGTGTCCACGGCGGGCCGGGCGGGTTCGCCGGTCCCGGACGACGGGGCGGCTCCGGACGAGGACGCGGTCATCGCCGGCGAGGCCGGTCCTGGGGTCTCCACCGGCCGGACGGCCGGCGGGGACGCGGCCAGGTTCGGCCGGTCGACCCGCTCGGCACGCAGGGGCAGCGGCGGCGCCTCCGCCTGACGCCGGTCCTGGCCGGGTGTCCGGTCCGGCGGTGACGGGTGCGGCGCCGCCGGCGCCGGGCCGGCCACGGGTGTCCTGCCGTGCGAGGGTGGCCCGCCCACGGCTCCGGGCTGCGGGGACGGGGTCACGTCCGGGGGCGCCGTGGCATCGATGTCGATGCCCAGGAGCACCTCGGGCAGCACGAGTACCGCTTGTGTGCCCCCGTAGATGTTGCTCTGCAGCCGTACGGCGATGCCGTGTCTGCGAGCGAGGGAGGCGACGACGTACAGTCCGATCCGCCCGTCCTGCAGCAGGTGGGCGACGTTGACCTGGTCGGGGTCGGCCAGCAGGGTGTTCATCCGCTTCTGCTCGGGGCCGGGCATGCCGAGCCCCCGGTCCTCCACCTCCAGGGCGAGCCCGGAGGTGACGCGCTGGGCGCGCAGCAGGACCTGGGTGTGCGGAGCGGAGAACACCGTGGCGTTCTCGACGAGTTCGGCGAGCAGGTGGATCACGTCGGCGACCGCGTGTCCGCGCAGGGTTCCGTCGATCGGCGGAACCAACTTGACCCGTGGGTACTGCTCGACCTCGGCGATCGCCGAGCGCAGCACTTCGGTCATGGACACGGGACTGCTCCACTGGCGCCGCGAGACGGCGCCACCGAGCACGGCGAGGTTCTCGGCGTGCCTGCGGATGCGGGTGGCGAGGTGGTCGACGTGGAAGAGCCCCTTGAGCAGGTCGGGATCCTCCACCTCCTGCTCCAGCTCGTCGAGAATCTGGATCTCACGGTGCACGAGGGACTGGAGCCGCCGGGCGAGGTTGACGAAGACCTCGACCTTCTGTTCGTTCCCGTTGCCGCGGAACAGCTGGGAGGCCTGGACGACGGCCGCCACCGCGTCGTCCTGCGCGCGCCCCATCTCCTGGGAGAGCAGCTCGAAGGCGTCCGCGTCGGGAGGGGCTGCCGGCGTCGCCCGCCGGGCCGGCAGGGGTTCGCCGTCCCGGAGCTGCTCCACGACGCGCCGGAGCTCGGCGTGGTGCTCGGCACCGGTGTGCCGGAGCGCCAGAGCGCGGTCGAGGACACCGTTGGCGACACGGCCCGCACCGAGGAAGGCTGCCGCGACGGCCGCCACGGCCAGTGCTCCGGAGCCGCCGAGCGCCGCCAGGAGGCTGCCGGACGGGCGTACCCCGGAGGCCCGGATGGTGAAGATGACGGCTGCGGCTCCGCTGAGGGCGGCGGCCACGGCGGGCAGGACGGCGGTGCGCAGCAGCTGTGGTCGCAGACCGCCGTCGGGGGCGGGCTGTGTGGCGCGCGGCCGGCTCCCGGCCGAGTGCGAACGGCCACCCGGACGGCCGTGCCGTCCGCCTTCGCGGCGTTCCGGTCGCGCGGTGGGTGCGCGAAGTTGAGACATCATCGTCCTCGGTACGTGGGGCACCAGGAATCGGCATTCGTGTGGTGACACCTACGGTGGTCGGTCAGGCCCGGGTCAACGGCTGGGGCAGGCTCGACCGATAGGAGCCCACCGTTGATCACCGGCAACACACGGTAGTCGTCAATCGCCCG
The DNA here is from genome assembly GCF_044385685.1 of Streptomyces sp. ALB3. Taxonomy (NCBI): domain Bacteria; kingdom Bacillati; phylum Actinomycetota; class Actinomycetes; order Kitasatosporales; family Streptomycetaceae; genus Streptomyces; species Streptomyces sp. ALB3. Next base: position 28,492 of record NZ_JBISCE010000025.1, on the reverse strand, counting down.
GGGGCGGCGTGCAGTTGTCGAAGTTGCCCGCCCGGCGTCCCGCTCTGGTATGACACCTCGCACGGGCAGCCGATTCCACCCGCCTCCCCCTTCGGAGGCACATCCGCCCCCCGTCCCCCTGTACGAATCGCGCGGGCGTCCGTGCGAGGACCCCGGCATCCGGCCGCAGGACCCTGACGTACCAAGCCGGGGCGCCCTCCCCGGCATCCCGGAAGGGCGTCGAACCTCAGAGCGACGGGACCGCCGCTACGGCCCCCCGCGCCCCGACTCCTCCCTTGTGGATGTCCCTTCCGGCGGCCACGGGGCGAGGCCTCACGTCACCTCGGTCGGACGGGGCTGGAGCCCGGCGTACACGCCACCCGTGCTCAGCAACTCCGCGTGTGTGCCCACCTCGGCGATCCTGCCGCCCTCCATGGCAACGATGCGGTCGGCACCCTGCACCGTGGACAGCCGGTGGGCCACCACGAAGACGGTCCGGCCGTGGACGAGCCGGGCGAGCGCCTCCTGCACGAGGGCCTCGGAACGGTTGTCGAGCGCGGAGGTGGCCTCGTCGAGCACCAGGATCCTCGGATCCCGGATCAGTGCCCGCGCGATGGCGAGACGTTGCTTCTGGCCGCCCGACAGCTGCGCGCCGTGCTCTCCGATGACCGTGTCGAGGCCGCGCGGCAGACCGTTCACGAAGTCCAGCGCGTTGGCGTCCCGGAGGGCGCGCGTCAACGCCTCGTCGTCCGTGTCCCCCATGCCGTACGTGACGTTGTCGCGGATGCTGCCCTCGAAGAGGATCGACTCCTGGGGCACCACCGACAGGAAGCGCCGGTACGTCCGGAGGTCGAGCCCGGCCATGTCGGTGCCGTCCAGGAGGATGCGGCCCGAGGTGGGCCGGATGAATCCGATGAGCAGGTTGAGCACCGTGGACTTGCCGGCACCCGAGGCCCCGACGAGCGCGATGGTCTCCCCCGGCCGCGCGGAGAGGGTGAACCCGTCGACGGCCGGCTCCCCGTCCTCGTAGGTGAACCCGACGTCCTCGAAGTCGATGCGTCCCGCCACACCCTCGACCCGGGCCTTGCCCGCGTTGTTCTCCAGGTCGGGGGCCTGCAGCACCTCCCCCGCCGAACGCACCGACTCGAGGCCCTTGGTCAGGACGGGAGCCAGGCCGAGCAAGGTGGTCACGGAACCCGTCAGCACGGTGAAGAAGGAACTGAGCATCACCACGTCACCGGGGGTCAGGTCCATCCACCCGTGGTACGCCACCAGGGCGGAGCCCGTCAGGCACAGGACACCGAGCGTGTTGAGGATGACCCACGCCAGCGACCCGAAGCGTCCGTTGATCATGTCCAGACGCATTCCGGCGGCGAAGACCTGGCGCAGCGACCCGTCGACCCGGCCGAGCGCCGTCTTCTCCAGGCCGTGGGCGCGGGTGATGGGAATGAGCGTGGTCATCTCGCCGACGCGGGAGGACAGCTGCTCCACCTCTCGGCGGAAGGACTCGTTGTGACTGCGCAGCCGCCCCCGGAGCCGCATCACGAGAAAGCCGGAGGCGGGCACCACGACGAGGAAGACGGGCAGGAACTCGGGCACGCGCGCCCCGATGACGACGAGCCCGCCGATCAGCGTGACGACCGCGCCGAGTCCCATGTCGGAACTCTGCTGGACCATGTGCTCCACGGCTTCGACGTCGCGGACCACCTTGGCCTGCAGCACGCTCGAACTCACCCGTGAGTGGTAGCCGATGGACAGCTGCTGCATCCTGCGGCAGAGGGCCGACCGCAGAGTCGTGCCCATGCGCCGGATGCTGCCCGCGAGGCACCGCACGTACCACTGGTGGAGCGGGTAGTTGATCACGAGGATGAACAGCAGTACGCCGCTCGACTTCCAGATGCCCGACTCGGGACCGTGCTGGACGACCACGTCGAGGACGGTGGCGGTGATCAGCGGGAGCAGCCATATGGGGCTGTGCTTCACGACGAAGATGGCGACCGCCAGGGCCAGTCGGCCGCGGTCCGGGTGGAAGAGGTGGCCGAGGGTGCGGACCGGGTTCTCGCCGCGGTAGCGGTGATCGAGGTGGTCGAAGGGCACCAGGGGTTCGGCGGTGAGCTGTGAAAGCGCTTTCTCCATACAACCATCCCACCCGCTCCCGATGCTGCCGACAACCCCCGTTCCACGGGAGGAGACGGGGCGGGGCCTGACCACGGCCCGCCCCGGCCACCGCGCCCGCATCCCGGCGAAGTGACTGCCGGGCTACTGCGGCGTCCTCCGGCGGCCCTGCGGCGGCGCCCCGCACGGGTGTACCGCCTGTCGCCCGGCCGGCAGGCGGCCCGCCGGTCAGCGGGGCCCGGGGACAACTGGTGCACTTCTTCGGGGATCACGCTGTGTAATACCTCGTCGACCGGGTATCGGGCGGAGATGTTCAGATATAGGCGCGTACGAGTCCTGACCGTCCTGATCAGCGCGTGGGTGGCGCTGACCGCCGTCGAGCGGTGGGCGGAAGACGCCCCGTGGCCGAGCGCCGTGCGGGGCGGGCTCGTGTGGGCCTGTGTGGTGGCCGGCGTGTGGTGGTTCGCCGAGTGGACCCAGTCACCGCTGCGGACGGCACGCCAGTCGGCGGCGGCACGCAGGACGCGGGACGCGGAACCTTCGGCGGCGCGCGGGACGCGGGACGCGGAACCTCACGACCGGGACGCGGACGCCCCTGCCCCCGGCCGGCCCGGCCCCTCCACGTCGTCAGGCCACTGACTGCCGCGTCCCGCGAGAACGTGACCGCCCGTGCGGCCCCAGGAGGGCCGCACGGGCGGTCACGGTTCTGCGGGGCACTCCGCTCCGCGGCGAACGGGCCGTGGTCACAGCCCCTGGGGGCGGTCGCCCGCCGCCGTGGACTCGGCCAGCTTCTGGAACTCGCCCAGGTCGTAGTTGGCCAGTGCCGAGTCGAGGTTGGTGAGGGCACCCAGGTGCTCCACGAACCCGTTCGGGTCGTACTCGATCTGCAGGGCGACCCTGCTGGAGGTGTCGTCGAGCCGGTGGAAGGTGACCACGCCCGCGTGGTGTACGCCCTCGATGGTCTTCCAGGCGATCCGGTCCTGCGGGACGACCTCGGTGAGCTCCGCGACGAAGCCCTTGTCGGCGCCCGGCAGGGACAACTGCCAGGAGAACCGGCGCTCGTCCAGCGGGTCGACCCGCTTCACGTGGCTCAGGAACTTCGGCCACTGCGTCACATCGCTCCACAGAGCCCAGGTGACGCTGACCGGCGCCTTGATGTCGACGGTTTCGACGAGGGAGGAGGACATGAGGAGAACAACCCCTTCTTTCGGTCGGTTACGCCTTGCGCTGCCGACTACCCGGTAGTCGGCGGCGCACGCATACCCCCGCGTCTTCGGCTCGCACCCGGCCGGAAGCCGGTCATGGCCCGTGGTGACCAGGTCTCACGGCCGCAGGGTCCCGCCGCGCGGTCACGAGGGTTCCAGCGCGGCGCGCCAGACCGCGCTGTCCACGTAGTGGTTGTCGAAGCGCTGCGCGGACTCGGCCATCTCCTTGGCGTCCGCCTCCCCCCGCATCACGCGGCCCAGCAGGCGCAGGTATTCGAAGCGGTCCATGTGGCGGTCGAACACGAACATGACGTCCGCCGTGGACCCGGGAGCCGCGGCGAAGGCGTGCGGGGTGTGGGGCGGAACGGCCAGGAAGTCGCCCTTCCGCAGGGTGGTCACCTCGTCGCCCACGAGCACGCGAAGGGCTCCGTCGAGCACGAAGAACAGTTCTGTCGCCCTGGTGTGGAAGTGGGCCGGTGCCCCCACCGCTCCCTCGGCGAATGTGGACCGGTAGCTCGTGAAGCCGTCGTCCGTGTGGGCCGCTTCGCCGAGCAGACGCATCGTGCTGCTCGGGTCGACGCAGGTCTCCGCGTCGGCGTACCGGGTGAGTACCGGAGGGAACGGGGTGGTCGTGTTCTCGGTCATGTCATGAGCCTACGACCGAGAAGGCCCCCTTCCGAGAGCCATTCGGACACCGGAACACTGGGCCAATTCCGGTGCGGTGAAGGGTAGATGGGGGACGACCGCTACAGGCCTGCGGTCGTCCCTGACGGCGCGTACGCGCCGGTCACACGGACCTGTGCCCCGGTCCGGCAGCGCTGCGGTCGACGTGTCCCGCGCGGACGTCCGTCCCCGGGTCGCGCGCCTCCCTGCCCGCCGGCCTGCGGACACCGTCGGGATCGACTTCACCGTGCGCCAGGGGGTGCCAACAGCTCCTGGCTGTCCCCGGGTTGTGCCTGATTCGCGTCCAGGAGACCGGTGCGGCTGCCGGCATGGTCACCATCGACTCGATCATCCGCGGCCGGTACCAGGGGGCGTCCCTCGGCTATGCGGCTTTCGCTCCGTCAGCGGGCCGGGGCACATGACGGAAGGGGTCACCGCCGCACTCCGGCACGCCTTCGACGACCTGCGGCTCCATCGGCTGGAGGCAGGCATCCAGCCGGCGAACAAGGCCTCCCTGGCCCTGGCCCAGCGCCTGGGCTTCCGTCACGAAGGTCTGGCGCCCGCCTACCTCTACATCGACGGGGCCTGGCGCGACCACGAGCGTTGGTCCATCACCGCGCCGTCCCCGTGGACGCCCGATCCCTCACTCCCCGAGGCGTAGACGCCACGCGGCCCGGGAATTGCCCCGCCGGTTCCGCCGGCCCCCGTCATCCCCCCTCCCGGGGACGGTTCCGGCCGGGCCGTCGCCCCGGCCGCTCGATGACGGGGGCGGCCCCTCCGGAGCGCGGCTCGGTCAGCCGGCCCCGGGACCAGGCGTGACACGGGCGAGCGCGCCGGTCTCCAACGCCGTCCAGATGGCACCGTCCGGGCCCAGGGTGATTCCGTGCGGCTCCGAGCCCGGGGTGGGGAGGCTCCGGAGCACGAAGGTCCCGTCGGAGGCCATCGTGCCGACGCGGTTGGCTCCCCACTCGGTGAACCACGGGGTGCCGTCGGCGTCGGTGGTGACGGCGTGCGGCCGGGCGGAACGGTCGGGCAACGGGTACTCGGTGATCCGGCCGTCCGCGTCCAGGCTGCCGATCTGGCCGGCGGCGATCTCTGTGAACCAGACCCGCCCGTCCTGGCCGACGGCGATGCCCACCGGTGCGGCGGCCTCGGTGGGCAGGTCGTGGACCGTGATGCGGCCGTCCATGTCCACTCTGCCGATGGCGCCGGCCTGGTTCATGGTGAACCACATGGCGTCCCGCCCGGCGGCGATCGCGGAGGGGAACGCGCCGGCGCGAGGCAGGGGGAACTCCGTGACCTCCCCGTCGGTGGTGAGGCGTCCGATGCGGTCCGACGCGGTCTCGGTGAACCACAGGGCGCCGTCGGGCCCGGTGGCGATGCCGAAGGGACCGCACTCCGGGGTCGGCACCGCGAACTCCGTCACCCGGCCGTCCGTGGTGATCCGGCCGATCCGGTGCGCGCGGTACTCGGTGAACCACAGCGCGCCGTCCGGCCCGTTCGTGATGACCGTCGGCCCGGTGTCCGCACCGAGCCGGTGACCGGTCGGCTCCCGCCCGGGGGTCATACGGCCGATCCTGCCGCTGTGCACCATGGTGAACCAGAGCGCACCGTCCGGGCCCGTCGTGACCGCGTACGGGCCGTCACCGGGGCCGCACACCACGTGTTCCTCGATCGCCTGTGCCATCAGCGCCCACGCTCCGGACCGTTGGCAACGGCGATCCGCTCGATCTCCAGCGGGGAACCCGCCATGATGGTCCGGGCGTGCGCGGTCACCAGCTCCACGGGCCAGTCCCACCAGGCCGCCCGCACGAGCCGCTCGACGTCGTCGTCGTCGCAGCGCCGGCGGATCGTCCTGGCGGGGTTGCCGCCGACGACGGTGTACGGCGGCACATCGGCGGTGACGACGGCCCCGGTGGCGATGATGGCACCGTCGCCGATCCTCACCCCCGGCATCATGGTGGCCCCGTAGCCGAACCACACGTCGTTGCCGACCACGGTGTCACCCCGGCCGGCCATACCGGTGACGATGTCGAGGGTCTGCTCGGCCCAGTCCCCGCCGAACATGGTGAAGGGGAAGGTGGACACCCCCATCGACGGATGCTCCGCACCCGCCATCAGGAACCGGGTGCCGGTGGCGATCGCGCAGTACTTGCCTATGACCAGCCGCTCCGCGCCGTACGCGTACAACACGTTGCGCCGGGCGAAGGCGGTGGCACCGTCAGGGTCGTCGTAGTAGGTGAAATCACCCACCTCGATGCTATTGCCGTCCACCAGCGGCTTGAGGAAGACGACCCGTTCGTGGGCGGACAGCGGATGGACGGTGGTGGGGTCGGGTGCCATGCGGGATGCCTTCCGTGAGGTCATCGGTCTCCATGCCCGAACACCCGCCGGGGAGGCCGGGCCGCGTCGGGGCGTGCGTGACCGCCGGGTGTGCCCGACAGCCATGTACCGGGTGGCATTCCCGAACCTCCGGAGGCGCGGGGGCTGGGCACGGGGGTCAGATTAGCGAACACGGCCCTGGGCCCCCGCGGTCGTCAGGCCAGGAAACCGCCGACTCCGGGGCGTCGTCCCGGTCCACGTGCCCGACGCCGCCGCACGCCGTCCGCAGCCGCTACGGCCACCGGCGCGGAGCGTGTGCGGTCACGCGACGGGCGTGCTTCAGTGGACCGGGAACTGCACCAGGGACGAGCACGTCCTCCGGCGGAAGGGCCTGGCATGAAGTTCGCTGTGATCGGCGGCACGGGGCTGATCGGCTCGAAGGTCGTGAGGGAGCTGGACGCCGGTGGACATGAGGCGATCCCCCACTCCACGTCGACGGGTGTGGACGTCGTCACCGGCGAGGGTGTGGAGAACGCAGTGGCCGGCGCCGACGTCATCGTCAACCTGACGAACTCGCCGACCTTCGACGAGGCCTCACCGGTCTTCTTCCGCCGGTCGATGGACAATCTGCTGGACGCCGGCCGCAAGGCGGGGGCACGCCACTTCGTCGTACTGTCGATCGTCGGCGTGGATCAGGTGCCGGAACTCGACTACTACCGCGCCAAGACCCTCCAGGAAGAAGCACTCGTGGCGGGTCCGATTCCGTACTCGATCGTCCGCGCCACCCAGTTCATGGAATTCGTCGACTCGATCCTCAGCTGGACGGCCGACGGCGACACCGTCCGGCTGCCCACCACCCCCCTCCAGCCGATCGCTGCCCAGGACGTCGCCGAGGCGGTCGCCCAAGCCGCCGCGGCCGGTCCCCTCCAGGGCGTCCACAACATCGCGGGGCCCGAGGTGTTCCCCCTCGACGAGCTCGGCAGGATCACTCTGGCGACCCGTTCGGACAGTCGTACGGTCATCACCGACGAGACCGCCGGCATGTTCTCCGTCGTTCGCGGAGACGTCCTCACGGGAAGGGACGACGCCTCGCTCGCCCCCACCCGCTACGCGGACTGGCTGGCGTCGCCCTAGCGGGTGTCGTCACCCGGCCGGCGGACAGCAGCGCGCGACCACGTCGGGCCCACCCGCCCCGGCCGGGGCCGGCGCACCCCGGGCGGGCCCTGCACGCGATCACCTAAGCTGAGGACTTCGTGAACGGCTCTGCTGTGGGGACAGTGATGCGGACATGACGGCGCCCGCCCGGTCGGGGACCCCGGCTGCGGCGAGCCGCGACACCCGCCACGGACCGCTGATCACGACCCTCTTCGGTCTGTACGCACGAGGCGAGGCGAACTGGCTCTCGGTCGCAGCCCTCGTGCGGCTCATGTCCGACCTCGGTGTGGAGGCACCCGCCGTACGGTCCTCGGTGTCACGCATGAAGCGCCGTGGGACGCTGAACAGCGTGCGCCAGGAGGGCCGCGCGGGGTACTCCCTGGCCGACTCGGCACTGGGCACACTCGCCGAAGGGGACGTACGCATCTTCGAGCGTGTCCGCGCCACCGTCGACGACGGCTGGGTCCTCGTCGTGTTCTCCGTCCCGGAGACGGAGCGGGAGAAGCGGCACGAGCTCCGCACGTGCCTGACCCGGCTGGGCTTCGGCAACACCGCTCCCGGGGTCTGGATCGCCCCGGGAAACCTGGCCGCGGAGGCACGACGAACCCTCGAACGCCGTGGGCTCTCCGGCTACGCGGACCTCTTCTGTGGCCGGCACCTCGCGTTCGGCGATCTCCGGTCCAAGGTCAGTGCCTGGTGGGACCTGGACGAACTCACCCGCATGTACACCGACTTCCTTGACCGGCATGCCTGCCTCGCCGACCCCTCCTCCTGGGCCCGTGCCACTCCGAGGGAAGCCTTCCGGGCCTACGTCCCCATGCTCACCGAGTGGCGCCGCCTGCCTTATCGCGATCCCGGCATCCCCCTCGCGCTGCTTCCGTCCGGCTGGAAGGGAAGCACCGCGGGCGCGCTCTTCGGTGAACTGGACGGCATCCTGAAGGAGCGGGCACGTGAGCACGCCCTCGACGTCATCCACCGGGGCGTGCGGTGAGAGGCCCGTGCCGCCGGGCCCCTGGTACCTCTCGGCGGCCGACGTGGACACCGAGGACGCCACTCACCCGGGGAAGCAGGAGCGCGGCATGGTGCGGAGCTGGGCGCGGGACGTCGACGGATACCTGGCGGAGGTGCCGGAGGAGCGAAGGGACGCCCTGAGCGGACTGCGCGGTCTGTGCCGTGCGGAACTGGAGGGCTTCGACGAGGTCATGGCCTACGGCATGCCCGTGTAGGAGCGCGACGGGGTCGCGGAGATCGCGTTCGCCGAAGGAGTTGTCCGGGCGATCACGTGCGGAGCCAGATGACCAGGGCCGCTGTGGTTGCGGTGCCGAGGAAGACGTAGCCGCGCTCGTCATGACGGGTGGCGACGGCCCGGGACTGCTTGAGCTTGTTGATCGCCCGTTCGACGGTGTTGCGCTTCTTGTACCGTTCCTCGTCGAAGCCGGGCGGCCGTCCGCCGTGTGATCCTTTGCGCAGGCGGGCGGCCTGGCTGCCGGTCTTCTCCGGGATGGTGTGCCGGATGCCCCGGCGGCGCAGGTACTGCCGGCACGGGCCGTTGCTGTAGACCTTGTCCGCGGCGAACTGTCGGGCTTCGTGCGCGGTCTGCCCGGCCCTATGCGAGGGACGCGGATTTCCTCCAGTACCGGCTCGAACTGAGTGCAGTGCGCCCGCTGCCCCGGCGTGACGACCAGGGACAGCGGGCGGCAGCGGCCGTCCGCGCTCAGGTGCAGCTTGCTGGTGCACCCGCCGCGAGAGCGGCCCAGGCCCTCACCTCCAGCACCACCTCCACCAGGTGGGCGAGCAGGCTCTGCCGTGGGGGATCGGCCTGAGCCCGGTCCGCACGCGGTGGAGAATCCCGTCGATCACCTGCCGGTGATCCCGCCAGCGGCCACAACGCCCGTTATCCACCGGCAGAAACGGCCACAGCCGCTCCGCATCTGCCAGAACCCCGCGTCATGCCCAGGACAACGATCCGAACATGGGCCAGTCACGCGGTCGCTCGGGTTCTATTCGACCCGGACTTCGGTGTTCTGGCATGCGTGCAGCAGCCACCTCCCGTCGTCCTGCTTGGTCATGACGTAGAGCGGAGCGCCTTCCGTTTCGCCCTCTGGCGAGTGGTAGACCTGCCGAACCTTGACGGCCGCCACGTCGGGCCGCAGGAATTGCGTGTGCACTGCCTCGTAGGTGATCTCACCGTCCCAGCTGGCTGCGGGCAGCACGGCCCAGGTGAACTCGGCGATCGCGTCGAAGCCGATCAGGACCTTGCCGTGGCCGGTCGTCCAGAGGGCGTCGGGGTGGAAGAGTGCGAGGAACCCCTCGACGTCTTTGGCGCGCTGAGCTCGTTCGACACTGGTGACGACCTGTTCGATTGCCTTGATATCTGCGGTTTCGGTATCCATGCAGATCACTCTGCGACCTCAAGTCGACTTGAGGTCAAGGCCCAGCCGCGAGATCGCCCGGACAGGTCCTAGTCGCTGCGCCGGTCCGCAGGTGAGCGGAGTCGGTGTCCGGAGAGGCCGGCTCCGGCCCTCGCACACCACCGGCGGACGTATCCGGGAGAATGCACGTGTGCGTTACCAGATTCTCGGCCCCGCCCGTGCCTTTCGCGAGGACGGAACCCCCGTCGCCGTCGGCGGGGCCCGGCTGCGCGCGCTTCTCACCGCCCTCGCCCTGCGGCCGGGGCACAGCATCCCCGTGGCGGTCCTCGTGGACGCCGTGTGGGTGGACACGCACCCCGCCGACGCGGCCGGCGCACTTCACGCGCTGGTGGGCAGGCTGAGGAGGGCGCTCGGCCCGGGGGCGGTGACGTCGGCCGACGGTGGGTACGCGCTGCGCGCCGCACCGCCCGACGTCGACGCCCACCGTTTCGAGCAGTTGGCCCGTGAGGGCACCCGCGCGCTGGCCGCGGAGGACCCCGCCGGCGCCCTCGTGCTCCTCGACGAAGCCCTCGCGCTGTGGCCGGGCGGGCCCGCGCTCGCCGACCTGCCCGACCACAGCGCCGAGGCCGGCCGGCTGGCCACCCGGCTGCTCGCTGCCCGCCGGGAGAGGCTCGGCGCGCTGCTGGCGCTCGGCCGTGCCGAGGAGGCGTCGCCCGAGCTCATGACCCTGTGCGACGAGAACCCGCTCGACGAACCCCTGCAGGCCCTGCGGCTGCGCGCGCTGCGGGCAGGCGGCCGTACGGCTGAGGCACTCGATGCGTACGAGACGGTGCGCCGTGACCTGGCCGACCGCCTGGGCACCGATCCGGGCGAGGAACTGCGGCTCCTCCACGCCGAGTTGCTCGCTCCGGCCGGCCGGGAGGTGTCTACCGTGGAGCCCGTGAGGGCCGGGGGGAGGCTTCGGGCGCGCCTCACCAGTTTCGTCGGGCGGCAGGACGACATCGCGTCCATCGGGGCCGACCTCACGCACGCACGGCTGGTCACCCTGCTCGGGCCCGGCGGTGCCGGCAAGACCCGTCTCTCGATGGAGGCGGCCGAGGCGGCCGACACCGGACGGCGCTGGCCGGACGGTGTGTGGCTCGTGGAACTCGCGCCCGTCGACGACCCGTCCACCCTGCCCGAGGTGGTGCTCACCGCTCTGGGCGCCCGGCAGACGGTACTGCCGGGCGCGAAGACCGAGGAGCTCCGTGCCGTCGACCGCGGCAGCGGGGACGCACCGCTGGTCCGGCTGACCGAGCACTGCGGCGGTCGCGAGATGCTGTTGCTGCTCGACAACTGCGAGCACGTCGTGGACGCGGCGGCCCGGCTCACCGAGGAGGTACTGGCCCGGTGCCCCGGGGTGACCGTCCTGGCCACGAGCCGCGAACCACTCGGGGTGCCTGGTGAAGTGCTGCACCCGGTGGAGCCGCTGCCCGGCCCGATGGCCCTTCGGCTCTTCACCGAACGCGGTACCGCCGCGCGTCCCGGCTTCCGCGCGGCGGACGATCCGGAGGCCGCCGCGGAGATCTGCCGCCGGCTCGACGGACTGCCCCTGGCCATCGAACTCGCCGCCGCCCGGCTGCGGATACTCACCCCCCGGCAGATCGCGGACCGGCTCGACGACCGGTTCCTGCTCCTGACCGGCGGGGCCAGGACCGTGCTGCCCCGGCAGCAGACGTTGCGGGCGGTGGTCGACTGGTCCTGGGACCTGCTCGGCGCCGAAGAGCGCACGACCCTGTGCGCGCTGTCCGTGTTCGCGGGTGACTGCGACCTGCCGGCCGTCGAGGCGGTCTGCGGGCCGGACGCCCTCGGTCAGCTCGGCTCCCTCGTCGACAAGTCACTGGTCGTGGCGACAGCGCCGACCGCCTCGGGGACGGGCATGCGCTACCGGTTGCTCGAGACGATCGGCGAATACGCCGCCGAGCGGCTGGACGAGACGGGGGAACGGGCCGAGGTGGAGCGCCGCCACCTCGTCCACTTCAGGGAACTGGCCCGTCGCACCGATCCGTTGCTGCGTGGGCGCGCACAGCGGAGGGCGGTCGCGGTCTTCCAGAACGAGTACGAGAACCTACGGGCCGCACTGCGCCGGGCGGTGGCCGCCGAGGACGAGCACGAGGCGCTCTGCCTGGTCCACGCACTCGCCTGGTACTGGCAGATCCGTGACCTGCGGGCCGACGCCAGGCACTGGTCCAAAGCCGTGGGGGAGCTCGGCCCCGACCCGTTCGCCGCCCCGGTGGTGCCCGCCGGGCCGCTGTACGAGCGGTGCAACGACGCCCCGCCGCCGATGCATGCGGAGGTGCTCGTCGAGGCGCGGCGCGGCGTCCGGCTCATCCATCTCGCCTCCATGAGCCACGAACTCGACCAGTGGACCACGCCCGAGGCTGTGGAGTACTGCGGCCGGATCGTCGAGGTCTACCGGCCGGGCGTGCCGCAGGCCTGCCGTACTCCGGGGGTTCTGTGGATCCACGCGGTGATGCTGACCGGCGATCCGGGCCGCGTGCTGGAGCTCGTCGATCAGGCCGTCGCAACCTGCCGCTCACTGGGCGACGACTGGGACCTGGCCTCCGCCCTCCAGCTGCGGGCGAACATGCTGGCCAACCGGGGCGACAAGGCCGGTGAGGCGGCCCGGGACGCCGATGAGAGCCTGGCGCTGTTCACCCGGCTCGGTGATTCCTGGGGTGCGGCGGAGGCACTGTCCGTCCGGGGCGAGTCCCATGAGCGGATCGGTGACCACGCCCGTGCGGCGGAGGACTTCCGCGCCGCTGTGGGGCACGCGCAGCAACTGGGCGCCCTCTCCCAGGCCGCCGTGCTGAAGACCCGGCTGGCCGGCGTCATGACGGAGCCGGAGCAGGGCGCCGAGGCCGAGGCGCTGCTGCGGGAGGTCCTCGCCGAGGCCGACCGGCACAGTCACATGGTCGAGCCCGCCGCCCGGATGACTCTGGCCGTCCTGCTGAACCGGACCGGTCGCACCGACGAGGCGCGCGTCGAACTGGAGCGGCTGCTCGGCACTTTCAGGTACTCCAGCCTCGCGGTGTTCGAAGGCCTCGTCCACGGACTGCTGGCATGGACGGCGAACCTGGACGGCCGTCACGCCGACGCGCTGGGTCGTGCCCGGGAGGCCCTGGCCCGGGCTCGCGACCCGCTGGGCACGCTGGTCGCTCCGCAGATGCCGGCGGTCCACCTGATGACCATGGCCCGCGCGCTGGCCGGGCTGGGCGGCGCCGAACGGGTCGCGAACGCCGCGCGCCTGCTGGGGGCGGCCGACGCCCTGCTGCCGCCCGGGTACTCCCCCGCCGCGCAGGAACGCACGTCGCACGAGGACGCCGAGGCGGCGGTCCGTGCCGGCCTGACGGACGCCGCCTACCAGGTGCTGTACGCCGAAGGGAGGTGCCTCACCGTGGATGAGGCAGCCTCCTTGGCGACCGTCTGACCCGCCCCGCTCGCCCCGGAAGGGGTCAGGTCTTGCGGCGGAACTTGGCGACGGCGAGCGGTGCGGTGATCAGGGTGATGGCCGCCGCCCAGGCCAGGGTCATGCCGGCGGAGTGGGCGACCGGCCCGCCACTGATCAGGCCGCGTGCGGCGTCCGCGAGGTTGGACAGCGGGTTGTAGTCGGTGAACGACTGCAGCCAGCCCGGCATCGAGGACGGCGGGGCGAAGATGGAGCTTCCGAACTGCAGCGGCATCAGCACGAGCATCGCCATGCCCTGGACGGTCTGCGTGGTCTTCATCGTGAGCCCCAGCAGGATGAAGATCCACATCAGTGAGGAGCCGAACACGGCGGACAGGCCAACGGATGCCAGGAGTCCGAACACCGAGGTCTTGATCTCCAGCCCGAGCGCGAAGCCCACGCCCAGCAGGATCACGATGGCGATGAGCATCCGGCCCACTTCCACCACGATCTTCGCGATGAGCACGGAGGACCGGGCGATCGGCATCGTCCGGAACCGGTCCATGACGCCCTTGCGGAAGTCGTCGTTGACGCCGCTGCCGACCGCCATGGCGATGTTCATCCCCAGCATCGCCATGAGGCCGGGCACCACGTAGTTGACGTAGGCGTCGCTGTCGCCCCCCAGTGCCTGCCCGACCGATCCGCCGAAGACGAACACGAAGAGCAGGGTGAAGATGACCGGCATCAGCACGACGTCGAACATGGACTCGGGGTCCTGTTTGATCTGCATGACGTTGCGCCGCGTGAGGGCACCGATGTGCCGGAGGTTGGCCCGCAGGCCGATCCGGCTCCGGTCGTCGGGACCGTGCCCCGGACGAGAGGGCGGAGTGGTGGACGACGTACGGGACAGCGTCGCTGTGGTCATGCCGCGACCCCTTCGGGAACGGTGTCGGACTTCCGGTCGGCGGGCTCGCCGGCCGGGGCGGAGGTGGACTTCTGGCCGGTGATGGCCAGGAACACCTCGTCCAGGCTCGGCAGGTGGGTGCCGATCTGCGCGATGCCGAAGCCCTGTGCGCCCAGCAAGGTGATCACCTTGGTCAGGTGCTCGTCGTCGAGGATCGGCACGTACAGCAGGGAGTCCTCGGGCGAGGAGTGCGCGCCTGACACCGGGTCGAGTCCGGACTCCGTGACCGCCCGCTTCATGGCGGAGAGCCGCGCCGGTTCGGACGGCTTGATCCTGAGCGTCCGGCCGCCGACCTTGGCCTTCAGCTCGTCCACCCCGCCGGTGGCGACGACCTTGCCGCGGTCGATGACCGCCAGCTCGCTCGCGAGTTGTTCGGCCTCCTCCATGTACTGGGTGGTGAGCAGCACGGTGACGCCCTCGCCCACCATCCGCTGGACCTCGGCCCACACCTCGTTGCGCGTGCGGGGATCGAGGCCGGTGGTCGGCTCGTCCAGGTAGAGGACCGCGGGCTGCCCGATCATGGATGCCGCCAGGTCCAGCCGTCGCCGCATCCCGCCGGAGTACTGCATGGCGGGCCGCCTGGCGGCTTCGGTGAGGGAGAACCGCTCGAGCATCTCCTCGGAGCGGCGCCTGGCGTCCTTACGGGACAGGTCCAGCAGCCGCCCGATCATGTAGAGGTTCTCCCACCCGGACAACTTCTCGTCCACCGAGGCGTACTGCCCGGTCAGCCCGATGATGCGGCGCAGCCGGCGGGGATCCTCCACCACGTCGCACCCGGCGACCAGCGCGGTGCCGGCATCGGGCCGCTCCAGCGTGGACAGGCAGCGGACCAGCGTCGTCTTACCCGCGCCGTTGGGGCCGAGAACTCCGAGGACGGTGCCTTCGGGGACATCGAGATCGACGCCGTCCAGTGCTCTGGTCCCGCCGTAGTGCTTCACCAGTCCCCGCACCCGGATGGCGGGCGGGCCGGCGTCGGGGGTGTTGTCGAGTTGCGTCATGCCGCCATGGGACCAGGCTCGTCCGACATCCGTCCGACACGATTCCGACAGGCGGCCGGAGGGGCCCCGCCAGGGGCGTCGCAGCGGGCGAGGGGCCGGCCGGCGGCCTCACCGGGCCGGCCCCTCGCCCGTGCGCGGGGTGGCGGTTCGTCCGGCCGGCGCCTCGTCGAGCCGGAAGAAGGCCCGGTAGAGGTCGAGTTGGTGGTCGAGCATGTGGGCTCCGTGAAGGACGGGATGGCCCAGCGCGGCGGCGGCCTTCAGCAGCGCGGTCTCCCTCGGCTTCATGATCACGTCCGCCACGACGCAGCGCGGGGAGAGGGCGTGCAGGGGGAACGGGCGCGGATCATCGGCCCGCATGCCGAGCGGGGTGGCGTTGACCACGATGTCCGCGTCTCCGAGCGCGGGTGTCACCTCGCCCGCCGCCCGGCCGGGCCAGTGTTCCTCCAGGCGCGCCAGAAGGCCGTGGAGCCTGGCCGTGTCCGGATCGCAGAGCGTCAGCCGCGCGGCGCCGGCCGCCAGCAGAGCGGCGCCTATCGCGCTGCCCGCGCCACCGGCACCCATCACGACGATCCGCTTGCCCTCCGGGAGATGGCCGACTGCCACCAGTCCGCGGACGAACCCGATTCCGTCGAAGTTCTCGCCCCGCCAGCGTCCGTCCGGCTCGCGGCGCAGCGCGTTGACGGCTCCGGCCGCCGCGGCGGCCGGGCTCACCTCGTCCGCGAGTTCCAGGGCCGTCGCCTTGTGCGGGATGGTGACGAGGAGGCCGTCCAGGTTCTTCAGCCGCGTGAGGCCGTGGAAGACCGCGGCGAAGCCGTCCGGTTCCACGTGCGCGGGGATCAGCACCGCGTCGTGGCCGAGGCGGGCGAGGAGGGGGTTCAGGAGCGACGGTGCCCGGACCTGTCCGACGGGGTCCCCGAGGACGGCGAAGAGGCGCGTGCTTCCTGAGATCCGCGTCGGTGCGCAGAGGTCGGGGGCTTCGGGTTCCATTTCTCGCCTTCTGTGAGGTCGGTCCACCCCTAGCCGGAAGGTTAGGGGTTGTGCGCGGTCGCCGGCGGCGGGAAGGGTGGCGGAGGCATTCGGCCGGGCGGGATCTCGCTCCGGCCCGTGACTCGAAAGGATGTCAGGTGACCGCGCATCTCACCGACCCCAGCCTGTGGATCCGGCGGTTCCACCCCTCCGAGAACGCCAGGGCCAGGCTTGTGTGCCTCCCGCACGCCGGGGGGTCCGCGCCGTTCTACTTCCCTGTCTCCAAGGCACTGTCGCCCGAGATCGATGTGCTCTCCGTGCAGTATCCGGGGCGGCAGGACCGGCGCGCCGAGCCGTGCATCGAGAACCTGCCGGACCTGGCCGCAGCGGTGGCCGATCAGGTGCTCGCGTGGGCGGACCGGCCCCTGGCGCTGTTCGGGCACAGCATGGGGGCCACACTCGGCTTCGAGGTCGCACTGCGGCTGGAGCAGAAGGGCGTGATGCCGCTCGTACTGTTCGCGTCCGGACGGCGGGCTCCCTGCCGCCACCGGGAGGAGTCCGTTCATCTCCGTGACGACGACGGGATGATCGAGGAGCTGCGGTCACTCAACGGCACCGGAGCCCAGGTCTTCGGGGACGAGGAGCTGATGCGCATGGTGCTGCCCGCGATCCGCAGCGACTACAGAGCGGCGGAGACCTACCGGTACACCGACGGACCGCGCCTCGCGGCCCCTGTCCACGCGCACACGGGCACCGATGACCCCAAGGCGAGCGTGGACGAGGTGAGCTCGTGGGCCGAGCACACCGAGGGCGGGTTCGAACTGCACACCTACTCCGGTGGGCACTTCTACCTCAACGACCACGCGCCGCAGGTCATCGCCTCGGTCTCCCGGACGATGTCGTCGCTGCTGCCCTGACGGCGCGGCCGGGACGGGCGTGGCTCCCGTTCCGGCCCGCGTCCGCGAGCGGGGGCACGTGCGAGCACGTCCCCGCCGTCGGCCCCCACGGCGTGCGGGTACCGCCGCCCGTGCCCGCCTCGCGGACGCACTCCTCGGAAGGTGACGGTCCGGGGGCTGAGCGGTGGGCCCGGCCCCTGGGGGCGGACGCCGCCACCGGTCGGTCCCGGCTCCTACTCGGCGAACTGCGTGGCCCCGGTCCAGGTGAAGACCCGCAGCGGGACGCCTCCGTGCATCTCGCTCTCCGCCGTGGGCTCGAAGTGCTCGTACCGGTTGCCCCGGGGCAGCTTCAACTTCTCGTCCAGCTGCTCGACGTAACAAATGCGCTGGTCTTCCGACAGATAGGGGGAAGGCCCACCCCGGAGAATGACATTGGGCTCGACGATGCTCATGCGGTATGTACTCCTCGGCTGCTGTCATGATTGCGGTCAGGGTTTTCGTCAGGGGATCCCCCCACGGCCGGCACAGCGATTGCTGTGACCACAAGCCCGTTCCCGGCGATCCAACGGCCGGTGAATCCCCTGGGGGCATTATGAATACCGCGGACACCTTGCGGTAGGATTCGGGCGGAAAACGTTCCGTCCACCGGATCGATCTCGATGACGGCGTCTTCGAACTCAAGCGGCCTGCGGGTGATCGGGAACCAGGTCTTGTACACGCTTTCCTTGGCACTGAAAAGCATTCTGTCCCAGCACACACCGGGGAAGCGGACAAGGAGTTCCTTGGTCCTCGCCTCTTCCTGGGGCAGCGCCACCGCCTCGAGGACGCCCTCCGGCAGGGGCTGGTCGGGCTCCGCGTCGATGCCGACCGAGGCGATCTCCGCAGACCGGGCGACCACCGCTGCCCGGTAGCCGCGGCAGTGGGTGATGCTCCCGCGCACCTGTCCGGGCCAGAGGGGTTCTCCTCTTTTCCCCGAGAGGATGGGGCGGTCGCGCGGGAAGCCGAGGCGTGCGAGCGCCATATGGGCACAATGACGTCCCGTGGTGAATTCGCGGCGTCGCGATTCCACGGAATCGCGGACCAGCGCCTCCTCCTCGGGCAGAAGGGTGACCCCTGGCGGGTCCGTGAACACTTCGTGCGAAGCGACTTCCGCCGCGAGCAACTGCTCAATCATCGCCTTCACCGATTCCAGGCCGGTGGTTCGACAACCACTGGGAAGGATTTTGTGAAGAGTATTTCGCCACCATCGGGGGCGACACCCCTATGTTCGATCTCTCACCCCTATTCGCATACCGGACCCCCTGTATTCATGCGAACCTGGGCCACGGGCGCGGAGCGCGGTTCATGCTTCGGCCGTGGCGGCCCGCGCGCGGACGCACTACGAGGAGCGAGGACATGCCCCAGGAATACCGGCGGATCGAGGTGCCACTCGGTGCGCGGTCGTACTCCGTGCGGATCGGCCCCGGTGTGCGCCACACGCTGCCCGAGGTGGTGGCCGGGCTCGGCGCGGCCCGGGTCGTCATCGTGTCCGCGCGGCCCCGGGACTGGGTGCCGGATCCGGGTGTGCCGGCGCTGACGCTGGAGGCGAAGGACGGCGAGGACGACAAGACTCTGTCGACGGTGGAGGAACTGTGCCGCCGGTTCGCCGAGTTCGGGCTGACCAGGACGGACGCGGTGGTCTCCTGCGGAGGCGGGACGACCACCGACTCGGTCGGTCTGGCGGCGGCGCTCTACCACCGCGGGGTCCCTGTGATCCATCTGCCGACCTCGCTGCTGGCCCAGGTGGACGCGAGCGTCGGCGGGAAGACCGCGGTGAACCTCCCGCAGGGGAAGAACCTGGTCGGGGCGTACTGGCAGCCGAAGGCCGTGCTCTGCGACACCGACTACCTGGAGACCCTGCCGCCCCGGGAGTGGCTGAACGGCTACGGCGAGATCGCCAGGTGCCACTTCATCGGAGCGGGAGACCTGCGCGGCCTGTCCACGCACGAGCAGATCGCCGCGAGTGTGGCCCTGAAGGCGTCCGTCGTCGCCGCCGACGAACGGGACGCGGGGATGCGGCACATCCTCAACTACGGCCACACGCTGGGTCATGCCGTTGAGCGGGCGACCGGCTACGCCGTCCGGCACGGCGAGGGCGTCGCCATCGGAACCGTGTTCGCCGGACGGCTGGCCGGAGCCCTGGGCCGGATCGACGCGGCGCGGGCCGCGGAGCACCACGCGGTCGTGGCGAGCTACTCCCTGCCTACCGCGCTGCCGCCCGGACTGGCCCCCGACGTCCTCATCGCCCTGATGAGGCTGGACAAGAAGGCCACCACCGGCCTGTCGTTCGTCCTGGACGGACCGCGGGGGCCGGAGTTGGTGCACGACGTCCCGGAGCACGAAGTGGCCGGAGTGCTCGCCGCCATGGGAGCCGCCGCCCCCCGGGACCATCGCACATCCACCGCCGACACGAAGGGTGCGTCATGAGCACACTGCTACTTCTCAATGGGCCCAACCTGGGCATCCTCGGACGCCGCGAACCGGAGGTCTACGGGAAGGCGACCCTGGCCGACATCGAGCGCTCCGTGGCCGACGAGGTGCGGGCGCGGGGCTGGGACGTGGTCTCCGTCCAGCGTGAATCCGAGGGCGAGCTGATCCATGCGGTCCAGGACCACTACGACTCGGTGGGCGCGATCGTCAATCCCGGCGCGCTGATGATCGCGGGGTGGAGTCTGCGGGACGCCCTGGCCAGCTACCCCCGGCCGTGGATAGAGGTGCACCTCTCCAACGTCTGGGCCCGTGAGCAGTTCCGCCACGAGTCGGTCATGGCGCCCCTCGCCTCGGGGGTCGTCGTCGGCATGGGCGCGCTCGGCTACCAGCTGGCGGCACGGGCCCTGCTGACACTGACCCAGGAGTGAGTGACCCGCCCGGGCGGAGGGCCCTCGGCCCCCGGGGGGAAGGGGCCGGTGCCTCTCGTACGCCCGGGCGGGGGCAGGGGGACCCGGTCAGCCCTCGGAGGGCCGGCCGAGACGGGCCGAAAGGCGCTTGGCGTAGGTCTTGCTGAACTGCACGATCAGGATGAGCAGCACCGTCAGCAGACCGGCGCCCAGGAGCGGGACGCTGTCGACGGGCAGGGTGTACGCCATGACCACCCGGGCCACCGCGTCGATCATGAAGGCCGTACCCCAGGCGACGGTCAGTACCCGCATGGCCCGGCGGAACTCGGGGACCTCGTCCCAGTCCCTGCGCCAGGCAGCGGCGGTGGCCTCCGGCAGCAGGGGCATGGTCGCCTGGTAGATGAAGGGCCGTGAGGCCAGCAGCGTACTGAGCATCCAGAGCCCGACCAGGGCTGTCAGATAGCTCTCCCTGGCCAGGACCAGGCGGGGGTCTCCCGTCAGCAGCGAGACCAGTGTGGCGCTGAGCATGATGCTCAGGGAGAAAAGGGTGGGCCGCTCGACCCGGCGGTCCTTGACCGCCCTGTAGACCAGCCGCAGCAGAGGCAGGGCACTGCTGAGCACGAGTGCGAGCCACTGGTTCACACCCGTCAGCCGGAGCCCGTAGAAGAGCAGGAGCGGCAGGGCGATGTCCAGAGCAGCCGCCTCGACGAGCACGGTCCGTGGGTTGCGCCCCGTCCGTTCCGGCTGCCTGACGTCGTCCGGAAGCGTGGCGGGTTCCGGTTCCGGCCCTTCCTTTACCTGTGGTGCCGGCTTCATGACGGCCTCCTCTCCTTGCTGCTCTGCTTCCGGTCCTGCCGTTGTGTTCCCGAATGACGCTACGCACCGCCGGGGTCCCGCGGAATGCAGTCGGGAGCACAGTCGGGGTGCAGAAAACTGCACCTGCCGCCGGGTGTGCCCGCATGTCAGACTGTTGATCACACGAGCCGCCGGGAGGTGCGATGAGTAACGGAGCACTGCCTCGTGGCACTTCGTGGCGGCTGCTCTTCGTCGCCCCGTTCCGCGGGTTGGCGCTGGCCGGTCTCGGAGCGGTCGGTGTGCTGCTCGTCGTACCGATGGCCGTGGCCCTGCTGTCCGGCGCGGTCAGGACGCTGCTGCGCCTGCGCCGGCTGCCCGGGCTGCGCCGCCGGCTGGCGGCCTCCTGGTCGCGGGTGGAGATCTCGGATCCGTACGTCCCCCACTCCTCTCAGGCCCGGGCCAGGGAGGGCGGACTGTACCGCTACGGCCGGCGCCTGTACGCCTCCGGGCGTACGGCCGGGCGCAAGCGCGCCGCCCACAGGATCACCCGGGATCCGGCGACCGCGCGGGACCTGCTGTGGCTCCTGCTGGACCCGTTCGTCGGGGTCCCGGTGGCCGTACTGCCCGCGACCCTGATCGCTGCCGGTCTGGCGGGGCTCACCTCGCCCCTGTGGGCGGCGGGGCCCGGCTCCGCGGGAGCGGCCGGGCTCGGTCTGGCCTCGGTGTCGGCCGGGCTCGCGTCGGGGCCGCCGGCGATCCGGCTGCACGGGTACTGGACGCGACTGCTCCTGGACGGTGGCGGCGCACCTGCGCCGGGCGGCAGGACGTGGTGGGTGCGGTTGTGGCGGCGGGTGCAGACAGTGGGAGCGGCCTGCCTGCTGTGCGCACTGGCGGTGTGCGGGGCGGTACTCGCTCCGCTCCAGCTGATCGCCGCGGTCTGCTCCCTGGTCTTCGGGCTCGTGCCCGTCTTCGCCCAGGTGGTGCTGGCGAGCCGCAAGCTGGTGAACCTGTGGCGGGAGCTGCTGCGCAACGGCGGTCTGGCGGACATCGCGGAGCCCTACAGGCGACCGCCCCCGGGCCCTGTCCAGGGTGCCGACGGGCACTACGCCTACGGCCGTACGCTGCACCCCGGCCCCCTGCTGCCGACGTGGCTGGCGACCCGCCGGTGGGTTCTCACCGACCCCGCGACCTGGCGCGACCTCCTGTGGCTGCTGACCAATCCGGTCGTGACGGCGGTCCTCCTGCTCGGGCCGATGGCGTCGGTCCTCGTCATCGGGACCCGGTGGTCCGGCCCGGCCGGCCTCGCGGCGGCCCTGCTCGCGGCGGGGGCCGTCCTGTGGGGCGCCCCGTACGCGCTTCGGATCCAGGCGCGCTGGTGCGCACTGCTGCTGGCCCCCACGGAGCGGTCCGTACTCGCCCGGCGCGTGCAGCAGCTGACCACGACGCGGGCGGAGGCGACGGGTGTCCAGGCGGCGGAGCTTCTGAGGATCGAACGCGATCTCCACGACGGCGCACAGACCCGGCTCGTCGCCATCGGCATGAGCCTGCGCGCCATCGAGCACCGCCTCGGCAGTGATCAGCCCGAGCTCCGGGCGATGGCCGCCGAGGCGCGGGAGAACTCGTCCGCCGCGCTTCGCGAACTACGCGGTCTGGTACGGGGCGTGCACCCGCCGGTCCTCGCCGAGCGAGGGCTCGTCGACGCCGTCCGCACGCTGGCACTCGCGCATCCGCTGGCGGTGGAGGTGACCGCCGACCTCCAGGGGCGGGCCCAGGTGCCGGTGGCCGCCTGCGCGTACTTCTCCGTGAGCGAGGCGCTCACCAACAGTGCGAAACACTCCGGCGCCCGGCGCGTCCTGATCGACCTCCGCCACCGGGCGGGGGCACTGCGCATCACGGTGACCGACGACGGATGCGGCGGCGCCGATCCCTCTCGCGGCAGCGGGATCCGCGGTATCCAGCGGCGGCTGGCCGCTTTCGACGGACTGCTCGACGTGGCCTCGCCTCCCGGCGGCCCGACCACTTTGACGATGGAGCTCCCGTGCGTGTTGTCCTCGGCGAGGACCAGTACCTCCTCAGGAAAGGACTGACCCATCTGCTGGAGGACCACGGCTTCGAGCTCGCCGCCGTGGTCGAGACCGGCCCCGATCTGCTCAGCGCCCTCCTCCGGCACCGGCCGGACGTGGCCCTGGTCGACGTGCGGCTGCCGCCGACCTTCACGGACGAGGGCCTCCAGGCGGCCCTGACCGCCCGCCGGGCGGTCCCCGGGCTTCCCGTACTGGTGCTGTCGCAGCACGTGGAGCAGTTGTACGCACGGGAGTTGCTCGCGGACGGCCGGGGCGGAATCGGCTATCTCCTGAAGGACCGCGTGTTCGACGACGACACGTTCATCGACTCGGTGCGCCGCGTTGCTTCCGGCGGTACGGCCATGGACCCTGAGGTGATCAGTCAGCTGTTCCGGTCCGTGGGGCCGGCACAGGCACAGCCGCTGTCAGCCCTGACAGCCCGCGAGAGGGAGGTCCTGGCGCTCATGGCGGAGGGCAGGACGAACGCGGCCATCTCGGAGCGGATGTCACTCAGCGACAGTGCCGTGAGCAAGCACGCGGCCAGCATCTTCGCCAAGCTGGAGCTGGTGCAGTCCACCAGTGACAACAGGCGAGTGCTGGCCGTGATCGCGTACCTCAACAGCTCACGTACGTAGGGGGAGGTGAACGGGGCGGTGTGGTGCCGGAGGTCAGCAGGCCGGGCTGGCGACGTGGTACTCGAGTTCCACGGGCAGGTCCGTCCTGCGCTTGACCCGCAACTTCCGGAAGACCTTGGTGAGGTGCTGCTCCACCGTGCTCACAGTGATGTGCAGCTTGCTGGAGATCTCGCGGTTCGTGTAGCCGAGCGAGGCCAGCGCCGCGACCCGGCGCTCGGAGAGTGTCAGCACGTCCGCGGCCGACGCGGCCTCGTCCACCGGGCGGGACCAGGAGTCGGGCTGCCCCGGGTGCAGCATCATCGGCTCCTCCGGGCAGGCGAGGGCGGAATCCTGCATCCGCTGCATCCCTCCCTCCTTGGCGAGCCGCCCCGCCCGGCGCGAGATCATCTGTGCCTTGCCGAACTCCCCCATGCCCTCGTGCGCGCAGCTGAGGTCGAAGAGCGCCTGGGTGAGGGTCAGCCGGTCACCGCTCGCCTGGAGTATCTCGACGGACTCCTTCAGGAGGCTCAGCCGGCCACGGTGGCTCGCCGTGCCCGCCAGGACGCGCAGGGACGCGCCGTACGTCCGCGAGGCACGCGAACCGATCTGTGCTATCTGCTCCTTGGTGAGCGCGCGCGCCTGCTCGGCGTCGCCGAGCCGGAGGAGCACCTGGGCGGCGTCGGTACGCCACGGCACGAACGTGGGGGAATCGAGCTGCCACAACGTCATCAGCTCACCGCAGTAGCTGAAGTCGGCGAGGGCGGCCTGCAGCCGGTCGGTCGCCAGGTAGTAGTGGCCCCGGGCGCGCAGGTACATCAGTCCGTACCGTGTCTGGAACATGGCCGCGGGTACCGCCTCGCGCAGGTATCTGCGGGCGCTCTCGAAGTCGCCCCGGGCGGTGACGGCCTGGAGGAGGGTGCCCAGGGTGGCCCCGACGCCGACACCCCAGCCCCCCACGCCGATCATCGTCAGCGCCTTGACCGCGTAGTGCTCGGCCTGCACCAGGTCGCCCTCCCGCAGGGCGATCTCGGCCCGCAGCCCGGACAGGGCCGCCTGCCAGGTCACCACGCCACGGGCGTCGGCCTCGGCGAGCAGCGCGTCACACCAGCGCTCCGCCAGGATCGGCTGCTCCGCGTAGATGAGCGTCTGGAGGGCCGAGCAGACGGACTCGACCATCTCGTCGCTCAACTGGCTGCTCTGCAGGATCTGTTCGGCCACTCTGACGCACCGTTCGTCCCCGCCCGTGGTCTCCCCGAGGACGGAGCTGAGCACGGCGGAGGCCTGTGCCTGCTGACCCGGCGGCGTGGTCGCCTTGTCGAAGAGGTGGCTGTCCACGCGAGGGCTGTGCTGGATGAACTGCGGGTAGGCGTGTCTGAGCAGGTTGTGCACTCCCGTCAGGACGGCACTCGGCGCTTCGTTCGGCGAGGGTCTGATGCGGGACAGGTGGGTGATGAGCTCCGTGGCCTCCTGGACGCGCCCGTGCCACATCAGCACACGCAGCAGGTAGGCCGTCTGCTCCACGTCGAGGTGGCCTTCACGCTGCGCCTCGAAGAGCGGTGTCAGATGACGGACCGCGCCCTCGGGGTCGCTGCGCCACTTGGTCTGGACGAGCAGCATCCGCAGCAGGGCTCGCTGCCGCTCACCGGTGCAGACCGAGAGCGCGAACTCGATGTACCGGATCGCCGGTTCCTCGTCGTCGGCGGCCAGCGACTCCTCCGCGGCCCGCTGCAGTACCGCGACGGCCCAGTCCGCACTCACGTGCTTCGCCGCCACCAGGTGGTCCGCGACGTCGGTGACGCTGCCTCCGGAGTCGCTCAGCAACTGTGCTGCTCGCGTGTGGAGTTCGGCCAGCATCTGCGGGGCGAGGTCGTCGTAGACCGCCGCGCGTGTCAGCCGGTGCCGGAAGCGGCCGTCGTGGATGATCCCCAGCGTCTGCAGGGACTGCAGAAGCCGGCGGAGTGCCTCCGGACCCCGGCCGAGGAACTCCGCGATCCGGTGCGTCGAGCCGGTGGCGTCCAGTACGGCCAGGCCCCTGGCGGCTTCGAGCTCGTCCGGGCCGCTGCGGCGCAGGCAGGTCAGGACGGCCTGCCTGAAACTCTCGCCGAGCGAGGAGCAGCCCGCCCGGCCCGGTAGTTCCCCCGCCTCGGAGTGGTCCTCGATGAGGGCTCTCACCAGCAGCCGGTTGCCGCCGGTCATCCGGTGCGCCTCGACGGCGTGCCGGGCCGCACCGTGGCCGAGGTGCTGCGAGCACATCTCGCTGACGCCGTCCGGCGTGAGAGGTGCCAGCCGGACCCGGTGGAACTGCGTCTGCCGGACCAGCTCGATACGGAAGGCAGGGTGCACCGACCAGTCACCCGACGACTCGGCGAGTACGAGCAGGATGCGCGACGATCTCAGGCGGTTGACCAGACGCATCACGCAGTCCATGGACGGTTCGTCCGCGTGGTGCACGTCGTCCACGACGACGACCAGCGGCGCCTGTTCGGAGAGGTCGAGCAGCGTGGCAGCCGCTGTGCGGGAGACCTCTGACGTCCCGCCCGAGCCGAGGAGCTCCGTCACCTGTTCCGCGTGCCCCGGCAGGCAGTCGAGCAACTGGCGCAGCACGGCGAAGGGAACGCCGCGGTCGGCTCTCGTCGCGGTCGCGTTGAGAAGCAGGGCACCCTCGTCGGAGCACTGGTCGGCGAACGCGCGGAGTAGCTCGGTCTTGCCACTTGCCACCGCCCCGCTGACAAGTCCTATCTTTCCATGCCCCTTGAAAGTGGCGGTCAGAAGATTCCTGAGCAGTTGGACGTCATGCTCACGTTCAACAAGTGCCACTGGCACCATCATCCCCCATTGTGACCATTTTCGTGACATCGAGGAGCGGTGGCTGCGTCACCAAAGGCTCAAAACCGCGCCTTACCCCGCGACCACCCCGCCCGGTTCGGCCGCCGCTCGACGCCACACCGGCTATAGCCAGGGACTAAAAACAGTCGCTGGAATCCCTCTCCAATTGGAACACTAGCTCCACCCCCCTCCCCCTGCAAACCCCTACTCAAAGCACACAACGACCCTTTGCGCGGGTTCCGCTTCGCACCCCCACAAGCCGATGCCTCCCACCTGGCGTTCCGTCAAATCGCAGGCCGGAACCTCAAGTTAGGCTCAAATGCCCACCTCTGGGCCTCCAGGGCCCCCCTCTTTCCGGCCCCACCGGGCATAGGGGTAGGACGCACGCGGCATAGGGGATCGGCCTCCGCATCCGTCGGCGCCCCCAACGGAGCGCGGGCACGGCCTGTTGCTGGATCCGTACGCAAGTGCGACAACCTTCATGGCTCAGACCAAGGCACTCGCCGGACGGCCGCGCATTCACGGCGCCCGGCGGGAGGTCATACAGCGACCCGCTTCGATGGCGATATCTCTCCCTTCGGCCCGCCGGAACGGCCGAGGGGCCGCCGTGGGGCCGGAGAGGGCCCGCACCGGAGTGACCGCGAAGCCGGCCGGCGGCGCCCGGCGCCCGCAGACGGCGACGGCACACCCGGCTCACCAGGGGGAAGTCGGAGCGGGGCGGGGTGGGGGCCCAGCGCCCCGCGACCCCGCCCGCCAGGCGGCCCGCCCGCGCCCGCCCGGTCGGCGGACCGACCCGGCGCCATTGGTTGAGCCAATGTAAGTGAGCCGGGAATCCCTGGCACGGACGCCTGACGGAGACTTTCAGTTCCGGAAAATCAGCTACGGAGCATCTCTGCCATCAGAAAGGCCAACTCCATAGATTGTTGTTCATTCAACCGAGGTTCGCATTCCGGTCCGAATCCGCCGAGCGGTTTCGTGTCGGACTTATCCTGTGCGCCCGTAGTTTCGAAATGTATCCCACCAGGATGGGTCCCCAGCGCACGATGTACGTCGATGTAACCCCGCACCTCGTCCACCACCCGCGGGAGGGAACACGCGGCGCTGTCGGCCGACGGCCCGTGGGGGTAGCCGTGCATCGGGTCGCAGCTCCACACCACCTGGTGACCTGACGCCGTCACCTTTTCGACGACGGGCGGGAGTACGTCACGGACCCGGTCGCTGCCCATCCGGCACATCAGAGTGACCCGGCCCGGCCGTACGTACGGGTCGAGTCTCCGCACGTACTCCACGGCCTCCTCGGGTGCCGTCGCCGGACCGATCGTGAGGCAGACCGGATTGGCCAGCAGTCCGGCCTGGGCCAGGTGCCCTTCGTCCGGCTGCCCGGCCCGCTCACCGATGCGGAACTGGTGCGCGGACAGGGCCCAGAGGCACGGCTCGTCGCCGGAGGCCTCCCGGAGCAGGTGCGGCATCCTGAGGCCCGGCAGCGGCTCGTGGCTCGCGAACACCTTCGTGGTCCGCAGTGGACGGTCGTCGACGCCCCAGGCGGCCATGAATCCCAGACCGCGGTCGATCTCGGCGGAGAGCGCCTCGAATCGGCTGCCCCCTTCGGCGTCACGCACCCACTCCCTGTTCCAGCCCTGTACGTGACGCACGTCGGCGATACCGCTCTCGCCGCTCACCGCTCGGATCATGTTCATCGTCACCGCCGCCTCCGCGTGCGCCCGGGCCGGGCCGGCGGAGCCGGGACCGGTGTGCCGGGCGGCCAGCCGGGCGATCTTGACCACGGGCACCCTGGCGGCGTGGGTCAGGATCACCGACATCTGCAGCAGGGTGCGGACGAGGCCTCCCACGCGCGGGCCGCTGAACGGCTCCGCGCAGGTGCTCCCCTGGAGGACGAACGCTTCTCCGCGTGCGGCCGCCGCCATGAGGTGGCCGAGGTCGTCGACCTCGGCCGGCAGGACGAGGGGGGCCTGGCCGGCGAGCGTCGTACTCGCCCCGTGCGGCCGGATCAGCGGCGTGGCGCCCGGTCCGGGGCCGAGCAGGTCGGACGGCTCGTTCGTCATGGTCCCTCGCGTCTTCGGGGCACTGGGGGGTCTGCACGGTGGCCGTCGGGCCGCCGGACGCCGAACGGTCCGCGTCGGCGGCATCCGGTCCCGTTCGGCTGGTGCGGGACGGGGTGGAGGCGGCATGCCGGCGCTGTGGGGGCAGGGCCGGGCGGCAGTCGGGGACGTACGCGAGCGGCGGCTGCCCGACCCG
>NZ_JBISCE010000024.1:0-1499 GCF_044385685.1 Streptomyces sp. ALB3 | reverse complement strand
GGCCCCGGCTACTGCGGGGGGTTGCCGTGCTTGCGGGACGGCAGGTCCGCGTGCTTGTTGCGGAGCATCGCGAGCGAGGAGATCAGTACCTCGCGCGTCTCGGCGGGGTCGATGACGTCGTCGACCAGGCCGCGCTCGGCCGCGTAGTAGGGGTGCATCAGCTCGGCCTTGTACTCCTTGACCATGCGGGCCCGCATGGTCTCGGGGTCCTCGGCGTCGGCGATCTGACGGCGGAAGATGACGTTGGCGGCGCCCTCGGCGCCCATCACCGCGATCTCGTTGGTGGGCCACGCGTAGGTCAGGTCGGCGCCGATGGACTGGCTGTCCATGACGATATAGGCACCTCCGTAGGCCTTGCGCAGGATCAGCGAGATCCTCGGCACGGTGGCGTTGCAGTACGCGTAGAGCAGCTTCGCGCCGTGCCGGATGATTCCACCGTGCTCCTGGTCGACGCCGGGCAGGAAGCCGGGCACGTCCAGCAGAGTCACGAGGGGAATGCTGAACGCGTCACACATCTGGACGAAGCGCGCGGCCTTCTCGGACGCCTCGATGTCCAGCACCCCGGCCAGCGCCTGCGGCTGGTTGGCCACGATGCCGACGACCTGGCCGTCGAGCCGGGCCAGGGCGCAGACGATGTTGCGCGCCCAGCGCTCGTGGACCTCCAGGAAGTCGCCGTCGTCGACGAGCTCCTCGATGACCTCGTGCATGTCGTACGGACGGCTGCCGTCGGCCGGGACCAGGTCCAGGAGCACGTCACCACGCCGGTCGGCCGGGTCGTCGTTGTGCACCGTGGGCGGGTTCTCGCGGTTGTTGGAGGGGAGCATGCCGATCAGGTAGCGGACCTCGGCGATGCAGGTCTCCTCGTCGTCGTACGCGAAGTGCGCGACGCCCGAGGTCTCGGCGTGCACATCGGCGCCGCCCAGCCCGTTCTGGGTGATCTCCTCACCCGTGACCGCCTTGACCACGTCCGGCCCGGTGATGAACATCTGCGAGGTCTCACGGACCATGAACACGAAGTCGGTGAGCGCCGGACTGTAGGCCGCGCCGCCCGCGCACGGACCGAGCATCACGCTGATCTGCGGGATCACACCCGAGGCACGGGTGTTGCGCTGGAAGATCCCACCGTACCCGGCGAGCGCGCTGACACCCTCCTGGATACGGGCTCCGGCACCGTCGTTCAGCGAGACCAGCGGAGCACCGGCCGAGATGGCCATGTCCATGATCTTGTGGATCTTCGTGGCATGAGCCTCACCCAGCGCCCCGCCGAAGATCCGGAAATCGTGCGCGTAGACGAAGACCGTCCGGCCGTCGACCGTGCCCCACCCGGTGATCACACCGTCGGTGTACGGCTTCCTGGCCTCCAGACCGAACCCCGTCGCCCGGTGCCGGCGCAGCTGCTCGACCTCCTTGAACGACCCCTCGTCCAGCAGCAGCGCGATACGCTCCCGCGCCGTCAGCTTGCCCTTCGCGTGCTGCGCCTCGGTCGCCCGGTCGCTCGG
>NZ_JBISCE010000023.1:0-37024 GCF_044385685.1 Streptomyces sp. ALB3 | reverse complement strand
TCCACGCCGGGCCTGCTCACGCAGCGCCAGCAGTTCGGCCACCCGGCCACGCGTGGCGGACGCGGGTGCTCCAGCAGGGCGTTCGTACGAAACGGTCATCACACCGGCTCTCTGTGAGGCGAGGTGACGGTCGGCAGGATCCGGACCAGGCGGCCCGGGGTGCCCTGACGCCGTTGCCATTCGCGGGGGTACCCCAGGGAGACCTCGTGGTGGGGCACGCCGTCGCAGCGGATCACCCTGGGGATGTGCAGGTGCCCGTAGACCACCGAACGGGCACGGAACCGCGTGTGCCAGTCGGCGGTCGCCGTCGTTCCGCACCACAGTGCGAACTCCTGCCGCCAGAGCACCCGCGTCGGTTCGCGCACGAGCGGCCAGTGGTTGACCAGGACGGTGGGCAGGTCCTCCGGGAGAGCCGAGAGACGCGCCTCGGTCATCCGCACGCGGGCCCGGCACCACGCCTCGCGGCTGGGATAGGGGTCCGGATGCAGCAGGAACTCGTCACTGCAGACCACCCCGGCGTCCTCGGCCACCTGAAGCGCCGCAGCCTTGGAGTACGTCCCCGGGGGGCGGAACGAGTAGTCGTACAGGAGGAAGAGCGGTGCCACGGCGACGGGACCGCCCTCTCCCTCCCAGACCGGGTAGGGGTCTTCGGGACTGGAGACCCCGAGCTTGCGGCAGATGTCCACGAGGTGCAGATAGCGCGCCTCACCACGCAGCTGCACGGGGTCGTCGGGCGCGGTCCACAGCTCGTGGTTCCCCGGCGCCCAGATGACCTTGGCGAAGCGGTCACGCAGCGTGCGCAGCGCCCATTCGATGTCCGAGACGATCTCACCGATGTCCCCCGCGACGATCAGCCAGTCCTCGTCGTTCTCCGGTTCGATCCCGTCGACGATCTTCCTGTTCTCGTCGTAGCGCACGTGGACGTCACTGATCGCGACGATGTTGCCCCGCCCCGAGTCAGCCACCCGTGACCGCCTGTCCGTCACGCGCGCGCTCGGAGATCTCCGCGACCTTCGCGAGGGTGGGCCGTCGGAGGATCTCCGGCAGGGCCGCCATGAACGCACGCTCCCGCCGGGAGCCCACGACCTCGTCGCTGACCGCGGCCAGCATCGCCAGCAGGGTGGCCGAGTCGCCGCCGAGCCCGTGGAAGTCCGTGTCGCCGCCGAGCCGGTTGACGTCCACCGCGAGGACCCGCGCCCAGATCTTGGCCACCTCCTCCTCCACCGCGCTGCGCGCCTTCGCCTCCGCGGCAGCGGCATCGGCCTGCGGCCCGCTGAACGGGACCGGCAGCGCGGCGACGTCGACCTTCTCGTTGACCGTCCGGGGCAGTTCGGGCACGACCGTCATGGTGGCCGGCACCATGTACCGGGGCAGCCGGCCGGCGACGTGGGCGGTGAGCTCCTCCTCGGAGACCTCTTCGCGCAGGACGACGTAGGCGCACAGCACCTTGTCGGTGGTGCCCGGCCTGACCAGGCCGGTGACGAAGGCCGTGGCCACGGCCGGGTGTTCTTCCAGCGCCTTGGCGACCTCGGCGGGCTCGATGCGGTAGCCGAGCACCTTGACCTGCTCGTCGTTGCGGCCGACGGACTCCAGCTCACCCGAGTCCAGCATCCGGGCCAGGTCGCCACTGCGGTACACCCGGGTGCCGTCGGCGAGGACCGTGAACCGTTCGCGGACGAGGTCGGGCCTGCCGCGGTAGCCCCGGGCGAGCTGATCACCGGCGAGGTACATCTCGCCCACCTCGCCCGGGGCCACGTGCCGGCCGTCGGGGCCGATCAGATGGATCCGGGTGTTGTCGGTGGGCACGCCTATGGGCACGGACGGCAGGTCCGCGTCGTGCTCCGGATCGAAGCGACGCGTCATGCAGCCGATGGTCGTCTCGGTGGGCCCGTACTCGTTGAAGATGCCGCAGCGGGGTCCGAAGAGCTGCTGCGCGCGGTCGGCGACGGCACCCCGGAGGAGTTCCCCGCCGGCGATGACCGCCCGGAATCCGGTCGGGGCCAGGCCCAGCCTGCCGATGAGGTCGAGATGCGTGGGGGTGAGTTTCAGCGCGTTGGCCCCGGAGCTCTCCAGCATGTCGCGCAGCACCACGTGGTTGGGTTCGTCGGGTACGAGCGCGATCGATCCGCCGGCCAGCACCGGCAGGAAGATCGCCGTGTTGGAGAGGTCGAAGGCGAGCGACGTGAAGAGTGGGAACCGGGTGGTGGAATCCACCCCGTAGACGCGGGTCGCCCAGCTGATGAAGGTGGCGAGCTGGCGGTGCTCGATCTCCACACCCTTGGGGCGCCCGGTCGATCCCGACGTGTAGATGACGTACGCGAGGTCCTCCGGCCGCACCTCGACGCCTTCGGGGCGGCGGTCCGAGGGCTCCAGTGTCCCGAGCACCACCACGTCGCATCCGGCGTCCGGGGTGAGCCGGCGCCCGGCGTGGACCTGCTCGACCAGGCACACGGTGGCCCCGGCGTCCGTCAGGAGGTCGGCGAGCCGGTGGTCGGGCTGCTGCGGGTCGAGCGGCAGGTAGGCCGCACCTGCTTTCAGCACGCCCCAGATGGCGGCCATCGCCGCGACCGTACGGCCGGCCAGCAGGCCCACCACGTCGTCGCGTCCGACGCCCCTGTCCAGCAGCGCGACGGCGACGGCGTCCGCCCGGCGGTCCAGTTCATCGAAGGTCACGTCCCCCTCGGGACCGGTCAGGGCGATCGCACCGGGTGTGCGGGAGACCTGACGGCGGAACTGGTCGACGGCGGTACCCGGGCGGGCGAGCGGCTGCCGGGTCCTGTTGCGGTCCCACTCACGGTGCGCCCGTGGGGACAGCGCCTCCTCGATGCGGTCGAGCAGCGCCTCCGCGCGGTCCGGGGTCTGCGGACCGTCGTACCAGCCGATGGTGATCTCTGTCCGGTCGCCGAACTCGACGGCGTTGATCTCCGGCGGGCCCAGGGGCCCGGAATTGGGCAGCGAGTAGACGGTCGTGGCGTGGAACGTACGCGTGCTGAAGACGGCGGGGGCGACCCGGCCCATGTGGGAGAGCGTGGCAAGGCTGCTGTAGCAGCCCCGCTGCGCGGAGTAGGCGTCCAGGCCCATGATCTGCTGGTGCAGCTCCGTCAGGTTCTGGCCGGGCAGTGAGGGGTCGACGCGGGCGGCCAGGTCCTGACCCGTCGACAGGACGGACAGTAGCTGCTGGTGGGCCTCCTCCCAGCTCGCGTCACCCTGCACCTCGTACAGCGGGTTGTTGGTGAGGTTGCCGGTCGAGCGGAGTCCGGGCAGGTACCTGCGCAGGTCGACGGGGACGAGGAACCTGCCGGTACGCAGGCCGCACGCCTGGGTGACGGCCCGGGCCGTCTTGGCGACGAGCGCGGGGTGCGTGCCGTCGATGGTGCGCCTGCGCCAGAAGAAGTCGTGCCGGCCCTGGGGGCGGGAACCGAGCGCGGAGGGCCAGTCGAGGTCAGGGGTGACCTCCCGCTCCTCGGGGGCGCCGGCCTGCTCGATCAGCTCGTTCTCCGTGATGCGTGAGGGCGCGCCGAGGGGCTCCTCGCCGCGCAGCACCCGGAAGATGTCCTCCGCCCAGGTGCGGACTCCCTGGCCGTCCATGACGCCGTGGAACGCGCGCACGACCAGCGTGTCCGACTCCGCGCCGGTGAGGAGCAGGAGTTCGCAGGTGGGCCCGCCGTCTTTGCCCATCAGGGGGCTGTGCAGCTCCGCCGCGCCGGCGAAGGTGTGCCTGTCGACCCGGTCACCGGGCAGGACCCGCACGGCCGGTGCCACTCCGCTGTCCACCCAGGTCATGTCCTGCCGGGTGAGTCGCGCCCCGGGGCAGGCCCGGGACGCGGTCTCCACAGCTCGGGTCAGCTCGGCGTGACCGATGCGGCCGTCCCCCTCGATGACGAGCTGGATGACACCGGGGACCGACTCGGGGTACACCAGGAACCATGTCTCGGTGGGCGACACGGGCCGGCTGTAGACGTTGTCGTCCTCACCCGCGGACATGGGAGTACCTCTTTCGTTTCGGGTCGGTCGGGAGTGCGTCACGTCCGGTCAGCGAGCCGTTTCGCCGGCGCCGAGCACCTGGCCGTCCGCCGCGCGCATGACGCGGGACCTGCGGAAGTCCAGGTGGACGAAGACACGTTGGAGCCAGCGGTCCCGGCCGTCGTAGCGGGGCTGGAAGGAGTTGCGGCCGTGCAGGGCCAGCCGGTTGTCGACGAGAGCCAGGTCGCCTGGGCCGAGGATCAGCGTGTGGGCCACCCGGTCGATGACGGTCTCGAGCTCGGACATGGCCTGAGCGGCTTCGTCGTCGGACGGGATGGTGCTGCTGAAGTCCACCTTCAGGTCGGGGTCCTCGAAACTGCCGGCGAGGATTCCGTGCGGTTCCTCCAAGCCGTCGGCGATCTCGAAGGATGCCGGCGCCATGGTCACGAATCGCGGTTGATGGAGTATTTCCCTGGTGCGGGCGGAAAGCAGCGGAACGGCGTTGCGCACGGAGGCGACGCGCAGACCGGCGACGTTCTCGTGGTCGTTCCGCAGGCACATCAGACCCACCAGGTCGGGCTTGTGCTCGTGGAAGGCGTTCTCCGTGTGCATGTTGAGCTTGATGGATCCGGCATTCCCCTGGAATTGTTCCATTCCGGGGACCGGAACCACGTCCTGCACGAGCGCGCCGGTCTTCTCCTTGTCGAACGCGATCACCTCGCCCAGGGCCATGGCGATGAGCATGAGCGCGGACGCCGGCGTGGTGGTCCCGCGCTGGACGGAGCCGCGGACCGTCGGCGTGTCGGGGACGTCGTGCACGTCCACCGGCAGGTTGCGCACCAGGAGCATGGCCTCACGCCCGGAGTTCCACGTGAACCGGCGCAGTGTCTGGCGCAGCCGCGTGGGAAGCCGGCAGGAGAGCTCCCTCGCCTCGGACGTCCAGCGGGGGTCGTCGTTCAGGCGCGGACCGAAGTCACGCAGCTGCTCGGCCAGAAGGGTCAGTTCGCCCTTCTCCTGGCTGTCGAGCGATATCTGGGCATCGTCGCCGATTTTCGGCTTGACGTCGGCAGGCATAATTCAACCATTCGTGGGCAGAGTTGATGCGAAGGAACGGGCTCGCCAAGTCGACTCCGGTCCGCAGACTATGGATTCGGCCGAATTGACGGCAACCCCTATCTATCGTCCGTCGACCCCTGTGGGGCGTCGCGGATTTCGTGCGTCGGTTGTCGGCGCCCCTGTTCTCAGCACCCCTGCTCCGTGAGCCATTCGCGCATACGGTGTGCCAGGGGCCCGGCGTGCTCACCGAGCATGGTGAAGTGGTTCCCCTCGGTGTCGGCGACCGAGTGGGGCAGGGGCCAGACGGCATGCCAGTCGCCTTCGCCCGACCACGCGCGCAGGGGCTCCCCCGCCCGCACCAGGAGTGTGGGTACGTCGACGGGCCGTGCGCGGCAGGCGTAGAGGAAAGGGAGGTAGGCGGCCCACGCCGTGGCGCGGAAGTCGTCCATCGGGGTGTACGCGTCGTCGCGTTCGACCATCCCTTCGAGTAGTTCGGGCATCCAGGTGGCCATCACCTCGCTGTCAGCGGGATAGCTGTCCAGCAGGACGACGGCGGCCGGCGGCCGGCCCCGCCCGTCGAGTTCGTGCGAGAGCGCGTTGGCCAGCAGCGCACCGCCGGAGTGCCCGGTGACGACGAACGGTCTGTCCCCCACCGTGCGCAGGACCGCGTCGGCGTGCGTGCGCATCAGGACGTCGAAGTCCTCGGGGAGCTTCTCGCCCTCCGCGAAGCCGGGGTGCGGGAGCGCGTACACGTCGCGTTCCCCTCGGAAGCCGGCGGCCAGGCGCGCGTACTCGTGCGGGCCGGAGAGCATCGACATCGTGCAGAGGCAGATGAGCGGCAGGCCGTCGCCCGCCGCCAGGCGGACGACCGGGGCGGCCTGGGCGGGGGGCGCCTCGCTGTCGTAGACCTCCCGGAACGCGGCAAGCTGCATCAGCACCTTGGCGTACTCCACGGCCTGGCCGGTGGACCGGGTGTGCTGGAGGAGGGGCCCGAGGATGCCGCCTCCCGGTCCCGCAGGGGGCGCGGTGGCCCCGTCGCCGTCGCCTTCGAGCAAACCGGACAGGTGCCGCGCCAGGCGTGACGGGGTGGGGTGGTCGAAGAGCAGCGTGGCCGACAGCTCGCCGGTCCCCAGCACCTTCTGGAGGCTGTTGCGCAGCTCAAGGGCGGTCAGGGAGTCGAAGCCCTGCTCGAGGAAGTCCCTTCCGGTGTCCAGCTCTTCCGCCGAGGGGAGCCCCAGTGCGGCGGCGGCCCAGGTGGTGACGACTCCGAGCAGCAGCGTGTGCCGGCCGGCCGGAGTGGCATCGGCCAGTCGTGCGGCCAGTCCGGCCGGGGTCCCGGCGGGCGGGACGTCCTCCGTGTCCCGGACGCCCGCCTCGACGGGGGCGGCCGGTGCGCCGGAAACGTGGGCGGGAGGTGCGGGCCAGTACCGGCGGCGCTGGAAGGCGTAGGTCGGCAGCTCGGCCAGGCGGGCGTCCCGCCCCGCGAACACCGCGGCCCAGTCGACGGGGAGGCCGTGCACATGGAGTTCGGCCAGCGCGGTGAACAGGGCGCGCACCGGCGAGCGGTCGCGGTGCTGAGCGGCGACCAGGAGGGGCGGCTCGGGGCCGTCCCGGCCTGCGAGGCAGTCCTGGGCGAGGGCGGTGAGCACCCCGTCGGGGCCGATCTCCAGAAAGGTTCCGATCCGGTCGTCGCGCAGTCGCCGTACGGCGTCGGCGAACCGGACGGTCTCCCGGACGTGCCGCGTCCAGTGACCGGGGCTGAGCGCCTGGGCTGTCGTGAGGGGCTCCCCCGTCGTGGCGCTGACGAGGTCGGTCCGGGCCGGCCGGAAGGTCAGGGTCCCGGCGACCGAGCGGAGATCGTCCAGCATGGCGTCCATGTGCGCCGAGTGGAAGGCGTGACTGGTCCGCAGCTCCTTGTGCCTGCGTCCCTGCTTGGTCCACAGGGTGACGATGTCCTGCACCTCGTCCCGGTCCCCGGACAGGACGAGGGACGACGGCCCGTTGACGGCGGCGACCGACACACCGGTTCCGGCGCCGAGGAGGTCCCGCACCTCCTGCTCGGACGCCTCCAGGGCCACCATCATGCCGCCGGCCGGCATGGCCTGCATCAGGCGGCCACGGGCCGCGACGAAGGTGCAGGCGTCCTCGAGCGACAGCACCCCGGCGACGTGCGCGGCGGTGATCTCCCCGAGTGAGTGGCCGGCGACCGCGTCGGGACGCACGCCCCAGCTCTCCAGCAGGCGGTACAGGGCGACTTCGTACGCGAAGAGCGCGGGCTGGGCGAAAGCGGTCCGGTCGAGCACGGCCGGGTCCGCGCCCGACATCACCGCGCGCAACGAGGTCCCCAGGTGCGGGTCGAACTGCTCGCAGACGGCGTCCAGCGCCGTGGCGAACGCGGGGAAGACCGCGTACAGCTCGTCCGCCATGCCCGGCCGCTGGCTGCCCTGCCCGGTGAAGAGGAAGGCGGTGCCCTCCCCTGCCCGGTCGGTGCTCCGGATCAGGCCCGGGGCCGCCTCGCCGCCGGCCAGGGACGTCAGCCCGCGGACCAGGCCGGCGCGGTCGTCGGCGAGTACCACCGCCCGGCGGTCGAGTGCCGCGCGGGAGACCGCCAGCGAGTATCCGAGGTCCGTCGGGGACTGTCCGGGATCTTCGCCCAGCCGGTCGAGGAGGCGGGCCGCCTGGCCCCTGAGGGCTTCGTCGGTGCGGGCGGAGACCAGGAACGGGACGACGGGGAGCTCGGTGGTGGCGCCGGTGGCGGGCTCGTCGGCGGGTGCCTGTTCCAGGATCAGGTGCGCGTTCGTCCCGCTGAGCCCGAACGCCGAGACGCCTGCGCGGCGGGGCCGCCCCGTATCCGGCCAGGGCGTGGTCCGGGTCAGCAGGGACACGGCACCGCCCGACCAGTCGACGTGCGGGGTGGGAGCGTCGACGTGCAGGGTCATGGGCAGCGCTCCGTGGCCGAGCGCCAGGACGGTCTTGATGGCACCGACGGCGCCGGCGGCGGCCTGGGTGTGCCCGACGTTCGACTTCACGGTGCCGAGGTACAGGGGCCGGTCCGCCGGGCGGTCGCGGCCGTAGGCCGCGAGGAGGGCCTGTGCCTCGATCGGGTCGCCGAGCACCGTGCCGGTGCCGTGCGCCTCCACGGCGTCCACGTCGGCGGGGCCGATTCCCGCGTCGGCGAGTGCCTGGGCGATGACGCGTCGCTGAGCGGGCCCGCTGGGAGCCGTGAGTCCGTTGCTCGCTCCGTCCTGGTTGACCGCGCTGCCGCGCAGCACGGCCAGCACCTTGCGGCCGTTCCTGCGGGCGTCGGAGAGGCGTTCCAGGAGGATGACGCCCACGCCTTCCCCCCAGCCCGTTCCGTCGGCGCCGGCCGCGAACGACTTGCAGCGTCCGTCGCCGGCGAGTCCGCGCTGCTTGCTGAACTCGACGAACGCGCCGGGGGTGGCCATCACCGTCACCCCGCCCGCCAGGGCCAGCGAGCATTCCCCGTCGCGCAGCGACCGGGCGGCCAGGTGGATGGCGACGAGCGACGACGAGCAGGCGGTGTCGACCGTGATCGCCGGCCCCTGGAGGCCGAGGATGTAGGCCACCCGGCCGGAGATGACGCTGCCGGCACCGCCCGTGAGCAGGTAGCTGTCGCTGCCCTGGGCGTCGCCGTACATCCCCGCGCTGTAACCCGAGGAGGAGGCCCCGACGAACACGCCGGTGCCGGTGCCCCGCAGGGACGACGGGGCGATCCCGGCCCGCTCGAACAGTTCCCACGACGACTCGAGCAGCAACCGCTGCTGCGGGTCCATCGCCAGCGCCTCGCGGGGCCCGATGCCGAACAGGGCGGCGTCGAACGCGTCGGCGTCCTGGACGAACCCGCCCTCCGGGGTGATGCCGGTGTCACCCAGCCCGCGCAGCCAGTCCACGTCCCAGCCCCGGCCGTCGGGGACGGGCGACATGGCGTCCGTGCCGTCCGTGACGAGGCGCCACAGGTCCTCCGGCGACCGTACGCCGCCGGGCAGACGACAGCTCATCGCGACGACGGCGACCGGTTCCGTCCGCTCCTCGACGAGGCTCTGGTGCTGTCGGCGCAGCCGCTCGTTCTCCACGAGAGACGCCCGTAGCGCTTCGACGATCTCTTCGACCTGCGTCCCCATCATGTGCTCCACGCTGCTCGTCGCATCAGGCTTCCTTCGTTCGTGTCGCCATGCGGACGAGGGCGGTGACGTCCATGGCGTTGATCTCGTCCACCCGGTCGTCGGACGCGTGGTCGTCGGACGCGTGGTCGTCGGACACGCGGTCGTCGGACAGGGGCACTCGCTGCTCCTCCGGGGCCGCGGCGCCCTCCGGGCGCAGCAGCGCGTCCAGGAGCCCTGATTCGCGGAGCCTGGCCATCGGGACGGTGGCCAGGAACGAACGGATCTCTGCTTCGTCCGCCTCGGCGGGTGACTCCGGGCCCTGTGGCAGCAGTTCACGCAGCAGCCGGTCCCGCAGGCCGGTGGGCGACGGTTCGTCGAAGACGACGGTGGTCTCCAGCCGCAGCCCTGTGGCGGTGTTCAGGCGGTTGCGCAACTCGACGGCCATGACCGAGTCGAAGCCCATCTCCCGGAACGCCCGGAGGGGGTCGACGGCGTCGGCGGCGGGATGCCCGAGTACCGCTGCCGCCTCGGACCGCACGAGGTCAAGCAGCAGCCGTTTACGCTCGGAGTCCGAGGCTCCGGCCAGCCGGTCCGGGAGGGAGGCGGCCCCGGCCGCGTCGTCGTGGTCCTCGGAGGGCTGGAGCGCGGCGGCCGCCTCGGGTATGTCACCGATCAGCGGACGAGGCCTGGCCATCGTGAACGCGGGGGCGAACCGCGCCCAGTCGACGTCGGCGACCGTCAGGCAGGTCTCACGCCGCTCCACCGCCTGGACCAGGGCACGGACCGCTGTCCCGGGCTCCATGGGACGGACCCCGAGGCGGGTCAGCGTGGACTCGGCGGAGGTGTCCACCATGCCTCCGCCGGCCCAGCCGCCCCAGGCGACCGACGTGGCCGCCTGCCCGCGGGCGTGGCGGCGCTCGGCGAGTGCGTCGAGGTGGCAGTTGCTGACCGCGTAGGCGCCCTGTCCCGAGCCGCCCCAGACGCCCGCGCCGGAGGCGAACAGTACGAAGGCGTCCAGCGAGTCGTCCGCGAAGAGTTCGTCCAGGTGGGTCGCGCCCGCCGCCTTCGCGGACATGACCCGGGCGAACTCGGCGGGGTCGCTCTCCTCCAAGGCGGACACGAGGGTCTCGCCGGCGGCGTGCACCACGGTGCGCACGGGCGACTTCTCGTCCTGTGCCAGGTTCTTCACCAGGGCGGCCAGGGCCTCGCGGTCGGCCACGTCACAGGCCGCGAGCGTCACCCGGGCGCCCAGCGCGGTGAGTTCGTCCTTCAGTGCCGCCGCCCCGGGGGTCGCCTCGCCCCGGCGCCCGGTCAGGACCAGGTGTTCGGCGCCTCGAACCGCGAGCCAGCGTGCCACGTGCGACCCCAGCGCTCCCATGCCTCCCGTGACCAGGGCCGTGCCGCGCGGCTTCCAGGGCGACGACGGCGTGGCCGGCCGTGGGCCGGCCGGGGAGCGTACGAGACGGCGGGCGTACACCCCCTGGGGGCGCACGGCCACCTGGTCCTCGTCCCCGGCCCCGGCCAGGAGGCGGCACACCTGGGCGGCGGACCCTTCGTCCGGCTGTGCCGGAAGGTCGATGAGGCCGCCCCATCGT
Source organism: Streptomyces sp. ALB3 (assembly GCF_044385685.1). Classification (NCBI taxonomy): domain Bacteria; kingdom Bacillati; phylum Actinomycetota; class Actinomycetes; order Kitasatosporales; family Streptomycetaceae; genus Streptomyces; species Streptomyces sp. ALB3. The sequence goes on along the minus strand of NZ_JBISCE010000023.1, from coordinate 26,286 downwards.
TCGGGGTGCTCGAGGCCGATCACGCGGCCCAGTCCCCAGATCTGCGCCTGGGCGGGGCCGGTGAGCGGGCCGGAGCCGTCGACGGAGACCGCCCCCCGGGTGAGGCACCACAGGGGTGCCACGAGGCCGAGATCGGTCATCGCCTGGATCAGGGAGGTGGTGGCCGCGACACCGGCGGGTACGACGGGGTGGAACGGGTCGGGGCGGTCGTCCTCGGCCAGGAAGGACAGGACGCCCTCGATCCGCCCGTCGGGCAGGGCCTCCCCGAGGCGCTGGAGCGCCATGGCCCGTCCGGTGTCGTCGGACTCGAACAGCACCTGGACCGTGCGGGCCCCGTGGCGCGCGAGCTCCTGCTCGACGGCTTCACGCGCGTCCGGCGCCGCCCCGGTCGCGCTGACGACCAGCCAGGTGCCCGAGGGGGCCGGGACCGTGGCCGGGACGACGGGCTTCCAGCCGACCGTGTAGCGCCAGCCGTCCACGACGGACTGCTCGCGGCGCTCGCGCCTCCAGGACGTCAGGGACGGCAGGACGCTCTCCCACGAGCTCCGGGTTTCGTCGTCGCCGGCTCCGAGCATCCCCGCGAGCATGTGGGGGTCCTCGCTCTCCACGGCGGTCCAGAACGCGTCGTCCACGGGATCCCGGCGTTCCGCCGGGGCGGGGAGCGCGGCGGGCTTCGGCCAGTACCGGGTGCGCTGGAAGGCGTACGTGGGCAGTCCGACGTGACCCGTGCGGTGGCCGAACACGGTGCGCCAGTCGGGGGACACACCGGCGACGTGTGCTTCGGCCAGGGACGTCAGGAAGCGCTGGGCACCGCCCTCGTCGCGCCGCAGGGTCCCCAGTGCGGTCGCCCCGGTCCCGACGGCCTCGAACGTCTCCTGGAGCCCCAGCGCCATCACCGGGTGGGGGCCGACCTCGAGGAACACACGGTGGCCGTCGGCGAGTGCCGCCCGGGTGGCGGCCTCGAACTCCACCGTGGAACGCAGGTTGCGGAACCAGTACCCGGCGTCCAGCGTCGCGGTGTCGACCGTCGTGCCCGTGAGCGTCGAATAGAACGGCACGGCGGAGGAGCGGGGGAGGATTCCGGTGAGCAGCCGGTCCAGCTCCTCGCGGATGGCCTCGACCTGGGCGGAGTGCGAGGCGTAGTCGACCGCGATGCGTCGGGCGCGTACCCCGTCGGCCTCGCAGGCGCTCAGCAGCTCCTCCAGCGCCTCGGGATCCCCCGCGACGACGGCGGACGAGGGGCCGTTGACGGCGGCCACCGACAACCGGTCGCCCCATGCGGTGAGCCGCTCGCGCAGCAGCCGGGCGGACTCCCCGACCGATGCCATGCCTCCCTGGCCGGACAGGGCGAGCAGCGCCCGGCTCCGCAGGGCCACGACGCGCGCGGCGTCCTCGATGGACAGCGCGCCGGCCACGGTGGCGGCGGCTATCTCGCCCTGCGAGTGGCCGAGCACCGCGGCAGGACGCACTCCGCAGGCACGCCACAGCTCCGCGAGCGACACCATGACCGCCCACAGCACGGGCTGCACCACGTCGACCCTGTCGAGGCCGGGGGCGCCCGGGGCCTCCCGTACGACGTCTTCCAGCGACCAGTCGGTGTGCGGCGCGAGGGCATGCGCGCAGGCGGTGAGGCGCGCGGCGAACACGGGCGAGGTGTCCAGGAGTTCCTTGGCCATCCCGGGCCACTGGGCGCCCTGCCCGGGGAAGACGAGCACGGGCCCTGTGTCGCGGGCCGCGCTCCCCCGGACGATGCCGGCCGCCGAGCCGTCGGCGGCCAGGACCCGCAGGGCCGCCTCGAACTCCGCGGGTTCCCGGGCCACGACGGCCGCACGGTGCTCGAAGCTGGACCGGGTCGTCGCCAGGGCGTGGGCGAGGGCCGCGGGTTCCGCGGTGCCGACCGCGGCGAGCAGCCGCGAGGCCTGTTCGCGCAGGGCATCGCGCGTCTTTCCTGACAGCACCCACACGGTGTCGGCGCCCGGGTCGAGGGGGGCGTCCGGGGCGGGGGCCGCCGGGGCGGGGACGGCGGCGGGGGCCTCCTCGATGATGGTGTGCGCGTTCGTGCCGCTCACGCCGAACGACGACACGCCCGCGCGGCGCGGACGGTCCGTCTCCGGCCAGCCGACCGGTTCCGTCAGCAGCGCCACCGCGCCTGCCGACCAGTCGACGTGCGACGACGGCTCGTCCACGTGCAGGGTGGGGGGCAGCACGCCGTGCCGCATCGCCATGACCATCTTGATCACCCCGGCCACTCCCGCGGCGGCCTGCGTGTGACCGATGTTCGACTTCACCGAACCCAGCCACAGCGGCCGGCCGGACGGACGGTCCTGCCCGTACGCGGCCAGCAGCGCCTGCGCCTCGATCGGGTCGCCCAGCGTCGTCCCGGTGCCGTGCGCCTCGACGGCGTCGACCTCTCCGGGGGTCAGACCCGCCCCGGCCAGCGCCTGGCGGATGACCCGTTGCTGCGAGGGGCCGTTGGGCGCGGTCAGGCCGTTGCTCGCCCCGTCCTGGTTGACCGCGGAGCCCCGTACGACGGCCAGCACCTGCCGGCCGTTGCGGCGGGCGTCCGAGAGCCGTTCGACCAGGAGGACGCCGACGCCTTCCCCCCAGCCCGTGCCGTCGGCGGACTCGGCGAACGCCTTGCACCTGCCGTCGGAGGACAGGCCGCGCTGCCGGCTGAACTCGATGAACGCCGAAGGTGTCGACATCACGGTGACCCCGCCGGCCAGGGCCAGGGTGCACTCGCCCGCGCGCAGGGCCTGTACGGCGAGGTGCAGGGCGACCAGTGAGGACGAGCACGCCGTGTCCACGGTCACGGCGGGTCCTTCGAGACCGAGCGCGTACGAGATCCTTCCGGAGACCACACTGGCGGCGTTGCCGGTGGCCACGAAGCCTTCGGCGCTCTCGGCCGAGCCCATCAGAAGACCTGTGTAGTCCTGGCTGTTGGTGCCCGCGAAGACACCGACCCTCCCTCCGCGCACCGCGGCGGGGTCGATGCCGGCCCGTTCGAACGCCTCCCACGACGTCTCGAGGAGCAGGCGCTGCTGCGGGTCCATGGCCAGCGCCTCGCGTGGCGCGATACCGAAGAAGGCGGCGTCGAAGTCGGCGACATCCCGTAGGAAGCCGCCTTCACGTACGTACGACGTGCCCTGCTGGTCGGGGTCCGCGCTGTAGAGCCGTTCGATGTCCCAGCCGCGGTCGTCGGGCAGCGGAGAGACCGCGTCGGTCCCCGTCTCCAGGAGGTCCCAGAACTCCTCAGGGGACCGTACCCCGCCGGGGAAGCGGCAGCTCATGCCGACGATGGCGATCGGGTCGTCGTCCAGGACGGTGACGGGCCCCTCCTCGCCCGGCCCCGTCCGGGAGCCGCCGAGCTCGTCCCGCAGGTGCCGGGAGAGGACCAGCGGGGTCGGATAGTCGAAGACGAGGGTGGCGGGCAGGGCCAGGCCGGTGCTCGCGCCGAGCAGGTTGCGCAGCTCCACGGCGGTCAGGGAGTCGAAGCCCAGCTCCCGGAAGGCGCGGCCGGGCTGCACTCCGTCCACCGAGGTGTGGCCGAGTACCGCGGCGGCCTGCCCGCAGACCAGGGCGAGCAGGACGCGCTCGGCCTCCTGCGGTGATGTGCCCGCCAGTTGCTCGTGCAGGGCGCCCTCGGACTTCTCCGGCGCGGGGGCGCCGGCCACCGCCCGCAGCCGCTGCACGTCGGGGATCTCGCTGATGAACGCGGACCTGCCGGGCGGCAGGGCGGGCGCGAAGCGCTCCCAGTCGATGTCGGCGACGACCGTGTGGGGCGCGCCCCCTTCGACCGCCTGCCGCAGGGCCCGCATCGCGAGTCCGGGCGGCAGCGGAGGCATGCCGCCCCGGCGTACGCGTTCGGCCACCAGTGGGTCGGCGGCCATGCCGGAGCCTTCCCAGGCACCCCATCCGATGGACGTGGCGGGCAGTGCCTGGGCCCGGCGGACGGTGGCGATCGCGTCGAGGAAGGCGTTGCCGGCGGCGTACGCGGCCTGGCCGGCGTTGCCGAACGTCGCGGCCAGCGAGGAGAAGAGGACGAACGCCGACAGGCCGAGGTGGCGGGTCAGTTCGTGCAGGTGCAGGACGGCTTCGGTCTTCGGGCGCAGGACCCGGTCGACGCGCTCGGGCGTCAGCGAGCCGAGCATGCCGTCGTCCAGCACTCCGGCGGTGTGGACGACCGCGGTCAGCGGGTGCTCGGGGGGTACCGAGTCGAGGAGGGCGGCCAGCGCCTCCCGGTCGGTGACGTCACAGGCGGCCACGGTGACGCGCGTCCCGAGCTGCGTCAGCTCGGCCTCCAGGTCCTGCGCTCCGGGCGCGTCGGGGCCGCTGCGGCTCGTGAGCAGCAGGTGGGCGGCCCCGTTGCGGGCGAGCCAGCGGGCGACGGCGGCGCCCAGGGCGCCGGTGCCGCCGGTCACCAGCACGGTGCCGGAGGGCTGCCACGGTGTGCGGGTGTCCGGCAGTCGGGGGGCGGACCGGACGAGGCGGCGTACGTGGACGCCCGAGGACCGGATGGCCAGTTGGTCCTCCGTCCCGCGGGCGTCCGCGAGCACTCCGCACAGACGGCGGGCGGCGCGGGTGTCGAGGGTGTCGGGCAGGTCGATCAGGCCTCCCCGGAGACCGGGTTCCTCGACGGCCACGACCTGGCCGAGGCCCCAGACCATGGCCTGGCCGGGGGCGGTCAGCCGGTCGGCGGCGTCGACGGCGACGGCGCCCCGGGTGGCCAGCCACAGCGGTACGCGTATCCGGGCGTCCGCCAGGATCTGTACGAGCGCGAGGGTGTCCCGCAGCCCCGTGGCCCCCTCATCGGTCAGTGCGGTCAGGGCCAGGACGCCGGTGACGCCGCCCTCCCGCAGGGCGTCCCGCAGGCGGGCGCCGTCGGGGGAGTCCGGGACGCGGAGCACTCGGACCCCGTGGGCGCCGAGGGCGCTCCCGATGTCACGGGTGGCGTCCTCCGGGCCCACGACGAGCCACGTACCGGACGGCACGGTGGGGCCGGGTTCCGGAGCGAGGCGCCACTGCACCTCGTACCGCCATGAGTCCAGGACGGACTGGTCATGCCGGCCGCGCCGCCACTGGGCGAGAGCCGGGAGCACGGTGCTGAGCGGCTGGTCCCCGTCGAGGGCGAGCGTACCGGTCACGGCGTCGAGGTCCTGGCGCTCGACCGCGGACCAGAACCCCGCGTCCGCCGGGTCCTCGCCGCCCCGCCCGTCGGCTGCCGCCGTCCACACGAGCGACTCGGGCCAGTAGCGGGTGCGCTGGAACGCGTAGGTGGGCAGGTCGACCTCTCCGGCGCCGTGGAACAGGGCCGGCCAGTCGCAGTCGACACCGCGTACGTGCAAGCGGGCCAGCGCGGTGAGCGCCGTCACGGCCTCCGGACGTCCGGCCCGCAGCACGGGGAAGGCGTCCGCGCCCTCGTCCATGCTGTCGGCGGCCATCGCGCTGAGCACTCCGTCGGGGCCCAGTTCGACGTACGTCCTCACGCCCTCGCCGGCCAGGGTGCGCACACAGTCGTCGAACCGGACGGTCCGACGGACGTGGGAGACCCAGTAGCCGGCCGAGCAGGCCTCCTCGGCCGTCAGGATGCGGCCGGTCACGTTCGAGACGACCGGTAGGGCGGGAGCGGTGAACGTGAGGGTGCTCAGGACCTGCCCGAACTCCTCGAGCATCGGGTCCATGTGCGGGGAGTGGAAGGCGTGGCTGACCTTCAGACGCTTGGTCTTGCGGTTGCGGCCCTCGAAGTGGGCGGCGACGGCGAGTACTTCCTCCTCGTCACCGGAGACGACGACGGAGCGGGGGCCGTTCACCGCGGCGACCGAGACCTGGCCGGTGCGTCCTTCCAGCACCCGGACCACTTCGTCCTCGCGTGCCTCTACGGCCACCATCGCGCCGCCTTCGGGCAGCGCCTGCATCAGCCGTCCCCGCGCCGCGACGAAAGTGCACGCCTCCTCGAGGGAGAGGACTCCCGCGACGTGTACGGCGGCCACCTCGCCGATGGAGTGGCCGGCGAGGAGGCCTGGACGGACCCCCCAGTGGGTGAGCAGCCGGAACAGCGCCACCTCGATGGCGAACAGAGCCGCCTGCGTGTACGCCGTACGGTGCAGCAGGGCCGCTCGCTCGCTGCCCTCCTCGGCGAACAGCACGCTGCGCAGGGGGTACTGGAGGTGGCGGTCCAGGTGGGCGCACACCTCGTCGAACGCGTCGCGGAAGACCGGGTGACGCTCGGCGAGTTCCCGTCCCGTGCCCAGCCGCTGGCTGCCCTGGCCGCTGAACAGGAAGGCGACCCGGCCTTCGGTCACGGTGCCTCGTACCGGTCCGGCCGTGCCGTCCGCCAGGGCCTCCAGCTGGAGGAGTGCGTCGTCGCGGTCCTCCGCGACGACCACGGCCCTGTCGTCGAACGCGGTGCGCGTGGTCACCAGCGCATGGGCCACGTCCGCCAGCTCGTAGTCCGGACGGGTGGCGAGCAGGGCGCGCAGCCGGCCGGCCTGCGCGGCCAGCGCCGCACCGCCGCGCGCGGAGACGGCGAGGGCGACGGGTCCGCTCCTCACCTGGCCTCCGGCCGGTGTGGCGGCGAGCGGGCCGGCCGGTGTGCCGGCCTGTTCGATGATGACGTGGGCGTTGGTGCCGCTGATACCGAAGGAGGAGACGCCGGCGCGCCGGGGCTGCCCGGTCTCGGGCCAGGGCTGCGCGTCGGTCAGCAGCCGTACGTCGCCCGCGTTCCAGTCGACCTGTGGTGTGGGCGCGTCGACGTGCAGCGTCGCGGGAAGCGCGTCCCGTCGCATCGCCATGACCATCTTGATCACCCCGGCCACTCCCGCGGCGGCCTGCGTGTGACCGATGTTCGACTTCACCGAACCCAGCCACAGCGGCCGGCCGGACGGACGGTCCTGCCCGTACGCGGCCAGCAGCGCCTGCGCCTCGATCGGGTCGCCCAGCGTCGTCCCGGTACCGTGCGCCTCGACCACGTCGACCTGTGACGGTGTCAGTGACGCGTCGGCGAGCGCCTGCTCGATGACGCGCTGCTGGGAGGGGCCGTTCGGGGCGGTCAGGCCGTTGCTCGCCCCGTCCTGGTTCACCGCCGAGCCACGGAGCACGGCAAGGACCTGGTGCCCGTTCCGCCGGGCGTCGGAGAGCCGCTCCACCAGGAGGACCCCGGCCCCCTCGGCGAATCCGGTGCCGTCCGCCGCGGCGGCGAACGCCTTGCAGCGGCCGTCCGCGGCCAGCCCGCCCTGCGCGCTGAAGCTGCTGAACATGCCGGGGGTCGCCATGACCGTCACCCCGCCGGCGAGCGCCAGCGTGCACTCGCCCCGGCGCAGGGACTGTGCCGCCAGGTGCAGGGCCACCAGGGAGGACGAGCAGGCGGTGTCGACGGTGACGGCGGGCCCCTCGAGGCCCAGTGTGTAGGAGACCCGCCCGGAGACCACGGCGGCGGCGCTTCCCGTACCCGTGAATCCCTCCAGTCCCGGCGCGCCCATCAGGAGGTAGGGGTAGTCCTGGCCGTTGGTGCCGGCGAAGACCCCGGTCGGGGTTCCGCGCAGCGTCTCCGGGTCGATCCCCGCCCGCTCGACCGCTTCCCAGGAGGTCTCCAGGAGCAGCCGCTGCTGCGGGTCGGTGGCCAGCGCCTCGCGCGGACTGATGCCGAAGAACGCCGCGTCGAACTCCCCCGCGTCGTGGACGAATCCGCCCTCACCGGTGTACCCCGTCTCCTCGGCCCCGGGCTGGAACACGGACTCCGTGTTCCAGCCGCGGTCCGTCGGGAAGCGGGTCATGCCGTCGGCGCCTGAGGCGACCAGGTCCCACAGTTCCTCCGGGGAGCGCACTCCACCGGGATAGCGGCAGCTCATGCCGATGATGGCGATCGGCTCGGTGTCACGCTCCTCCATCTCGCGGATCCGGTCGTGCGCCGCTTCGAGGTCGGTGCTGACCCGCTTGAGGAAGTACCGGAGCTTCTCTTCGTTCGCCATCGGGCGACCCCTCTGTCAGGAACTGTGTGGTGCGGTGTGCGACTGCGGTGACGGTGCGTCAGGAAATGCCGAACTTCTTCCCGAGCAGCTCGAACATCTCGTCGTCGGAGGCGGCTTCGATCTGCTCGCCGACCGGTGCGGCAGGCGTCTCCTGCAACTGTGCGAGCAGTGCCTGCACGCGCCGCACCACCCTGGCCCGGCCTTCGTCGTGCGGCGGGACCGAGACCAGCGCGGCCTCCATCCGGTCCAGCTCCTCGATCACCGACACGGCCACGGTCTCCCCGTCGGGTACGAGCTGTTCCCGCAGGAAGGTGGCCAGTCTCAGCGGGGTCGGGTAGTCGAACGCGAGGGTCACGGGCAGGCGCAGGCCGGTCTTGGCGCCGAGCCGGTTGCGCAGTTCCACGGCGGTGACGGAGTCGAACCCGACCTCCTTGAAGGCTCGTTTGACGTTCACCGCCTCCGGCCCGGGGAAACCGAGCACGGCGGCGACCTGTTCGCGCACCGCCTCGACGAGGACGGCGTCCCGCTCGGCGTCGTCGAGCCCCGCCAGGCGCTGCGCCAGGGCGGACGGCTCCTCGGCGCCTGCGCCGGCCGGGCCGTGGCCCTCCTGGGCGATACGGCGGACCTCGGGCACGTCGGCGAGCAGCGGGCTGGGCCGGGTCGCGGTGAAGGCGACGAAGAAGCGTTCCCAGTCGATGTCGGCGATCAGCACGCAGGTGGCCTCGTGTTCCACCGCCTGCCGCATCGCGCCGGTCGCGGCTTCGGGGTCCATCTCGCGCAGACCGTGCCGGTTCAGTACGTCACCGAACGCGCCCTCGGCCATGCCGCCGCCACCCCAGGCTCCCCAGGCGATGGACGTGGCGACCCGGCCCCGTGCTCTGCGTTGCTGGGCCAGGGCGTCCAGGAAGGCGTTGCCCGGGGCGTAGTTGCCCTGTCCCGGCGTGCCGACGATGCCTCCGAACGAGGAGAACAGGACGAACGCCGACAGCTCGGTGTCCCGGGTCAGCTCGTCCAGGTTCTGCGCGGCTCGTGCCTTGGCGTGCAGGGCGCGGGCCAGCTGGCCGGGGGTGAGGGTGTCGAGCAGCCCGTCGTCCAGCGCGGCGGCGGTGTGCACGACGGAGGTCAGCGGGTACGCGGCCGGGATGGCGGCGAGCACGTCCGCCAGGGCGTCACGGTCGCCGGCGTCGCAGGCTGCGACGGTGACCCGGGCGCCCAGGGCGGTCAGTTCGTCGCGCAGCTCGGCTGCCCCGGGGGCGTCGGGGCCCCGGCGGCTCACCAGCAGCAGGTGCTCGGCGCCGTCACCGGCCAGCCGGCGGGCGACATGACCACCGAGAGCTCCGGTCCCGCCGGTGATGAGGGTGGTGCCCGCGAGGTCCCACGTCCGGGACCCGTCGGCCACGCCGAGGCGGGCGCGGTCCAGTCGGCGTACGAAGGTACCCGAGGGCCGGATGGCCAGCTGGTCCTCGTCGCCCGCGCCGCCGAGCGCACCGCTGAGCATCGCTCCCGTGCGCGCGTCCAGCGCCGGGGGCAGGTCGATGAGACCGCCCCACCGGTCGGGGTGCTCCAGCGCGGCGACCCGGCCCATGCCCCAGGCCATCGCCTGCTCCGGACCGTCGAGCGTGTCGGCGGGGCCCACCTGGACCGCGCCTCGCGTGGCGCACCACAGCGGCGCTGCCACCCCCGCCTCGCCCAGCGCCTGCAACAGCGCGACGGTGGCGGCGTACCCTCGCGGCACGTCGGGGAAGTCGGCGTGCGGGGCGCGGTCCAGGCTGAGCAGCGACAGCACGCCCTCGATACCGGACGGCAGGTCCTGACCGGCCGGCAGGTCGGGGTAGGCCGCGTCCGCGCCGACGGTGACGGTGTGGGTACCGGCGCCGTGGGCCGCCAGGGCCTCCAGGCACGCGAGGACCAGTTCGTCCTTGGCGTGGCTCTCGGGGACGATCACCAGCCAGGTCCCGGAGAGCCGGCTCGCGGAGGCCTCGGGCATCGGGCGCCAGGCCACTTCGTAGCGCCAGTCGTCGACGGTGGACAGCTCGCGGCTGCGCCGGCGCCAGGAGGAGAGCGCGGGCAGCATCGCTCCCAGGGCGGAGCGGGCTTCCGCGCCCCCTTCGAGGGCGAGGGTGTCGGTCAGGAACCCGATGTCCTGCTGTTCGACGGCCGCCCAGAACTGGGCGTCCGCCACGGACAGCTCACCGGCGGAGCCGGCGGGCGCGTCCATGACCGGCCGCAGGTCGTCGATCCAGTAGCGCTGCCGCTGGAAGGGATAGGTGGGCAGGTCCAGGTGAGTCGGTGTGTGTCCGGCGAACAGGGCCTGCCAGTCGAGGTCGACCCCGTGCACGTGCGCTTCCGCCAGCGAGGTCATGAAACGCCGGGTTTCGTCCTCACCCCGCCGCAACGTCCCCAGCGCCACCGCGTCGGAACCGGCGGCCTCGAACGTCTCCTCCAGCCCCACAGCCAGCACCGGATGCGGGCTGACTTCGACGAACACGCTGTGTCCGGTGCTCAGCAGGGCCTGGGTCGCCTCCTCCAGCAGGACCGTCCGGCGCAGGTTCGTGTACCAGTACCCGGCGTCCATTCCCACCGTGTCCAGCAGCTCACCGGTCACCGTCGAGTACAACGGCACCTGCGAGGAACGGGGCGCCAGACCCGACAACACCTCCGACAACCGGTCCCGGATCCGCTCCACATGCGCACTGTGCGACGCGTAATCCACATCGATCCGCTTCGCCCGCACATCCTCCGCCCTGCACACCTCCAGCAGCTCATCCAGCGCATCCCCGTCACCGGAGACCACCACCGAGGAGGGACCGTTCACCGCGGCGACCGACAGGCGGCCCTCCCACGGGGCGAGCCGCTCACGCACCCGATCCGCCGGCTCCCCCACCGACACCATCCCGCCCAGACCCGACAGCTCCAGGATCGCCTGGCTCCGCAGCGCCACCACCCGCGCACCGTCCTCCAAGGACAGCCCACCGGCCACACACGCCGCGGCGATCTCACCCTGCGAATGACCCATCACCGCCGCGGGCTCGACACCCGCCGCACGCCACACCCGCGCCAACGACACCATCACCGCCCACAACACCGGCTGCACCACATCCACCCGGCCCAGCCCAGGAGCACCCACCTCACCCCGCAACACACCCAGCAACGACCAGTCCGTGAACGGCTCCAACGCAGCCGCACACTCACCCATCCGCTCCGCGAACACCGGCGACGACTCCATCAGCCCCGCAGCCATACCCACCCACTGCGAACCCTGACCCGGGAACACGAACACCGGACGGGCCGTCCGGGTGGTGACGGCCTGGGTCACGTCGGGTGACTCGCGTCCTTCGGCGAGGGCCGTGAGGGCGGCCGTGTACGCGCCAGAGGCGTCGGCGAGGAGGGCGGCACGGTGGCTGAAGCGCGACCGGTGCTCGGCGAGCGTGTAGCCGACATCGGTCATGCAGGTGTCGGGGTGGCGCGCCAGGTGGACCTGGAGATTCCTGGCCTGCTCCCGCAGGGCGTGCTCGGTGCGGGCGGTGACGATCAGTGGCGGCTTCGCGCCGTCCATCGGGGCTCGCAGTGCCGGTGTGCTGTTCTCCTCCTCCTCGTCCCCGGCGGGTGAAGCCTGCTCCTCCACCGGCGGCGCCTGCTCGATGACGGCGTGCGCGTTGGTGCCGCTGACGCCGAAGGACGACACTCCTCCGCGGCGCGGCTGCCCGGTCTCCGGCCAGGGTGCGGGTTCGGTGACCAGGGCCATGCCCCCGTCGACCCAGTCGATGAGCGTGGTGGGGTTCTCCACGTGGAGAGTGGGCGGCAGCACTCCGCGCTGCACCGCCATCACCATCTTGATCAGTCCGGCGGCGCCGGCGGCGGCCTGGGTGTGGCCGATGTTCGACTTGACCGAGCCGAGCCACACCGGGCGGCCTTCCGGGCGGTCCTTCCCGTACGTGGCGGCGAGGGCCTGGACCTCGATGGGGTCGCCCAACGTCGTGCCGGTCCCGTGCGCCTCGACGAGGTCGACCTGGGAGGGCGAGAGCCGCGCGTCGGCGAGCGCCTGGCGGATGACGCGCTGCTGGGCGGGGCCGTTGGGCGCGGTCAGGCCGTTGCTGGCACCGTCCTGGTTGATGGCGGAGCCACGCACGACGGCGAGGACGGGGTGGCCGTTGCGCCGGGCGTCGGAGAGCCGCTCCACCAGGAACATGCCGATGCCTTCGCCCCAGCCGGTGCCGTCCGCGTCGGCGGAGAACGCCTTGCAGCGACCGCTGGTCGACAGTCCGCGCTGACGGCTGAACTCGGTGAAGGCGCCGGGGCTGGACATCAGGGTGACGCCGCCCACGAGGGCCATCGAGCACTCGTCCCTGCGCAGGGACTGGCAGGCCATGTGCAGCGCCACCAGTGAGGAGGAGCAGGCGGTGTCGACGGTGACGGCCGGCCCGTTGAAGCCGAAGGTGTAGGCGACGCGGCCGGAGGCGACGCTGCTGGTGTTGCCGACGCCGAGATAGATCTCGGTGCCCTCGGGCGGGACGAACACCGTGCTGCCGTAGCCCTGGTAGGACGTGCCGACGAAGACACCGGTCGAGGTGCCGCGCAGGGACGCCATGTCGATGCCGGCCCGTTCCACGACCTCCCAGGACGCTTCGAGGACCAGCCGCTGCTGCGGGTCCATCGCCAGCGCCTCACGCGGGCTGATCCCGAAGAACTCGGGGTCGAAATCCGGTATGTCGTAGACGAATCCGCCCTCGAGCGTGTAGCTGCGGGCCGGCTCGTCGGGATCGCGGAAGAACAGTCCCTCGAAGTCCCAGCCACGGTCCTCGGGGAACGGGGAGAGGGCGTCGACCTGCGACATCATGATCTGCCACAGGTCCTCGGGGGCGCGTACACCGCCCGGGAAGCGGCAGCTCATCGCCGTGATCGCGATGGGGTCGTTGTCCTTCTCCTCGGCGGCGCGCAGCTTGCCCCGGGTCTCCTGGAGGTCGGCGGTCACCCGGCGCAGGAAGTAGCGCAGCTTGTCGTCGTCGGTCATGGCCTTGGTTTCCCCTCGGAGCGGTTCGTCCGGTTGCGGTCGGGTGGTCACGAGATACCGAACTCCTTGCCGAGGAAGTCGAAGATCTCCTCGTCGCTTGCGCTGTCCAGGTCCTGCGGGGGCACGGCCGGTTCGTGCGCGGGCCGGAAGTCGCCCCAGCCGGCGAGCATGGCGTTGAGCCGCAGAGTGATCCGCGTACGCCGGTCGTCGTCGGTGCCGACGGACCTGAGCAGGGCTTCCAGCCGGTCGATCCCGGCGAGCACGGGTGCGTCGGCCGCGCCGGTGTCGGGGACGACCTCGGTGCGCAGGTGCGCCGCCAGTTCCGTCGGTGTCGGATAGTCGAAGACGAGCGTCGCGGGCAGCCGGAGCCCGGTGGCGGTGTTGAGCCGGTTCCGCAGGTCCACGGCGATGAGCGAGTCGAATCCGAGCTTCTTGAACGCCATGTCGGGTTCGACCGCGTCGGCGGAGGCATGTCCGAGGACGGCGGCCGCGTGGGTGCGCACGAGGTCGAGGACCACGCGGTCCCGGTCCTCCTCGGACAGCCCGGCCAGGCGTTGTGCCAGTCCCACTCCCCCGCTGCCCGTGCCGTCGGCGTCAGCCGCACGTGGCGCGGCCGCGCGGACCAGCTTGCGCATCAGGGGCGGCAGCGCGCCGGCGGCCGCCTGGGCGCGGAGCGCCGCGAAGTCCAGCCGGACGGGAAGCAGCAGCGCCTCGTCGGTCGCCGTGGCGAGGTCGAAGAGCGTGAGTCCCTCCTCGGAGCTGAGCCCCGCGACACCGCCCCCGCTCATCCGGCGCAGCTCCGCGTCGCCGAGGTGCCCGGTCATGCCGCTCGCCTCGGCCCAGAAGCCCCAGGCGAGGGTGGTGGCGGGCAGGCCGGCGGCGCGGCGCCGGTGGGCGAGCGCGTCCTGGTAGGCGTTGGCCGCCGCGTAGTTGCCCTGTCCGGAGCTGCCGAGGGTGCCGGCGGCCGAGGAGAACATCACGAACGCCGACAGGTCGCTGCCCCGGGTGAGCTCGTGGAGGTTGACCGCGGCGTCGGCCTTGGGCCGCAGCACCGCGTCCATCCGGGCTCCGGTGAGGGAGGTGATGACCCCGTCGTCCAGTACGCCTGCCGCGTGCACGACGGCGGTCAGCGGGTGCGCCTCGTCGATCGTGCCGAGCACCTGGGCCAGTCGGTCCCGGTCGGCCGCGTCGCAGGCCACGGCGCGCGCTTCGGCGCCGGCCTCGCGCAGGGCGGCCAGCAGCCCGGCGGTGCCTTCGGCCGCTTCGCCCTGCCGGCTCAGCAGGAGCAGGCGGCGTACGCCGTGACGGGTGACCAGGTGGCGGGCGAGCAGGCCGCCCAGGGTGCCTGTGCCGCCGGTGATCAGGACCGTCCCCCCACCGCCGAACGGGGATTCCGTGCCGGTGTCCGAAGCCGGCGACGTGCGTACCAGGCGGGGCAGCAGTACCACGCCGTCCCGCAGGGCGAGTTGTGTCTCGGGATGGGCCATGGCCCCGGGCAGCGCCTGCCAGGAGGCCTCCGTGTCGTCGGAGTCGACCAGGACGAAGCGGTCGGGGTGCTCGGACTGCGCGGAGCGTACGAGTCCCCAGACGGGTGCCGTGGCCAGGCCGGCGACGCTCTCGCCGGGAGTGGCCGCCACCGCGTGCGAGGTGTGGAACACCAGCCGGGTGCCGGCGAGGCGTTCGTCGTCCAGCCAGCCCTGGAGCAGGGTGAGGGCATCGCGGGCGGCGGTGTGCGCCCCGGCTGCCGCGTCACCGGTGCCGGGGTTCCCGACACGGGCGATCACGGTGCCGGGCAGCGGCCGGCCGGCGTCGACGGCGGTGACGAGTGCGTCGAGGTCGGCGTACCCGTCGGCGTGGACACCGGCCGCCGACAGCGGTGCGGCGTCCGCGCCGAGGACGGCCCACGGACCCACGGGAGCGGATGCGGCGGGTGCCGCGGCCCCGGGTTCCCAGACGAGCCGGAAGAGGGAGTCGTTCCCCTCCTGGGTGGCGGTCCTGAGCTGCTGCGGGTCGACCGGCCGCATGTCGAGGGCGTCGACCGAGGCGACGGGGGCCCCGGTGCCGTCGGCCAGCTGGAACGCGATGCCGTTCGCACCACTCGGGGAGAGCCGGGCCCGCAGCACGGACGCCCCGGTCGCGTGGACGCTCACACCGCGCCAGGCGAAGGGGAGCCGGGGCTTTCCGGCGTCCTCCCCGCGTCCCTGGCCCGGTCCGAACGAACCGAGCCCCATCGCCTGCAGTGCGGCATCGAACAGGGCGGGGTGAAGGGCGAATCCGTCGGCTTCGGCACGGCCGTCCTCGGGGAGTGCCACCTCGGCGTAGATGTCCTCACCGCACTGCCATGCGGACCGCAGGCCCTGGAACATCGGCCCGTACCCGAATCCGAGCGCGGCCGCCTGTTCGTACACGCCCTCGAGGGCGAGCTCCGTGGCCCCGGCGGGGGGCCACGCGGTGAAGTCGAACGGCGTGCCGGACGCGGTGCGGGTGGCGAGCACTCCTGTGGCGTGCCGGCGCCAGGGGGCCTCGGCGAGTCCGCCGTCGTCGGCCGGCGCGTCTTCCGCCGGGCGCGAGTGGACGGTCAGCGTCCGGCGGCCGGACGCGTCCGGCGCGCCGACGACCAGCTGCACCTGCACGGCGCCGTGTTCCTGAAGGACGAGCGGCGCTTCGAGGGTGAGTTCCTCCACGAGGTCGCAGCCGACCTGTTGTGCCGCGCGCAGTGCCATCTCGACGAATCCGGTGCCCGGGAGCAGGATCGTCTCCATGACGACGTGGTCGCCGATCCAGCGCTGGGTCCGGGTGGAGAGCCGGCCGGTGAACAGATAGCCGTCGGCGTCGGCCAGGGCGACCCCCGCGGCGAGCATCGGGTGGCCGGCGGCACCGAGCCCGATGGAGGCCGGGTCCCCGGACGTGCCGCTGCGGACAGGCAGCCAGTACTTCTGGTTCTGGAAGGCGTACGTGGGCAGCTCGGCCCGGCGGGCGTCCCGCCCGGCGAAGACCGCGGTCCAGTCGAGAGGGACGCCGTGCACGTGAGCGGTGGCGAGCGAGGACAGGAACCTGTCGGGGCCGCCTTCGTCACGGCGCAGCGAGCCCAGGACGGCCCCGTCGACGGCCGCCTCCTCCAGGGTCTCCTGGAGTCCGACGGCCAGGACGGGGTGAGGACTCATCTCGACGAACACACGGTGGCCCGCGTCGAGCAGGGCCCGGGTGGTCTCGTCCAGGCGGACCGTCCGGCGGAGGTTGGTGTACCAGTACTCGGCGTCCATGCCGCCGGTGTCGAGGAGTCCGCCGGTGACCGTCGAGTACAGGGGCACCTTCGCGGGGCGCGGAGCCACCTCGGACAGTACGGCGAGCAGACGGTCGTGGATGCGCTCGACGTGGGCGCTGTGCGAGGCGTAGTCGACGTCGATGCGCTTGGCGCGGACCCCCTCGGCCGCGCACGCGGCGAGCAGTTCGTCCAGGGCGTCGGCGTCACCGGAGACGACCACGGAGGACGGCCCGTTGACGGCCGCGACGGACAGGCGTCCGTCCCAGGGCATCAGCCGCGCACGCACCTTCTCGGACGGCTCCGGCACGGAGGCCATTCCGCCAAGGCCGGACAGTTCCAGGATCGCCCTGCTGCGCAGCGCGACCACGCGGGCGGCGTCGTCCAGGGTCAGCGCGCCGGCGACGCAGGCCGCGGCGATCTCGCCCTGCGAGTGGCCGACGACGGCGGCCGGCTCGACACCGGCTGCACGCCACACCTCGGCGAGCGAGACCATGACGGCCCACAGAGCGGGCTGTACCACGTCGACGCGGTCGAGGCCGGGGGCGTCGGGTGTCCCGCGCAGGACGTCCAGCAGCGACCAGTCGGTGTGGGCCGACAAGGCGGTGGCGCACTCACGGATCCGCTCGGCGAAGACCGGACTGCTGTCCAGGAGGCCGCGTGCCATGCCCGCCCATTGGGCGCCCTGCCCGGGGAAGGCGAAGACGACCTTGGGCTCCTCCCCGGGTGCGACCGCCTGGACGAGGCCGGGGGCGCCGGTGCCGTCCCTGAGGGCGGCGAGCGCGTGCAGGAGGTCGTCCCTCCCGGCGGCGACGACTGCCGCCCGGTGGGTGAAGCGGGTGCGGGTCGTGGCCAGCGACCAGCCGACGTCGGCCAGGGCCGCGTCGCCGCGGGTGAGCAGGTGACGGTGCAGGCGCTCCGCCTGGTCGCGCAGGGCTTCCGCCGAGGTGCCCGAGAGGACGAAGGGGACGGATGTCGCTCCGAGGAAGGACTCCTCGCCCGCCCCGGGGGCGGTCTCCGTCTCCTCGGGAGCCTGTTCGAGGACGACGTGGGCGTTGGTGCCGCTGATACCGAAGGACGAGACGGCGGAGCGGCGCGGCCTGCCGGTGTCGGGCCACGGCACCGCCTGCTGGAGCAGGGACACCGACCCCGATGACCAGTCGACGTGGGTGGTGGGCTCGTCCAGGTGGAGGCTCCGCGGCACTGTTCCGCGCCGCATCGCCAGGACCATCTTGATGATGCCGGAGACGCCCGCGGCGGCCTGGGAGTGGCCGATGTTGGACTTGATGGAGCCCAGCAGCACCGGCAGGCTCCTGTCCTGGCCGTAGGTGGCGAGGACGGCCTGCGCCTCGATGGGGTCGCCCAGTGGCGTTCCGGTGCCGTGCGCCTCGACGACGTCGACGTCCTGGCTGCTGAGCCCCGCGTTGGCGAGGGCCTGGCGGATGACGCGCTGCTGCGAGGGGCCGTTGGGTGCGGTCAGTCCGTTGCTGGCACCGTCCTGGTTGATCGCCGACCCCCGGACCACGGCCAGGACCGGATGACCGTTGGCCCTGGCGTCGGACAGCCGTTCGACGAGCAGGACGCCGACGCCTTCGCTCCAGCCCGTGCCGTCCGCGGACTCCGAGAAGGCACGGCAGCGGCCGTCGGCGGCGAGGCCGCCCTGTCCGCTGAGCCCGGCGAAACCGGCCGGGGTGGCCATGACCATGACGCCACCCGCCAGGGCCATCGAGCATTCACCGTTGCGCAGTGCCTGGGCCGCCAGGTGCAGCGCCACCAGGGACGACGAGCAGGCGGTGTCGACGGTGAGGGCGGGGCCCTCCAGGCCGAGCGTGTAGGACACCCGGCCGGAGATGACGCTCGCGGTGGTGCCGGTCAGGATGTAGCCGGCGTTGTTGTCCTCCGCCTGCTGCAGCAGACCGGTGTAGTCCTGGCCGCTGGAGCCCACGAACACCCCGGTCCGGGTGCCGCGCAGGCTGCTCGGGGCGATGCCCGCCGCTTCGACGGCTTCCCAGGAGGATTCCAGGAGCAGCCGCTGCTGCGGGTCCATGGCGATGGCCTCGCGCGGCGAGATGCCGAAGAACGCCGGGTCGAAGTCACCCGGGTCGGCGAGGAATCCGCCGGTCAGCCCTTCGATCTCCCAGCTCCTGGAGTCAGGGACCTCCGTGATCGCGTCGCGGCCCTCGTCCAGCAGGCGCCACAGGTCCTCGGGAGTCTCCACGCCTCCGGGCAGCCGGCAGCTCATCCCGATGATGGCGATGGGTTCGCCGCTGTCGCCGGTGGCGGCCCGCGGCGTGTCACCGGTTCCGGCGGGTACGGATCCGGCGACCAGCTCGTTGACGTGACCGGCGAGCGCGGCAGGTGTCGGGTAGTCGAAGACCAGGGTCGAGGGCAGCCGCAGCCCGGTCACCAGGTTCATCCGGTTGCGCATCTCGATCGCGGTGAGGGAGTCGAAACCGAGGTCGCTGAAGGCCCGCTGGGCTCCGATCTCCTCGTCCTGCGCGTAGCCCAGGACAGCGCCCGCCTGGGCACGGACCAGATCGAGCACGGCGGCGGCACGTCCGGCCTCGTCGAGGGGGGCGAGCAGCTGTGCGAGGGTCTCCTCGGCGGAGCCGGGGCCTGCACCGCTGTGGGCGGCGGGGCGCGCCGGGAGCCGCACCAGGCCTCGCAGCATGGGCGGGACCGCTTCGAGGGAACCGGCACCGCGCGCCCCCGACACATCGAGTGGGGCCGGTACGAGCAGGGCGTCGTCCAGCTCGCGCGTGGCGTCGAAGAGGGCCAGGCCCTGCGCGGACTCCATGGAGCCGACGCCGGAGCGGCCGATGCGGCTGAGCTGGGTGTCGTCGAGGTTCGCGGCCATGCCGCTGCGGTCGGCCCACAGTCCCCAGGCCAGCGAGGTGGCCGCCAGTCCGCGTGCCCGGCGGTGCTGGGCGAGGGAGTCGAGGAAGACGTTGGCCGCGGCGTAGTTGCCCTGTCCGGCGCCGCCCAGGGTCGCCGCGACCGACGAGAACAGGACGAAGGCGCTGAGGCCCATGTCCTGGGTGAGTTCGTGGAGCGTCACCGCGGCGTCCACCTTGGGTCGCAGGACGGCGGTGACACGCTGCGGTGTCAGGGCGGGGAGCACGCCGTCGTCCGTGACACCCGCGGCGTGCACGACCGCGGTCAGGGGGTGCTCGGGAGAAACGGTGGCCAGCAGGGCGGCGAGCTGTGCGCGCTCGGCCACGTCACAGGCCGCGACGGTGACCGTGGCGCCGAGCGCGGCCAGTTCGGACTCCAGCTCGGCGGCGCCTTCGGCCGACGGCCCGCGCCTGCTGACGAGGAGCAGGTGGCGGACGCCGTGGGCGGTCACCAGGTGACGGGCGAACAGCTTGCCGAGGGTGCCGGTGGCACCGGTCATCAGCACGGTGCCCGCGGGGTCGGTGAAGGCGGTGCCCGCCGTGCCGGCGGCCCGGGCCCCGGTCCGGGCGAGCCGGGGCACGCGTATCCGGCCGGCGCGGACGGCGAACTGGGGTTCCGTGCCGGCCAGTGCCTGGGGAAGTGCGCGGTGCGACGCGGGCAGTCCGTCGATGTCCGCCAGGACGAACCTGCCCGGATTCTCCGACTGCGCCGAGCGGACGAGACCCCAGACGGTCGCCTGCGCGACGTCCTCGACCTCGTCCTCGGCGGTGGCGGCGACGGCACCGCGGGTGATGAGGACGACGCGTGTGTACGCGAACCTCTCGTCCTCGAGCAGGATCTGGGCCAGCGCCAGCACACGGGCGACCGCGCCGTGCGCCGCCTCGACCATGTCGGTGCCCGGTTCGGTCACACACGGGATGAGGAGGGTGTCCGGAGCGGCGAGGCCCTCGTCGACCGCTGCGCCGAGGTCGTAGAGGTCGGGGAAGCGGCCACCGGACGGGAGTCCGAAGTCGGTGTCGCCCAGCACGATCCAGCCACTGGTGTCCGGTGCCGTGCCGGTGCCCTCGGCGACCGGCCACTCGATCCGGAAGAGCGAGTCGTGGTGCGGGCTGCGGGAGGTGTTCAACTGCTCCGGGGAGACCGGGCGCAGCACGGTCGCGCCGACGGAGGCGACGGGCGACCCGGATTCGTCGGTGAGCGCCACGGACACGGTGTCGGCACCGGTGGGCGAGAGCCTCACCCGGAGCGCGGAGGCCCCGGCGGCGTACAGGGACACCCCGGTCCAGGAGAACGGCAGCCGCTCCTGGCCGGGGCCGCCCTCGTCACCGTCGCCCAGCATGGCCCGTGAGTGCATGGCCGCGTCGAACAGGGCGGGGTGCAGGCCGAACCGCCGGGCGTCGGCTGCGGGTTCCTCGGGGAGGCGGACTTCGGCGAACACGTCCTCGCCACGCCGCCAGACGCCCGTGAGTCCCTGGAAGGCGGGCCCGTAACCGTAGTTGGCGGCTTCGAGCTGGGCGTAGAAGTCGCCCATGGGGACCTGGACGGCGTCATGGGGCGGCCACTCGGCGAAGGCGGACCAGTCGGGGGCCGCGGCCTGGCCGGGTGCCAGCAGTCCACCGGCGTTGCGGGTCCAGGTCTCGTCGTCCTCCTGGCCGTCCGGGCAGGAGTACACGTACAGCGGGCGGTGCCCGGTGTCGTCGGCTGCCCCGACCGTCATCTGCACCGCGGTGCCGCCCTCTTCCGGGAGGATGAGCGGCGCTTCGAGGTTGAGTTCGACCAGGTGTCCGCAGCCGACCTGGTCGCCGGCGTGGACCGCGAGTTCCACGAACGCGGTGCCGGGCAGCAGGGCGGTGCCCAGGACGGTGTGGTCGGCCAGCCAGGGGTGGGTCTCCCGCGAGAGCCGGCCGGTGAACAGCATGCCGTCACCGTCGGCCAGGGTGACCGCTGCGCTGAGCAAGGGGTGTTCGGCCGCCCGCAGGCCCATGGCGGTGGCGTCACCGGCCCAGGCGGAGGACAGCTTCGGCCAGAAGCGCTTGCGCTGGAAGGCGTAGGTCGGCAGCGGGGTGCTCCTGGCCCCCGTGCCTTCGTAGAAGGCGCGCCAGTCCGGTCCGCAGCCCTGTACGTGCAGTCCGGCGAGGGCGGTGATCAGCGACCGGGCCTCCGGGCGGTCGGTACGCAGGGCGGGGAGGAAGACGGGCTCCTCGGCTCCGGCGGCGGTGCCCGTCAGGGCTTCCTGGCCCAGGGCGCTCAGTACGCCGCCGGGGCCCATCTCGAGGAAGGCGGTGACGCCGTGGTCGAGGAGTGTGCGGATCCCGTCGTGGAAGCGGACGGCCTCGCGGACGTGGCGTACCCAGTAGCCGGGGTCGGCGATCTCCGCGGCGCTGACGAGGGCGCCGGTGACGTTGGAGACGATGGGCAGTTCGGGGGCCGTGAACGTGATCGTCCCGGCGAAGGCCCGGAACTCGTCGAGCATCGCCTCCATGTGCGGAGAGTGGAAGGCGTGGCTGACCCGGAGCCGCTTGGTCTTGCGCGCCTGTGACTCGAAGTGCGCGGCGATCTCCAGGACGGCGTCCTCGTCGCCGGAGACGACGACCGCGCGTGGCCCGTTGAGGGCGGCGATGGAGACGCCCGCCCGCAACAGGGGCAGGACCTCGTCCTCGGTGGCCTGGAGCGAGACCATGGCTCCGCCTCCGGGGAGCGCCTGCATCAGCCGTCCGCGGGCCGCCACCAGGGCGGCGGCGTCCTCCAGGGACAGGACGCCCGCCGCGTGGGCGGCCGACAGCTCGCCGATGGAGTGGCCCAGCAGGTAGTCCGGCCGGATGCCCCAGGACGTCACGAGGCGGAACAGGGCGGTCTCCACGGCGAACAGACCGGCCTGTGTGAAGACGGTCCGGTCGATCAGCCCCGCGACGGCGTCGTCAGCGGGATCGGTGGCGAAAACGATGTCCTTGACCGGCCGGTCCAGGTGCCGGTCCAGCTCGTCACAGACGGCATCGAACGCCTTGGCGAACACCGGGAACGTGTCGTACAGCTCACGGCCCATTCCCGGCCGCTGCGAGCCCTGCCCGGAGAAGAGGAGACCGAGTCGGCCGTTCTCCGCGGCGACGCCCTGGGCCTGCCCCTGGGCCGGCGTGCCGGCGATGAGCGCCCGCAGTCCGTTCAGCAGGCTCTCGCGGGTCTCGCCGACGACGACGGCCCGGTGGTCGAGGGCCGCACGGCCGGTGGCGAGCGAGAAGGCCAGGTCGAGTGCGGGCGCGTCGGAGGTCTCCGCGTGCGCCAGTACGTGGGCCGCCTGGTCGAGCAGTGCCTCCTGGGTCTGTCCCGACACCGTCCAGACGAGCGTGGGCGGAGCGTCACCCTGTTCGGTCTGTGCGGTCGGCTCGGCGCCCGGGGCCTCTTCGATGACCGTGTGCGCGTTCGTTCCGCTCATGCCGAACGAGGAGACGCCGAAGCGCTTGGGCCGGCCCGTTCGCGGCCAGTCCGTCTCCTCGGTCAGCAACTGGACCGCACCGGCCGACCAGTCGACGTGCGGGGTGGGCTCGTCGATGTGCAGTGTCTTCGGCAGCGTGCCGTGGCGCATCGCCTCGACCATCTTGATGATGCCGGCGACACCGGCGGCGGCCTGGGTGTGCCCGAGGTTGGACTTGACCGAGCCGAGCAGGACCGGGTGGTCGGCCTTCCGGTTCCGGCCGTACGTGGCGAGCAGGGCCTGCGCCTCGATCGGGTCGCCGAGCGTCGTCCCCGTGCCGTGGGCCTCGACCGCGTCGACCTGGTCGGCGGTGAGCCCGGCGTTCGCCAGCGCTTCCTGGATGACGCGCTGCTGGGAGGGGCCGTTGGGGGCCGTGAGGCCGTTGCTCGCACCGTCCTGGTTCACCGCGGAACCACGGACGACGGCCAGGACCTCGTGTCCGTTGCGGCGGGCGTCGGACAGCTTCTCCAGCAGCAGCAGACCGGCGCCCTCCGCCCATCCGGTGCCGTCGGCGGCCTTGGCGAAGGCCTTGCAGCGGCCGTCGGTGGACAGCCCCCGCTGCCGGCTGAACTCGATGAAGGCGCCAGGGGTCGACATGACCGTCACACCGCCGGCCAGCGCGAGCGAGCACTCACCCTGCCGCAGGGCGTGCGCCGCCAGGTGGAGGGCGACGAGCGACGACGAGCACGCCGTGTCCACGGTGACGGCCGGGCCTTCGAGCCCGAAGGCGTAGGACACCCGTCCCGAGATCACGCTGGCCGCTGTGCCCGTCAGGCCGTACCCCTCCACGCTCTCCGGGGAGAACTGCAGCAGGGAAGCGTAGTCCTGGCCGCTGGAGCCGGCGAACACACCGACGCGTGCGCCGGGGAGCGACAGCGGGTCGATGCCCGCCCGTTCGAACGCCTCCCACGCCGTTTCCAGGAGCAGCCGCTGCTGCGGGTCCATGGACAGGGCCTCGCGCGGGCTGATGCCGAACAGGCCGGAGTCGAAGTCCGCGACGCCGTCGACGAACCCACCCGACCGGACGTAGGACGTGCCGGACTGCTCGGGGTCGGCGTCGTAGATCCGCCCGGTGTCCCAGCCGCGGTCGTCCGGGAACGGCGACATCGCGTCCGCTCCGGCGGCCACCAGATTCCACAGGTCCTCGGGACTCGCGACGCCGCCGGGGAACCGGCAGCTCATCGCGACGATCGCGATGGGCTCCTGCTCACCGGCCTCCACCTCACGAAGGCGCTCCCGGGTCTGGTGGAGGTCGGCCGTCACCCGCTTCAGGTACTCGAGGAGCTTGTCGTCAGCCACCATTACCGCTAACCCCTTTGCTTGGAACAGAAATACGGTGCCGACCCATCAGGAGGCCCCGAGCTCGTTGTCGATGAATGCCAGAACCTCGTCGGCCGATGCCGCCTGGAGCTTCTCGGCGACCGTGGCCGAAGCCCCGTCGCCGGTCGCGGGCTCCTCGTCCCAGCCGGAGAGGATGTCGCGCAGCCGCGCCCCGATCCGGTGGCGCGCGGTACGGTCCGCGGAGAGCGACGCCAGGGTCTCCTCCAGCCTGTCCAGCTCGGCCAGCACGGGGACGGCCTGCGGCTCACCGCTCTCGCCGGCCTCGGTCCGCAGGAAGGCGGCCAGCGCCACCGGGGTCGGGTAGTCGAACGCGAGCGTCACCGGGAGACGCAGCCCCGTGCGTGCGCTCAGCCGGTTGCGCAGTTCGACTGCGGTCAGTGACTCGAACCCGAGGTCGCGGAAGGGCCGTTTGGCGCCGACCGCCTCGATCTCGCTGTGACCGAGTGTCCCGGCGGCCTCGGTGCGCACCAGTTCCAGGAGCATCTGGCCGAGTTCGGCCTCGGACAGTTCGGCCACCGTCCTCCGGAACGCGGCCGCGCTGTCCGCTGTGCTGTCTCCGGCTTCCTCCGCCACGCGTGCCAGCTCCCGCATCCGCGGCACATCCGTGATGAGCGGACTGGGGCGGACCGCGGTGAGCGAGGGGCCGTACAGCCCCCAGTCGATGTCCGCGATCAGCAGGGACGGACCGTCCTGGGCCACGGCCCGGCTCAGCGCGGGCAGTGCGGAGGCGGTCGGCAGGACGGCCAGCCCACGGCGGCCCATCCGCTCGGCGAACGTGTCGTCGGAGGTGGCGGGGCCGCCCTCCGCCCACGGGCCCCAGGCGATCGATGTCGCCGTCAGCCCCAGCGACCTGCGGTGTGCGGCGAGGGCGTCGAGGTAGGCGCTCGCCGCGGCGAAGGCTCCCTGGCCCGCGCCTCCGACCGTACCGGCGATGCCGGAGAACAGGACGAAGGCGGTGAGGTCCATCCCCTGTGTCACCTCGTGCAGATTCCTGGCGCCACCGGCGTTGGCCCCCAGCGCGGCGGCCAGCCGCTCGGGGGTCAGCGCGCCCATGACGGCGTCGTCCAGTTCCCCGGCGCCGTGGAGCACCGCGGTGATCCGGTCGCCGTCGCCCGTGAGCCGTGCCACCAGCCCCGACAGGGCCTCGCGGTCCGTGACGTCGCAGGCGACGGCGGTCACCCTGGTGCCCGATCCGGCCAGTTCCTCGAGCAGTTCGGCCGCAACCGGTGCGTCGGCTCCTCTGCGTCCCGCGAGTACGACGTGGTCGGCGCCGCTGTCGCAGAGCCAACGGGCCAGCCGGCCGCCGATCGCTCCGGTCCCCCCGGTGACCAGCACCGTGCCCTCCGGCGTCCAGGAACGGCCCGGACCCGCCGGGGGCGCGGGCAGCAGGCGGCGGGCGAGCACTCCGCCCGGACGCACGGCGAGCTGGTCCTCGTCACCGGCCCCGGCGAGCAGGCCGCACAGCCGTGCCAGGTCGCGGTCGTCAGGCGCGTCGGCGAGGTCGATCAGACCGCCCCACCGCTCAGGGTGTTCGAGAGCGGCAACCCTGCCCATGCCCCAGACCAGGGCCTGCGCGGGGCTGATGGAGCGGTCGTGCCCGTGCGCCTGGACGGCGCCCTGGGTCAGGCACCACAGGGGCGCCGTGACGGCTGCGTCTCCGAGCGCCTGCACGAGCGTGACGGTCGCGGCCAGGCCCGTGGTCAGCCACGGTGTCCCGGTGACCGGCTCCTCGTCCACGGAGCACAGCGACAGGATTCCGGTGACGGCTGTGCGGTCGCCGAGCGTACCGGTCAGCTCCTGGGCCAACGCCACCCGGTCGAGGGCGTCGTCCACCGCGCAGTGGAGCACGTCGGCCCCCCGGGCGCGCATGGCGTCGACGACGGCCGGGGCGAGACCGGCGCTCGCGCCGGTCGTCGACGCCACGACCAGCCAGCTACCGGTGAGGGCGGCTGATCCTTCGGCCAGAGGCAGGGGGGTCCAACCGGCCCGGTAGCGCCACGCATCGGTGACGGATGCCTCACGTCGTTGCTTCCGCCAGGAGGACAGGGCGGGCAGGACCGGGCCCAACGACGCCCCTTCGATGTCGAGCGTGCGGGCCAGTGCGGTGAGGTCACCGTGTTCGACGGCTTCCCAGAACTGGGCGTCGACGGGGTCCGCAGCGCCCGCAACGGGCGCGGCCAGGGCTTCGGGCCAGTAGTGCCGGCGCTGGAAGGCGTAGGTCGGCAGATCCACGTGCACGGGTGTGTGTCCGGCGAACAGGGCCTGCCAGTCGAGGTCGACCCCGTGCACGTGCGCTTCGGCCAGGGAGGTCATGAAGCGCCGGGACTCGTCCTCGTCGCGG
>NZ_JBISCE010000022.1:0-13685 GCF_044385685.1 Streptomyces sp. ALB3 | reverse complement strand
TGAGGACTCCATCAGCCCCGCAGCCATACCCACCCACTGCGAACCCTGACCCGGGAACACGAACACCGGACGCGCCACACCATCAGCGACACCCCGCACCACACCCGGACCGGAACGACCCTCCATGAGCAGCGCGCCCAGGCCCGCCCGGAGCTCGTCCGAGTCCGCAGCGACGATCACCGCACGGTGCTCGAAGCGCGACCGGCTCACGGCCAGCGCGTGCGCGAGGTCCGGTACGGAGATTCCCGGCGCGTCCGCCACGGCCTGTCCCAGACGTGATGCCTGGTCCCGGAGCGCGCTCTCCGACTTCCCGGAGAGCACGAACGGCAGTGCGGTTCCGGCCGGAAGCCCGTCTCCGGCCGGCACCGTCTCGTCCTCCGGCGCCTGCTCGAGGATGACGTGCGCGTTCGTTCCACTGATCCCGAAGGACGAGACTCCCGCGCGCCTGGCCTCGCCCCTCTCCGGCCATGCCGTCGAGGCGGTCAGGAGTTCCACCGCGCCCGACGTCCAGTCCACCTGCGCGGACGGAGTGTCCACATGCAGGGTCCGGGGCAGAACCCCGTGCCGGATGGCCTGCACCATCTTGATGATGCCTGCTACGCCCGCCGCGGACTGCGAGTGCCCGATGTTCGACTTGACGGAGCCGAGAAGCAGGGGCCGGTCATCCGTCCGCTCCCGTCCGTAGGTCGCGAGCAGCGCCTGCGCCTCGATCGGGTCACCCAGCTTGGTACCCGTTCCGTGCGCCTCCACCGCGTCCACCTGGTCCGGGGACAACCCGGCATTCGCCAGCGCCTGCCGGATCACGCTCTGCTGCGAGGGGCCGTTCGGAGCCGTCAGTCCGTTCGACGCACCGTCCTGGTTGACCGCCGAGCCTCTCACCACCGCCAGCACCCGGTGTCCGTTGCGCCGCGCGTCGGAGAGCCGCTCGACGAGCACCATGCCGGCACCCTCCGACCACCCCGTACCGTCTGCCGTGTCGGCGAAGGCCTTGCACCGGCCGTCCGCCGCCAGACCACGCTGACGGGAGAACTCGGCGAAGATCCCCGGGTTCGTCAGCACCGTCACACCGCCGGCCAGCGCCATGGAGCATTCGCCCGAGCGCAGGGCCTGCGTCGCCAGGTGCAGGGCGACCAGCGAGGACGAGCACGCGGTGTCGACCGTGACGGCAGGGCCCTCGAAGCCGAACGTGTAGGAGACACGACCGGAGATGACACTGGTCGCGTTGCCGGTCAGCAGGTGCCCCTCGGTTCCCTCAGGCAGCCGCATCCCGGCCCCGTAGCTGGACGAGGCCGTTCCCGCGAAGACTCCGATGTGGTCGCCACGGACCGACACGGGGTCGATCCCGGCGTGCTCGAACGCCTCCCATGAGATCTCCAGCAGCAGCCGCTGCTGCGGGTCCATGGCCACGGCTTCCCTGGGCGAGATCCCGAAGAAGGCCGGGTCGAATTCCGCCACGTCGTAGAGGAATCCGCCCTCCAGCGTCGTAGAGGTGCCGTCCTCGCCACCTGCCGCGTAGAGGCTCTCCAGGTCCCATCCACGGTCGGTGGGGAAACCGGATATCCCGTCCCCTCCCGTGGAGACCAGCCGCCACAGGTCGTCGGCGCTCGCCACCCCGCCCGCGTACCGGCAGCTCATGCCGACGATCGCGATCGGGTCGTCGTCCACCGACGGAGCCTTCGGAAGGGCGACCGGGGCCTCGGGCTGTGTGCCCAGGACCTCGCCGAGCACGAAGTCGGAAAGGGCCGCCGGAGTGGGGTAGTCGAAGATCAGTGTCGCGGGGAGCCGGAGACCGGTGACCGCGTCCAGCCGATTACGCAGTTCCACGGCGGTCAGGGAGTCGAAGCCCAGGTCCTTGAACGGCCGGCTGACACCCACCGTCTCGGTCCCGCTGTGGCCGAGGACCGCGGCGACCTGGGTGCGCACCACGTCCAGCAGGGCGGCTCCGCGCTCCTCCCGGGTCAGGCCCGCGAGCTTCTGCAGCAGTTTCAGCGATCCGGCTGCGGATCCGGCCCTGCGGCGTGAGCTCGTGCGGACCAGGCCGCGGAACACTCCTGCGAGCGCCCCGACAGCGGCTTGTGCGCGCAGGGCCACCAGGTCCAGGTGCACGGGCACGAGCGTCGCGTGATCACCGGTGAGCGCCGTGTCGAGGAGTGCCAGCCCCTCGCCGGCCGTCAGGGGGAGCACTCCTGAACGGCTCATCCTGCTCGTGTCGCCGTCGTGCAGGCGTCCGACCATGCCGTCGGCGAGATCCCACGGGCCCCAGGCCAGCGACGTGGCAGCCAGCCCGCGGCCGGCGCGGTGCAGGGCCAGCGCGTCGAGGAAGGCGTTCGCTGCCGCGTAGTTGCCCTGGCCGAGGGAACCGAAGGTGCCGGCGACCGAGGAGAACAGGACGAACATCGACAGGTCCAGCTGCTCGGTGAGCTCGTGAAGGTGTACGGCCGCGTCGACCTTGGGGCGCAGTACGGTGTCCAGCCGCTCCGCGGTCAGCGAGGAGACGACACCGTCGTCGACGACACCGGCCGCGTGCACCACGCCCGTCAGGGGGCGGTCGGCCGGGATCGAGGCGAGAACCGCGGCAAGCTGCCGCCGGTCGGCTGCGTCGCAGGCGGCCAGTGCCACCTCGGCGCCGGCCGCCCTCAACTCGGCGGCGAGATCGGCGGCGCCCGGCGCGTCAGGGCCGCGACGGCTGGTCAGCACCAGGCTGCGGACACCGTGCCGGGCCACGAGGTGCCGTGCGACCAGGGCGCCGAGGGCGCCTGTCGCGCCGGTGACGAGAACGGTCCCGTGCGGCGCTGCGTCTGCTGTTTCCGTTGCTTCTGCTGTCTCCGGGAGTCGTGCCGGCCGGACCAGCCGGGGTACGAGAGCGCGGCCCTCACGGATCGCGACCTGCGGTTCGCCGCCCGACAGCGTGGCGGCCAGTGCCTCGGTCGATGCGGTGTGGTCGTCGAGGTCGATGAGCAGAAGCCGGCCGGGGTTCTCGGACTGTGCCGACCGTACGAGTCCCCAGGCTGCGGCACCCGCCAGGTCGTCGGGTCCGCCGTCTCCGACGGCGACCGCTCCCTGGGTCACGACGGCCAGGGCGGCTTCCGCGAACCGGTCGTCGCTCAGCCACGTCTGTACGGTCTCGAGGACCGCGTGACCGGTGGTGTGCGTACGGGAGGCCAGATCGCCGTCGGCGACCTCCGGGACGTAGAAGACGACGTCGGGTATCCGGTCGAGCTCGGACAGGTCGGCGTACGCCGGTATGCCGAGCGGAGCGAGCGCGCCCGGCTCTCCCAGGAGGGCCCAGGCGCCCATGGGGGCCTCGGCCGGCAGCTTCACCGGCGCCCATTCCAGGGCGAAGAGTGAGTCCCGTTCACCGGAGTCGGTCCTGAGCTGTTCGGGCGTCACCGGTGTCAGCACCACGGACTCCGCCGCGGCCACCGGCTCGCCGGCCTCGTCGGCCATGATGACGGCGAAGCCTTGCTCTGCCGGACGGATCAGCACCCGCAGGGCCTTCGCGCCCACTGCTGACAGGGTCACGCCGGACCAGGTGGACGGCAGGCCACCGTCGAGCGGGTGGCAGGCTGCGGCCAGCAGGGCCGGATGCAGACCGAACCCCTGGGTGTCCGTGTCCTCGTCGAGTGCGATGTCGGCGAACACTTCGTCGCCTCGGCGCCATGCGGCCCGTACTCCACGGAACGCGGAGCCGTAGTCGTAACCGGCGTCGGCCAGATCGTCGTACACGCTCTGCACGGACACCGGGGCGGCGTCCGTCGGCGGCCACTCCGCGAAGACCGCTGTCGCAGCAGGGACGTCCGCAGCGGAGGCCAGTACGCCGGAGGCGTGCAGGGTCCATTCCGTGTCCGGGCCACCTGCCGTGAGGCGCGCGTGGACCTCCACCGTGCGGCGCCCGGTGCCGTCGTCCCCGGCGATGACCAGCTGGACACCGACCGACGCGTGCTCGGGGAGGACGAGCGGTGCGCGTACGGTCATCGATTCCAGGAGGTCCGCGCCGAACCGTTCGCCCGCGTGGAGCGCAAGCTCGACGAAAGCCGTGCTCGGGACGACGACGGAACCGAGCACCATGTGGTCACCGAGCCAGGGGTGTGACTCCACCGACAGCCGCCCGGTGAAGAGGAACCCGTCGGAACCGGCCAGCCGTACGCCGGCCCCCAGCAGGGGGTGATCGGAACGGCCCATACCGGCAGCCGCCATGTCCCCCGGAGGAGCGGACGGCGCCGTGAGCCAGTACTGCTCGTGCTGGAAGGCGTAGGTGGGCAGGTCGATACG
Organism: Streptomyces sp. ALB3; assembly: GCF_044385685.1. Taxonomy (NCBI): domain Bacteria; kingdom Bacillati; phylum Actinomycetota; class Actinomycetes; order Kitasatosporales; family Streptomycetaceae; genus Streptomyces; species Streptomyces sp. ALB3. The sequence continues at coordinate 9,413 of NZ_JBISCE010000022.1, read as the reverse complement.
GCGGGCGCCGGTGCCGGCGAAGTACGCCGTCCAGTCGACGGACTTCCCGCGTACGTGGAGCTCGGCGAGGGCGGTGACCAGGGTGGTCGCCTCGTCGCGGTCCTTGCGCAGCACGGGGGCGAAGGCCGCGTCCTCGACGCAGTCCAGGCCCATCGCGGACAGGACACCGTCCGGGCCCAGCTCCAGGAACGTATCCACGCCCTGGTCCTTCAGGGCGCGCATGCCGTCGACGAAGCGGACCGCCTCACGGACATGGCGCACCCAGTAGTCCGCCGAGCACAGCTCGTCGCCGGTCACTACCTGGCCGGTCACGTTGGAGACGAGGGCGATCTCGGGCCGGTGGAAGGTAAGCCCCTCGGCGATTGTGCGGAACTCCTCCAGCATGGCGTCCATGCGCGGCGAGTGGAACGCGTGACTCACCCGCAGGCGCTTGGTCTTATGGCCCTCCGCCTCGAAATGCGCCGCGATGGCGAGAACTGCGTCCTCGTCACCGGAGACCACCGTGGCGGACGGTCCGTTGAGCGCGGCGATGGACACGTTCTCGGTCAGCAGCGGCAGGACCTCGTCCTCGGACGCCTGGAGGGAGACCATCGCGCCGCCCACCGGCAGTGCCTGCATCAACCGGCCTCGGGCAGCCACCAGCCGCGCCGCGTCCTCCAGCGACAACACCCCCGCCACATGCGCGGCCGACAGTTCACCGATCGAGTGTCCGAGCAGATAGTCGGGCTTGACACCCCACGCCGACACGAGCCGGTACAAAGCCACTTCGAGCGCGAACAGCCCCGCCTGCGTGAACTGCGTCTGGTCCAGCAGCTCACCACCCTCGAACACGACCTCACGGACCGGCCGGTCCAGATGCCGGTCCAGCTCCGCGCACACTGCGTCGAACACGTCCGCGAACACCGGATAGGACGCGTACAGCTCACGGCCCATACCGGAGCGCTGGGCGCCCTGCCCTGAGAACAGCACACCCGTACGCCCCGGAGTCACCGACCCCGCGACCGTCCGGTCACCCACGACCACCGCACGGTGCTCCAGCATCGCTCGCGTCGTCACCGACGAGAACCCGACATCCACCGGATCCCGGCCCTCGGCGAACGCGCACAACCGCTCCACCTGCGCGTCGAGCGCCCCGGCCGTCTTCGCCGACGCCACCCACGGCACGACCGGCACCGCGACAGGCGCGGAGGACTCGACCACCTCCGCCTGCGGGGCCTGCTCCAGGATCACATGCGCGTTCGTCCCACTGATCCCGAACGACGACACCGCGGCACGCCGGGCCTCGCCCGTCTCCGGCCACGCCACCGGCTCCGTCAGCAGCTCCACCGCACCCGCAGACCAGTCGACGTGGGACGTCGGCTCGTCCACGTGGAGGGTGCGGGGCAGCAGCCCGTACCTCATGGCCTGCACCATCTTGATCACACCGGCCACACCGGCGGCGGCCTGGGTGTGACCGATGTTCGACTTGACCGACCCCAGGAGCAGCGGCCGGTCCTCCGGCCTCTCCTGTCCATAGGTCGCGAGCAGGGCCTGCGCCTCGATCGGGTCACCCAGCCGCGTGCCCGTGCCATGGGCGTCGACGGCGTCGACGTCCCCGGCGGCGACACCCGCGTTCGCCAGGGCCTGGCGGATGACTCGCTGCTGCGACGGGCCGTTGGGCGCGGTCAGGCCGTTGGACGCACCGTCCTGGTTCACCGCTGAACCGCGTACGACAGCGAGCACCCGGTGCCCGTTGCGCCGTGCGTCCGAGAGCCGTTCCACCAGGACCATGCCGGCGCCCTCGGACCACCCCGTACCGTCCGCCGCGTCGGCGAACGGCTTGCAGCGGCCGTCCGGTGCCAGACCGCGCTGTCGGCTGAACTCTATGAAGATGCCCGGGTCGGCCATGATCGTGACGCCGCCGGCCAGTGCCATGGTGCACTCGCCCTGGCGCAGGGCCTGTACCGCGAGGTGCAGGGCCACCAGCGAGGAGGAGCACGCCGTGTCCACCGTGACGGCGGGGCCCTCGAGGCCGAAGGTGTACGACACCCGGCCTGACACCACGCTGGTCGCGCTGCCGGTCAGGGCGTTGCCTTCGAAGCCCTCGGGCATCTGCGCTCCGGCGCCGTAGGCGGAGGACGACGCGCCGGCGAACACACCGGTGGCGCTCCCGCGCACGTCGGCGGGGTCGATGCCCGCGGATTCGAACGTCTCCCAGGCGGTCTCCAGCAGCAGGCGCTGCTGGGGGTCCATTCCCAGGGCCTCGCGCGGTGAGATACCGAAGAAGCCGGGGTCGAAGGCGCCGGCGCCTGACAGGAAACCACCTTCGCGGACGGTGGTCAGCTGTTCGGCGCCGCCCTCCGTCTCCGGAGCGTGCAGCCGGTCCGCGTGCCAGCCACGGTCGTCGGGGAACCCCGTGATGGCGTCGCCGTCGTCGAGGAGCAGCCGCCACAGGTCGTCGGGCGAGTTCACGTCACCGGGGAAGCGGCAGCTCATGCCGACGATCGCTATCGGGTCGTCGTCCGCACCGGTGGGTAGCGGGCTCGCGTCGTCCGTTACGACGCCACCCATGATCTCGGTCAGCAGGAAGGCGGCGAGGGCCGCGGGAGTGGGGTAGTCGAAGACCAGGGTCGCCGGGAGTCGGAGACCGGTCGCGGCGTTCAGCCGGTTACGCAGCTCCACCGCCGTCAGCGAGTCGACTCCCAGCTCCTTGAACTGCTTGTCGCCGTCCACCGTTTCGGCTCCGGCGTGGCCGAGTACCGAGGCTGCCTGGGTCCGTACGAGGTCCAGCAGTTCCCGGTCACGCTCCTGCGGCGCGAGTCCGTCGAGGCGCTCACCGAGGGTGGACGCGCCCGGCGCGACGGCTGCCGGCGCCCGGCGTCGGCCGGAGGTGCGGACCAGTCCGCGGAACACTCCGGGCAGCGCGCCCGCGGCGGCCTGTACCTGGAGGGCCGGGAGATCGAGGTTCACCGGCACCAGCGCGGCCCGTGGCGAGGCCAGCGCGGCGTCGAGGAGGGCGAGTCCGTGCTCGTCCGCGAGCGGCAGGACACCGGAGCGCACCATGCGGTCCACGTCCGAGCCGTCGAGTCGTCCGAGCATGCCGTCCGTGGTGGCCCAGGGGCCCCAGGCCAGCGAGGTCGCCACCAGCCCCGCGCTGCGCCGCTGCTGGGCGAGGCCGTCGAGGAAGGCGTTGGCCGACGCGTAGTTCGCCTGACCGGGTCCGCCGAAGACGCCGGCCACCGAGGAGAACGTGACGAACATCGACAGGTCGAGTCCCGCGGTGAGTTCGTGCAGGTGGACCGCGCCGTCCACCTTGGGGCGCAGTACGGCGTCGAGGCGCTCCCGTGTCATGGACGACACCACACCGTCGTCGAGGACTCCTGCGGCGTGCACCACACCGGTCAGCGGCCGGTCCTCGGGCACAGCGGCCAGGACGGCCGCCAGCTGATCACGGTCGGTGACGTCGCAGGCGGCCAGGACGACCTCGGCTCCGGCCTCGGTCAGCTCGGCGGCCAGCGTGGCGGCACCGGCCGCCGAGGCTCCGCGGCGGCCCGTCAGTACGAGGCTGCGGACGCCGTGTTCAGCCACCAGGTGGCGTGCCACCAGTCCACCGAGGGCACCGGTGGCTCCGGTCACCAGGACTGTTCCGTGACGCTCCACGGGTTCGGGCACGGTCAGGACGACCTTGCCGACGTGACGGGCCTTGGCGAGGAAGCGGAACGCCTCCTGCGCCTGCCTCACATCCCAGGTCCGGATCGGCAGCGGCTTGAGCGCGCCGCTGTCGAAGAGCGCGAGGACCTCGGCCATCAGCTGACCGATCCGCTCGGGGCCGGCCTCGATCAGGTCGAAGGCCTGGTAGGCGACGCCCGGGTGGGCCGCGGCGATCTCCTCCGCGTCGCGGATGTCGGTCTTGCCCATCTCCATGAACCGGCCGCCACGCGGCAGCAGGCGCAGTGACGCGTCCACGAACTCCCGGGCGAGGGAGTCCAGGACGACGTCCACTCCTCGGCCCTCGGTGACCTCGAGGAACTGCCGTTCGAAGTCGAGTGTGCGGGAGGAGGCGATGTGCGCGTCGTCGAGTCCGAGCGAGCGCACCACGTCCCACTTGCCGCTGCTCGCGGTGCCGAAGACCTCGGCACCGAGGTGCTGGGCGAGCTGCACGGCGGCCATGCCGACACCACCTGCGGCGGCGTGTACGAGGACCGACTCGCCGGGCTGCAGCCGGCCCAGGTCCACGAGTGCGTAGTAGGCGGTCATGAAGACCACCGGAGCCGATGCCGCTTCGGTGAAGGACCAGCCGTCCGGGATGCGGGCCAGGGTTCGGCGGTCCGTGACCGCCACCGGCCCGAAAGCGCCGGAGAACAGGCCCATCACCCGGTCGCCCGGCTGTAGGCCGGTGACTCCGGGACCGGTCTCCAGGACGACACCGGCGCCCTCGATCCCCATGGTCGCGTCACCGGGGTAGACGCCGAGCGCGATGAGGACGTCCCGGAAGTTCAGACCTGCGGCACGCATGCCGACCCGTACGGCTCCCGGGGCCAGTGGCCCGGCGACGTCGGGGCAGCCGGCGAGCGCGAGGTTCTCGAAGGTGCCCTTCTGCGTGATGTCCAGCCGCCACGGGGTGTCACCGGAGGGCGGTACGAGGGACTCCCCTGCCGCAGCGCGGCCCAGCCGGGGCACGAACACGTCACCGGCCCGGATGGCGAGCTGTGGCTCGCCCGTGGCCAGTGCGGGGAGGAGCGCGTCGTGGGAGTCGTCGAGGTCCACGAGGACCAGTCGGCCCGGGTTCTCGGACTGCGCCGAGCGGATCAGGCCCCAGGCAGCGGCTCCGGCCAGGTCGGACAGCGCGTCCTCACCCCGGGGCACGACGGCACCGTGGGTCGCGACCACCAGCAGTGCGTCGGCGAAGCGGGGATCGGCCAGCCATTCCTGGACCAGCGCGAGCAGCTCGTGCACGCTCCGGCGCACGTCGGACGCCAGATCGTCACCGGCCTCCGCGCCGTGGTCGTCACCCGCCTTCGCGCCGTGCGTGACGAGGACGAGGTCGACGGCGGGGTCCACGGCTGCCAGATCCGCGTACGGCTCGGCCCCGAGGGCCTGCGGCCACCCCTCGCCGATCACGGCCCACCGTCGGGCGGGCCCGTCCGGCGACACGGGGACAGGCGTCCATTCGAGGTGGAACAGCGCGTCCTGATCCGCTCCGGACGCCGTCAGTTGCTCTGCGGTGACCGGACGCAGTACCAGCGATTCGACCCGGGCGACGGGGGAACCGGACCCGTCGGCGGCCAGGAGCCTGACGCCCGACCCCGTGGGGGTGATCCGCACCCGGAGCGTGGACGCGCCGACCGCGTACAGGGAGACGCCGGACCAGGCGAACGGCAGGCCGACCCCCGCAGCCTCGCCCGTGGACTCGCCGCCGGTGTTCAGTCCCATCGCGTGCAGGGCGGAGTCGAGCAGGGCGGGGTGCAGACCGAATCGCTCGGCCTCGGCACCGTCCGGCAGCGCCACCTCGGCGAAGACGTCCGCACCCCGGCGCCATGCCGCCCGCAGCCCCTGGAACACGGGGCCGTAGCCGTAGCCGTGCTCGGCAAGGGTCTCGTAGTAGCCGTCCACGGACACGGCGACGGCGTCGCGGGGCGGCCACTCGGCCAGCTCGGGAGTCCCGGCTTCGGCACCTGCCGGGGCCAGCAGACCGGCCGCGTGCTGCTGCCACGGGCGGGTGTCGTCCTCCCCTTCGGCAGAACGGGAGTACAGGGCGACGGGGCGCTTGCCTTCCGCGTCCTGCGCGCCCACCGTCAGCTGTACGGCCACTCCGCCCTGTTCGGGGAGCACCAACGGGCTCTGGAGGGTCAGCTCCTCGAGGAGACCGCAGCCGACGTGTTCGCCGGCCTGCAGGACGAGTTCGACGTAGGCGGTGCCCGGGAGCAGAACCGCGCCCAGCACGGCGTGGTCGCCGAGCCACGGATGTGTCTGCAGTGACAGCCGGCCCGTCATGATCAGTCCGTCCGCGTCGGCCCGCGTCATCGCCGCACCGAGCATCGGGTGCCCTACAGGACGCATTCCGAACGCGGATACGTCACCCATCCACCTCGCTGCGGCTGCGGGCCAGTAATGCTCGCGCTGGAAGGCGTAGGTGGGCAGGTCGACGCGGCGGGCGCCGGTGCCGGCGAAGTACGCCGTCCAGTCGACGGACTTCCCGCGCACGTGGAGCTCGGCGAGGGCGGTAACCAGGGTGGTCGCCTCGTCGCGGTCCCTGCGCAGCACGGGGGCGAACGCCGCGTCCTCGACGCAGTCCAGGCCCATCGCGGACAGGACACCGTCCGGGCCGAGCTCCAGGTACGTGCTCACGCCCTGGTCCTTCAAGGCGCGCATGCCGTCGACGAAGCGGACCGCCTCACGGACATGGCGCACCCAGTAGTCCGCCGAGCAGACCTCGTCGCCGGTCACGACCTGACCGGTCACATTGGACACGATGGCGATCTCGGGGCGACCGAAGGCAAGCCCCTCGGCGATCGTGCGGAACTCCTCCAGCATGGCATCCATGCGCGGCGAGTGGAACGCATGACTCACCCGCAGCCGCTTGGTCTTACGGCCCTCCGCCTCGAAGCGCGCCGCGATGGCGAGAACTGCGTCCTCGTCACCGGAAACCACTGTCGCGGACGGCCCGTTGAGCGCGGCGATGGAGACGCCGTCGGTCAGCAAGGGAAGGACTTCGTCCTCCGTCTCCTGGAGCGAGACCATCGCCCCATCCGCCGGCAACGCCTGCATAAGACGGCCCCGGGCCGCCACCAGCCGCGCCGCATCCTCCAGCGACAACACCCCGGCCACATGAGCGGCCGACAACTCACCGATCGAATGACCCAGCAGATAATCCGGCTTCACACCCCAGGCGGACACCAGACGGAACAGCGCCACCTCCAGGGCGAACAGCCCCGCCTGCGTGAACTGCGTCTGGTCCAGCAGTTCACCACCCTCGAACACGACCTCACGGACCGGCCGGTCCAGATGCCGGTCCAGCTCCGCGCACACCGCGTCGAACGCGTCCGCGAACACCGGATAGGACGCGTACAGCTCACGGCCCATACCCGACCGCTGCGCACCCTGACCCGAGAACAGCACAGCGGTCCGCCCAGGGGTGATCGCTCCCTCGACCATCCGGTCACCGATGACCACCGCACGGTGCTCCAGCAGGGCACGCGTCGTCACCAGCGAGAACCCGACATCCACCGGATCCCGGCCCTCGGCGAACGCCGAGAGCCGCTCCACCTGCGCCGAAAGGCTCGCCTCGGTCCTCGCCGAGACCGCCCACGGCACCACCGGCAGCGACCTGGCACGTGCTCCGTCCGACGTCTCCGCGTCAGGAGCCTGTTCCAGGATGATGTGGGCGTTGGTCCCGCTGATCCCGAACGACGACACACCCGCCCGACGTGCCTCGCCCGTCTCGGGCCAGGCAACCGGCTCGGTCAGCAGCTCGACGGCCCCCGCCGACCAGTCCACGTGGGACGAAGGCTCGTCCACGTGCAGCGTCTGCGGCAGCACTCCGTGCCGCATCGCCAGCACCATCTTGATGATTCCGGCCACGCCGGCCGCCGCCTGCGTGTGACCGATGTTCGACTTGACCGACCCGAGCAGCAGCGGCCGGTCGTCCGTGCGGTCCTGTCCGTAGGTCGCGAGCAGCGCCTGCGCCTCGATCGGGTCACCCAGCGTCGTACCCGTGCCGTGGGCCTCGACCACGTCCACCTGGGAGGCCGACAGACCGGAGGCGGCCAGCGCCTGCCGGATGACCCGCTGCTGGGACGGCCCGTTGGGCGCCGTCAGACCGTTGGACGCGCCGTCCTGGTTGACCGCCGAACCCCGCACGACCGCCAGGACCTCGTGACCGTTGCGCCGCGCGTCCGAGAGCCGCTCGACCAGCAGCATTCCCACGCCTTCGCCCCAGCCGGTGCCGTCCGCCGCTTCGGCGAAGGCCTTGCACCGGCCGTCCACTGCGAGACCGCCCTGCCGGGAGAACTCCACGAAGGCGCCTGGCATCGACATGACGGTCACACCACTGGCCAGGGCCATGGTGCACTCGCCCTTCCTCAGCGCCTGCGCTGCGAGGTGCAGGGCTACCAGGGACGAGGAGCACGCGGTGTCCACCGTCACCGCAGGGCCTTCCAGACCGAGGGTGTACGCGATGCGTCCGGACAGGACGCTGGCGGAGCTTCCGGTGGCGCCGTAGCCGACGACGGAGTCTCCCGCGCCGCCCAGGACGTAGCCGTAGTCCTGGCCGTTGGTTCCGGTGAACACTCCGACCCTGTCGCCCTTGAGGGAGGTCGGGTCGATGCCGGCTCGCTCGAACACCTCCCATGACGCCTCGAGAAGCAGTCGCTGCTGGGGGTCCATCGCCAGCGCCTCACGCGGTGAGATCCCGAAGAATCCGGGGTCGAACTGCGCGGCGTCGTGCAGGAACCCGCCCTCGGAGACGTACGAGGTGCCCACGTTCTCGGGGTCCGGGTCGTAGAGCGCGCCCACGTCCCAGTTGCGGTCCTCCGGGAAGCCGGAGATGCCGTCCCCCCCGGATTCGAGCAGAGCCCACAGCTCCTCGGGCGACGCGACGCCACCGGGGAACCGACAGCTCATGCCGACGATGACGATGGGGTCCTCGGCGTACTCCCCGGTCGCTGCGATCGTGTGGAGGCTCTCCGGCGTCTCGCCGAACACCTCCGTGCGGACATGGCCGGCGAGAGCCGTCGGCGTCGGATAGTCGAAGATCAGCGTGGAGGGGAGGGACAGACCTGTCGCCGCACTCAGCCGGTTGCGCAGCTCCACCGCGGTGAGCGAGTCGAAGCCGAGCTGCTGGAACGCACGGTCGGCGGGGACCTCGTCGGCGCTGCGGTGCCCCAGCACGGTCGCGGCCTCACGGCGGACGAGTTCGAGCAGTTCCGCGTCACGTTCCGGTGAGGAGAGACCTGCCAGGTGCTGCTTGAACGCGGAGCTCTCGTCGAGTCCTTCGGAACGGCTCTCGGCACGCTCAAGGATCTGCCGTACCTCGTGCAGACCGTCCAGGAGCGGGCTCGGCCGCACGGCCGTGAACGCGGGTGCGAAGCGTTCCCAGTCCACGTCGGCGACGGCCACGTGCACGTCGCCCTCGGCCAGTGCCCGGTGGAGTGCGGTGATCGCGGTGTCCGGCGCCATCGTGGGCAGTCCGCGCCTCCGCAGCTCGGCTTCGCCCGTCTCCTCGATCATCCCGCCCTGGCCCCAGGGGCCCCAGCTGATGGAGGTGGCGGTCAGGCCCCGGGCCCTGCGCCGCTCGGCCAGGGCGTCGAGATGGGCGTTGGCCGCCGCGTAGGCGCCGTGCCCGCCGCTGCCCCAGACGGCGCTGATCGACGAGAACAGTACGAACGCGTCGAGCTTCCGGTCACCGAAGACCGCGTCCAGGTTGTCCGCACCCG
>NZ_JBISCE010000021.1:0-3532 GCF_044385685.1 Streptomyces sp. ALB3 | reverse complement strand
GGCGACGCCCGCAGCGGACTGTGTGTGACCGATGTTGGACTTGATGGAACCGAGCAGCAGCGGCCGGTCCTCCGCTCGGTCCTGTCCGTAGGTCGCGAGCAGCGCCTGTGCCTCGATCGGGTCGCCCAGTGTCGTCCCCGTGCCGTGGCCCTCCACGACGTCCACCTGGGTGGGCGACAGTTTGGCGCCGGCCAGCGCCTGACTGATGACGCGCTGCTGCGCGGGGCCGTTCGGTGCCGTCAGCCCGTTCGACGCGCCGTCCTGGTTCACCGCACTGCCCCGCACCACAGCCAGGACCTGATGTCCGTTGCGCTGTGCGTCGGACAGCCGCTCCAGGAGGAGCATTCCCACGCCTTCGCCCCAGCCGGTACCGTCCGCGGCCTCGGCGAACGCCTTGCACCGGCCGTCGGCCGCCAGGCCCTTCTGCCGTGAGAACTCCACGAAGACGCCAGGGTTGGACATGACGGTGACGCCACCGGCCAGGGCCTGTGTGCACTCACCGGAGCGCAGCGCCTGGATCGCCCAGTGCATGGCGACGAGGGACGACGAGCATGCCGTGTCCACGGTCACCGCCGGGCCCTCGAGGCCCAGTGTGTACGAGACCCGGCCGGACAGCACCGAAGTGACGTCCCCTGTCAGCGCGTGCCCGTCCGAGCCGGGCGACGCTGCCATGCCGATGCCGTATCCCTGGGTGGAGGCTCCGATGAACACGCCGGTACGGCTGCCACGTACGGAGAGCGGGTCGATGCCCGCGCGTTCGAACGCCTCCCAGGACGTCTCGAGGAGCAGACGCTGCTGCGGGTCCATCGACAGCGCCTCACGCGGCGAGATCCCGAAGAGGCCGGGGTCGAAGTCGGCGGCCTCGTAGAGGAATCCGCCTTCGTTCGCATACGACGTCCCCGGGTGCGCGGGGTCAGGATCGTACAGCTTCTCGAGGTCCCAGCCCCGGTCGGCGGGGAACCCCGCGACGGCGTCGCCGCCGGAAGCCACCAGGTCCCACAGCTGTTCCGGCGAACACACGTCGCCCGGGTACCGGCAGCTCATCGCGACGATCGCGATGGGATCCGCCTCGCCGGACTCGACATGGCGAAGTCGCTGGCGCGTCTGCTGGAGCTCGCCGACCACCTTGGTCAGGTACTCGCGCAGCTTCTCTTCGTCCGCCATCAGTCCATCGCTCCCGTGAGTCGTACAGGAAAGTGCATGCTTGTCACGTCAAGAGATCCCGAGGTCGTTGTCGATCAGGTCGAACAACTCCTCGTTCGTCGCGGCTTCGTAGCGCTCCGCGCTGCTGTCCCGGCCGGCCGGCCCGTGTGCTTCGTTGAGCTTGGTCAACAGGGACTCCAGGCGCATGACCACGCGCAACCGGCCGATGTCGTCGTGCGCGCGGACGGCGAGGACCTGTTCCAGGCGGTCGAGTTCCTCACCGGCAGGCAGATCGCCTTCCACGTCCTGCAGGATCTCCGCCTGCAGATGACGTGCGAGTGCGGTCGGTGTCGGGTGGTCGAACACGGACGTCGCCGGAAGGCGCAGCCCGGTCGCGGCGTTGAGCCGGTTGCGCAGTTCGACCGCGGTGAGCGAGTCGAAGCCGAGTTCCCTGAAGGCACGGCCCGCTTCGACGCTCTTGGGCGTCGCGTGTCCGAGCACGGTCGCCGCGTGTCCACGCACCAGGTCCAGCAGGAGCTGGGCCCGGTCGGCCTCGGACAGGACGATCAGTTCCGCCCGTAGGGCAGGAACTGCCCCCGCCCCGTCGGCCGGTTCCGCCGCCGCGCCCCCGATGGCTGCTGCCGCCTCCGGGATGTCGGCTATCAGGGGACGGGCGCGCGCCATCGTGAAGACCGGCGCGAAGCGTTCCCAGTCGACATCGGCGATGACCACGGTGGTGTCGTCGTGGTCGAGGGCCTGCCGGAGTGCGGCGATGCCCGAGGCGGGCTGGATGAGACGCACGCCCTGCCGGTCGAGGAGGATCTTGGCGTCCTCACTCACCATTCCGCCCCCGGCCCACGGCCCCCAGGCCACGGACAGGGCGGGCACGCCTTCGGCGCGCCGTTGTTCGGCGAGTGCGTCGGCGTAGGCGTTGGCCGCCGCGTACGCCCCGTGGTCCCCGACGCCCCAGACGGCCGAGACGGACGAGAAGTAGATGACCGCGTCGAGGTCGTCGTGGCCGATCAGTTCGTCGAGGTACCGGGCCCCGGCCACCTTGGCCGCGGCGATGTCCGCGAACATGTCGTCGTCCGTCACCGCGAGCGGGGCCAGTTTGCCGACTCCTGCCGCGTGCACGACGGTGCGCACCGTGTCCCCGGCGGCCGAGAGTCCCGCCAGCAGTGCGGCCACGGCGGTCCGGTCGGTCACGTCGCATGCGGCGACGGTGACCCTGCTGCCCAGCGCCTCCAGTTCGGCCACCAGTTCGGCGGCCCCCGGGGCCTTGCCACCGCTACGGCTGGTGAGGACGACGTGCTCCGCTCCGTCCGTGGCCAGCCAGCGTGCGACATGCCCGCCCAGCGCCCCGGTTCCGCCCGTGACGAGCGCCGTGCCGGACGGTTTCCAGGACCGCGCGGGCGCCGATCCGTCCGGTGTCGCCGGCACGACCCGTCGGGCGAGCACTCCCGTATCGCGTACGGCGAGCTGGTCCTCGCCGTCCGTGCCTGCGAGGGCGGACACCAACCGGTTCAGCGCGCGGGCGTCCACCTCGTCCGGAAGGTCGACCAGACCGCCCCACACCTTGGGGTGTTCCAGCGACGCGACCCGGCCGAGGCCCCATGTCTGTGCCTGAACGGGCCGGGCGAGGACGTCGGACCGCCTGGTGGACACGGCGGTCCGGGTGGCACACCACAGCGGCGACTCCAGGTCGAGCCAGGTCATCGCCCGTAGGAGAGCCAGAACGGCGAACGAACCGGCCGGCAGCACGTCGTGCACGGGGTGAGGGCTCTCGTCGAAGGACAGCAACGACAGCACACCGGACAGGCTGCCGTGGTCGTCGACGGTCTCGCGCAGCCGTTCGCCGATCGTGGTGACGTCGTCCGTCCCGCCGTCCACGGGCAGGAGGACGACGCTCGCGCCGTGGTCGCGCAGGGAGGCCGCACAGTCCGCGACGACGGGTTCGTCCGCGCTTCCAGCGGGAACCGCGAGCACCCAGAGGCCGGAGAGGACGGGCTCGGGTGTCTGCTCGACGGGTTTCCAGGTCACGCGGTACCGCCAGGAGCCGACGGACAGGCTCTCGCTGCGGTTGCGGTGCCACTGGGACAGGGCGGGCAGCATACTCGCGAGGGACGGCGTGCCGGTCTCCCCGAGGTCGAGTGTCCTGGCCAGGGTGTCGACGTCGCCGCGGGCGACGACGTCCCAGAACTCCGCGTCGATCGGATTGCGCGCGCCGGCGGGCCCACCGGCCGGGCCGGACGACGCGCTCGGCCAGTACCGCTCGCGCTGGAAGGCGTAGGTGGGCAGGTCGACGCGGCGGGCGCCGGTGCCGGCGAAGTACGCCGTCCAGTCGACGGACTTCCCGCGTACGTGGAGCTCGGCGAGGGCGGTGACCAGC
>NZ_JBISCE010000020.1:0-4828 GCF_044385685.1 Streptomyces sp. ALB3 | reverse complement strand
CGACGAGAACCCGACATCCACCGGATCCCGGCCCTCGGCGAACGCGCACAACCGCTCCACCTGTGCGGACAGACCCGTCTCGGACCTCGACGACGCCGCCCAAGGCGTCACCGGCACCGTGACAGGGGTGGAGGACGCGGCCACCTCCGCCGGCGGCGCCTGCTCCAGGATCACGTGGGCGTTCGTCCCGCTGACGCCGAAGGACGACACGCCGGCCCGTCGTGGCTCGCCCGTCTCGGGCCATTCGGCGCGGTCCCGCAGGAGCTCGACCGCTCCGGTGGACCAGTCGACGTGGGTGGACGGTTCGTCGACGTGCAGGGTCCGGGGCAGCACACCGTGCCGCATCGCCATCACCATCTTGATCACACCGGCCACACCGGCGGCGGCCTGGGTGTGACCGATGTTCGACTTGACCGACCCCAGGAGCAGCGGCCGGTCCTCCGGCCTCTCCTGTCCGTAGGTCGCGAGCAGGGCCTGCGCCTCGATCGGGTCGCCCAGTGTCGTCCCCGTGCCGTGTCCGTCGACCGCGTCGACCTGGGACGGTTCCAGTCCGGCCGAGGCGAGGGCCTGTCGGATGACGCGCTGCTGCGCAGGACCGTTGGGCGCCGTGAGGCCGTTCGACGCACCGTCCTGGTTGACGGCGGAGCCGCGGAGGACGGCCAGCACCTCGTGTCCGTTGCTCCGCGCGTCGGACAGTCGCTCCATGAGCAGCAGTCCGACGCCCTCGCCCCAGCCCGTCCCGTCCGCCGCGTCGGCGAAGGACTTGCAGCGTCCGTCGGAGGCCAGCGCTCCCTGCCTGCTGAACTCCACGAACGCCGCCGGTGTCGACATGACCGTGACTCCCCCGGCCAGTGCCAGCGAGCACTCCCCCGCCCTCAGTGCCTGGACCGCCAGGTGCATCGCCACGAGTGAGGACGAGCAGGCGGTGTCCACGGTCACCGCCGGCCCTTCGAGGCCGAAGGTGTAGGAGAGCCGGCCCGAGACGACACTGGCGGCGTTGCTGGTGGCCAGCGAGCCCGCTCCGGCGTCCGGGGAGCCGAGCAGGACGGTGGCGTAGTCCTGCCCGTTGGTCCCGGTGAACACACTGGTGCGGGTGCCGCGCACGGCGGACGGGCTGATGCCGGCCCGCTCGAAGGTCTCCCACGCGGTTTCGAGGAGGAGCCGCTGCTGGGGGTCCATCGCGAGCGCCTCGCGCGGCGAGATCCCGAACAGTCCGGCGTCGAATTCACCCGCGTCGTGGACGAACCCGCCTTCGTCCCAGTAGGTGGTGCCGGGGCGGCCCCGGTCCTGGCTGAACAGCCTGTCGAGGTCCCAGCCCCGGTCCGCGGGGAATTCCGCGATGGCGTCGCGGCCTTCGGCGACCAGGTCCCACAGGTCTTCCGGTGACCGGACGCCGCCCGGGTAGCGGCAGCTCATACCGACGATGGCGATCGGGTCGTCATCGGCGTGGAGGGGGGCGGCTGCGGAGACGGGGGTCTCGGCGCTCCGGCCCCCGAGCAGCGGCGCCAGCAGGTCCGTGGCGATGTGTGCCGGTGTCGGGTGGTCGAACACGAGGGTCGCGGGGAGGTCGAGCCCGGTGGCCCTGTTCAGGCGGTTGCGCAGCTCGACTGCGGTCAGGGAGTCGAAGCCCAGATCACGGAAGGCCCGGTCGGCGGGGACGGCTTCGGCCGAGGGATGGCCCAGTACCGCGGCGGCCTCGGTCCTGACCAGGTCGAGCAGTTCCCTGTCGCTCTCGGTCGCGGAGAGTCCGCTCAGCCTGGCGCGCAGCACCGCCGCGGCTCCGTCCTGGACGTCGCCGGCCTCCACAGCGCTGCCCCGGAGGGCTTCGGCTGCCTCAGGGATGTCACCGATGAGCGGTCTGGGGTGCGCCAGCGTGAACGCCGGGGCGAACAGGGACCAGTCGATGTCGGCGACGGTCAGGCACGTCTCGCCCGTCTCGACCGCTCGCACGAGAGCGCCTGTGGCCAGCTGCGGGTCCATGCCCGCGAGCCCGCGACGGGCGAGCATGTCCTGGGCGTCACCGTCGGCCATGCCGCCACCGGACCAGCCGCCCCAGGCGACCGATGTGGCGGGGAGTCCCCGGCTGCGCCGGTGCTCCGCCAGGCCGTCCAGGTAGGCGTTGCCCGCCGCGTAGGCGCCCTGTCCGGCGGCGCCCCACACTCCGGCACCCGAGGCGAACAGGATGAACGCGCCGAGCGTCCCGCACGCGTCCGTCCCGAAGAGGCCGTCCAGGTTCGCGGCGCCGGCCACCTTGGCCGTGAGGGCTTCCGCGACGTCCGCGGGTTCCGACTCGGCGAGTCCGGCCGTCACGGTCGTGCCGGCGGCGTGGACGACCGTCCCGATGGGCCTGCCGTCGTCCGCCTGCACCTGGTCCACGAGCGCGGCGAGCGCGTCACGGTCGGCGACGTCGCAGGCCGCGATCGTCACGCGGGCACCCAGGGCGGCGAGTTCGGCGTGGAGCGCGAGCGCGCCTTCGGCGGCGGGACCGCGTCGGCCGGTGAGTACGAGGTGCTCCACGCCCTCGCGGGCCAGGTGGCGGGCGACGTGGGCACCCAGCGCGCCCGTTCCGCCGGTGATGAGTGCGGTCCCGGACGGATGCCACGGCGTCGAGGCGGTGGGTCCCTGTGCTCGTACGAGCCGGCGTCCGAAGACGCCCCCCTGCCGTACGGCGACCTGGTCCTCACCGACGGGCCCGGCCAGCACGCCGCGCATGCGCGCCCACGCCCGGGAGTCGAGGGTGCCGAGGTCGGCCGGAAGATCGACGAGGCCGCCCCAGCGCTCGGCGCGCTCCAGGCCGAGCACCCGGCCCAGGCCCCAGGTCAGTGCCTGGACGGCTCCTGTGGGCGCCTCGGAACGCCCGATGGACATCGCGCCGCGGGTCACGCACCACAGCGGGATGTCCTCCTCCAGGTCCATGAGGGCCTGGATCAGCGACAGCAGGGAGCAGAGCCCGCCCGGCAGCACCGGGTGGCTGTGGTCCGCTTCCTCGTCCAGCGCGAGCAGTGACACGACTCCGGTGAGCGGGCCGCTCTTGGTGAGTGCGTCGTCCAGGGTGCGGGCGACCGTGGCCCGGTCGTTTCCGTCCGTGCTGATCAGGAGCCGTGCGATGTCGGCGCCGCCGGCTGCCAGCTCGCGTTCGACCGCGTCCACCGCCTCGTCCCGGGCCAGGTGTCCGGGGACGGCGAGGAGCCAGGTGCCGGCCGGACCGGCCGTGGGGGCGGTCGTCAGCGGCTTCCAGGTGATGCGGTAGCGCCATGAGTCGACCGTCGACTCGTCCCTGTGCCGGCGTCGCCACGACGCCAGGACGGGGACCAGGTCGGTGAGCGAGGAGCGCAGGTCGTCCTCGATGCCGAGTGCCTCGGCCAGGGCCTGCGGGTCGCCGCCGTCGACGGCTTCCCAGAAGCGGGCCTGAGCCGGGTCCTGCGCCGTGAGCGGTCCGGGTCCGCCCGGCGGGTGGGGATGTGGCTGGGGCCAGAACTCCTCGTGCTGGAAGGCGTATGTCGGCAGACCGACCCGGTGGGGCGCGGTCCCCTCGAAGTAGGAGGGCCAGTCGACGTGCTGACCGCGCACATGCAGTTCCGCCACTGTCCGGAGCAACGACTGCGGCTCGTCCCAGTTGCGGCGGAGGGCGGGCAGACAGGCGTGTCCCTCTCCGCTGAGGCTCTGCTGCGCCAAGCCGGACAGGACGCCGCCGGGTCCGAGCTCGAGGAACGTGAGGGCGCCCTGCTGCTGGAGGCTCAGCGTCCCCTCGTGGAAACGGACGGTGTGGCGGAGGTGGCGAACCCAGTACTCCGGGTCGCCGAGTTCGCCGGGCTCGGCGAGCCGGCCGGTGACGGTGGAGACGATGGCGATGTTCGCCGGGTGGAAGGTCAGACCTGCGGCGACCGCCCGATACTCGTCGAACAGCTCCTCCGTGTGGGGGGAGTGGAAGGCGTGGCTGACCCGCAGCCGCTTGGTCTTGCGGCCTTCCGCCTCGAAGTGGGCGGCTATCGCCAGCGCGGCGTCCTCGTCACCCGAGATCACCGTCGACGAGGGTCCGTTGAGCGCGGCGATCGAGACCCGGTCGGTGAGCAGCGGGAGGACCTCGTCCTCGTCGGCCTGGAGGGACACCATGGCGCCGTCGGATCGCATGGCCTGTGTCAGACGGCCCCGGGCGGCGACCAGTGCCGACGCGTCCTCCAGCGAGAGGACGCCTGCGACGTGCGCTGCGGCGAGCTCACCGAAGGAGTGCCCCATCAGGAGGTCAGGGGTGACACCCCACGACGAGACCAGCCGGAAGAGCGCGATCTCGACGGCGAAGATCGCGGGCTGGGTGAACTCCGTACGGTCCAGCAGGTCGCCCCCGTCGAACACGATGTCGCGCAGCGGCCGGCCGAGAGGGGTGTCCAGTTCCGCGCATACGCTGTCGAATGCGTCCTTGAACACCGGATACGTCTCGTACAGCCGGCGACCCATGCCTTGCCACTGCGAGCCCTGGCCCGGGAAGAGGAAGGCCAGTCTGCCGTCCACCACCGAGCCGCGCACGACGCCGGCGGACTGCCGTCCGGCCGCCAGGGAGTGGAGGCCGTCGAGGAGTCCGTCGCGGCTGTCCGCCAGTACCACCGCGCGTTGGGCCAGGGCCGCCCGGCCGGTGGCCAGGGAGAAGCCGACGTCCAGCGCGCCGGACGCCTGTGTGCCCACCGCGTCGATGTGCTCGGCCAGGGCGCTCGCCTGCGCCTCGAGTGCGCCGGGGCCGACAGCGGCCGAGAGCGGCCACGGCACGACGGGGAGCTCCCGTACCGGTGCGTCACCGCTCTCCTCGGCCGCCACGGGCGGTTCCTCGAGGATG
>NZ_JBISCE010000002.1:0-49953 GCF_044385685.1 Streptomyces sp. ALB3 | reverse complement strand
CAGGTCGTGGTGGACCTGGAGTCCAGGCCCGCGCAGGCCATCGAGGGCATCGCCTACTTCACGGTCTCCGAACTCCTCCAGAACGTGAGCAAGCACGCCAGGGCCACGCGCGCCTCGGTCGACGTGTGGAGGACGGCGGACCGGCTGATGCTCCAGGTCTCCGACGACGGGCGGGGCGGGGCCGGGGTCTCGGTGGGCAGTGGTCTGGCCGGGCTGACGGAGAGGCTGGACGCGGTGGACGGCATCCTCGTCGTCGACTCCCCCGCCGGCGGCCCGACGACGATCACGGCCGAGTTGCCCTGGCGGGGCTGACACCCCCGGCTCCGTACACGGGTGCCGCGTACGGAGCCGGCGGACGAGCCGGAGCCGCAGTGCCCCGGCCGCCATCACGGCGGCCGGGGCACTGCGGCGCGTCCGGGGGGACCGGAACCGCCGGCACGGCCCATCCGGGCCCCGATGCTGGAATGCTGGGTACACAGGGCGGCGCGCACATCGGCGTACGCGGCAACACCGACAGTGGGGGACACAAGGTCGTGGAGGAAAGAGTGCGAGTCGTCATCGCCGAGGACTCGGTGCTGCTCCGGGAAGGGCTCACCCGGCTGCTGACCGATCTCGGGCACGACGTCGTCGCGGGGGTGGGGGACGCGGAGGCGCTGATCAAGACGGTGCACGACCTCGCGGGACAGGACGCGCTGCCGGACGTGGTCGTCGCCGATGTGCGGATGCCGCCGACCCACACCGACGAGGGAGTCCGGGCGGCGGTGCGACTGCGCAAGGACTACCCGGACATCGGGGTGCTGGTGCTCTCGCAGTACGTCGAGGAGCAGTACGCCACCGAGCTGCTGGCCGGCAGCAGCCGGGGGGTCGGCTATCTGCTGAAGGACCGGGTCGCCGAGGTCAGGGAGTTCGTGGACGCCGTGGTGCGGGTGGCGCAGGGCGGGACCGCCCTGGACCCGGAGGTGGTGGCGCAGTTGCTGGGCCGCAGCCGCAAGCAGGACGTGCTGGCGGGGCTCACGCCGCGTGAGCGGGAGGTCCTGGGCCTGATGGCGGAGGGACGTACGAATTCGGCCGTCGCCCGGCAGCTGGTGGTCAGTGACGGAGCGGTGGAGAAGCACGTCAGCAACATCTTCCTGAAACTCGGCCTGTCACCCAGTGACGGGGATCACCGGCGTGTTCTCGCTGTTCTCACTTATCTGAACTCGTGACAAAGCGATGATCTACTCGCGATGATCTGGATGATCGGCCCGTAGTCGAGCGTGCCTCAGGACCAGGACGAAAGGGTGAGTGCCGAGGGGCTTCGTCCAGCGATCGAAGGGTCCGGAGAAATATGGCAGAACGGGATGCATTCATGTCTCACAAACGCGTCCACCATATGACCGGTCCGAGGAAGGCGACCCTTACAGAAGTAGGGTGGGGCCTGGACCGCCGGCGGGCCGGCCGGTCCCGAGCCGCCGCCCCGAGGGAGGTCCAGTTCAGTGACCAGCCAGGTCAGTAGCCCAGCCGGAAAGTCCGATGAGGCCAGCGAGGCTGTCGTCGGGGAACAGCGTCCCCCGCACGTCGAGCGTGCGGGCGCCGCCGAGAAGGAAATCCGCCGTCTGGACCGGGTGATCATCCGTTTCGCGGGTGACTCGGGTGACGGCATGCAGCTGACGGGTGACCGCTTCACGTCGGAGACGGCGTCGTTCGGGAACGACCTGTCGACGCTGCCGAACTTCCCGGCCGAGATCCGGGCGCCCGCCGGGACGCTGCCGGGCGTGTCGTCGTTCCAGCTGCACTTCGCGGACCACGACATCCTGACGCCGGGCGACGCGCCGAATGTGCTGGTCGCGATGAATCCCGCCGCTCTGAAGGCGAATATCGCCGACGTCCCGCGTGGCGCGGACATCATCGTGAACACGGACGAGTTCACGAAACGTCCGATGGCGAAGGTCGGATACGCCGAGTCCCCTCTGGAGGACGGTTCACTCGAGGCCTACAACGTGCATCCGGTGCCTTTGACGACCTTGACCATCGAGGCGTTGAAGGAGTTCGGTCTTTCCCGCAAGGAGGCCGAACGGTCGAAGAACATGTTCGCACTCGGCCTGTTGTCGTGGATGTACAACCGTCCGACGGAGGGGACGGAGGCGTTCCTGCGGTCGAAGTTCGCGAAGAAACCGGTGATCGCCGAGGCGAATGTGGCGGCGTTCCGGGCCGGCTGGAATTTCGGTGAGACGACGGAGGACTTCGCCGTCTCGTACGAGGTCGCGCCGGCGTCGCAGGCCTTCCCGACGGGTACCTACCGCAACATCTCGGGGAATCTGGCCCTGTCGTACGGGTTGATCGCGGCGGGCCGGCAGGCGGATCTGCCGGTGTACCTGGGTTCGTATCCCATCACCCCGGCGTCCGACATCCTTCATGAGCTGAGCCGGCACAAGAACTTCGGCGTCCGGACGTTCCAGGCGGAGGACGAGATCGCCGGGATCGGTGCGGCGCTGGGGGCGGCGTTCGGGGGTTCCCTGGGGGTCACGACGACCTCGGGGCCGGGGGTGGCGCTGAAGTCGGAGACGATCGGGCTGGCGGTGTCGCTGGAACTGCCGCTGCTGATCATCGACATCCAGCGGGGCGGGCCGTCCACGGGTCTGCCGACCAAGACGGAGCAGGCGGATCTGCTGCAGGCGATGTTCGGGCGCAACGGTGAGGCGCCGGTGCCGATCGTGGCGCCCAGGACCCCGGCGGACTGCTTCGACGCGGCCCTGGACGCCGCGAGGATCGCGCTGACCTACCGGACTCCCGTGTTCCTGCTCTCGGACGGGTACCTGGCCAACGGCTCCGAGCCGTGGCGGATCCCCGAGACCGACAGCCTCCCCGATCTGCGGACCCAGTTCGCGACCGGCCCGAACCACGAACTGGCTGACGGCACCGAGGTGTTCTGGCCCTACAAGCGGGACCCGCAGACCCTGGCGCGCCCGTGGGCGGTGCCCGGCACGCCGGGTCTCGAGCACCGGATCGGCGGCATCGAGAAGCAGGACGGCACGGGCAACATCTCCTACGACCCGGCCAACCACGACTTCATGGTCCGCACCCGCCAGGCGAAGATCGACAACATCGAGGTCCCGGACCTGGAGGTCGACGACCCGGCGGGCGCGAGCACCCTGGTGGTGGGCTGGGGCTCGACGTACGGGCCGATCACGGCGGCGGTCCGCCGGCTCCGCGCGGCGGGCGAGACCATCGCACAGGCCCACCTGCGCCACCTCAACCCCTTCCCCCGGAATCTGGGTGAGGTGCTCGGGCGTTACGACAAGGTCGTGGTCCCGGAGATGAATCTGGGCCAGCTGGCGATGCTGCTGAGAGCCAGGTACCTCGTCGACGCCCGGAGTTACAACCAGGTCAACGGCATGCCCTTCAAGGCCGAGCAGCTCGCCACCGTCCTCAAGGAGGCCATTGATGCCTGACGCCAACGAACTTCTCCAGCTGGTCCCCAGAGCCGAGGGCAAGCAGTCCATGAAGGACTTCAAGTCCGACCAGGAAGTGCGCTGGTGCCCGGGCTGCGGCGACTACGCGGTCCTCGCCGCAGTGCAGGGCTTCATGCCCGAACTGGGGCTGGCCAAGGAGAACATCACCTTCGTCTCCGGCATCGGCTGCTCCTCCCGTTTCCCGTACTACATGAACACCTACGGGATGCACTCCATCCACGGCCGCGCCCCCTCCATCGCGACCGGGCTGGCCACCTCCCGCCGCGACCTGTCGGTCTGGGTCGTCACCGGCGACGGCGACGCCCTGTCCATCGGCGGCAACCACCTCATCCATGCCCTGCGCCGCAACGTCAACCTCAAGATCCTGCTGTTCAACAACCGGATCTACGGGCTCACCAAGGGCCAGTACAGTCCCACCTCCGAGGTCGGAAAGATCACCAAGTCGACGCCGATGGGCTCGCTGGACGCACCGTTCAACCCGGTCTCCCTGGCCCTGGGCGCCGAAGCCTCCTTCGTCGCCCGCACCGTCGACTCCGACCGCAAGCACCTCACGAGCGTGCTGCGGGCCGCGGCCGACCACCCCGGCACCGCGCTGGTCGAGATCTACCAGAACTGCAACATCTTCAACGACGGCGCCTTCGAGGTGCTCAAGGACAAGGAACGCGCCGAGGAGGCGGTCATCCGCCTCGAACACGGCAAGCCCATCCGCTTCGGCGCCGGAGGGGCGAAGGGTGTCGTCCGCGACCCCCTCACCGGCGACCTGGCCGTCGTGGCGGTCACCGAGGACAACCAGTCACAGATCCTCGTCCACGACGCCCACAACCCCAGTCCCACCACCGCGTTCGCCCTCTCCCGCCTCGCCGACGCCGACACCCTGCACCACACGCCCATCGGCGTCCTGCGCAGCGTCGAGCGCCCTGTCTACGACGCCCTCATGTCCGACCAGCTCGACACCGCGATCGAACAGCAGGGCAAGGGCGACCTCAGCACCCTGCTGGCCGGCAACGACACCTGGACCGTCGTCGGCTGATCCGCCGTCACCCCTGGTGCCCGGGGCCCGGAGCCGATCGGCTCCGGGCCTCGTCGTATGCCGCGCGCGCCGACTCGACCTCGTCCACCCGGCGCTCGGACCACCGGGCCAGCGCCCAGACCCGGTCGGCGGCCTCCCTGCCGAGCGGGGTGAGCGAGTAGTCCACGCGGGGCGGTATCACCGGCTGCGCGTCCCGGTGGACGAAACCGTCGCGCTCCAGCGTCTGGAGGGTCTGGGCCAGCATCTTCTCGCTGACACCGCCGACCGTGCGGCGCAGCTCGCTGAAGCGGTACGAGCGTTCCAGCAGCGCGGCCAGCACGAGCACGCCCCACCGGCTGGTGACGTGTTCGAGGACGAGCCGGGAGGGGCAGTTGCGCTGGTTGACGTCAGGGCGGTGGCCGCCCACCTCGTCCAGGATGCTCACTGTCACACCAGTACCTTACTTCAAAGTGGGTACTTTCTAGAAGTTAGTACCCCTCTTAGGGTGAGTGCTGTTCCACTCGCGGATCAGCACCCCAGGAGAGAAACCCCATGAGCATCGTCGTCACCGGAGCCACCGGCGCCCTCGGCCGTCTCGTCGTCGAGCGGCTGCTCGACACGGTCCCGTCCGGCCAGGTCGTCGCCGTCGTCCGCGACAAGGAGAAGGCCGCCCCGCTCGCCGCCCGGGGCGTCGAGCTCCGCATCGCCGACTACGACCGCCCCGAGACCCTCGCCGGAGCCTTCCGGGCCGGCGACCGCGTGCTGCTGATCTCCGCCCACGAGGTCGGCAGGCGCGTACCGCAGCACACCGCCGTGATCGACGCCGCGAAGGCCGCGGGTGTCGCCCAGCTCGCGTACACCGGCGTACTGGGCGGCCCCGACGCCGACTTCCTGCTGGCCGCCGAGCACAAGGTGACCGAACAGCTCATCCTGGACTCCGGGCTCCCCCACACCTTCCTGCGCAACGGCTGGTACACCGAGAACTACACGGCGAACCTTGCGCCCGTCCTGGCGCACGGCACCGTCGTCGCGAACGCCGGCGACGGGCGCGTCGCCTCCGCCGCACGGGCCGACTACGCGGCCGCGGCGGCCTCCGTGCTGACCGGGGAGGGGCACCTCGGCGCGGTGTACGAACTGAGCGGCGATGTGGCCTGGTCGCTGGCCGAGTACGCCGCCGTGGTGTCCGCCGCGACCGGCAGGGAGATCACCTACAGCAGCGTCCCGGCTGCGGCGCACCACGGGATCCTCGTCGGAGCCGGCGTACCCGAGTCCTTCGCCACGATCCTCGTCGACGTCGACGAGGCCATCGGGCGCGGCCTGCTCGCGGGGACGAGCGGCGACCTGGCCCGCCTGACCGGCCGGCCGACCACTCCCCTGGCCGAGACGGTCGCCGCCGCGGTCGCGGACGCCTGAGCAGGGACGACCCGCGCTTGTCACGACCGTTCCCATGAGACGGCAATGACAGACGGGCCCCTCCGGCGCTACCTTCGTGCAGTCGGCCCAACGTCGACGCGGGAGTGCCGGGAGGGCCTGTGAAGGGGAAGAACGAACAGCGGGCAGGCCTGCTGTACGGAATCGGCGCGTACGGGATGTGGGGCCTCGTCCCCCTCTTCTGGCCGCTGCTGGAACCGTCGGGAGCGGTGGAGATCCTCGCCCACCGGATGGTGTGGTCTCTGGGCGTCGTCGGTGCCGCCCTGCTGTTCCTGCGCCGCTGGGCGTGGATCGGCGAGCTGATACGGCAGCCCCGGCGACTGGGACTGATCGCGATCGCCGCGACCGTGATCTCGGTCAACTGGGGCCTCTACATCTGGTCCGTCAACAACGGCCACGTCGTCGAGGCGTCCCTGGGCTACTTCATCAATCCCCTGGTCACGATCGCCATGGGTGTCCTGCTGCTCGGCGAGCGACTGAGGCCGGTCCAGTGGACCGCGGTGGCGACCGGCTTCGCGGCGGTGCTCGTGCTGGCCGTCGGCTACGGGCAGCCGCCGTGGATCTCCCTGGTACTGGCCTTCTCGTTCGCCACCTACGGCCTGGTGAAGAAGAAGGTCGGCATGGGCGGCCTGGAGTCCCTGGCCGCCGAGACCGCCGTGCTGTTCGTGCCCGCGCTCGCGTTCCTGCTGTGGCTCGGGGCGAGCGGCGACGCGACGTTCCTGGCCGGTGGCGCGGGGCACGGAGCACTCCTCGCGGCGACGGGACTGGTCACCGCGATCCCGCTCGTCTGCTTCGGCGCCGCGGCGATCCGGGTCCCGCTGTCGGTCCTGGGCCTGCTGCAGTATCTGGCGCCGGTGTTCCAGTTCGCGCTCGGCATCCTCTACTTCCACGAGGCGATGCCGCCCGAGCGGTGGGCCGGCTTCGCACTCGTCTGGGTGGCGCTGATGCTGCTGACCTGGGACGCCCTGAGGACGGCCCGGCGCACGCGGGCGGAGGCGCTTCGTCTGGCCGTACGGGCGGCGGAGGCGGCGGCACCCATCGGCACACCTTCCGCTTCCGCCCCGGGTGTGAACGCTCCGACCAAATAATTACCCAGTTGCTTTTTTGACTCGGTTACGTTTCCCTGAGGGGACGACACGGACCGAGGAGCACGCATGACCGACGTACTGATCGTGGGGGCGGGCCCCACCGGACTGACACTCGCCTGCGATCTCGCCAGACGGGGCATCGGCGTCCGCGTCGTGGACAAGTCGCCCGAGCACCCGCGCAGCTCGCGGTCCAAGGGCCCCAACCCCCGCTCCCTCGAGGTGCTGGAGGACCTGGGGGTCGTCGAGGCGGTGCTGGCGGCGGGTTCGCCGCCCCTCCCCATGCGCAAGTACCGCGACGGGGTGCGGATCGCCGACACCGACCCGTACGCCGGGTGCGCGCCGACGCCGGACGCGCCGTACGACCGGGGCCGGCTGATCGCCCAGTGGCGGCTGGAGGAGATCCTGCGGGACCGCCTCGCCGGGTACGGCGTGGCCGTGGAGACGGGCACCGAGGTCGTCGGCCTCACGGAAGGCGACGGGGCCGTGAGGGTCTCCTTCGCCGGCGGTTCCACCGCGGGCGCGAGGTACGTGGTGGGCTGCGACGGTGCGCACAGCCGCGTACGGAAGCTGCTCGGCGTCCCCTTCGACGGGGAGACGGACGAGGAACAGGTGATGGTCTGCGGCGACGTCGAGATCACCCCGGGAGTCCTGGACCGGGGGCTGTGGCATCAGTGGTTCGACGCGGACGGCGGGGTCATGCTCTGCCCGATCCCCGGCACCCGGGCGGGCTGGTGGTACCAGTCGGGCCCGGAGCGGGACGCCGGGGGCCGGCCCCTCCCGCCCTCCCTCGAAGGGTTCAGGCGGCTCTTCGCCCGGCACGCCCGCCTTCCCGCCGGGCACCTCACCCGGGCCACCCTGCTCTCGACGTACCGCGTCAACGTGCGCATGGTGGACCGCTACCGGGTGGGCAGGGTCCTCCTGGCCGGGGACGCCGCCCATGTGCACGCGATCGCGGGCGGCCTCGGCATGAACACCGGCATCCAGGACGCGTTCAACCTCGGCTGGAAGCTCGGCCAGGTGCTGCGGGGGCGGGCGGGCGCGGAGCTGCTGGACACCTACGAGGAGGAGCGGCTGCCGGTCGCCGCCTGGACGCTGGACCTCACCTCGGAGCGGCTGCGAGCCACGCTGGAGGCGATCAGGGTGCCGGGCGGCGGACTCGACACCGCGATCACCCCGTCGACGACGGGACTGGACCGCGGATACCGGTGGAGCCGCCTCGCCCGCCCCGGGGGCGGCGGCGCCGTACGGTCGGGCGACCGCGCCCCGGACGCCCCGTGCACCGAGGCGTCGACCGGTGCCCCGACCCGGCTGTTCCGGGTGTTCGCCGGTCCGCACATCACCGTGCTGGGCTTCGGGGCCGGCGCGGAGCAGGCCCTCGGGGAGGCGGCCGCGGCCCACGGCGACACGGTGCGGACCCTGCGGGTGTACGGCGCCGGGGACCCGGCGTCCGGGACGGCCGTCGCGGGCACGGGCGCCCTGCTCGACCGCGAAGGGCACGCCCACGCGGCGTACGGCATCACCGGCGACACGGTCGTCGTGGTCCGGCCGGACAACCACGTGGGGCTGATCGCGGACGCGGCCGACCACGCCGCGGTGAGGCGCTGCCTCGATGTCCTGGACAAGGCCGGGAAGCCGGATCCGATGAGGGGTGCAGACATGGTGGACGGCACTCGTAAAGGCTGATTGAGTGCCCGGGTGGGGACCATCCTGAAGGACATGAGGCACGTTCAGTGGCATGAGCTGCGCCATGCCCAGGGCTCCGCCTCCCGGGTCCCCGGGACGCTTTCGCGGATCGCCTGGGGCGACAGCGAGTCGGCCGAGGACGCGCTGAGCGATCTGGGGCAGTGGATAGGCGCCATGGCCGTGTTCGACGCGACCGTCGCCACGGTGCCGTTCCTGTGGGAACTCGCGGCCACGGAGACCGTGAAGGACCGCGCGGGAGTACTCGGGCTGCTGGGGACGATCCTCGCCCACGACCACGCGCACCACCCGGAGTGGGCCAGGGACGCGCATCTCGCGGTCCTGGCGGGCCGGGCGACGGCGGAGCGGCTGACGGCGGACGCCGATCCGGGGGTCAGCGCGGCGGCCGGGGCGCTCCTGGCCGCGTGCGGCGCCCACGTCTGCGGGGCGTGCCCGGTGCGGTGAGACGCGGGCCGGCCGGGCGTGGCCACCTGTGGCGTGCGAGGAATCAGCCCGGGTTCCGGCGTGCCCGTTGCCCCACCGTTCGGGTAACCAGTACAAACGGTTTTCATGACACTGCACTGGAAGGTCGTCATCGACGCCACCGACCCGCACGCCCAGGCGGACTTCTGGGCCGAGGCACTCGGCTATCTCGTCGAGGACAACAGCGCCCTCATCGAGGAACTGCTCACCGTGGGGGCGGTACCGGAGGCAGCCACGGTCGAGCCGCACGGCCGCCGCGCGTGGCGCGATCTCGCCGCGGTGCGGCATCCGGACGATCCGTACGAGGAGAAGAGCGGGACCGGCCTCGGGCGCCGCCTCCTCTTCCAGCGCGTACCGGAGCCCAAGACGGTGAAGAACCGCCTCCACCTGGACGTGCACACGGCGTCCGGGCAGCGCGAGGCCGAGTCGGAACGGCTGGTGGGGCTGGGGGCGAGCGTGCTGCGTGTCGTCGATGAGCCCGGCGGCTCGTGGCAGGTGCTCCTGGACCCGGAGGGCAACGAGTTCTGCGTGCACTGACCGGGGTGACCGGCCGCGCGGGCCGGCGGCGTACGGCGGGAGGGCGGTCTCTCTAGGCTGACCTCATGTTCACGCCACTCGCCGCTTACACCCTCGTCGCCACGGACCTGGACGGCACGCTCCTGCGTCCCGACGACACCGTGAGCCCGCGTTCCCGCACCGCGCTCGCCCGCGCCGCCTCGGCCGGAGCGCAGCACCTCATCGTCACGGGCCGGCCGGTGCCCGGCATACGCGCCCTGCTCGCGGACCTCGGTTACACCGGCCTGGTGGTCTGCGGGCAGGGGGCGCAGGTGTACGACGCCGGGGCGGCACGCATGCTGAGCTCGGTGACGCTGGACCGGGAGCTGGCCGACACCGCACTCGGCAAGATCGAGGCCGAGGTGGGGCAGGTGTTCGCCGCCGTGGACCAGGACGGCGCCGACGGCATGACCCTGATCGAGCCGGGGTACCGCATGCCGCACCCCTCGCTCCCCGCACAGCGGGCCGGGCGCCGCGCGGACCTGTGGGCGGCGCCGGTCATCAAGGTCCTGATACGCCACCCGCGGCTGACGGACGACGAACTGGCCACGGCCGCCCGCATGGCGGTGGGCGAACTGGCGTCCGTCACGATGGCGGGCCCGGGGACGGTGGAGCTGGCACCGTACGGCGTCGACAAGGGCACCGGGGTCTCCCTGGCCGCCGGACTGCTGGACCGTGACCTCGCCGGCGCGGTGGCGTTCGGCGACATGCCCAACGACCTGCCGATGTTCCGCCTCACGGGCCACCGGGTGGCGATGGCCGGCGCGCACGAGGAGCTGCGTGCCGCAGCCGACGAGATCACGCTCTCCAACAGCGAGGACGGCGTCGCGGTGGTCCTGGAGCGGCTCTTCACCTGAGCACCGGACGCCTTCGAGGGACCTGGCCGGAAACCGTCCCCCAAATTCCATGCACATGCATATGATGCATGCGCTGGTAAAAGTCGCACGCACACTGCTGGGGGACTCCATGGCCACACGCACCTTCCTCTTCCTGCTCGGCAGCAGCCGCGCCGACGGCAACACCGGGACGCTCGCCCGGCTCGCGGCCGAGCAGCTCCCGGCGGGCACGGAGCAGCGGTGGCTGGACCTGCGGGACCTCCCGCTGCCCGACTTCGAGGACCGGCGGCACGCGGACGGCCACACCGCTCCCACCGGTCACGCCGCGACCCTGCTGGAGGCGACACTCGCCGCCACCGACGTCGTCGTCGCCTCACCGCTGTACTGGTACGCGGTCTCCACCTCCACCAAGCGGTACCTGGACCACTGGTCGGGCTGGCTGGAGACCCCCGGGGTCGACTTCCAGCGACGGATGGCCGGCAAGACCCTGTGGGGTGTCACCGCACTCGCGGACGCCGACCCGGCGGCCGCCGAGCCCCTCGCGGGGACACTGCGGAATTCGGCGCGCTACCTCGGGATGCGCTGGGGCGGGGTACTGCTGGGCAACGGCAGCAAGCCCGGCGACGTGCTGTCGGACACCGGGGCCACGGCGAGGGCCAAGACGTTCTTCAGCTGACGCGCCCCGGAGCGGACGCCCCACCCGGAGCCGGGGCGGCGGCGGCGCCACCCGGGACGGAAGCGTCACCCGAGGTGGAGGCCTCACGCCGGACGGGGGCGCCACCCGCCCCGTCCGCCGCAGCCGCTCCCTCGTCGCCGGCGGCGAGGGACCGCAGGACGTGGGCGACCAGTGAGGCGATCGTCGCCTCGTCCTGGGCCGGCTTCCTCAGCACGTGCCGGTAGTAGACGGGGCCGTAGAGCAGCTCCACCGCGAGCGGCAGATCGGCGCCGGCCGGGATCTGCCCCTGCTCCTGGGCCTGCCGCAGGCGCCCGACGGCGGCCTCGAAGCGGGGCTGGACCAGCTGTTCGAGTACGGCCCGCGCCAGGTCGTCGTCGTAGTGCATCTCCGACAGGATCCCGGCGTAGGCCGGACCGTACGGAGGCGTGGAGACCAGCTTCACCGCGCCGTAAACGTGCGTCCGCAGATCGGCCGCGATGTCGCCGGTGTCCACGAACGGTGTCGCGCCGATGAACACCTCGGCGAACGCCTCGAGGATGACCGCGCCCTTCGACGGCCACCACCGGTAGATCGTCTTCTTGCTCACGCCGGCCCGCGCCGCAATCGCCTCGACGGTGACCCGGCCGTAGCCCTTCTCCGTACACAGCTCCAGGGCGGCGTCCAGCGTCGCCCGTCGCGACCTCTCGCTGCGGCGCAGGGAACTCGGCGATGTGATCATTCGGTGAGCATAGGGGGATTCCACCCACCGGTTGTTGACAGGGCGTCGCCAAAAGTCGAACAATGACCTGGCTGGAAACGGAACGTACCGTGTCGTCACGTTCCGTGCAGCAGACCGTTCGTGCCGTTCGTGCCGCGACGAGCCGATCGGGGGACGGCTCGACCGGCCGACGGTGCGGACGGCCCGTGTCGGCGCCCTCAGACGCTGATGTCCTTCGTCGTGAAGCGCGCCCAGGCCGCTGAGCCGAACACCGCCGCGTACACCGCCTGGAGTCCCAGGTTGCTGACCATCTCGTCCCAGCGGACCGGATCGCGCAGCAGGTCGGTGAAGGACAGCCAGTAGTGCGGGAAGAGATACGGATGGATTCCGTCGAGCTGCGGCATCGTGTCCAGGATCTGCACGGTGATCAGCACCCCGACCGTGGCGGCCATCGCGGCGATCCCGCTGTCGGTGAGCGTCGAGATGAAGAGGCCCAGCGCGGCGAAGCCGGTGAGGGACACCGCCACGGTGACCGCGATCAGGCCGGCCCGGAGCAGTCCCTCGCCGAACCCGATCCTGGTCCCCGAGATCGTCGTGACCTCGCCGACGGGGAAGAGCAGCGCCCCGGCCGCGAGTGCCGACACCGCCACGACCAGGGTGGCCACCAGGCAGAACACCAGTACCGACGCGTACTTCGCGCACAGCAGCCGGGTCCGGCCCGCCGGTGCGACCAGCAGATAGCGCAGAGTGCCTCCGCTCGCCTCACCCGCGACGGAGTCCCCCGCGATGACGCCGACGGCCATCGGGAGGAAGACGGGCAGCGTCGCGGAGATCGACGCGAAGACGAGGAACAGCCCGTTGCCGGTGATCTGGGAGAGGAACGCGGGACCGCCCCCGCCGTCGCCGGGCCCTCCCCCGGAGCCGTCGCCCGTCTCCACGCGGACGGCGATCCCGATGAGGACGGGCACGGCCGCCAGGACACCGAGCAGGGCCAGGGTGCGCCACCGGCGGAGCGTGGTGGCCAGCTCGGAGCGGAGGATGCCCAGGGCCCACAGCCGGCGCGGGGCGCGGGCGGCACGCACCGCCGTGAGTTCAGCCTGCGACATCGAATCCCTCTCCGGTGAGTGCGACGAAGGCGTCTTCCAGCGAGCCCCGCTCGACACCGAAGGCGCGTACGCGCACTCCGCCGCGCACCAGGGCGGCGTTGATGTCCGCGAGTTCCACCTCGCCCGGCGGCGCGTCCGCGCTCACCCGGGCCCCGTCCGTCATGAGGCCCGTCGCCCCGTGTGCGGTGAGGATCCGGGCGGCGTCGCCGGGATCGGGGGTGGTGACGGTGAGCCGTCCCCGCGCACCGGCGGCGAGCGTGGCCACCGGGCCCTGCACGAGGAGCCGGCCACGGGCCATCACCGCCGCGTGGGTGCAGACCTGCTCGATCTCGTCGAGCAGGTGGGAGGAGAGGAAGGCGGTGGTGCCCTCCGCCGCCAGCTCCCGGACCAGCGAGCGGATCTCGCGCATGCCCTGCGGGTCGAGACCGTTGGTCGGTTCGTCCAGTACGAGCAGTCTGCGCGGCCGGAGAAGCGCGGCGGCGATCCCGAGGCGCTGCTTCATCCCGAGTGAGTAGGCCCTGGCCTTCCTGCCGGCCGCCGCGGTGAGCCCGACCCGGTCCAGCGCGGCCTCCACCCGGGCGCGCCGGGTGCGCGGATCGGCGGCCGGATCGGCGGAGTCGAAGCGTACGAGATTGCCGCGGCCCGTCAGGAACCCGTACAGCGCGGGGCCCTCGATGAGCGCGCCGACCTGCGGGAGCACCGCGCGGGAGGCGGCCGGCATGGGGCGGCCCAGGACGTGTGCGGTGCCCGAGGTCGGTTCGACGAGCCCCATGAGCATCCGGATCGTGGTGGTCTTGCCGGAACCGTTGGGCCCGAGGAAGCCGAAGACACTTCCGGCGGGGACCGCGAGGTCGAGACCGTCGACGGCCGGCTGCCCGCCCCGGTAGCGCTTGGTGAGCCCGCGCGTTTCGATCACCGTGCCGGGCTCCGGCCCGGTGTCCGGCTCCGCCGCCGCGTCCGCTGTGTCGGTCATGAGCACTCCCGGTCCTGTCCCACCGTGTCCGGCCCCGCGTCGGGCCCCCACGTCCGCGCCACGCGTCCCTCCCCCGGGCGCGCGCCCCGTCGCACGGACCGCCCCGCCGTACGGAGCGTACGACGGGGCGGTCCGTGGGATGCGTCCTACTTGGCGGTGTCGGCCGCCTTCACCAGGGCGTCCTTGGTGACCGCTCCGACGTAGACCTTGCCGTCGTCCGTCAGCAGCGCGTTGACCAGCCGCGTCTTGAAGACGGTGCCCGAACCGAAGTCGCCCGTGACCTTGTCGCCGAGCGCGTCCAGGAACTGCTGCGCCTGCGCGGGCACGTCGCCGGAGCCCTGGGCGGGCAGTCCCGCACCTCCCGGGACGTCGATCTCGGCGACGGCGGTCCAGCCCTCGCCGATGACGTCGAGGCCCTTGAAGCCCTCCAGCGCGCTCAGGTCCTTGCGGGCCTCGTCCGCCGCGCCGTCCTTCTCCGCCCCGGCCTCGAGCTCGTCGGCCTCGGTCACCTCGGCACCCTTGGGCGGGGTGAACGAGAAGGAGGAGGCGTCGGGCTTCGCGAAGTCCACATCGGTGAATCCGGCGTCGACCGCGGCCTTGCCTCCGCTGCTCGGAGCCAGGGTGAACTTCAGGGGCACACCGGTCGAGGCGTCGACCGCGACCGTGACGGAGCCGACCGTCGAACCGGACTGCTTCGGCTTGATCACGAGCTTGTAGGCGTCGCGCCCCGCCACCTGGGCCGTGCCGCCGACGGTGACGGACGTGGTGTCGCCGGCAGCGGCGAGCGCCTCCTCGGCGAGTTCCTTCGGAGTGGCCGGCATGCCCTCGGGCGCCTTGTGCTTCCCGGCCTCCCCGTCCGCGCGCCCCTTCCCGTCGGACTTCGCGTGGTAGACCTCGTTGCTCTCGCTGTCGTATCCCCAGACGTCGTCCCCGTTGTGGACGAGGCTGTACTCGGAGCCCTCGCCGAGGATGGAGAGCCGCTGCTTGTCGGGGCCGTCCGCCGCGATCCGGAGCGTGTGCGTGCCGGAGGCGAGCTCCATCAGCTTGGCGTCGGGGGACGCGCTCGACTCCCCTGCCGCCGGTCCCTGTCCGGCGCCCGGGGCGAAGGAGCCCGCGAGTCCGCCGAGTGACGGGATACCGAGATCGGTGGTGATCTTCACCGTGCCGGAGAGCTGCTCCTCGTCCGACGCGGCGATCTTCTCGATGAGTTCCTGGGCGGTGATGTCCGGCAGTTCCGGGTCGCCGGAGTCCGCGAGGGCCGGGACGAGCCCGATCGTCGCCGCCGCCACTCCCGCCACCGCGAACGGGACGATGTAGCGTGCCGCCTTCCGGCGGCCCACGACAGTGCCCGTGGCCTCGCCGTTGGTCTCCGCGCTGTCGTTCGGTGCCATGTGTGCTCTACCTCCGTGGTCGGCGGCTGCCATCCCGTTGCACGTGCCCACTCCCCGCCGCCATTCTCACCCGATGTGGTCAGGAGTGGTTGTCATCCATCTGACCAAATCGGGCGGGGAGAAGCGTCAGCCCTCGGGAGCAACTGGGCGTACCTCTCCGGGATGACCCGGAGGGTCCGCGGTCCGCCGGGCCCTTAGGGGTCCGCCGCGTCCTGGCCGGGCCCCCGGGTCCGAACGGGTCAGCCGGCGCGGTGCACCACGGCGTCGCACAGCTCTTCCAGCGCGGCCTTCGCGTAGCACTCGGGCAGCGGGGCCAGCGTCGCCCGGGCCTCCTGGGCGTAGCGGACGGTGTCGCGGCGGGCCTGTTCGAGCGCCGGGTGGGCGCGGAGCCTGCGCAGGGCCTCCGCGAGCCGGGCGTCGTCGCCGAGGTCGCCGTCCAGCAGCTCCACGAGCTCCTGGTCCTCCCGGCGGCCCTCGGCCGCCGCCCGCGCGCGCAGGTGGAGGACCGGCAGGGTGGGAATGCCCTCGCGCAGGTCGGTGCCGGGCGTCTTGCCCGACTCGTGGGAGTCCGAGGCGATGTCCAGGACGTCGTCGGCGAGCTGGAAGGCGATGCCGAGGCGTTCGCCGTACTGGGTGAGGATGTCGACGACCGACTCGTCGGCCCCGGCCATCAGGGCGCCGAACCGTCCGGACACGGCGACCAGCGACCCGGTCTTGCCGCCCAGCACGTCCATGTAGTGGTCGACGGGGTCGCGTCCGTCGCGAGGGCCGGCGGTCTCCAGGATCTGACCGGTGACCAGGCGTTCGAACGCCTCCGCCTGGATGCGGACGGCCTCCGGCCCGAGGTCGGCCAGGATGTGCGAGGCGCGCGCGAAGAGGAAGTCGCCCGTCAGCACGGCCACGGAGTTGCCCCAGCGGGTGTTGGCGCTGTCCACCCCCCGGCGCACGTCCGCCTCGTCCATCACGTCGTCGTGGTACAGCGTCGCCAGGTGCGTCAGCTCGACGACCACGGCCGAGGGGACGACACCCGGCGCGTCCGGGTCACCGAACTGGGCCGCGAGCATCACCAGCAGGGGCCGGAAACGCTTGCCCCCCGCGCTGACGAGGTGCTGCGCGGCCTCTGTGATGAACGGGACCTCGCTCTTGGTGGCGTCCAGCAGCCCCGCCTCGACAGCGGCCAAACCGGCCTGGACATCGGCCTCAAGAGCCTGGTCCCGCACGCTCAGTCCGAACGGCCCGACGACGGTCACGAGGGGATCTCCTGTCTGCTGACGCTCACACGGATTGTCGATGTGTCGCTGTCCTCACTCAACTCAGCGTATCCGGTCCCCTTTGGATCACCGTGGGCGCCTTCCCGCCACCGCCGGTATGTTCGGCATCAGCTCATACGATCAGGAGTTGTCGCTTTGTCCCACGCCCCGGCCGGTACCGAACCGGCTCAGCCGCCGCCCGAAGACGATCACGCGTTCTTCGGCCAGCCCCGGGGTCTGATGACCCTGTCCGGACTGGAGGTCTGGGAACGCTTCTCGTTCCTCGGGATGCAGGCCATCCTGGTCCTCTTCTTCGCCGACACGGTCTCCGACGGCGGTATGGGCATGGACCCGGGCACCGCCGCCTCCGTGTCCGCCGCCTACGGCACCCTCGTCTACCTCGTCTCCGTCGCCGGCGGCTGGCTGGCCGACCGGATCCTCGGTTCCTACCGCGCGGTGCTGTACGGCGGCGTCCTCATCGCGTGCGGCCACTACGCCATGGCCGTGCCCACCGCCACGATGACCTGGGTGGGGCTGGGCCTGATCAGCGCCGGGACCGGCCTGCTCAAGCCCAACGTCGCCTCGATGGTCGGCAAGCTCTACCGCACCGAGGACCAGCGCCGCGACGCCGGCTTCGCGCTCTACTACATGGGCATCAACATCGGTGCCTTCGCCGGCCCGCTGGTCACCGGATGGCTCGGCGAGCACGCGAGCTGGCACTGGGGGTTCTCGGCCGCCGCCGTCGGTATGACGTTCGGCCTGATCCAGTACGTCGCCGGCCGCCGTCACCTGGCCGGGCGAAAGCACACGGCGGAGTACGCCCTGGCGCCCGGCCCGATGCGCCGGGCCGTGCTGACCATCGCGGCCGGCATCGCGGTGGCCGCCCTGGTGGCGACGGCCCTGGCGCTGGCCGGCTGGCTGACGATGGACCGGTTCGTCGACGTCCTGACCCTCGTCTCGGTGATCGCGCCCGTCGTGTACTTCGTCGTGATGTTCAGGAGCCCCCGGGTCACCCCGGAGGAGCGCGGCAGGCTCCGGCCGTACGTCGTGCTGTTCCTGGCCTCGGTCGTCTTCAACTTCATCCTCTTCCAGGCGTACTCGACGATGATGCTGCTCGCCTCGACGAACGCCCGTACGGAGATCTTCGGCTTCCACTTCCCGGCGAGCTGGTACGCCTCGGCGCTGGGGGCCTTCGAGGTCGCGCTGGCGCCCGTCGTCGCAGCCGTCTGGGCCCGGATGGGGCCCCGCCAGCCGCACGCCTCGAACAAGATCGCGATCGGGGTGATCCTCGGCGGGCTGTCCTTCCTCCTGATGGTCATCCCGACCTCGGGCCACGCCGACGACACCTACCGGATGGCCGCCTGGTGGATCGTCGGTTCGTACCTGCTGCTCGGCCTCGGCGACATCCTGCTGGAGACCTCCGGTATGTCCGCCACCACCAAACTCGCCCCCAAGGCGTTCGCCAGCCAGACGATGGCGCTGTGGTTCCTGTCCCTGGCTCTCGCCAACGGCATCCAGGCACAGATCGTGAAGCTCTACGGCGAGGTCTCCAACCCCGCCTACTTCGGTGTCAATGGCGCCATCGCGGTGGCGGCCGGTGTGGCCGTCATCGCCGCCGCTCCCTGGCTGAAGCGCACCATGCACCCCGTCCACTGAGGTACCGCCATGCACATCCGCACCGATTTCCCGTACGAGACCACTCACGAGGACCTCTACATCCCCCTCGCGGACGGCACCCAGCTGTACGCCAGGATCTGGCGGCCGGTCACCGACGAACCGGTGCCCGCGCTGCTGGAGTACCTGCCCTACCGGCTCAGTGACTGGACGGCGCCGCGCGACTGGCAGCGCCACCCCTGGTACGCGGGCCACGGCTACGCCTCCGTACGCGTGGACGTCCGCGGCCACGGCAACAGCGAGGGCATGCCGGGTGACGAGTACGACGCGACGGAGCTCGCGGACGGGGTCGCCGTCGTGCACTGGCTGGCGCGGCAGGAGTGGTGCTCCGGCCGGGTCGGCATGTTCGGCATCTCCTGGGGCGGCTTCAACTCGCTCCAGATCGCGGCGCTCGCGCCGGAGCCGCTGAAGGCGGTCGTCACCGTGTGCTCGGCGGACGACCGCTACGACAACGACGTCCACTACATGGGCGGCTCCGTCCTCGGTGTGGACATGCACGCGTGGGCCTCCACCATGCTGGCCTTCGTCTCCCGGCCCCCGGACCCTGCGGACGTCGGCGACGACTGGCGGGACATGTGGCTGCGCCGGCTGGAGAAGGTGGAGCCCTTCATCCACACGTGGCTGGCCCACCAGACGCGGGACGACTACTGGAGACACGGCAGCGTCTGCGAGGACTACGGCGCCATCGAGGCGAAGGTCCTCGCGGTGGGCGGCTGGCACGACCCGTACCGCGACACCGTCCTGCGCCTGGTGGAGCACCTGGATCCGGGGCAGGTGCGCGGGCTGATCGGCCCCTGGTCGCACCAGTACCCGGACCGGGGCCTCCCCCCGGGGCCCGCGATCGGCTTCCTCCAGGAGACGCTGCGCTGGTGGGACCAGCACCTCAAGGACCAGGACACCGGGGTGATGAACGAGCCCTTGCTGCGGTCCTGGATCAGCGGCTCGCACCGTCCCGCCACGGTCTACGAGACGCTGCCGGGCCGCTGGGTCGGTGACGCGAGCTGGCCGTCCGGGAACGTCGCTCCGGTCGCGTACGGACTCGAGGGCGGGCCGCAGACCGTCCGCTCACCGCAGCAGACCGGGCTGGACGCGGGCCGCTTCTTCCCGTTCGGCAACGACGCCGACCTGCCGCCCGACCAGCGGGACGAGGACGCCAAGTCGGTGTGCTTCGAGTTTCCCGTCGAGGACGCCCCGATCGAGATCCTCGGCCGTCCACAGGTGACACTCCTGATCCGGATGGACGTACCGCGCGGCCAGGTGGTCGCCCGGCTCTGCGACGTGGCCCCGGACGGGGCCTCCACCCTGGTGACCCGGGGGGCCCTCAACCTGGCCACCCGCCACGGGCGCGACCGCGCGGAGGACTGGCCCGTCGGGGAGACCGAGTACGTCACCTTCGAGCTGAACGGCATCGGGCACACCTTCCCGCCCGGCCACCGCATCAGGCTCGCCGTCTCCTCCTCGTACTGGCCGTGGATCTGGCCGCAGGCCGGTTCGGCGGGCTTCACGCTCGAGGCGGAGGGCAGCCTCGTCGAGCTCCCGGTCCGCCGGCACACCGAGGATCCCGCGATCACCTTCGGCGAACCGGAGCAGGCGGAGCCGCTCGGCGTCGTCTTCCCGGTCACGCTCGACGAGCAGCGCCCCGAGCGCCTGGTGGTCCGTGACGTCGCCAGGGGCGAGTGGCGTCTGGAGGTCGATCCGCGCTACGGCGGCACGCGGGTCTACCCCGACGGGCTGGAGTTCACCGAGGACGCGCTGGAGACGTACACGATCCAGGAGGACGACCCGCTGTCCGCCCGGGCGCGCTCGGACTGGACGATCCGGCTGCACCGGCCCGAGATGTCCTGGGACGTACGGATCGAGACGCGTTCGGAGACGAGTGCGGACGCCGACGACTTCATCACGTCCAACGAGGTCGTATGCAGGGACGGTGACGAGATCGTCTTCCACCGGACCTGGGAGAAGAGGATCCCCCGCACGGCGGGCTGACCGGGGTTATCACATAACTTTCCGGGCATTACGCCTACTTGAGGCACTGCCGCCGACCGGCGAAGCCGACGTAACGTGTTCCTCAAGCGACTGGAAAGGGGCAGCGACAGATGCCCGAGCAGAGCAGCCCGCTCGACCTGGCCGAGGGCGATCCCTTCGGTCCGCACAACCTTCCGTACGGAGTGTTCTCCATCCCGGGACACCCCGAGGACCGGAGGGTCGGAGTCCGTATCGGCGCACACGTGCTGGACGCCGGGGCGGCGGCACACGCCCTCGGTTCGCCGTACGCCAGACTGCTGGCGCAGCCGAGCCTGATGCCGCTGCTGGCGGCCGGCCGCACCGCGTGGCGGGATGTGCGCCGGGCACTGACGGCGTGGGTGACGGTGCCGTCCCACCGCCCGGACCTGGAACCGCTGCTGTACCCGCTCGACTCGGTGACCCTCCACCTGCCGTACGAGGTCGCGGACTACGTCGACTTCTACGCCAGCGAGCACCACGCCACCAACGTGGGGAGGATCTTCCGGCCCGACGGGGCGGCCCTCACCCCCAACTGGAAGCACCTGCCCATCGGCTACCACGGGCGGGCCGGGACGGTCGTCGTATCCGGTACGGACGTGGTGCGTCCCTCCGGGCAGCGCAAGGCGCCGTCCGACCCCGTCCCCGTCTTCGGCCCGTCGGTGAAGCTGGACATCGAGGCCGAGGTCGGCTTCGTCGTGGGCGTCCCCTCGGAGCAGGGCTCTCCCGTGGCGCTCGGTGACTTCCGCGAGCACGTCTTCGGGCTCTCCCTGCTCAACGACTGGTCGGCGCGGGACATCCAGGCCTGGGAGTACGTGCCGCTGGGCCCGTTCCTCGGCAAGTCCTTCGCCACCTCCGTGTCGGCGTGGGTCACCCCGCTGGAGGCACTGGAAGCGGCCCGCACGGCGCCGCCCGCGCGGGACGCCGAGCTGCTCCCCTACCTGGAGGACGCGGACGACGAGGAGCCGGGCGGCTTCGACATCCGGATCTCGGTGGCGATCAACGGGCAGACCGTCTCCGAGCCGCCGTTCGCCTCCATGTACTGGACCGCTGCCCAGCAGCTGGCACAGATGACGGTGAACGGCGCCTCGCTGCGCACGGGCGATCTCTACGGTTCGGGAACCGTCAGCGGCCCGGAGCCGGGGCAGCGCGGCTCCCTCCTCGAACTCACGTGGAACGGCCGCGATCCGCTGGACCTGGCGGAGGGCAAGCGGACCTTCCTGGAGGACGGCGACACCGTCACGCTGACCGCCTGGGCGCCCGGACCGCACGGCACCCGGGTGGGGCTCGGCGAGGTCACCGGACGGATCACGGCCGCGCCGTGAGCGACACCGGGCTCGCGCTCCCCGGGGAACTGCTGCTGCTCGCCCTGGATCCGGTCCGGGGCAAGCCGTACTGCCGGGGCAGGTCCCTGGAGTACGGCGTCGCCGGGGCCGTACTGGCGGAGCTGGAGCTGCGGGGGCATGTCGCCGGGGAGCGCGGCCGGGTGGTGGTCGTGAACCCCCTGGACCCGCCGGATCCGCTGCTCGCGGTGTTCCTGCGGAGCCTCCCGCCGCCGGGCAAGGGCAGGTCCGGCTCGGGGGTGGCGGCCCGGCGCTGGGTACGGCAGTCGGGGCGGAGGGCCGAAGGGCTGTATCTGGACGCGCTGACCGAGCGGGGTGTCCTGCGCAGGGAGACCCACCGCTTCCTCGGCCTGTTCCCCTACCACCGCCACCCGGCGGGCCCCGCCTCCCCGGCGCAGCTGGTGCGGCAGCGGTTCGAGAACTCGCGGGCGGCAGGCTTCCCCGACCGCCGGAGCCGGCTGCTCGCGGCCCTGGCCGCGGCGGTGGAACTGCCGTCGGTGGTGAGGCGGGGCGACCGCCGCTCGCGCGCGGCGGCGCGGGCCCTGGTCCGCGAGGAGTGGCCGGCGTCGGCCGTGCACCACAACGTGCGCCAGGACAAGGCCGCCGGGGCCGGGGGCGGGGACGGCGGCGGGGGCGGGGGCGACTGAGCCCTCCGGGTGTCCGAGGGGTGGTCGTACCGGGTGGCAGATCTTCGCACGTCGAGCGAGAAGTAGCTGGTCACAGGCGTGCGGCCGGTGTCCTCAGGTGGCGCAACACTGCGGCAACACCATCGCGCGGAAGCCGTCGGTATGGTCCTGCGCATGCCATCCGAACGCATCCGTGAGCACACCGTGCCCGTCGCCGCCGCCCGTCGGCGCCGGCTGCGCGCGGACCACGCACGGCTGCTGGCCGACCTGTTGCGCCATCAGGTGCGTACAGGGGGCTTCCCGGGTGGTGTGCTGCCCTTCGAGGACGCGATCGGCCGTGACTACCGCGTCTCGCGCAACACCGTCCGCCAGGCCCTGGACCTGCTGCGCGCCGAGGGCCTGGTGGAACGTCAGCCGGGCGTCGGCACCGTCGTCGTCAGCGAGAGGTACCCGCACCGCCTGGACCGGCTCCAGGGACTGGGCGAGACCCTCCGCGAACACGGCCGGGTCACCAACGAGGTGCGTACCGTCGGCCCCGTCCCCGCACCGGGGCCGGTGGCGCGGCGGCTCGGGATCGCTGAGCACACCGACGTGCTCTACATCGAGCGGCGCCGGCTGCTGAACGGGCTGCCGCTCTCCCTCGACCTCACCTACGTGCCCATGGACATCGGGACCGGCCTGCTCGGCTGCGACCTGGAGAACACCGACGTCTTCCGGCTGCTGGAGACCCTCACGGGGCAGCCGCTCGGCACGGCCGAGATCACCATGGAGGCCGTCAACGCCGACGCGCACTCCGCGGCCGTGCTGGAGACCCCGCGGGGCTCCGCCGTCCTGATGCTGGAAAGGCTGACCCACCTCGCGGACGGCCGGCCCGTGGACCTGGAGTTCATCCGGTTCCGTGGCGACCGCATCAGCATGAGCGGCCTGCTGCGCAGAGCCGACTGACCCCCTCCTCAGCCCACGACACCCCCCTCTTACCTGGAGACCGCCATGCCTCTGGCGCCCCAGCGGGCCGACGTGCCCGTGACCGTCGACGAGTCCAAGTGCATCGACGGCTGCACCCTCTGCGTCGACATGTGTCCGCTCGACTCGCTCGCCATCCATCCGGACAGCGGCAAGGCGTACATGCACGTCGACGAGTGCTGGTACTGCGGCCCGTGCGCCGCCCGGTGTCCCACCGACGCGGTCACGGTCAACATGCCCTACCTCCTCAGGTGAAAGGCCCCTCCTCCCATGCGACGCACGGCAATCCGTACCGCCGGGGCCCTGCTGGCCCCCGCCCTGCTCGTCCCGCTCACGGCGGGATGCGGCGGCGAGGCGGGCGCGGGTGACGGCGACACGGTCACGGTGACCGTCGGCTATCAGTCCAGGACCATCAACACCGTCACTGCGGGCACCCTGCTGCGCTCGCTCGGCTACTTCGAGGACGAGCTGCGCGCCCGGGGCGAGCGGGACGGCGTCACGTACGAGGTGAAGTGGCAGGACTACGCGACCGGGGCCCCGATCACCGCCCAGATGACCGCCGGGAAGATCGACATCGGCTCGATGGGCGACTTCCCGCTGCTGATCAACGCGGCACGCGGCACACAGCTGAACCGTCCGACCAAGCTGGTCTCCGTCACCGGTTACAACCTGCGCGGCGGTCTCAACACCGTGGTGACCGGCCCCGACTCGGGCCTCGGCTCCCTGGAGGACCTCCGGGGCAGGAAGGTCTCCACGAGCGTCGGCTCGGCCGCCGACGGAACGCTGGTCCGCGCGCTCCAGCAGGCCGGGCTCGATCCGGAGAAGGACATCCGCAAGCTCAACCAGCAGCCCGCGGTGGGGGCGTCGGCCCTCCAGGCAGGCAGCGCCGACGCCCTGTCGCAGTTCGTGGCGTGGCCCGGACTGCTGGCCTTCCAGGGCCGGGCGAAGGCGCTCTACGACGGGGCCGAGCTGAATCTTCCGACCTTCCACGGGGTCACCGTCGTCGAGGACTTCGCGAAGAAGCGGCCCGCCGCGCTGGAGGACTTCCTCCGGGCGCAGGGCCGGGCCACGGAGTACCTGCGCGCGCACCCGGTGGCGGCCTCCGAGTCGGTGGCGAAGGCGACGGGTCTGCCGGCCGAGGTCGTCCACCTCTACAACGGCGCCCAGGGCATCGCCACGTTCGACACGACACTGAAGCCCGCGCTGGTGGCCGCGCTCAGGAAGGACGTCCCGGTCCTGCGCTCGGCGAAGCTGGTGGGGGACGTGGACGTCGACTCGTTCGTCGACGAGCAGTACGTCAAGCGCGTCCACGGTTCCGCCTACGCGAAGGCACGGGCCGCCGGCCCGCCCGCCACCCGTGGCGGCGAGGTCTGGCTGAAGGGCCAGGACACCACGTCGGCGTTCGCGACCCCCGCCGAGGTCCTGCGGTACACAGCCGGGCACGAGGGCCGGGTCAGGGCCGCGTACGTCCCCGACGCGGGCACCGGGACCCTGTGGTTCGCGGACCGGGCGGTGTGGGTGGCGGACGGGCCCGAACTGAGGCCGTACGTCACCGGGTCCGCCGCCCGCGCGGACGTCGCCGCTCACCCCGGCGCACGGGTCGTCCCGTACGCCACCGCGCTCGAACTGGCCCGCGCGTCATGAGGGCACGGCGGTGGTCCCTCGCACTGCGGACGCTGTCCCTGGTGGCCGCGCTGGGCCTCTGGCAGCTGCTGACCTCCTACGACGTCAATCTGTGGCTGCGCTTCGAGCAGTTCCCGACGGTGACCGACGTGGCCCGGGCGTTCGGGGCCCGGCTCGGCAGTGACGCGTACTGGCAGGACCTCACGGACAGCCTGACCCGGATCGTCACCGGCTTCGCCCTGGCCGCCGTCCTCGGCATCACGGTCGGCACGGCCGTCGCGCGGTCCCGGATCGCCTCGGACCTGCTGGGGCCCGTCCTCGAGGTGGTCCGCCCGGTGCCGGCGATCGCCCTGGTGCCCGTGGCGATCCTGCTCTTCCCCAGCAACGAGCAGGGCATCGTCTTCATCACCTGCACGGCGGCGTTCTTCCCCGTCATGGTCTCCACCCGGCACGCGGTGCGGGCGCTCACCCCGGTGTGGGAGGAGGCGGTCCTGACCATGGGCGGCGGCCGGTGGCGGATCCTCGGCTCCGTCGTCCTGCCCGGCGCGCTCCCCGGCATCCTCGGCGGGCTCTCCGTCGGCATCGGGGTGTCGTGGATCTGTGTGATCTCCGCCGAGATGATCTCCGGCGAGTACGGGGTGGGCTACCGCACCTGGCAGGACTACACGGTCGTCGACTATCCGGGGGTCTTCGTCGGCATGGCCACGATCGGCCTGCTCGGCTGGATCACCTCGACGGCGGTGGAGGTGCTGGGCCGCCGGCTCACGCGGTGGCTTCCGCGTACGGAGGGCAGCCGTCCTCCGTCCCCCGTGCGGCACCGGCACCCGGTCGTCCTTCCGGCGGCGGCGCCGGTCCCCCTGACGAAGGAGCGGGTGCGCCCATGACCACGACCACTCCCCCGGGGCTCCGGCTGACCCTGCGCGGCGCGGTGCTCGGCCGGGCCGGGGCACCGGTGCTCGACGGCATCGACCTCGACGTCGTGCCCGGCGAGATCCTGGCGGTCGTCGGACCGTCCGGCTGCGGCAAGTCCACACTGCTGCGCACCCTGGCCGGGCTGCTGCCCGCCCTCGGCGGCGAGGTCACCCAGGACGGCGAAGCGATCACCGCACCCCGCGCGGAGCGGGCCCTCGTCTTCCAGGACGACGCGCTGCTGCCGTGGCGCACGGTGCGCGCCAACGTCGAACTCCCCCTGGCCATCCGGGGCGTCCCGCGCGCCGAACGCCGGGCGCGCGCCGAGCACTGGCTGACCGGGGTCGGCCTGGACGGCCACGGCGCGAAGCTCCCGCACCGGATGTCCGGCGGTCAGCGCCAGCGCGTCCAGCTGGCCCGTGCCCTGGCGGCCGAGCCGCGCGCGCT
This sequence comes from Streptomyces sp. ALB3, assembly GCF_044385685.1. Classification (NCBI taxonomy): domain Bacteria; kingdom Bacillati; phylum Actinomycetota; class Actinomycetes; order Kitasatosporales; family Streptomycetaceae; genus Streptomyces; species Streptomyces sp. ALB3. Next base: position 23,740 of record NZ_JBISCE010000002.1, on the reverse strand, counting down.
CCTGATGGACGAGCCCTTCGGGGCACTGGACGCCCAGACCAGGGCGGGGATGCAGCAGCTGCTCGTCGACGTCCTCGGCGGCACGGGCGCCACGGTCGTCTTCGTCACGCACGACGTGGACGAGGCGCTGTTCCTCGGCGACCGGGTCGCACTGCTGCCCACCGGGCGCGTCCTGGGCGTACCCCGTCCGCGCGTACGCGCCGCGCACACCGACCCGGCGACCGTCGCGCTGCGCCGCGAGGTCCTCGAATCGCTCACCCCCAACCCCTGAACTCGCCGCTACCCACGGATCTCTTCACCACCCACGGAAAGGCCCGACCGTGCAGATCCCCGCCCTCGCCGACGCCGAGGAACTCTCCTGCGACGTGCTGGTCGTCGGGGGCGGCACGGCCGGCACGATGGCCGCGCTCACCGCCGCCGAGCACGGCTCCTCCGTCCTGCTGCTGGAGAAGGCGCACGTCCGGCACTCGGGCGCCCTCGCCATGGGCATGGACGGCGTCAACAACGCGGTGATCCCCGGCCGGGCGGAACCCGACGACTACGTCGCCGAGATCACCCGGGCCAACGACGGCATCGTCGACCAGTCCACCGTCCGCCGGACCGCCGAACGCGGATACGCGATGGTGCGGCGGCTGGAGTCGTACGGGGTGAAGTTCGAGAAGGACGAGCACGGGGAGTACGCCGTCCGGCAGGTGCACCGCTCCGGCTCGTACGTGCTGCCCATGCCCGAGGGCAAGGACGTCAAGAAGGTCCTCTACCGGCAGTTGCGGCGCAGGGAGATGCGGGAGCGGATCCGGATCGAGAACCGGGTGATGCCGGTCCGCGTCCTCACCGGGGACGACGGCCGGGCCATCGGCGCGGCGGCCTTCAACACCCGTACCGGGTCGTTCGTCACCGTGCGCGCCGGGGCCGTCGTCCTGGCCACCGGGCCGTGCGGACGCCTCGGACTGCCGGCGTCCGGCTACCTCTACGGGACGTACGAGAACCCCACCAACGCGGGGGACGGCTACGCCATGGCCTACCACGCGGGGGCGGAGCTGACCGGCATCGAGTGCTTCCAGATCAATCCGCTGATCAAGGACTACAACGGACCGGCCTGCGCCTACGTGGCCAATCCCTTCGGCGGCTACCAGGTGAACCGGCACGGCGAGCGGTTCGTGGACTCCGACTACTGGTCGGGGCAGATGATGTCCGAGTTCGCGGCGGAGGTCGCCTCGGACCGGGGACCGGTCTACCTCAAGCTGAGCCACCTGCCCGAGGAGTCCGTCAGCGCCCTGGAAGGCATCCTGCACTCCACCGAGCGCCCGACGCGCGGCACGTTCCACGCGAACCGGGGCCACGACTACCGCACCCACGACATCGAGATGCACATCTCCGAGATCGGCCTGTGCGGCGGCCACTCGGCCTCCGGGGTCCGCGTCGACGACCGGGCCCGCACGACGGTGCCACGCCTGTACGCGGCCGGGGACCTGGCCTGCGTCCCGCACAACTACATGATCGGCGCGTTCGTCTACGGCGACCTGGCGGGCGCCGACGCCTCGCGGTACACGGCTCACGAGGGCGAACTGCCCGCGGACCAGCTGCGCGAGGCGCACGAGCTGGTCTACCGTCCGCTGCTCAACCCGGAGGGCCCGCCGCAGACCCAGGTCGAGTACAAGCTGCGCCGGTTCGTGAACGACTACGTGGCACCGCCCAAGTCGGGGGCGCGGCTCTCGCTCGCACTGGAGCACTTCGAGCGGATGCGTACGGACATCGCGGAGATGGGGGCGACCACCGCGCACGAGCTGATGCGGTGCGCGGAGGTGAGCTTCATCCGGGACTGCGCGGAGATGGCGGCGCGCTCCTCGCTGGCCCGCACGGAGTCCCGCTGGGGTCTGTACCACGAGCGCACCGACCATCCGGAGCGCGACGACACCGACTGGTTCCACCACCTCGACCTGCGCAAGTCGGCTACCGGAGCGATGGAGTTCACGGCCCGGCCGGTGGCGCCGTACCTCGTGCCGGTGGAGGGCTTCGACCCGGTCGGCGGTCCCTCCCGGGAGCTCGGCGAGGTCCAGGCGGAGCAGGTCGCGACGGCCGGGGCGCGGGAGTCGGCGCCTACGGGTTCCACGGCGCCCGTACGCTCCGGGGCCTTCACCACGGCTTCGTCCGGACCCTCCCCCCGCATCCTCGAACTCCTCGCGCTGGCCGAGGAACAGCCCGAGCTGCCGGACCTCGCACCGTACCTGGCCGACGCGGACCCCGCGGTCCGGCGGGCCGCCGTGGCCGCGCTCACCGAGTCGACGCCGGGGGGCGCGGGGCCCGCGCTGGCCGCCACGCTCGCGGACCCCGCCCCGTCGGTGCGGGCGGCGGCCGCCGCCTCCCTGCGGGAGCTGGTCGAGGTACTGCCGGCCGAACCGGCCCTGCGCGGACCGCTGGTGGCGGCCCTGGGCTCGGACGACCCCGTCGTACGGTCCACGGCGCTGGACACCCTGCGGGCGCTGCGGCTGGGGGACGCGGAACTGTTCGCGGGCACGCTCGGCGATCCCGACATCGACGTACGCGTCCACACGGTGAGCGCCCTGGTCTCCGTGGACGCGACCGGTCTGCTGGCCGGAGCCGCGACCGACCCGTCCCGGGAGGTCCGGGTGGCCGTGGCGAAGGGCCTGGCGGCCACGCGTGCCCCGGGCCCGGAACCGCTGGCCCCGCTGCTCGACGACCCCGACCCGCTGGTGCGGGCGGCGGCCCTGGGTGCGCTCGCGGCCACCGGGTGCCCTGAGCCGTACGCCGCTCAGGCCACCGCTGCGCTGGCGGACCGCGCGTGGCAGGTCCGGGCGGGGGCTGCGACGGCGCTCTCCTCGGCGGACCCGGCTTCCGCGGTCGGCCCACTGGCCGGAGCGCTCGCCGACGTGAACGCCGACGTACGCAAGGCGGCGGTCCTGGCTCTGCTCCACCACACGTCCCACGAGGCGGTCCGGGAGGCCCTTTCGGGCGTGCTCACGGACGCGGACGCGGATGTGCGCGCGTACGCGGCCAGGGGTGTGGGGGTCGACGACGCGTGACTCGCTCATACGTCTGAGCGGCCATGATCGGTTCTCGCCGGATACGCTGAACGGACCCGCGAGGCTTCGTCCCATGGGAGCACTGATGAGCCTCGAACCCGAGGCCCCCGAGCCGCGGTGGGCGGTCCCGCCCGTGGGCGGCTGGACCGCCGATGACCTGGACACACTCCCGATCTGTCGCGATCGAGGTCGTCTCCGACGAGTCCGTCACCCGTGACCGGGAGACCAAGCCCGTGAAGTACGCGCGGGCGAGGATCCCGCACTACTGGCGGGTGGAGAACCAGGACGGCCGGGCGGTCGTCTACGTCTTCGAGCTGGAGCCCGCGACCGGCGCGTACACCTCCACGGGGATCTTCCACGACCGGATGAAGGTCTCCACGCCCTTCCCCGTCGATCTCGACCTGACCACGATCGTCTCCCGCCGCAGGCCGGCGGACCCCCGATAACGCCCGCGCCACCCGGGCTCACTCGAACTCCGGCGGCTCCTCGTCCCAACCGAACTCGGGGTCCGCGTCCCGCACCGCCGGGCGGGCCGCCGGCACCGCGGCCCCGGCCGGTGCGGGGGTCGCTTCCCGAGCGGCGGCAGGGCCCGTGTCTCCCAGCCCCGCCAGCACCTCCAGCACGCCCTCGCCGTACGTCGCGAGCTTCTTCTCGCCGAGTCCGCTGACCCCGCCCAGCTCAGCCAGGGTCGTGGGGCGCAGGGCGGCGATCTCCCTCAGCGTCGCGTCGTGGAAGATCACGTACGCCGGGAGGCCCAGCTCCTTGGCCTGGGCGCCGCGCCAGGCGCGCAGCGCCTCGAAGACCGGGACGGCCTCCGCCGGCAGGTCGGCCACGGCCGCCGCCGGCTTCGCCTTGCGCTCGCCCGTCCCGCCGGACCGGGTCGTGGGCCGCTTCGGCTCCTTGCGGAGCAGCACCTCGCGCTCCCGGCGGAGCACCGATCCGGACTCCTCCGTCAGCACCAGCGTGCCGTACTCCCCCTCGACGGCGAGCAGCCCCTGGGCCAGCAGCTGGCGCGCCACGCCCCGCCACTCCGCCTCGGCCAGCTCGTCGCCGATCCCGAAGACCGAGAGCTGGTCGTGGTCGAACTGGATGACCTTCGCGGTCCTGCGCCCCAGCAGGATGTCGATGATCTGACCGGCCCCGAACTTCTGGTTCCGCTCCCGCTTCAGCCGCACGATGGTGGACAGCAGCTGCTGGGCGGCCACCGTGCCGTCCCAGGTCTCGGGCGGAGTGAGACAGGTGTCGCAGTTGCCGCAGGCCTGCTCGCCGGGCTCCTGGCCGAAGTACGTCAGGAGCTGGGCCCGCCGGCACTGCACCGTCTCGCAGAGCGCCAGCATCGAGTCGAGGTGGGAGGCCGCCCGGCGCCGGAACGCCTCGTCGCCCTCGCCGCCCTGGATCAGCTTGCGCTGCTGGACGACGTCCTGGAGGCCGTACGCCATCCAGGCCGTGGACGGCGCCCCGTCACGCCCCGCGCGACCGGTCTCCTGGTAGTAGCCCTCGACGGACTTCGGCAGGTCGAGGTGGGCGACGAAACGCACGTCGGGCTTGTCGATGCCCATGCCGAAGGCGATGGTCGCGACGACGACCAGGCCCTCCTCGCGCAGGAAGCGGGACTGGTGAGCGGCGCGGGTCCCCGCGTCGAGACCCGCGTGGTAGGGCACGGCCTCGATGCCGTTGCGGCAGAGGTACTCGGCGGTCTTCTCCGTCGAAGCGCGCGAGAGGCAGTAGACGATGCCCGCGTCACCCGCGTGCTCCTCCTTGAGGAAGGTGAGCAGCTGCTTCTTCGGGTCGGCCTTCGGCACGATGCGGTACTGGATGTTGGGCCGGTCGAAGCTGGCCACGAAGTGCCTGGCGTCGGGCATGCCCAGGCGCTGGGTGATCTCCCGGTGCGTGGCGTCGGTCGCCGTGGCCGTCAGTGCGATGCGGGGCACGTCGGGCCAGCGCTCGCCCAGCACGGACAGGGCCAGGTAGTCGGGGCGGAAATCGTGGCCCCACTGGGCGACGCAGTGCGCCTCGTCGATGGCGAAGACGGAGATCTCACCGCGTGCCAGCAGCGAGAGCGTCGAGTCGAGGCGCAGCCGCTCCGGGGCCAGGTACAGCACGTCGAGCTCACCGGCGACGAACTGGGCCTCCATCGACCTGCGCTCGTCGAAGTCCTGGGTGCTGTTCATGAAGCCCGCACGGACACCGAGCGCGCGCAGGGCGTCCACCTGGTCCTGCATGAGCGCGATCAACGGGGAGATCACGATGCCCGTACCCGGCCTGACCAGGGCGGGGATCTGGTAGCAGAGCGACTTCCCGCCACCGGTGGGCATGAGCACCACAGCATCGCCGCCCCCGACGACGTGCTCGATCACCGCCCCCTGCTCACCACGGAACGCCTCGTACCCGAACACCCGGTGCAGCGTCTGCTGCGCGGCGCTCTCGGTCGTCACACTCATCGTTCCGCCCGTCCCGTTCCGTCCTTCACTCATCCCCAGCAACCATAGGCGCCGCGTACGACAACGCCGGACGGGCCCGGTTTCGCGGCCCTTCCGGCGTCGTCGTCGCGCTGCTCCGTGCTACCGCACGAACACCCCCGCCTGCCCCGCCAGGTCGAGGAAGTACTGCGGGGCCAGGCCGAGCACCAGGGTCACGGCGACACCGACACCGATCGTGGTCATCGTCAGCGGGGACGGGACGGCGACCGTGGGGCCGTCCGCCTTCGGCTCGCTGAAGAACATCAGGACGATGACCCGGATGTAGAAGAACGCGGCGATGGCCGACGAGATCACACCGACCACCACGAGGCCGCCCGCGCCGCCGTCCGCCGCCGCCTTGAAGACGGCGAACTTGCCGGAGAAGCCCGAGGTGAGCGGGATGCCGGCGAAGGACAGCAGGAACACCGCGAAGACGGCCGCCGTCAGCGGCGAGCGCCGGCCGAGGCCGGCCCACTTCGACAGGTGGGTCGCCTCGCCGCCGGCGTCCCGTACCAGGGTGACGACGGCGAAGGCACCGACCGTCACGAAGGAGTACACCCCGAGGTAGAAGAGGACCGACGAGACGCCCTCCGGACTGGCCGCGATGACACCGGCGAGGATGAAGCCCGCGTGCGCGATCGAGGAGTAGGCCAGGAGGCGCTTGATGTCGGTCTGGGTGATCGCGACGATCGCCCCGCCCAGCATCGTGACGATGGCGACGCCCCACATGACGGGCCGCAGGTCCCAGGTGAGACCGGGCAGCACCACGTACAGCAGGCGCAGCAGCGCCCCGAACGCGGCGACCTTCGTGGCCGCGGCCATGAAGCCGGTGACCGGGGTCGGGGCGCCCTGGTAGACGTCCGGGGTCCACATGTGGAAGGGGACCGCGCCGACCTTGAACAGCAGGCCCATGAGGAGCATGGCCCCGCCGATCAGCAGCAGCGCGTCGTTGCCCATGGTGCCGGCGAGCGCCGGGTCGACCTGCTGTACGTCGCCGTCGACGACGTTCGCGATGCCCGCGTACGAGACGGTGCCCGCGTATCCGTAGAGCAGCGCGATCCCGAAGAGCAGGAACGCCGAGGAGAAGGCGCCGAGCAGGAAGTACTTCACGGCGGCTTCCTGGGACATCAGCCGCTTGCGGCGGGCGACGGCGCACAGGAGGTAGAGCGGGAGGGAGAAGACCTCCAGCGCGATGAAGAGCGTCAGCAGGTCGTTGGCCGCGGGGAAGACCAGCATCCCGGCGACGGAGAACAGGGCGAGCGGGAAGACCTCGGTCGTGGTGAAACCCGCCTTGACCGCCGCCTTCTCCCCCTCACTGCCGGGCACCGACCCGGCCTGCGCGGCGAAGGAGTCCACGCGGTTGCCGTGCGCGGCCGGGTCGAGGCGCCGCTCGGCGAAGGTGAAGACGGAGACCATGGAGACGAGCAGGATGGTGCCCTGGAGGAACAGGGCGGGACCGTCGACGGCGACGGCTCCCATGGCCGCGATGTGCGCGTTCTCCGTGGCGTATCCGTCGGCTGCGAGTCCGACGACCGCGGCGAAGGCGGCGGCGATCGCCACGACCGTCAGGAACACCTGGGTGGTGTACCGGGCCCGTCGCGGGACGAACGCCTCCACCAGGATCCCGAGGACGGCGGCGCCGACCACGATCAGGACGGGCGCCAGTTGGGCGTACTCGATGGTCGGAGCGGTGAACTTGTCGCCCGGTGCGGCCGATGTCACCCCGCCCGCCGTCGTCCACAGGCTGTGGACAGCTGTTGCGCTCACTTGGCGGCCTCCACCTCGGGCTGGGGGTCCTTCTTCTGTACGTCGTGCATGGTGTGCCGCACCGCCGGGTCGACGACGTCCGTGACCGGCTTCGGGAAGACGCCCAGGAAGATCAGCAGGGCGATCAGCGGAAGGGCCACGGCCAGCTCACGGACCTTGAGGTCGGGCATGCCCCCGATCCCCTCCCTGACCGGTCCCGTCATCGTCCGCTGGTAGAGGACCAGGACGTAGAGCGCGGCGAGCACGATGCCGACGGTGGCGATGACGCCGGCCACCGGGTAGGCGCTGAACACGCCGACCAGGACCAGGAACTCACTGACGAACGGGGCGAGACCGGGCAGCGAGAGGGTGGCCAGGCCGCCGATGAGAAAGGTCCCCGCCAGGACGGGAGCCACCTTCTGGACCCCGCCGTAGTCGGCGATGAGCCGCGAGCCCCGACGGGTGATCAGGAATCCGGCGACCAGCATCAGCGCCGCCGTCGAGAGACCGTGGTTGACCATGTAGAGCGTGGCGCCCGACTGGCCCTGACTCGTCATCGCGAAGATGCCGAGCACGATGAAGCCGAAGTGCGAGATCGACGCGTAGGCGATGAGCCGCTTGATGTCGCGCTGGCCTACGGCGAGCAGGGCGCCGTAGACGATGGAGACCAGCGCCAGGACGATGATGACCGGCGTCGCCCACTTGCTGGCCTCCGGGAACAGCTGGAGGCAGAAGCGGAGCATCGCGAAGGTGCCGACCTTGTCGACGACCGCGGTGATCAGGACGGCCACCGGCGTGGTCGCCTCCCCCATGGCGTTGGGCAGCCAGGTGTGCAGCGGCCACAGCGGGGCCTTCACCGCGAAGGCGAAGAAGAACCCGAGGAACAGCCAGCGCTCCGTGGAGGTGGCCATGTCCAGCGACCCGTCGGCCCGGGCCTCGGCGATCTCGGAGAGCGAGAAACTCCCCGCGACGACGTAGAGCCCGATGACGGCGGCCAGCATGATGAGCCCGCCGGCCAGGTTGTAGAGGAGGAACTTCACGGCCGCGTAGCTGCGCTGCGTCGCCGCGTTCTCGTCGCTGCCCGCGTGCGCCCGGTCCCCGAAGCCGCCGATGAGGAAGTACATCGGGATGAGCATGGCTTCGAAGAGGATGTAGAAGAGGAAGACGTCGGTGGCCACGAAGGACAGGATCACCATCGCTTCCACCATCAGGATCAGGGCGAAGAAGCCCTGGGTGGGGCGCCAGCGGGAGCTGTTCGTCTCCAGAGGATCGGCGTCGTGCCAGCCCGCGAGGATGACGAAGGGGATCAGCAGCGCGGTGAGCGCGAGGAGCGCCACCCCGATGCCGTCGACGCCCAGTTCGTAGCGGACACCGAAGTCCGCGATCCAGGCGTGCGATTCGGTGAGCTGGTAGCGGTCGCCGCCCGGTTCGAAGCGGGCGAACACGACGCCGGCCAGGACGAGCGTCGCCAGCGAGACGCCCAGGGCGAGCCACTTGGCGGCGGTGCGCCGCGCTGCCGGGACGGCGGCGGTGGCGATCGCGCCGATCGCCGGGAGCGCGGCCGTCACTGTCAGGAGGGGAAAGGACATGGGATCAGACCGCCCTCATCAGCAGGGTCGCGGCGATGAGTACCGCCGCGCCGCCGAACATCGAGACCGCGTAGGAGCGGGCGTAGCCGTTCTGCAGTTTGCGCAGCCGGCCGGAGAGCCCGCCCATCGAGGCGGCCGTGCCGTTGACGACGCCGTCGACCAGGGTGTGGTCGACGTAGACCAGGGAGCGGGTGAGGTGTTCTCCGCCGCGGACCAGGACCACGTGGTTGAAGTCGTCCTGGAGGAGGTCCCGGCGGGCCGCCCTGGTGAGCAGCGAGCCGCGCGGGGCGACGACGGGGACGGGCCTGCGCCCGTACATGGTCCAGGCGATGGCCACACCGATGACCAGTACCACCATCGTGGCGACGGTGACGGTGGTCGCGCTGACCGGGGCGTGCCCGTGGTCGTGCCCGGTGACGGGCTCCAGCCAGTGCACGAAGCGGTCGCCGATCGAGAAGAAGCCCCCGGCGAAGACCGACCCGAAGGCCAGCACGATCATCGGGATCGTCATGGACTTCGGTGACTCGTGCGGATGCGGCTCGTTGCCCTGGGCGTCCGGCTGCCAGCGCTTCTCGCCGAAGAACGTCAGCAGCATCACGCGCGTCATGTAGAACGCGGTGATGGCGGCGCCCAGCAGCGTGACCGAGCCGAGGATCCACCCCTGGGTGCCGCCCTTGGCGAAGGCCGCCTCGATGATCATGTCCTTGGAGAAGAAGCCCGACAGACCGGGGAAGCCGATGATCGCGAGATAACCGAGACCGAAGGTCACGAAGGTGACCGGCATGTACTTCCGCAGGCCGCCGTACTTCCGCATGTCGACCTCGTCGTTCATGCCGTGCATGACCGAACCGGCGCCGAGGAAGAGTCCGGCCTTGAAGAAGCCGTGCGTGACCAGGTGCATGATCGCGAAGACGTACCCGATGGGGCCCAGTCCCGCGGCGAGGATCATGTAGCCGATCTGCGACATCGTCGAGCCGGCGAGGGCCTTCTTGATGTCGTCCTTCGCGCAACCGACGATCGCACCGAAGAGGAGCGTGACGGCTCCGACGACCACGACGACCAGCTGGGCGTCGGGCGCCGCGTTGAAGATGGCGCCGGAGCGGACGATGAGGTACACGCCCGCGGTCACCATGGTGGCGGCGTGGATCAGGGCCGAGACCGGGGTCGGGCCCTCCATCGCGTCACCGAGCCAGGACTGCAGCGGTACCTGCGCCGACTTGCCGCAGGCGGCGAGCAGCAGCATCAGCCCGATGGCGGTGAGCTTGCCCTCGCCGGTGTCCCCCGTCGCTTCGAGCACCGGCCCGAAGGCGAACGTGCCGAAGGTGGTGAACATCAGCATGATCGCGATGGACAGGCCCATGTCGCCGACCCTGTTGACCAGGAAGGCCTTCTTGGCGGCGGTGGCCGCGCTGGGCTTGTGCTGCCAGAAGCCGATCAGCAGGTACGACGCCAGTCCGACACCCTCCCACCCGACGTACAGCAGGAGGTAGTTGTCGGCGATGACCAGGACGAGCATCGCCGCGAGGAACAGGTTGAGGTAGCCGAAGAAGCGGCGGCGCCGCTCGTCGTGCTCCATGTAACCGATGGAGTAGATGTGGATCAGGGTGCCCACACCGGTGATCAGCAGGACGAACGTCATCGACAACTGGTCGAGCTGGAAGGCCACGTCGGCCTGGAATCCCTCGACGGGGATCCAGCTGTACAGCGTCTGGTGCAGGGCCCGGTCCTCGGCGCCCTTGCCGAGCATGTCGGTGAAGAGCACGGCACCGATGACGAACGACGCGGCGGCGAGCGCCGTGCCGATCCAGTGTCCGGCCCGGTCGAGCCGGCGACCGCCGCAGAGCAGGACCGCCGCTCCGAGCAGGGGCGCAGCGACCAGCAGCGCAATCAGGTTTTCCACGAATCCGACCCCTTACAGCTTCATCAGGCTGGCGTCGTCGACCGAGGCCGAGTGGCGGGAGCGGAACAGCGACACGATGATCGCGAGCCCGATGACGACCTCCGCGGCGGCGACGACCATCGTGAAGAACGCGATGATCTGGCCGTCGAGGTTTCCGTGCATCCGGGAGAACGCGACGAGCGCGAGGTTGCAGGCGTTGAGCATCAGCTCGATGCACATGAACACCACGATCGCGTTCCGCCTGATCAGCACGCCGGAGGCGCCGATCGTGAACAAAAGGGCCGCGAGGTAGAGATAGTTGACCGGATTCACTTGGCGACCTCCTCCTCTTCCTCGGCGTGGTCACGAGGCCCGCCGTCGCGGCCGAGCCGCTCCTCGGAGCGCTGCTCCAGCGCCTTGAGGTCGGCGAGCGACTCACTGGAGACATCACGGATCTGGCCGCGCTGCCGCAGCGTCTGCATGACGGTGAGCTCGGACGGGGTGCCGTCCGGAAGCAGTCCCGCGATGTCCACGGCGTTGTGCCGGGCGTAGACACCGGGAGCGGGCAGCGGCGGCAGGTGGCTGCTGCGCACCCGCTCCTGGGACAGCTCACGCTGGGTCTTGGCGCGCTCGGTGCGCTCGCGGTGCGTGAGCAGCATCGCGCCGACGGTCGCGGTGATCAGCAGGGCGCCGGTGATCTCGAACGCGAACACGTACTTGGTGAAGATCAGGTTGGCGAGGCCCTCGACGTTGCCGCCGTGCCGGGCGTTCGCCGTCCCCAGACCGTTGAAGGTCCTCAGCGACGCCTGCCCGATGCCGGCGATCAGCAGGATGCCGAAGCCGAGTCCGCAGGCGGCGGCCAGCCAGCGCTGGCCCTTGAGCGTCTCCTTCAGCGAGTCCGCCGCCGTGACGCCGACGAGCATGACCACGAAGAGGAACAGCATCATGATGGCGCCGGTGTAGACGACGACCTGGACGATGCCCAGGAAGTAGGCGCCGTTGGCGAGGTAGAAGACCGCCAGCACGATCATGGTGCCGGCGAGTGACAGCGCGCTGTGCACCGCCTTCTTCATCAGGACGGTGGCGAGTGCGCCGATGACCGCGACGGTGCCGAGGATCCAGAACTGGACCGCCTCGCCCGTCGAGGTGGCGGTGGCCGCCGCGGCCAGGGTGGCGCTCACGCGTCCACCTCCTTGTCCGCTTCTCCCTTGGAGACGGCGGCCTGACGCTCCGTGCCGGGAGCCGCCTCGGTCACCAGGCCCCGGTAGTAGTCCTGTTCGTCCATGCCGGGGTAGATCGCGTGCGGACTGTCGACCATGCCGTCCTCGAGCCCCGCGAGCAGTTCGTCCTTGGTGTAGATGAGACTCTCGCGCGTGGTGTTGGCGAGCTCGAACTGGTTGGTCATGGTCAGCGCCCGGGTGGGGCACGCCTCGATGCAGAGCCCGCAGAGGATGCAGCGCGCGTAGTTGATCTGGTAGACGCGGCCGTAGCGCTCGCCCGGGGAGTAGCGCTCCTCGTCCGTGTTGTCCGCGCCCTCGACGTAGATCGCGTCCGCCGGGCACGCCCAGGCGCAGAGCTCGCAGCCGACGCACTTCTCCAGCCCGTCCGGGTGACGGTTGAGCTGGTGCCGGCCGTGGAAACGCGGCGCCGTCACCTTCTGCGTCTCCGGGTACTGCTCGGTCAGCCGCTTCTTGAACATGGCCTTGAAGGTCACGCCGAAGCCGGCCACAGGATTCTGGAACTTCTCCCCTGAGGGTTCTGATGACTCAGACACCGTCGGCCTCCCTTCCGTCACTCGAACTTCCGGTATCCACCTGATCGTCGCTCCGGGTGTCCGGCCCGCCACTGGCGACGAGCTCCCGCTCGCGCCGTGGACGGCGGCGCGGCACCGGCGGCAGGGTCTGGCCGGGCAGCGGCGGCACGGGGAATCCGCCCGCCATCGGGTCGAACGCCGGCTCGGGACCGGCCGCCTCCTCGGCGGCCTTGGCCTTCCGGTCCCGGAAGACGTCGACGACGAAGGAGAGCAGCAGGACCGCGATCACGGCACCGGCGACGTACAGCAGGATCCTGGAGTAGTCGTAGCCCTCGTTGTTCATGGCCCTGACGGTGGCGACCAGCATCAGCCAGACCACGGAGACCGGGATCAGGACCTTCCAGCCGAGCTTCATCAGCTGGTCGTAGCGGACGCGGGGCAGCGTGCCGCGCAGCCAGATGAAGAAGAAGAGGAGCAGCTGCACCTTGAGGACGAACCAGAGCATCGGCCACCAGCCGTGGTTCGCCCCCTCCCAGAAGGTGCTGACCGGGTACGGAGCCCGCCAGCCGCCCAGGAACAGGGTCACGGAGACCGCGGAGACGGTGACCATGTTGACGTACTCGGCGAGCATGAACATCGCGAACTTGATCGAGGAGTACTCGGTGTTGAAGCCGCCGACCAGGTCGCCCTCGGACTCGGGCATGTCGAACGGGGCGCGGTTGGTCTCGCCCACCATCGTGACGATGTAGATGATGAAGGAGACCGGCAGCAGGAGGACGAACCAGCGGTCCTCCTGCGCGGCCACGATCTCCGAGGTCGACATCGAGCCCGAGTAGAGGAACACGGAGGCGAAGGCGGCGCCCATCGCGATCTCGTAGCTGATCATCTGGGCGCAGGACCGCAGGCCGCCGAGCAGCGGGTACGTCGACCCGGAGGACCAGCCGGCCAGCACGATGCCGTAGATGCCGACGGAGGCGACCGCGAGGATGTAGAGCATCGCGATCGGCAGGTCGGTCAGCTGCATCGTCGTGCGGTGGCCGAAGATCGAGACCTCGTTGCCGGCCGGGCCGAACGGGATCACCGCGATCGCCATGAACGCCGGTGCGGCGGCCACGATCGGGGCCAGGATGTAGACCACCTTGTCGGCCCGCTTGACGACGACGTCTTCCTTCAGCATCAGCTTGATGCCGTCCGCGAGGGACTGGAGCATGCCCCAGGGGCCGTGCCGGTTGGGGCCGATGCGCAGCTGCATCCAGGCGACGACCTTGCGCTCCCACACGATGGAGAACAGCACGGTCACCATCAGGAACGCGAAGCAGAACACCGCCTTCACGACGACGAGCCACCAGGGGTCGGTGCCGAACATCGAGAGGTCCTCGGCCGCGAGGACGGTGCCCCGCGGCGCCGCGGCGAGTTGGGCGAGGCCGGTCACTCTCCTACCTCCGTTGTCATGACGTGGGAGCCCGGGGCGGCCGGACCGATCCGGACCAGTCCGCCCGGCTGGGCGCCGGTGTCGGCGGGGACGCCCCGGCCGACGGAGTTGAGCGGCACCCACACCACCCGGTCCGGCATGTCGGTGACCTCCAGCGGGAGTTCGGTGGTGCCGGCGGGGCCGGTGACGGCCAGCAGGTCGCCGTCCTTCACCCCGGACTCCGCGGCGGTGACCGGGGAGAGCCGGGCGACGGCCGCGTGCCTCGTACCGGCCAGCGCCTCGTCGCCCTCCTGGAGCCGGCCCCGGTCGAGCAGCATCCGGTGGCCCGCGAGGACCGCCTCGCCGTCGCCGGGCCGGGGCACCGGACGGGACGCGGCCCGCGGGTCCTCGGCGTGGCCGCCCTGCCATCCGCCGAGGCGGTCCAGCTCACGGCGGGCCGCCCTCAGGTCGGGCAGCGCGAGGTGTACGTCGAGTGCGTCGGCCAGCATGTGCAGCACCCGCGCGTCGGTGGGGCAGAGCGTCCGGGGCAGCTGCTCGGGCTTCAGCGCGGCCTCGAACATCCGTGCCCTGCCCTCCCAGTTGAGGAAGGTCCCGGGCTTCTCCGGCACGGCCGCGACGGGGAGGACCACGTCGGCGCGCTCGGTGACCGCGCCGGGGCGCAGCTCCAGCGAGACCAGGAAGCCGACCTCGTCCAGCGCTTCCAGGGCGCGGGCCGGGTCGGGGAGGTCCTCGGGGTCGACCCCCGCGACCAGCAGCGCCCCCAGTTCGCCGGTGGCCGCGGCCTCCACGATCTGGCCGGTGTCACGGCCGAAGCGCGCCGGGAGTTCGGCGACGCCCCAGACGGACGCCACCTCCTCCCGCGCCCGGGGATCCGTCGCGGGACGGCCGCCGGGCAGCAGCGACGGGAGCGCGCCCGCCTCCAGTGCGCCCCGCTCGCCGGCCCGGCGCGGGATCCACACGAGTGCGGCGCCGGTCGCCGCGGCGGCGCGCACCGCGGCGGTCAGCCCGCCGGGAACACCGGCGAGCCGCTCCCCCACCACGATCACGGCGCCCTCGCCGCGCAGCGCCTCGGCGGCGACCTCCCCGTGTCCTTCCAGGCCGACCCCGCCCGCGAGGGCGTCCAGCCATTCGGTCTCGGTGCCGGGGGCGGCGGCGAGGAGCGTGCCGCCCGCCTTCTCCAGGCCCCGGCTGGCGTGCGAGGCGAGCGCGAACGTCCGCTGCCCGTGCTTGCGGTGGGCCTTGCGGAGCCGCAGGAAGACGCCGGGCGCCTCCTCCTCGGACTCGAAGCCGGCCAGCAGGACGGCCGGCGCCTTCTCCAGCGCGGTGTACGTGATCCCGCCGCCGTCCAGGTCGCGTCCGCGCCCGGCCACCCGCGCGGCGAGGAAGTCGGCCTCCTCACCGCTGTGGACGCGGGCCCGGAAGTCGATGTCGTTGGTGCCGAGGGCGACCCGCGCGAACTTGCTGTACGCGTAGGCGTCCTCGACGGTCAGCCGGCCACCGGTGAGCACGCCCGTCCGGCCGTGCGCCGCCGAGAGGCCGGCGGCGGCGGCTTCCAGTGCCTCGGGCCAGCTCGCCGGCTCCAGCACCCCCTGCGCGTTGCGCACGAGCGGTGTGGTGAGCCGGTCGCGCTGCTGTGCGTAGCGGAAGCCGAAGCGGCCCTTGTCGCAGAGCCACTCCTCGTTGACCTCGGGGTCGTTGGCGGCGAGCCGCCGCATGACCTTGCCGCGCCTGTGGTCGGTCCGGGTCGCACACCCGCCGGCGCAGTGTTCGCACACCGAGGGCGTCGACACCAGGTCGAAGGGGCGGGAGCGGAACCGGTACGCGGCCGAGGTCAGGGCCCCGACCGGGCAGATCTGGATGGTGTTGCCGGAGAAGTACGACTCGAAGGGGTCGCCTTCGCCGGTACCGACCTGCTGGAGCGCGCCGCGCTCGAGCAGCTCGATCATCGGGTCGCCGGCCACCTGGTTGGAGAACCGGGTGCACCGTGCGCAGAGCACGCACCGTTCGCGGTCCAGCAGCACCTGGGTGGAGATGGGGACGGGCTTCTCGAAGGTGCGCTTCTTCCCGTCGAAGCGGGAGTCGGCGCCGCCGTGCGACATCGCCTGGTTCTGGAGCGGGCACTCACCGCCCTTGTCGCAGACCGGGCAGTCCAGCGGGTGGTTGATGAGCAGGAGCTCCATCACCCCCTTCTGGGCCTTCTCCGCGACGGGCGAGGTGATCTGCGACTTCACGACCATGCCGTCGGTGCACGTGATGGTGCAGGAGGCCATCGGCTTGCGCTGGCCCTCGACCTCGACGATGCACTGCCGGCAGGCGCCGGCCGGGTCGAGGAGCGGGTGGTCGCAGAAGCGCGGGATCTCGATGCCGAGGAGCTCGGCGGCGCGGATGACGAGGGTGCCCTTGGGCACGCTGATCTCGATGCCGTCGATCGTGAGCGTGACGAGGTCCTCGGGCGGAACGGCCGCCTCGCCGCCCCCGGAGGGCGCACTCGTGGTGACTGTCATGCGTTCACCCCCCGGTGAGCGTTCTTGTCGTCGTCGGCCCAGAGGGTCGACCTGGCCGGATCGAAGGGGCAGCCCCTGCCGGTGATGTGCTGTTCGTACTCCTCGCGGAAGTACTTCAGCGAGGAGAAGATCGGCGAGGCGGCGCCGTCGCCGAGGGCGCAGAACGACTTGCCGTTGATGTTGTCGGCGATGTCGTTGAGCTTGTCGAGGTCGGCCATCTGGCCGTTGCCCGCCTCGATGTCGCGGAGCAGCTGGACGAGCCAGTAGGTGCCCTCACGGCACGGCGTGCACTTGCCGCAGGACTCGTGGGCGTAGAACTCGGTCCAGCGGGTGACCGCGCGCACCACGCAGGTCGTCTCGTCGAAGCACTGCAGCGCCTTGGTGCCGAGCATGGATCCGGCGGCGCCGACGCCCTCGTAGTCCAGTGGGACGTCGAGGTGTTCGTCGGTGAACATCGGGGTGGACGAGCCACCGGGTGTCCAGAACTTCAGGCGGTGCCCGGCCCGGATGCCGCCGCTCATGTCGAGCAGCTGGCGCAGGGTGATTCCGAGCGGGGCCTCGTACTGGCCGGGGCTGGTGACGTGCCCGCTGAGCGAGTACAGCGTGAAGCCCGGGGACTTCTCGCTGCCCATCGACTTGAACCAGTCCTTGCCCTTGTTCAGGATCGCGGGAACCGAGGCGATGGACTCGACGTTGTTCACGACGGTGGGGCAGGCGTACAGACCGGCGACCGCGGGGAAGGGCGGGCGAAGCCGGGGCTGGCCACGTCGCCCTTCGAGCGAGTCGAGCAGGGCGGTCTCCTCGCCGCAGATGTAGGCACCCGCGCCCGCGTGCACCGTGAGTTCCAGGTCGAGTCCCGAACCCAGGACGTTCGTCCCCAGGTAGCCCGCCTCGTACGCCTCACGCACGGCCTCGTGCAGCCGCCGCAGCACGGGGACGACCTCGCCGCGCAGGTAGATGAAGGCGTGCGACGAGCGGATCGCGTAACAGGCGATCACGATGCCCTCGATGAGGCTGTGCGGGTTCGCGAAGAGGAGCGGGATGTCCTTGCAGGTGCCGGGCTCCGACTCGTCGGCGTTGACCACGAGGTAGTGCGGCTTGCCGTCGCCCTGGGGGATGAACTGCCACTTCATCCCGGTGGGGAACCCGGCTCCCCCGCGTCCGCGCAGACCGGAGTCCTTGACGTACGCGATGAGGTCGTCGGGTGACATGGCCAGGGCCTTGCGCAGTCCCTCGTACCCGTCGTGGCGGCGGTAGGTGTCCAGCGTCCAGGACTCCGGCTCGTCCCAGAAGGAGGAGAGGACCGGTGCCAGGAGCTTCTCCGGGCTGGTCCCGTTCTGGTCGATCTCGGCTGCCAAGGTCATCACTCCCCCTCCTCGGCGGCGGGCCCGGCCGGGTGCTCCGGGTCGGAGGCCGACGTCTTCTGCGGTGCGTCGTGCGAGCTGAGGTGCTCGGTCGGCGACGGGTCGTGGGGCGCGGTGTCCTGCGGCCCGGCGTCCCGGGGGGTCCCGCCCCTCGGTCCGACGACGCGTGTCTGCGACGAGGCCTCGCCCCTGGCGAGCTTCAGTCCGGCCAGGGAGGCGGCGCCGGCGCCGCCGCTCGCCTCGACGGCGCCGGGGCGCCGGTCGGGGAAGCCGGCCAGGATCCGGGCCGTCTCCTTGTACGTGCACAGAGGCGCGCCCCGGGTGGGCTCCACGGTCCGGCCGGCGATCAGGTCGTCGACGAGCTGTGTGGCGCTCTCCGGCGTCTGGTTGTCGAAGAACTCCCAGTTGACCATCACGACGGGCGCGAAGTCGCAGGCCGCGTTGCACTCGATGTGCTCGAGGGTGACCTTGCCGTCCTCGGTCGTCTCGTGGTTGCCGACCCCCAGGTGGTCCTTGAGCCGGTCGAAGATGGCGTCGCCGCCCATGACCGCGCACAGGGTGTTGGTGCAGACCCCGACCTGGTAGTCACCGCTCGGACGGCGCCGGTACATCGTGTAGAAGGTGGCGACCGCGCTGACCTCGGCGGTGGTGAGGCCGAGCTGGTCGGCGCAGAACGCCATGCCCGTACGGGAGACGAACCCTTCCTCCGACTGCACGAGGTGCAGCAGCGGCAACAGTGCCGAGCGGCTGCCGGGGTAGCGGGCGATCACCTCCTTCGCATCCGCTTCGAGCCGGGCGAGCACCTCGGCCGGGTAGGCGGGGGCGGGGAGCTGCGGCATCCCCAGGCTGACTTCTTGGTTGGCTGCGGTCACCGGTCGACGCCTCCCATCACGGGGTCGATGGACGCGACGGCGACGATGACGTCGGCGACCTGGCCGCCCTCGCACATCGCCGCCATGGCCTGGAGATTGGTGAAGGACGGGTCGCGGAAGTGGACCCGGAAGGGGCGCGTGCCGCCGTCCGAGACCGCGTGCACGCCGAGTTCGCCCTTGGGCGACTCCAGGGCGGTGTACGTCTGCCCGGCCGGGACCCGGAAGCCCTCGGTCACCAGCTTGAAGTGGTGGATCAGGGCCTCCATGGAGGTGCCCATGATCTTCTTGATGTGGTCGAGCGAGTTGCCGAGTCCGTCGGGGCCGAGCGCGAGCTGCGCGGGCCAGGCGATCTTCTTGTCCCCGACCATGACCGGGCCCGGCTCCAGCCGGTCCAGGCACTGCTCGACGATCCTGAGCGACTGGCGCATCTCCTCGAGACGGATGAGGAAGCGGCCGTAGGCGTCGCAGGTGTCCGCGGTGGGGACGTCGAAGTCGTACGTCTCGTAGCCGCAGTAGGGATCGGTCTTGCGCAGGTCGTGCGGGAGTCCCGCGGACCTGAGGACCGGGCCGGTGGCGCCGAGCGCCACGCAGCCGGTCAGGTCGAGGTACCCGACGTCCTGCATGCGGGCCTTGAAGATGGGGTTGCCGGTCGCGAGCTTGTCGTACTCCGGCAGGTTCTTCTTCATGGTCCTGACGAACTCACGGAGCTGGTCGATCGCACCCATGGGCAGGTCCTGGGCGAGACCGCCCGGCCGGATGAACGCGTGGTTCATCCGCAGGCCGGTGATCAGCTCGAAGAGGTCGAGGACGAGTTCACGGTCGCGGAAGCCGTAGATCATGATCGTCGTGGCGCCGAGTTCCATGCCCCCGGTGGCGATGCACACCAGGTGCGAGGAGATCCGGTTGAGCTCCATCAGGAGCACCCGCAGGACGGTGGCGCGGTCGGGGATCTGGTCCTCGATGCCGAGGAGTTTCTCCACCCCGAGGCAGTACGCCGCCTCGTTGAAGAACGGCGTCAGGTAGTCCATGCGCGTGACGAAGGTGGTGCCCTGCGTCCAGTTCCGGAACTCGAGGTTCTTCTCGATGCCGGTGTGGAGGTAGCCGATGCCGCAGCGGGCCTCGGTGACGGTCTCGCCGTCGATCTCCAGGATCAGCCGCAGCACGCCGTGCGTGGACGGGTGCTGGGGGCCCATGTTGACGATGATGCGTTCGTCGTCCGACTTGGCGGCGGACTCGACGACCTCGTCCCAGTCGCCGCCGGTGACTGTATATACAGTCCCCTCGGTCGTGGCGCGGGGTGTCGAGTGCGGCGTTGCGTGGGGAGTGGTCATCAGCTGTACGACCTCCGCTGGTCCGGAGCCGGGATCTGGGCGCCCTTGTACTCGACGGCGATGCCGCCGAGCGGGTAGTCCTTGCGCTGCGGGAAGCCCTGCCAGTCGTCCGGCATCATGATCCGGGTGAGGGCGGGGTGCCCCTCGAAGACCAGCCCGAAGAAGTCGTACGCCTCGCGCTCGTGCCAGTCGTTGGTCGGGTAGACCCCGACCAGGGACGGGACGCGCGGGTCACTGTCCGGGACGGAGACCTCGACGCGGATCAGCCGCCCGTGGGTGAGCGAACGCAGGTGGTGGACCGCGTGCAGCTCGCGTCCCTTGTCCCCCGGGTAGTGGACTCCGCTGACGCCCGTACAGAGCTCGAAGCGCAGGGCCGGGTCGTCACGCAGGGTGCGGGCGACCTGGACCAGGTGCTCGCGTGCGATGAAGAAGGTGAGTTCGCCCCGGTCGACGACCGTCTTCTCGATGACGTCGTCCGGAAGCAGGTCCTGTTCCTCCAGGGCCCCTTCCAGTTCGTCGGCGACTTCGTCGAACCAGCCGCCGTACGGCCGGGAGGCGGCGCCCGGCAGGGTCACCGTGCGGACGAGTCCGCCGTATCCGGAGGTGTCGCCACCGTTGTCGGCGCCGAACATCCCCTTGCGTACGCCGATGACCTCACCGGCGTCGTCCCGCGGGGCGGGCACCTGGCCGCTGTTCGTGTTCATCTCGTCGCTCACCGCAGCAGCCCCTTCATCTCGATCAGGGGGAGCGCCTTGAGGGCCGCCTCCTCCGCCTCGCGGGCGGCCTCCTCCGCGTTGACCCCGAGCTTGGAGCCCTGGATCTTCTGGTGGAGCTTGAGGATGGCGTCGATCAGCATCTCGGGGCGCGGCGGGCACCCCGGCAGGTAGATGTCGACCGGGACGATGTGATCAACACCCTGGACGATGGCGTAGTTGTTGAACATCCCGCCCGATGACGCGCAAACCCCCATGGAGATGACCCACTTGGGGCTCGGCATCTGGTCGTAGACCTGGCGCAGGACGGGAGCCATCTTCTGGCTGACCCGTCCCGCGACGATCATCAGGTCCGCCTGCCGCGGCGATCCGCGGAAGACCTCCATCCCGAAACGGGCCAGGTCGTACCGCCCGGCACCGGTCGTCATCATCTCGATGGCGCAGCAGGCGAGGCCGAAGGTGGCAGGGAAGACGGACGACTTCCGTACCCAGCCGGCGGCCTGCTCGACAGTGGTCAGCACAAAGCCGCTCGGCAGCTTCTCTTCGAGTCCCATGGTGTGCCCCTCAGCCCCTCAGTCCCATTCCAGGCCGCCCCGGCGCCACACATACGCGTAGGCGACGAAGACGGTGAGCACGAAGAGCAGCATCTCCACGAGCCCGAAGATCCCCAGGGCGTCGAAGGTGACCGCCCAGGGATAGAGGAAGACGATCTCGATGTCGAAGACGATGAACAGCATCGCCGTCAGGTAGTACTTGATGGGGAAACGGCCGCCTCCGGCTGGAGTGGGGGTGGGTTCGATGCCGCACTCGTACGCTTCGAGCTTTGCTCGGTTGTACCGCTTCGGGCCGATAAGCGTGGCCATGACCACGGAGAAGATCGCAAACCCTGCCCCGAGGGCGCCGAGCACGAGGATGGGCGCGTAGGCATTCACGCTCCTCGCTCCTTCCAGTCGTCCTTGACCGTTGGACCGCATCGGGCGACCGGCTCGCCACCTCACCAAGATCGTGCACATGTGAGGCAGTTCACAAGCCCGACTGCCCCGCATCCTATGCCTGCCGTCCTGTGATCTGCGACACGGGGTACGTCACCGTCTTTGTGATCTCCACCACCTCCCGAACGATCATGAAGTCGGGTGAGCGGTGATCTACGTACGCGAAGCGGCCGAGCAGTTACGAGACGTGACATTTGGCTGCGTTATTGCTGGTCAAAGCTGTGGTCCTCTATCAATGGTAGGCACCTACACGCAAATTGGCGATGGACGCGGAGAGGGTGATATGGGCATCCGCCGCAGTTCGCCCCACCCGGAAGAGGGGCGGACCGGATCCAGGTGGACGGTGGCCTTGCGCATCCGTTCACTAACTCTCCGCGCGCGGTGTCGTGATGAGGGGGAGGGAGGGGGCGGACCCGTCTGCCACCGGACTGCCGCCGCACGGCTCGCACGGGAACGCGCCCTCGCGCGTGAGGGCGCGAGCGAGCCGGGCTCCCAGCCGGCCGGAGTCGCGAAGCCACCGAGCCGCCGAGTCGCGGACTCGCCGCGTCGCGGGGCGGGGTGAGGGCGAGGGGCGGGCCGGAGTCACCCACGCGCCGGGGCCCTCACCGGGCGGCGGACGGCCGTCCGGGGTGACCGCGGGAGGCGAACCCGGGACACGGGTGGGCGGGGTGGCCGCGGGGCGGCGGCGGACGAGGTGGCCGCGAGGTGGAGGACGCATCCCTTCCCGGTCGGCCCACCCGCCGAAAGGAGCCGACACGGACCGGACATGACTCACCAATAGGTCACGGGGCGACAAGTGGCGGGCACGCCCCGGGGCCGGGGCGGACGGACACGGAGCCCGAATGCGGGCGGGGGCGCGCGGTTGCCTCTCACAGGAGACCCATACTGTGACCTGCATCACTCCACGAGCGCCGCAAGAAAAGCGGGCTTGGCCAACCGTGTGAACGGATGGTAAGCGACGGGCAATTCGGGCGTATTGAAAGAACGCCGTGATCACAGCCGTGCACACCTGCGCCCGTTTTGTCCGTTAGGGCGTCAATAAGGCCCCGCAATAAGCGGATTCATAGGTTCCGAACGTAACTGTGTCGCAACACACGTTTCTTGATGGGACCCCTACAGCCCTGATAGCGCTAGTACTCATGTCCCACACCGCTCACATACCCAGCCACCGGAAGCCCCGCCAGAGCGCCTCGAAGACGGCGCTGCGGGCAGGAGTTGCCGGTGGCGTCCTCAGCACCATCGCGGTCGCGGGTGCCGCCGGTCCGGCCCAGGCCGAGCCGGTCACCCAGACCATCGAGATGCCCACCATCACCGCTGGGCTCTCCACCTCCGTCGCCGCGTCCGCGCAGGCGACCCAGGCGGTCGCTCTCGACCTCGCGACACAGGCGCAAGAGGACGCGGCGGCCGAGACCGCGGCCAAGACCGCCAAGAAGGCCAAGGCCGAGGCGGTCCGCAAGGCGGAGGCCGTGAAGAAGGCCGAGGCCGCCGCCAAGGCGAAGGCCGAGGCCGCCGAGCGCGCGTCGCGCTCCACCGAGCGCACCACGCTCAGCGCGTCCTCCGGTTCTTCCGGCTCGTCCGACTCCTCCCCCTCCTTCTCGTCGTCGAACGCCACCGGGTCGGCCGCGTCCGTCATCGCGTTCGCGCAGTCCCAGATCGGTGACGCGTACGTCTCCGGCGGCACCGGCCCGAACTCGTGGGACTGCTCGGGTCTGGTCCAGGCCGCGTTCGGCTCGGTGGGCATCGACCTGCCGCGCGTCTCGCAGAGCCAGTCGACCGCCGGCACCCAGGTGTCGCTCGACAACCTCCAGCCCGGCGACATCCTGTACTGGGGCGGTGCGGGCAGCGCCTACCACGTCGGGATCTACGTGGGCGGCGGCCAGTTCGTCGGTGCGCAGAACTCCAGCACGGGCGTCGTGCAGCAGTCCCTGGACTACGACCCGCCGTCGGGCGCCGTCCGCGTTCTCTGATTCACAAGCTCCGCGCGCCTGAGCACGACGGCGGGCCCCCCCCCCCCCCCCCGGGGGGGGGGGCCCCCCCCCGGGGGGGGGGGGGGGGCCGCCCCCCC
>NZ_JBISCE010000019.1:0-9304 GCF_044385685.1 Streptomyces sp. ALB3 | reverse complement strand
CAGCGTCGTACCCGTACCGTGCGCCTCCACCACGTCGATCCGCTCCGGGGCCAGCCGCGCGTTGGCCAGGGCCTGCCGGATGACCCGCTGCTGGGAAGGGCCGTTGGGTGCCGTCAGACCGCTGGACGCACCGTCCTGGTTGACCGCGGAGCCACGGACCACGGCCAGGACGTCGTGGCCGAGCCGGAGGGCATCGGACAGCCGCTCCACCACGAGGACTCCGACGCCCTCGGCCCAGCCTGTGCCGTCCGCGCTCGCGGCGAAGGACTTGCAGCGGCCGTCGAAGGAGAGACCGCGCTGGCGTGAGAAGTCCACGAAGGTGCCGGGGGTCGCCATGACGCTCACTCCGCCGGCGAAAGCCATGGTGCACTCGCCCGACCGCAGCGCCTGCACCGCGAGGTGCAGGGCCACCAGGGAGGAGGAGCACGCGGTGTCGACGGTCACCGCCGGCCCTTCCAGGCCCAGCGTGTACGACACCCGGCCGGACAGGACACTGCCCGAGTTGCCCGTGCCCAGGTATCCCTCCACCCCGTCCGGCAGGGAGTGCAGTGTGCTGATGTAGTCGTGGTACATCAGACCGGCGAACACACCGGTCCGGCTGCCCTTCAGTGAGGTCGGGTCGACCCCCGCACGTTCGCACGCCTCCCACGCGACCTCGAGGAGGAGGCGCTGCTGCGGGTCCATCGCCAGTGCCTCGCGGGGCGAGATGCCGAAGAATCCGGGGTCGAACGCTCCGGCCTCGTGCAGGAATCCGCCCTCGCGGACGTACGAGGTGCCGGAGCGCTCCGGGTCGGTGTCGAAGACTCCCTCGATGTCCCAGCCCCGGTTGGTGGGGAACGGCGAGATACCGTCCCCGCCCGCGGCGACGAGGTCCCACAGCGTCTCGGGGCTCGTCACCCCTCCCGGATAGCGGCAGCTCATGCCCACGATCGCGATGGGCTCGCGCTCCCGGTCCTCCAGGTCCCGCAGCCGACGGCGAGTCTCACGCAGGTCCGCCGTGGCCCGCTTGAGGTAGTCGAGGAACTTCTCCTCGTTCGCCATGGGGTGTCACTCCTTGCAAAGGGTCGATCAGGAAGGTGCGGGGCGGTCGCGCAGGGGCCGTCAGGAGGATTCGAGCTCGTCGTCCAGCAGGTCGAAGAGCTCGTCGGCAGTGGCCTCTTCGAGGCTCCTGACCGCGCTGTTCCCGTCGGAGGTGTCGTCGTGCCAGCCGTCCATCAGCCCGCGCAGCCGTTCCGTCACCTTCAGGCGGTCGGCGTCGTCGGACGGCACGCCGGCGAGGGCGGCTTCCAGCCGGTCCAGCTCCGCGAGCAGCGAGAGCGCCGACACCGTGCCGTCACCGACGAGTTCGTCCCGCAGGTGGAGGGCGAGTGCTTCGGGGGACGGGTGGTCGAAGACGAGCGTCGAGGGCAGCCGCAGCCCGGTCATGGTGTTGAGCCGGTTGCGCAGCTCCACGGCGGTGAGCGAGTCGAAGCCGATCTCCAGGAAGCCCCTCGTCACGACGACGGCTCCTGGCGAACTGTGGCCCAGTACGTCGGCTATGGCGGTGCGCAGCAGGTCGAGGAGGATGCCGGTGCGCTCCGCCCCGCCGGCGGCGGTGAGACGCTCCTTGAGCGCGCCGGCGGATTCGGCCGCCCGGCCGGACTTCTCGGCGGCGGGCCTGGCGGGCAGCCGGACGAGACCGCGGAGCAGCGGCGGCATCGCGTCGGCGCGTATCTGTGCGGTGTCGGTGCTCAGCCTGACCGGCATGAGGGTCGGCCGGCCTGTCGTACGGGCGAGGTCGAACAGGGCGACTCCCTGTTCCTGGGACAGCGGCACGAGGCCCGAGCGGGCCATGCGGGCGATGTCGGCGGCGTCCATCCGGCCCGCCATGCCGCTCTCGGCCCACGGCCCCCAGGCCAGGGCCGTCGCGGGCAGGCCGCGGGCGTGGCGGTGCTGGGCGAGGCCGTCCAGGAACGCGTTGGCCGCGGCGTAGTTGGCCTGTCCGGGGCCACCGAAGGTGCCGGCCGCGGAGGAGAAGAGGACGAATTCCTCGAGGTCCGACTGCTCGGTCAGTTCGTGCAGGTTCCAGGCGGCGTCCACCTTGGGCCGCAGCACGGCGGTGAGTCTCTCCGGGGTCAGCGATGCGACGACGCCGTCGTCCACCACGCCCGCGGCGTGCACGACCGAGATCAGGGGGTGCGCCGCGGGGATGCCGCCGAGGACGCCCGCCAGGGCCGTACGGTCGGCGGCGTCGCACGCCGCGAAGGTGACGTGGACCCCCGACCGCCTCAGCTCGGCCGCCAGTTCGGAGGCGCCCGGGGCGGCGTCGCCACGGCGGCCGACCAGCAGCATGTGCCGTGCGCCGCGCTCGGCGAGACGGCGCGCCACCAGGCCGCCCAGCACTCCGCCTGCCCCTGTGACCAGGACGGTCCCCTCGGGGTCGACGTCTCCGTTTCCGGTGGGCTCGGTGGCCTCCACCCTGTGCAGGCCCGGGGTGTGGACCTGCCCGGCGCGCAGGGCCAGTTGCGGCTCGCCGGTGGCGACGGCTGTGGCGAGGTTCCGGGCCGACAGGTCGGTGCCGTCGAGGTCGGCCAGGACGAATCTGCCGGGTGCCTCCGACTGCACGCTGCGCAGGAGGCCCCAGATCGCTGTCTGCGCCAGGTCCGGTACGTCCTCGCCGTCGACGGAGACCGCTCCACGTGTCGCCACGACCATCAGGACGTCGGTGAACCGGTCGTCGGCCAGCCAGTCCCGGACGGCGGCCAGGACCTCGGCCGTACGGTCGTGGGTGCGCCGTACCGTGGGCTCGTCCGCCGTCCGCGGTGCGAAGGACATCAGGACGGCCGGGGGAAGGGGCCCGGTTGCCAGGTCGTCCGTCCCCGGGAAGACGTCGACACCCACCCCCGCGGCGGCGAGCCCGAGGTGGTCGGCCCCGAGGACCGCCCAGCGGGCGTCCGGCAGCTCCCGGGGGAGGTGCGCGGCCGACCAGTCCAGGCGGAGCAGCGAGTCGTGGTGGGTGGCCCGCCGCGCTCCGTCGAGCTGTGCGGTCGTGACGGTGCGCAGGACCAGGGAGTCGATCGTGGCGACCGGTTCGCCGGACGGGCCGGCGAGGGTGAGCGAGACGCCGTCGGTGTCCTTGGGGGTGATCCGTACGCGCAGGGCGTCGGCTCCGGCCGTGTGCAGCGTGACGCCGTTCCACGCGAACGGCAGGCGGTTGCGGCCCGCGGTGTCGTCGTCGGCGGCGTCGTGCGACGTACTCAGGCCCATGGCGTGCAGGGCCGAGTCGAGAAGGGCGGGGTGCAGGCCGAACCGGCCGGCACCGGGTTCCGTCACCTCGGGCAGGGCCACTTCGGCGAAGACCTCCTCGCCGAGCCGCCAGGCGGAGTGCAGGCCCTGGAAGACGGGACCGTAGGCGTACCCGATGGAGGTGAGGTGGTCGTAGAGGCCCTCGACCGGTACGGCGACGGCGCCTTCGGGGGGCCAGACGGTGAGGTCGGCGGGACGGCCCCGGTTCTCGGTGGCCGTGAGGGTGCCGCTGGCGTGTCGCGTCCAGCCGGTCTCGGGCCCGCCGGTGCCACGCGAGTGGATCTCCAGCGTGCGGCTGCCCGACGCGTCGGCGGGTCCCACCCACACCTGGAGTGCCACGGATCCGTCGTCGGGCAGCACGAGGGGGGCCTCGATGACGAGTTCCTCCACGTGGCCGCAGCCGACCTCGTCGCCCGCCTCGACCGCCAGCTCGACGAACGCGGTACCGGGCAGCAGCACGGTGCCCAGGACGGTGTGGTCGGCGAGCCAGGGGTGGCTGTCCAGCGCGAGACGGCCGGTGTACAGGTAGGCGTCGCTGTGACCGATCTGCACGGCCGCCCCCAGCAGGGGGTGGTCGGCGGGGGCGAGTCCGGCCGAGCGGACGTCTCCCGCCGCGCCTTCACCCCGCAGCCAGTAGTGACGGTGCTGGAAGGCGTAGGTGGGCAGAGTGACACTGCGGGCACCGCTGCCGGCGAGGTACCGCGCCCAGTCGACGGACGCGCCGCGCACGTGGAGCCCGGCGAGAGCGCTCAGCAGTGACCGGGGCTCGGGGCGGTCGGTACGCAGCACCGGCACGAAGACCGCGTCGCCTTCGGCGGCACAGTCCTGGGCCATCGCGGAGAGCACGCCGTCGGGTCCCAGTTCCAGGAACGCCGTCACTCCCTGGTCCTGGAGGGAGCGGACTCCGTCCAGGAAGCGGACCGTCCCCCGCACGTGGCGCACCCAGTACCCGGGGTCGCGGATCTCCTCGGCGCTCAGCACGGCGCCGGTCACGTCGGAGACGACCGCGAGGGTGGGCTCGTGGAACGTGAGGCCTTCGGCGACGGCACGGAAGTCATCGAGCACGGCGTCCATGTGCGGGGAGTGGAACGCATGGCTGACGCGCAGGCGCCTGGTCTTGCGGCCGAGTGTCGCGAAGTGCTCGGCGACGGCCAGTACGCCGGTTTCGTCGCCCGAGACGACCGTCGCCCGGGGTCCGTTGAGGGCGGCGATGGACACGCCGTCGGTCAGCAGCGGCAGGACCTCGTCCTCTGCGGCCTGGAGGGAGACCATGGCGCCCCCGGGGGGCAGCGCCTGCATGAGCCGGCCACGGGCCGCGACGAGTGTCGCCGCGTCCTCGAGCGAGAGCACGCCCGCAACGTGGGCGGCGGAGAGCTCGCCGATCGAGTGTCCGAGCAGGTAGTCGGGCTTGACGCCCCATGAGGACACGAGGCGGTACAGCGCCACCTCGAGTGCGAAGAGTCCGGGCTGGGTGAACTGCGTCAGGTCCAGCAGGTCGCCGTCGTCGAACACGACCTCACGGACCGGCCGGTCCAGATGCCGGTCGAGCTCCGCGCACACCGCGTCGAAGGCGTCCGCGAACACCGGGTACGCCTCGTAGAGTTCGCGTCCCATTCCGGACCGCTGCGAACCCTGGCCGGAGAACAGGACCGCCGTCCTGCCGCGCGTCTCCGCCCCCCGCACGAGCCCCGGGGCCGTGTCGCCGGTGGCGAGGGCGCCGAGTCCTCGGACGAAGGCCTCACGGTCCTCGGCGACGATCACCGCGCGCTGTTCGTGCACGGACCGGGCGGTCGCCAGCGTGTGCGCGACGTCGAGGAGACCGAGGTCCGGGTCGGAGAGCACCGCGTCGCGCAGTCGTGCCGCCTGAGCGCGCAGTGCCTCGTCGTCCCGTGCGGACACCGTCCACGGCAGCGGCCCGTCGGAGGCGGGCGTGCGGGGGGCGGTCGCGGGCTCCGGTGCCTGCTCCAGGATGACGTGGGCGTTCGTGCCGCTCACACCGAACGACGAGACACCGCACCTGCGGGGGTGCCCGGTCTCCGGCCAGTCCTGCCGCTCGGTGAGCAGTTCCACGGCCCCCGAGGACCAGTCGACGTGGGTGGACGGTTCGTCGATGTGGAGTGTCTGCGGCAGCACACCGTGGCGCAGGGCCATCACCATCTTGATGATCCCGGCGACGCCGGCGGCGGCCTGGGTGTGGCCGATGTTGGACTTCAGGGATCCGAGCAGCAGCGGCCGGTCCGCCGGGCGGTCCTGCCCGTACGTCGACAGCACGGCGTGCGCCTCGATGGGGTCGCCGAGCGTCGTACCCGTGCCGTGGGCCTCCACCGCGTCGATCCGCTCGGCGGGCAGGCCGGCGTTGGCGAGAGCCTGCCGGATGACGCGTCGCTGGGCGGGTCCGTTGGGGGCGCTGAGGCCGTTGCTCGCTCCGTCCTGGTTGATGGCGCTGCCCCGGACGACCGCGAGGATCCGGTGGCCGTCGCGTTCGGCGTCGGACCGGCGCTCGAGCAGCAGGACGCCGACCCCTTCGCCCCAGCCGGTACCGTCCGCCGCCTCGGCGAAGGCCTTGCACCGGCCGCTGGAGGACAGTCCGCCCTGCCTGCTGAACTCGGCGAACACGGCGGGGGTGGCCATCACCGCGGCGCCGCCCACCAGGGCCATCGAGCACTCCCCCTGGCTCAGGGACTGCGCGGCCAGGTGCAGGGCGACCATGGACGACGAACAGGCCGTGTCGATGGTGACGGCGGGGCCTTCGAGGCCGAGCGAGTACGCGATGCGGCCGGACAGCACCGCGGTGGCGGTACCGGTCAGCAGATACCCCTCCACACCCTCCGGTGGCTGGTGGACGTCACTCGCGTATCCCTGCGACGAGGCGCCGACGAAGACTCCGGTCCGGGTCCCGCGTGCGGACGCCGGGGCGATGCCGGCGCGTTCGAACGCCTCCCACGAGGTCTCCAGCAGCAGCCTCTGCTGCGGGTCCATGGCCAGTGCCTCACGCGGCGATATGCCGAAGAAGTCGGCGTCGAACCCGCCCGCCCCGTGGAGGAAGCCACCGGCGGGGGTGAACGCCGGAGCGCTTCCGTCGTCGGCTCCACGACTCCAGCCCCGGTCGACGGGGAAGCCTGAGATGGCGTCGGTGCCGGTGAACGCGAGGTCCCACAACTGCTCGGGGGTCCGGACGTCCCCGGGGAAGCGGCAGCCCATCCCGACGATCACGATCGGGTCGTCGTCGAGGGCTGCGGCGGCGGGGACACCGGTGACCGTCTCGTCGCCCTGGCCGGAGGACTCGGCGAGGAGGTGTCCGGCCAGTGCGGTCGCGGTCGGGTAGTCGAAGACCACGGTGGTGGGAAGCCGCAGTCCGGTGGCGCCGTTGAGCCTGCTGCGCACCTCGACGGCGGTCAGCGAGTCGAAGCCCAGCTCGCGGAACGCGCGGTTGGCCTCCACCGCCGCCCCGTCGGAGAAGCCGAGAACGGCAGCGGCCTCGCTCCGCACCAACTCCAGTACGTGATCCAGCCGTTCGCCCTCCGGGAGTGCGGCCAGCCGCTGTTGGAAGGCGGAGAGGTCACCCATCCCCGCGGCCTCGGTCTCGGCGGCCGCCTCGAGCACACGGCGTACCTCCGGCAGGCTCTGCAGGAGCGCGCTGGGCCGCGTCACGGTGAACGTGGGCGCGAACCTCTCCCACTGCACGTCCGCCACGGTCAGCATCGTCTCGCCGGCGCCCACCGCTTCCTGCATGGCGTCCATGGCCAGTTGCGGGTCCATCGCCGGCAGACCACGCCTGTTCAGGATCTCCTCCGCGGAGCCCCGGGCCATACCGGCCCCGCCCCACGCGCCCCACGACATGGCGGTGGCGGCGAGCCCGGCGGCCTGCCGCTGCTGAGCGAGGGCGTCGAGGTAGGCGTTGGCCGCACCGTAGGCGCCCTGGCCGCCACTGCCCCAGACACCGGAGATCGAGGAGAACAGGACGAACGCGTCGAGCTGCTCGTCGCCGAAGACCTCGTGCAGATGGGCCGCGCCGAGGACCTTCGCCTGGAGGACGGCGGCGTACTCGCTGGGGCTCGTCTCGGTGATGACGCTGAGCTGGCCGACTCCCGCCGCGTGCACGACGGCCGTGACCCG
The DNA here is from genome assembly GCF_044385685.1 of Streptomyces sp. ALB3. Lineage (NCBI taxonomy): Bacteria > Bacillati > Actinomycetota > Actinomycetes > Kitasatosporales > Streptomycetaceae > Streptomyces > Streptomyces sp. ALB3. Next base: position 1,903 of record NZ_JBISCE010000019.1, on the reverse strand, counting down.
GTCACCCGCCTCACGCAGCGTGCGTACCGTCGCGGCGAGCGCGTCACGGTCGGTGACGTCGCACGCGGCCAGTGTCACCCGGGCGCCGAGAGCGGTCAGTTCGTCCCGGAGGTCCTGCGCGCCGGGAGCCCCGGCGCCGCGACGACTGGTGAGGACGACGTGCTCGGCGCCCTCACCGATGAGTCTGCGGGCGATGAACGAACCCAGGGCGCCGGTACCGCCGGTGATCAGTACGGTGCCACGCGGTGTCCACTTCCTCCCCGCTGCGCCCGGTGCCGAACGGCCGCGCAGCAAGCGTCGGCCGAAGGCGCCCGACGCCCGGACGGCGACCTGGTCCTCGGCGTCGTCTCCGCCGGTCAGGACGCCGCAGACGCGGTTCCACGCGCGGTCGTCCAGGACTGCGGGCAGGTCGATGAGGCCGCCCCACCGGTCGGGGTGCTCCAGGGCGACCACACGGCCGAAGCCCCAGTGCATCGCCTGGTCGGTCCTGACCGTGCCGTCCGAGCGGCCGACGGAGACCGCGCTCCGCGTGAGACACCACAGGGGGGCGGACACACCCGCGTCTCCGAGTGCCTTGACGAGCTCGACATCGGCGGCGAGTCCCGCCGGGGTCACCGGGTGCTGCGGGTCGGGACCGGCGAGGATTGACAGCAGGGAGAGCACTCCGGCCGGTTCGGGTGTGCCCGCCAGTCGCCCGGCGACCAGCTCGCGGTCCGCTCCTGCCGGGACGGTGAGCACCGACACGTCGGCACCATGGCGTGTCAGACCGGCCACGGTCGCGTGCACGGTCGCGTCGTCGGCCTCGGACGCGGGCACGACGAGCAGCCAGGTGCCGGACAGGGAGGCGGTGGGCAGGGCCGTCAGCGGCTGCCATGAGACGCGGTAGCGCCACGAGTCGACGGTCGACTCGTCCCGTTGCTGCCGTCGCCAGGAGGACAGAGCCGGCAGCACCGTGCCGAGAGCGGAGCGCGAAGCGCCGTCCAGCTCCAGATCGGCCGCCAGGGCGTCCGCGTCGCCGCGCTCGACGACGTCCCAGAACCTTGCATCCAGCGGATCGGCGTCAGCTGACACCACCGTTGCCGCCTGGGCGTCGGGCCAGAACGTCTGATGCTGGAAGGGGTAGGTAGGCAGGTCGACGCGTTGCGCTCCGGTGCCGGCGAACAGGGTCTGCCAGTCGAGGTCGACCCCGTGCACATGCGCTTCCGCCAGGGAGGTCATGAAGCGCCGGGTTTCGTCCTCGTCGCGGCGCAGCGTGCCCAGCGCCACCGCGTCACTCCCGGCCGCCTCGAACGTCTCCTCCAGCCCCACAGCCAGCACCGGATGCGGGCTGACCTCGACGAACACGCTGTGTCCGGTGCTCAGCAGGGCCTGGGTGGCCTCCTCCAGCAGGACGGTCCGGCGCAGGTTCGTGTACCAGTACCCGGCGTCCATTCCCGCGGTGTCCAACAGCTCACCGGTCACCGTCGAGTACAACGGCACCTGCGAAGAGCGGGGCGCCAGACCCGACAACACCTCCGACAACCGGTCCCGGATCCGCTCCACATGCGCACTGTGCGACGCGTAATCCACATCGATCCGCTTGCAGCGCACATCCTCCGCCCTGCACACCTCCAGCAGCTCATCCAGCGCGTCCCCGTCACCGGAGACCACCACCGACGAAGGACCGTTCACCGCCGCGACCGACAAACGCCCCTCCCACCGGGCGAGCCGCTCACGCACCCGATCCGCCGGCTCCCCCACCGACACCATCCCGCCCAGACCCGACAGCTCCAGGATCGCCTGGCTCCGCAACGCCACCACCCGCGCACCGTCCTCCAAGGACAGCCCACCGGCCACACACACCGCGGCGATCTCACCCTGCGAATGACCCATCACCGCCGCGGGCTCGACACCCGCCGCCCCC
>NZ_JBISCE010000018.1:0-9993 GCF_044385685.1 Streptomyces sp. ALB3 | reverse complement strand
ACACCGGCTGCACCACATCCACCCGGCCCAGCCCAGGAGCACCCGCCTCACCCCGCAACACACCCAGCAACGACCAGTCCGTGAACGGCTCCAACGCAGCCGCACACTCACCCATCCGCTCCGCGAACACCGGCGAGGACTCCATCAGCCCCGCAGCCATACCCACCCACTGCGAACCCTGACCCGGGAACACGAACACCGGACGCATGACACCATCAGCGACACCCCGCACCACACCCGGGCCACGCCCGTCCGTCAGAGCGTCCAGACCGGCGACCAGTTCATCGCGCCCCGAGGCCACCACGGCGGCTCGGTGCGTGAACCTGGTACGTGCAGTGGCCAACGACCACGCGACGTCCGGCAGGGAGGTCTCCGGCTCGCGGTTCAGCAGACCGAGGAGCCTGACGGACTGCTCCACCACCGCATCGGGAGACTTCCCGGACAGCACGAACGGGAGCGTCGCGCCGCCCACCGGTGAAGCCCCTTCGAGGCCGGGTCCGGCGGTTTCGTCGGCGGGCGCCTCCTCGACGATCACGTGCGCGTTGGTTCCGCTCATACCGAAGGACGACACACCGGCCCGCCGGGGCTCTCCGGTGCTCTGCCACTCCATCTGCTCGGTCAGCAGCTCGACGGCTCCCGCCGACCAGTCCACCTGTGAGGACGGAGTGTCCACATGCAGGGTGCGCGGCAGGATCCCGTGCCGCATCGCCATCACCATCTTGATGACACCGGCCACGCCTGCCGCGGCCTGCGAGTGCCCTATGTTCGACTTCAGGGCCCCGAGCCGCAGGGGCCGGGTCGCTGCACGGCCCTGGCCGTAGGTGGCGAGAAGTGCCTCGGCCTCGATCGGGTCCCCCAGCCGCGTGCCGGTCCCGTGCGCCTCCACTGCGTCGACGTCCTGGGCCGACAGCCGGGCGTCGGCAAGGGCCTGAAGGATGACGCGCTGCTGCGAGGGACCGTTGGGCGCGGTCAGACCGTTCGACGCGCCGTCCTGATTGACCGCGGTGCCCCGCACGACCGCCAGCACGTCATGGCCGTTGCGGCGGGCGTCCGAAAGGCGTTCCAGCAGCAGTACACCGACGCCTTCGGACCATGCGGTGCCGTCGGCCGTCGCCGCGAACGACTTGCAGCGGCCGTCGGCGGCGAGCCCGCCCTGGTCGCTGAACCCGTAGAAGGCGCTGGGGGTCGACATCACGGTCGCTCCCCCTGCCAGTGCCAGCGAGCATTCACCGGAGCGCAGGGCCTGTACGGCGAGGTGCAGGGTCACGAGCGAGGTGGAACAGGCCGTGTCGACCGTCACGGCCGGCCCCTCGAGGCCGAGCGTGTAGGCGATGCGTCCCGAGACGACGCTCGCCGACGTACCTGTCAGCACGTAGCCGCCGGTCCCTTCCGGGGGCGGCTGGAGCAGCATCGAGTAGTCCTGGCCCGTCGTACCCGCGAACACGCCGGTACGGCTGCCCCGGAGTGTCTCAAGGGCTATACCGGCCCGCTCGACGGCTTCCCAGGAGGTCTCCAGGAGCAGACGCTGCTGCGGATCCATCGCCAGCGCTTCACGCGGGGAGATCCCGAAGAACGCCGGGTCGAACCCGCCGACGTCGTCCAGGAAGCCGCCCTCCATGGTGAACGAGGGTCCGGCGGAGTCCGTGGCGTCGCCGAGGCTTTCCCAGCCGCGGTCGAGAGGGAATCCCGATATGGCGTCGACGCCGGACGTGGCCAGCTCCCACAGGTCCTCGGGGCTGCGCACACCGCCCGGGTACCGGCAGCTCATGCCGACGATCGCGACGGGCTCCGGGTCAGCCGCTTCGACCTCCTGCAGACGCTGACGGGCCTGGTGCAGATCCGCGGTGACCCACTTGAGGTATTCCCGCAGCGTCTCTTCGTTCGCCATTCAATCCCACCCTGAGCAGACAGCACCTAATAGCGATGGAGGACCGATAAAGGGGTAGAACGTCGGGCGACGTTTCAGCTGTCAACGAATAGAGATGTCCTCGGGAATTGCGGAGCCCCAGGCGCCGCAACCCTTGATCCATAGCCTTTGCATGACGATCCATGAATATCGATGCGGTCCGGTAATGACGTCGACATTCCAGCAGATCAACTCGCAATGCGAAGCTATTCGACCCCCCTTGGCCGCACAACCCCTACAGACCGGCGGGGGCCCCCTAACGGCCGCCGCTCCATCCCTGGCCCCGTGGGCGCACCACGGCGGTCGACACCGCCTGGTTCTCGACCTTCTCCGGGCAGGGGTGGGGGTCGGCCTCCGGTCGCCCGCGCCGCCGGAACACCCCCGGAGCATCCGTGCGTGCGGGTTCCTCGTGCCCGCCGGCCTCGTCGGTGGGCACGAGGGAACAGGGACAGCAGCCCGGGGACCCGCCCCCGGGGAAATGCGCTACCCCGGGAATGCGCCGTAGGCGGTGTACGCCCGTGTCCGGCGACTGCGGCCCCGGCGTGGCGGTGGTTTCAGCGCCGCGCCGGGGCCTCTTGAGCCTCGATCAGTTGGACCGCCCCAGTTCGTTGTTGATGAAGTCGAATATCTCGTCGTCGGAGGCGGATTCGAGTTTTCCGGTCACGTCGGCCGCGTCAGCCTCGTCCGTCGTGCCTTCGGACCACTTGGCCAGGAAGGCCTGGAGCCGCATGGCGACCTTGGCCCTGGTGAGGGAGTCGGGTTCGTTCACGGCTGTCGCCGCCTCCAGCTTGTCCAACTCCGCCAGCAGCGACGCCCCCGTGGTGTCCGATCCGAACCGGAGCTCCGCACGCAGGAAGCCGGCGGCTGCGACCGCGCTCGGATAGTCGAAGGCCAGACCGGCGGGCAGCCGCAGCCCCGTGGCCCTCGTCAGCCTGTTGCGGAGTTCCACCGCCGTCAGCGAGTCGAAGCCCAGCTCGCGGAAGACCCGGTCCTGGCCGACCTCCTCGATGCCCGCGTAACCGAGGACGGCTGCCGCGTGGGTGCGGACGAGCCGTACCAGTTCGGCTTCCCTGTCCGCCTCGGACAGCCCGGTGAGGCGTCGGCGCAGTTCCTCGGCGGCGTCCTTGTCGACCCCTTCGCCTTCCGCGTCGCCGCCCAGTGCCTCCACCGCCTCGGGCAGGTCCGCCAGAAGCGCGCTGGGCCTCATGGCCGTGAACGACGGCACGAACCGCCCCCAGTCGACGTCGGCCACCGTGAGCAGCGGATCACTGTCGGTGACCGCCCGCCGCAGGACGGTCAGTGCCAGTTCCGGCTCCATCGCGGGCAGCCCCCGCATACGGAGTTTCTCCTCCGCCTCAGCGGCCCCGGGGTCGGCGGACTCCGTTTCGGCCCACGGCCCCCAGGCCACCGACGTGGCGGCCAGGCCGCGTGCCCGGCGGTTCTGCGCCAGTCCGTCCAGGTACGCCCCTGCGGCCGCGTAGGCCCCTTGGCCGCCGCCACCCCAGACACCGGCGATGGTGGAGAACAGGACGAACGCGTCGAGGTCGGTGTCGGCGAAGACCTCGTCGAGATGGGCCGCGCCTGACACCTTCGCCGTCAGCCGTCCGTCGACGTGGTCCATGCGGAGAGCGTCGAGCGGGGTGAGCTGGTTGCCGCCGACCGTGTGCAGCACGGCGCGGACCGGGCTTCCCTCCTCGGTGAGTTCGCGGACCAGCACCTCCAGCGCCTTGCGGTCGGCCACGTCACATCGCACGACCGTGCCGCGCCCCTGGAGGCGCGCCAGCGCGTCCGCCGCCGGCTCGGCGCCTTCGGGCACCATCAGCACCACCTTCTCGGCTTCGGTGCCCGCCAGCCAGCGTGCGGCGTACGCGCCGAAGGCTGTCGAAGCGTCGGTGACCAGCACCGTTCCCCTGGGCGCCCATTCGGCCCCGGACGTGGGAGACGGCACCCGCTCGAGGCGGGGGACGAACGCCCCGGAGGAGCGCACCGCGACCTGGTCCTCTGCGCCACCGCCTGTCAGCAGGGCGACCACCCGGTTCACCACGCGCTCGTCCGTCGTCGCGGGAAGGTCGATCAACCCGCCCCAGCGGTGCGGCTGTTCGAGGCCCGCTACCCGGCCCAGCCCCCACATCCGGGACTGTTCCGGATCAGGCGCGGCGTCCGTGCGGCTCACGCTCACTCCGGCCCGGGTGACACACCACAGGGGCGCCTGGACGTCAGCGACGCCAAGGGCCTGGAAGAGGCTGAGATTCGCCGTGGCCGGATTGTGGGTCAGCGCCAGCAGGGAGACGACGCCTGCGACGGCCCCCTGATCGGCAGGCCTCCCGGACAGCTTTTCCGCCAGAGCCCCAGCAGCCGACGACTCGTTCTCCGTGCCACTGGTCACCGTCAGCACTTCGACGTCTCCGCCGTGCTCGCGAAGACCTGTGACGATCGGGTGGCTGTGGTGTTCCTCCGCCGCCACGACCAGCCAGGTCCCCGACGCCGTGGTGCCGCCGGTCACGGTGGCGGGCTGCCAGCCGGTCCGGTAGCGCCAGGCGTCCACGGTGGACTGTTCGCGGGACTGGCGGCGCCACGACGACAGCAGGGGAAGCACCGTGCTGAGCGGCTGGTCGGCGGAGAGTCCGGAGCCCTCGACCAGACCGGTCAGGTCCTCCTGTTCCACCGCCGCCCAGAACCGTTCGTCCAGGGCGGACGCCCCGGCGTCGACGCCGCGGTCCCGTTCGGCCGGCGCAGGCCAGTACTGCTGCCGCTGGAACGCGTAGGTCGGCAGCTCGACGCGTCGGGCGCCGGTGCCGGCGAAGAACGCGGCCCAGTCGACGGCCTGTCCCCGCCCGTGCAGTCCGGCGAGCGAGGCGACCACCGTCGCGGGCTCGTCCCTGTCCTTGCGCAGGGCCGGCAGGAACGCGGTGTTCTCGGTGACACAGTCCTGGCCCATGGCGCAGAGCACCCCGTCGGGGCCCAGCTCCAGGAAGGTGGCCACTCCCAGACCTTCCAGATCACGCATGCCGTCGAGGAAGCGGACGGCCTGCCGGACGTGCCGGACCCAGTACTCGGGGTCGCACAGTTCGTCCGGTCCGGCTGTCCGGCCCGTGACGTCGGAGACGATGGCGATCCCGGGCCGGTGGAAGGTGAGGCTTTCGGCGACCGTGCGGAACTCGTCGAGCATGGCGTCCATGCGCGGCGAGTGGAACGCATGGCTGACCCGCAGGCGCTTGGTCTTACGGCCCTCCGCCTCGAAATGGGCGGCAATGGCCAGGACAGCGTCCTCGTCACCGGAAACCACCGTGGCGGACGGCCCGTTGAGCGCGGCGATGGATACGCCGTCGGTCAGCAGCGGCAGGACCTCGTCCTCCGTCGCCTGGAGGGAGACCATCGCACCGCCCGTCGGCAGTGCCTGCATCAAACGGCCCCGGGCAGCCACCAGTCGCGCCGCGTCCTCCAGCGACAACACCCCGGCCACATGCGCGGCCGACAACTCACCGATCGAATGACCCAGCAGATAGTCGGGCTTGACACCCCATGCCGACACGAGGCGGTACAAGGCCACTTCGAGCGCGAAGAGTCCCGCCTGCGTGAACTGCGTCTGGTCCAGCAGCTCACCACCCTCGAACACGACCTCACGGACCGGCCGGTCCAGATGCCGGTCCAGCTCCGCACAGACCGCGTCGAACGCGTCCGCGAACACCGGGTAGGACGCGTACAGCTCACGGCCCATACCCGACCGCTGCGCACCCTGACCCGAGAACAGCACCGCGAGTTGCCCGGAGACCTCCTGGTCCACCGTCACCTGCGGATCGGTTCCGCCCTGCGACAGGGCCGTGACGCCACGCAGCAGAGCGGCACGGTCCGTACCGCTGACCACCGCCCGGTGTGTGAACGCGGCCCGGCCCGTGGCGAGGGAGAACGCCACGTCCAGCGCGTCGAGCTCCGGGCGTCGCATGAGGTGCGACCGCAGGAGCCCGGCCTGATCCGCCAGGGCCCTTTCCGACCGTCCCGCCAGCACCCACGGCAGAACCGGCGGGGTGTCGGTGCCGGCCGCAGCCGGGGCAGGAGGTGCCTGCTCGATGATCGTGTGCGCGTTGGTGCCACTGATCCCGAACGACGACACCCCCGCACGCCAGGGTTCGTCCGTCTGCGGCCAGCCGACCGACTCGGTCAGCAGCTCGACGGCTCCCGCCGACCAGTCCACCTGTGAGGACGGACTGTCGACGTGGAGGGTGCGCGGCAGCGTCCCGTGGCGCATGGCCATCACCATCTTGATGATTCCGGCCACACCGGCCGCAGCCTGTGTGTGACCGATGTTGGACTTGACCGAACCGAGCAGCAGCGGCCTGCCGTCCACCCGGTCCTGTCCGTAGGTCGCCATGAGCGCCTGCGCCTCGATCGGGTCACCCAGCCGGGTCCCCGTACCGTGCGCCTCGACCACGTCCACCTGTGAAGCGGAGAGACCGGCTGAGGCGAGTGCCTGCCGGATGACCCGCTGCTGGGCGGGGCCGTTGGGGGCCGTCATGCCGTTCGACGCGCCGTCCTGGTTGACCGCCGAACCCCGCACGACCGCCAGGACCTCGTGACCGTTGCGCCGCGCGTCCGACAGCCGCTCCACCAGCAGCATGCCGACACCCTCGCCCCAGCCCGTGCCGTCCGCCGCGTCGGCGAACGCCTTGCACCGGCCGTCCCCGGCGAGACCGCGCTGGCGGGAGAACTCGATGAACGCACCGGGTGTCGACATCACCGTCACGCCGCCGGCCAGGGCCAGAGAGCACTCCCCCGCCCGGAGCGCCTGAATCGCCAGGTGCAGGGCGACCAGCGACGACGAGCACGCCGTGTCCACCGTCACCGCCGGGCCTTCCAGCCCGAACGTGTACGAGAGCCGGCCCGACACGGCACTGGCGCCGTTCCCGGTCCCCATGTGTCCCTCGGCGTTCTCGGCCGACACGTACAGCAACGCCGAATAGTCCTGGCCGTTGGTGCCTGTGAACACGCCGGTACGGCTTCCGCGCAGGGACGCGGGGTCGATGCCCGCCCGCTCGAAGGCCTCCCACGACGTTTCGAGCAGCAGTCGCTGCTGCGGGTCCATCGCGGTCGCCTCACGGGGTGAGATCCCGAAGAAGCCGGGGTCGAAGTCCGCGACGTCGTGGAGGAACCCGCCCTCGGACACGTACGAGGTGCCGGGGTGGTCCGGGTCCGGGTCGTACAGCGAGTCCAGGTCCCAGCCCCGGTTGACCGGGAACCCGGAGACCCCGTCGGCGCCTGCGGCGAGCAGCTCCCACAGTTCCTCGGGCGAGCGGACGCCACCGGGGAACCGGCAGCTCATGCCGACGATCACGACGGGATCGTCGTGGTCCGGCGCGGCCACTGCGGTGTGGCCGTCGGCCCGTCGGAGTTCGCCGCCGAACAACTCGGTACGCAGGTGTTCGGCCAGGACCGTCGGCGTCGGGTGGTCGAACACCATGGTGGCGGGAAGAGAGAGTCCGGTCTCCCTCGCCAGAGTGTTGCGGAGTTCGACAGCGGTCAGCGAGTCGAAGCCGAGCTCGCGGAAGGTACTCGTCGCCGTGACCGACTCGGCGCTCGGGTGTGCCAGCACGGCCGCGGCCTGCTTGCGTACGAGTTCCAGGAGCGCCCGGGTCCTCTCCCCTTCCGTGGCCGCCACCAACCGGTCCCGCAGAGCGGACGTGCCGCCGTCGGCCGGGACCGGCGCCTGCAGCTCGCGTACGTCGGCGACTCCCGCCAGCAGCGGACTCGGGCGGAGTGCGGTGAACGCGGGGGCGAAGCGCGACCAGTCGACATCGGCCACGGTGATCAGGGCGTCGCCCTCGGACAGTGCCTGCTGCAGAGCGGCGACAGCGCGCTCGGGAGCCATGGCCGGCAGCCCGCGCCGCAGCAGCTGCGCCTCGGCCTCGCCCTGTGCCATGCCCCCTCCGCCCCACGGTCCCCAGGCCACCGAGGTGGCGGACCGGCCACGTGCGCGGCGGCACAGCGCCAGAGCGTCGAGGTGCGCGTTGGCTGCCGCATAGGCGGCCTGGCCCCCGCTGCCCCACACCCCGGCGATCGACGAGAAGAGAACGAAGGCGTCGAGCCCTTCCTCGTCGCCGTCGTCCGCGAACACCGCGTCCAGGTGGGCGGCCCCGGTGACCTTGGCGGACAGGACCGCCGTGAGGCCGGCGGCGTCCAGTTCGGCCAGCGGGTGCGACTCGGCCTCTCCTGCGGTGTGCAGCACGGCCCTCACCGGTGACCCGGCGGCTCGGAGACCGTTCGCCAGTTCGGTGAGTGCGGCGCGATCCGTGACATCGCACGAGGCGACGGTGACAGCCGCTCCGAGTGACACGAGTTCGTCCCGGAGCTCCGCCGCACCCGGGGCGTCGATGCCCCGCCGGCTGGTGAGCACCAGCCGCTCGGCACCGTTGCGGGCTGCCCAGCGGGCCACATGCCCTCCCAGGACGCCGGTACCGCCGGTGATCAGGACAGTCCCCCGTGGCGACCACGCGGTTCCCTGCCCGGTACCCGGCGCGCGGACGAGGCGTCGTACGTACACGCCCGATGCGCGGACCGCGATCTGGTCCTCATCGCCGTCGGCATCCGCGCCGTCGACACCTGCCAGTGCCGCGCAGACACGTCCCACCGCCCGCTCGTCCAGCACCTCGGGCAGGTCGAGCAACCCGCCCCAGCACTGCGGGTGTTCGAGTGCGGCCACCCTGCCCAGTCCCCAGATCTGCGCCTGTACGGGCCTGACGGTCCCGTCCGACCTGCCCACCGACACCGCGCCGCGTGTCAGGCACCACAGGGGAGCCGTCATGCCTGCATCGTCCATGGCCTGGACGAGGGTCAAGGCCCTCAGGACCTCCGTACCCACCGCTCCGGGGGCCGTGTCCTCATCCCCTGTCAGAAGGGCTGTGACTCCGGCGAGGTCGGGGTAGCCGGCGAGTATTCCCGCCAGCTCGCCCCTGCCGACGGTGTCGGCGAGCGGAAGGTGGATGACATCGGCGCCGTGTGCGCTGATCCCGTCGATGACGGGGTGCGTCACGTCGCTCTCCTGCGTGACCACCAGCCAGGTGCCCGTCAGCTCCGCACGCGGAACGGCGGAGACCGGCTGCCAGGTGGCACGGTAGCGCCAGGCATCGACGGTGGACAGGTTGCGGCTCTGCCGACGCCACGAGGACAGCGCGGGCAGCATCGCCTCGAGCGGTTGCAGCTCCGCCGATCCCAGAGCCGCTCCGAGGGCCGCGGCATCCTCCTGCTCCACGGCGTCCCAGAAGGCCGCGTCAAGGGATGAGGCCTGCGGAGTTTCCTTGCCTCCCATGAGGAGCGCCCCGCCCTCAGGCCAGAAGCGCTCGCGCTGGAAGGCGTAGGTGGGCAGGTCGACACGGCGGGCGCCGGTGCCGGCGAAGTACGCCGTCCAGTCGACGGACTTCCCGCGTACGTGGAGCTCGGCGAGGGCGGTGACCAGGGTGGTCGCCTCGTCGCGGTCCTTGCGCAGCACGGGGGCGAACGCCGCGTCATCGACGCAGTCCTGGCCCATCGCGGACAGGACACCGTCCGGGCCCAGCTCCAGGTATGTGGTCACGCCCTGGTCCTGCAACGCGCGCATGCCGTCGACGAAGCGGACCGCCTCACGGACATGGCGCACCCAGTAGTCCGCCGAGCACAGCTCGTCGCCGGTCACTACCTGGCCGGTCACGTTGGAGACGATGGCGATCTCGGGCCGGTGGAAGGTAAGCCCCTCGGCGATTGTGCGGAACTCCTCCAGCATGGCGTCCATGCGCGGCGAGTGGAACGCATGACTGACCCGCAGCCGCTTGGTCTTACGGCCCTCCGCCTCGAAACGGGCGGCAATGGCGAGCACGGCGTCCTCGTCACCGGAAACCACCGTGGCGGACGGTCCATTGAGCGCGGCGATGGACACGTTCTCGGTCAGCAGCGGCAGGACCTCGTCCTCCGTCGCCTGGAGCGAGACCATCGCACCGCCCACCGGCAGTGCCTGCATCAAACGGCCACGAGCAGCCACCAGCCGCGCCGCGTCCTCCAGCGACAACACCCCCGCCACATGCGCAGCCGACAACTCACCGATCGAATGACCCAGCAGATAG
>NZ_JBISCE010000017.1:0-4357 GCF_044385685.1 Streptomyces sp. ALB3 | reverse complement strand
ATCGAAAGCATCCGCGAACACCGGATAGGACGCGTACAGCTCACGGCCCATACCCGACCGCTGCGCACCCTGACCCGAGAACAGCACCGCCGTACTCCCCGGCGCGACCACTCCCTGCACCGTCCGGTCACCGAAGGCCACGGCACGGTGACTCATCGCCGCACGCATCGTGACCAGTGAGTACCCGACATCGACCGGATCGTGCTCCCTGGCGAATGTGGAGAGCCGCGTCATCTGCGCCGACAGACCGTCCTGGGTCTTCGCCGACACCACCCAGGGCACCACCGGCAACGAGACCGAAGGCTGGTGCCGCTCCTGGACGACCGGGGTGTGCTCGACGATCACGTGGGCGTTCGTTCCGCTGATCCCGAAGGACGACACACCCGCCCGGCGCGCCTCACCCGTCTCCGGCCACGCCACCGACTCCGTCAGCAGTTCCACCGCACCAGCCGACCAGTCCACCTGAGGCGTCGGCTCGTCGACGTGGATGGTGCGGGGCAGTATTCCGTGCCGCATGGCCATCACCATCTTGATGACGCCCGCCACACCCGCGGCAGCCTGCGTGTGACCGATGTTCGACTTGATCGACCCGAGCCGGAGAGGACGGCCCTCCGGCCGGCCCTGCCCGTACGTCGCCAGGAGCGCCTGCGCCTCGATCGGGTCACCCAGCGTCGTGCCCGTTCCGTGCGCCTCCACCGCGTCGACCTGGTCGGGGGACAGACCGGCGTTGGCCAGCGCTTGGCGGATCACCCGCTGCTGCGAGGGACCGTTCGGCGCCGTGAGACCGTTCGACGCGCCGTCCTGGTTCACCGCACTGCCCCGCACCACCGCCAGGACCTCATGACCGTTGCGCCGTGCATCCGACAGGCGCTCGAGCAGCAGCATCCCGACGCCTTCGCCCCAGCCGGTGCCGTCGGCACCCGCGGCGAACGACTTGCAGCGGCCGTCAGCGGCCAGACCACGCTGCCGGGAGAACTCGATGAAGCTCCCCGGAGTGGCCATCACACTGGCGCCACCCGCCAGTGCCATCGAGCACTCGCCCGACCGCAGGGCCTGCGCGGCAAGGTGCAGGGCCACCAGGGAGGACGAGCAAGCGGTGTCCACCGTCACGGCCGGGCCCTCGAGTCCGAGCGTGTAGGAGACGCGGCCGGACACGACACTGCCGGACGTACCGGTGGCGAGGTATCCCTCGACGCCCTCGGGAACGGTGGCGAGCTGGGCCACGTAGTCGTGGTACATCAGCCCGGCGAAGACTCCGGTGCTCGTGCCGCGCAGCGAGGCGGGGTCGATGCCCGCCGACTCGACGGCCTCCCAGGACCCCTCCAGCAGCAGCCGCTGCTGGGGGTCCATCGCCAGCGCCTCACGCGGGGAGATCCCGAAGAAGCCCGGGTCGAACTCCGCCGCGTCGTGCAGGAAGCCGCCTTCGCGGGTGAAGGAGGTGCCGGGGTTGTCCGGGTCGGGGTCGTAGAGCCCTTCCACGTCCCAGTTCCGGTCCGTGGGAAGGCCCGTGATGCCCTCGTTGCCGCCGGCCACGAGCTCCCACAGTTTGCCGGGCGATTCCGCACCTCCGGGGAACCGGCAGCTCATGCCCACGATGACGACCGGGTCGTCCTCGGAACCCGTGCCGGTCAGGGCGGGCCTGCTGGTGACGGCTTCCGCCTGCACGCCGACGATCTCGTTCCGCACGTAGTCGGCCATCGCGTACGGCGTGGGGTAGTCGAACACGAGGGTGGCCGGCAGGCGCAGCCCGGTGGCCGCACTCATCCGGTTGCGGAGTTCGACTGCGGTGAGGGAGTCGAATCCCAGCTCGGTGAACGCCCGCTCGGGCTGCACCGCCTCGCCCGAATCGTGCCCGAGCACAGCAGCCGCCTGAGCCCTCACCAGATCCTGGACCAGTTGGTGCTGTTCGGCGACGGGGAGGGCGAGGAGGGTGCGTCCGAAGGATGCGGAGCGATCGGTGCCGGCGTCGGCCTGCCGCCGCGTCGGCACCCGGACCAGCCCCCGCAGCATCAACGGGGTCATCTCCGGCCGTACCCGCATGGCAGCCAGGTCGACCCGGATCGGTACCAGCACTGCCTCGTCCGCCAGGCCACCGGCCAGGTCGAAGAGTTCGAGCCCTTGCTCGGAGGACAGCGGCATCAGGCCGCCCCGTGCCATCCGGCGGAGGTCGCCGCTGTCCAGCTGTCCCGTCATCGCGCTGGCCTGGGCCCACAGTCCCCAGGCCAGCGACTGCCCCGCGAGGCCTTCCGCCCGCCGGACCTCGGCCAAGGCGTCGAGGAACGCGTTCGCGGCGGCGTAGTTCGCCTGGCCCGCACCGCCGAACACACCGGCGGCGGAGGAGAACAGCGTGAACATCGACAGATTCATGTCACGCGTCAGCTCGTGCAGGTTCCATGCGGCATCGACCTTCGGTCGCATGACCGCGGCCAGTCGTTCAGGGGTCAGCGAGGACACGACACCGTCGTCCAGCACACCGGCGGTGTGCACGACACCCGTGAGAGGCTGCTCGGTCCCGAGGCCGGCCAGAGCCTGGGCCAGTGCGTCGCGGTCCGCCACGTCACACGAGGCGAAGCGTACCTGTGCGCCTGCCTCGGCCAGTTCGGCCTGAAGCTCGGCGGCTCCCGGAGCTCGCGCCCCGCGGCGGCTGACCAGGAGCAGGTGCCGCACACCGTGCTCGGCGACCAGGTGACGCGCCACCAGTCCGCCCAGCACACCGCTGGCACCCGTCACCAGCACGGTGCCGGACGGTGCGGGCCGGCCGGGTTCCTGCCCGCCGGGGGACGGCACCCGTGCCAGCCTCGGTACGGACATCTCGCCCGAGCGCACCGCGGCCTGCTGCTCCCCCGAAGCCACTACAGCGGGCAGCAGCGGCTCATCGGCCTCGTCGACGTCCACCAGGACGAACCGCCCGGGGTTCTCCGACTCGGCTGTCCGCACCAGGCCCCAGACAGCGGCCTGCGCAGGATCCGGCGCGTCCATGAACACCGCACCCCGGGTCACCACTACCAGCCGCGCCTCAGCGAACCGCTCGTCCGCCAGCCACTCCTGCAGCAACCGCAGTGTCTGCGCCGCGATCCCGTGCGTACGCGACACCATGTCCCCGGCGTCCCCGGACGCCGAGCCGGACTCCGCGAACGACACCGCCACCACGTCCGGGACTTCGTCCACGAGAGAAGTCAGATCCGCGTACCGCTTCACGCCGGGGAGGAATTCCGCCTGCCCGACGACGGCCCAGGTCTCCTCCGCGTGGTGAGCGGCGATCGGCCTCATGGACCATTCCACCCGGAAAAGCGAGTCGGCGTGGGGGCTGCTGCCTCCGCGCAACTGCTCCGGTGACACCGGGCGCAGCGCGATCGACTGCACCGAGGCGACGTGCGATCCGGATCCGTCGGCCAGCAGCAGTGAGGCGCCCGACTTCTCGCGGCGGACACGCACCCGCAGCAGTTGTGCTCCCACTGCGGACAGGGACACGCCGGTCCATGCGAAGGGCAGGCCCACCACACCCGCCGTTCCGTCCGTGGCGGGCGCGTCCGCGAGGCCCATCGCGTGCAGGGCAGCGTCCAGGAGGGCCGGGTGCAGCCCGAAGCCGTCGACCTCGGCCTCCTCCGGCAGTGCCACCTCCGCGTATACGTCGTCACCCTGCCGCCAGGCCGCCCGCAGGCCCTGGAACAGCGGCCCGTACTCGTATCCCGCGTCGGCGAGGGACGCATAGAGCGTGTCCACCGCGACGGCTTGCGCTCCCGTGGGCGGCCACTCCTCCAGGCCGTCCGCCGCCGGGACGCCGGTGGCGAGTGTGCCGTTGGCGTGCCTGGTCCAAGCCTCGTCCGAGGCGTCGGCGGGACGGGAGAAGACCGTGATGTCGTGCCGGCCGGTCAGGTCGGCCGCGGCCACGGCGACCTGGATGACGACCGCGTCCTGGCCGGAGATGACGAGGGGCGCCTCGATGGTCAGCTCTTCCACGAGGTCGCAGCCCACCTGGTCGGCTGCTTGCAGAGCGAGCTCCACGAAGGCGGTACCCGGCAGGAGGACCGAGCCCCACACCGCGTGGTCGGCGAGCCAGGGGTGTGTCTCGACCGACACCTTTCCTGTCATCACCACACCATCCGTGCCGGCCAAGCCCATCGCGCTGGACAGCAGGGCATGGTCGAGGGACTGCAGCCCCGCCGAGGAAACATCCACGGCGCCGTTTCCGGCGGAGGGGTTAAGCCAGTAGCGCTGATGCTGGAAGGGGTAGGTAGGCAGGTCGACGCGTTGCGCTCCGGTACCGGCGAACAGGGCCTGCCAGTCGAGGTCGACCCCGTGCACATGCGCTTCCGCCAGGGAGGTCATGAAGCGCCGGGTTTCGTCCTCGCCCCGC
>NZ_JBISCE010000016.1:0-2441 GCF_044385685.1 Streptomyces sp. ALB3 | reverse complement strand
GCAGGCGCAGTACCTGCGCCGCGGTCTCGTGGGTCCGGGACACCGCGTCCCCGGAATCCCCGGACCCCGAGCCGGGATCGGCGAACGACACAGCCACGACACCGGGCACGGACTCACCGGCGTCGGCAGCAACGGTCAGCGCAGTGAGGTCCGCATACCGGAGCCCGGGTACGCCGATCGCTTCGCCCAGCGCCGCCCAGCGGGCCTCGATCCGCTCCGTCTCCACGGCGTGGCTGACCCAGTCCACCTGGAACAACGCATCGCGCGTCCCGGCATCTGCCGCAGCGGTGAGCTGGCCCGGCGCGATCGCGCGCAGAGCGAGCGATTCGACAGAGGCGACCGGGGCGCCCGCGCTGTCCGCGAGCGCCAGAGTGAGGCCCGAACCGGCGGTCGTGATCCGTACCCGCAGGACGGTCGCCCCTACGGCGGAAACCGACACCCCGCTCCACGCGAACGGCAGTCGCGCTTCTTCTGCCGGCCCCTCGGCGTCGCCGGCCACCAGTCCCATCGTGTGCAGCGCCGAGTCGAGCAGGGCCGGGTGGACGCCGAACCCTGCGGCATCCGTTCCCTCAGGTAGGGCGACCTCTGCGAACACCTCGTCGCCGCGCCGCCAGGCAGCCCGCAGCCCCTGGAACGTCGGACCGTAGCCGAACCCGGTCTCCGCCAGATCGTCGTAGAGGCCCGAGGTGTCGAGGGTGACGGCATCGCGCGGCGGCCACTCCTCCAGTGATTCGCCTGCCGGTACTCCTCCGGCGCTCAGCCTTCCGGCCGCGTGCCGCGTCCACTCGGCATCCGCGTCCTCGGCGGAGCGCCCGTGAACGGTGATCGCCCGGCTGCCGTCCTCCTCGGCAGCCCCGAGGGTCAGCTGGACGGCCACCGCCCCGTGGTCGGGGAGAACCAGGGGTGCTTCAAGCGTGAGGTCACTCAGTAGATCGCAGCCGACCTGCTCACCGACGTGCAGGGCCAGGTCGACGAAGGCCGTACCCGGCAGCAGTACCGAGCCCATGACCATGTGGTCCCCGAGCCAGGGATGCGACTCGACCGACAGCCTGCCCGTGAACAGGTACTCATCGGCCTGAGCCACGACGACCTTGGCTCCCAGCAGCGGATGCTCACCCGCGTTCTGGCCCAGTGCCCTGGCATCCACAGCCCCGCTGAAGGAGGAGGCAAGCCAGAAGTGCTCGTGCTGGAAGGCGTAGGTGGGCAGGTCGACGCGGCGGGCGCCGGTGCCGGCGAAGTACGCCGCCCAGTCGACGGACTTCCCGCGCACGTGGAGCTCGGCGAGGGCGGTGACCAGGGTGGTCGCCTCGTCGCGGTCCTTGCGCAGCACGGGGGCGAACGCCGCGTCCTCGACGCAGTCCTGGCCCATCGCGGACAGGACACCGTCTGGGCCCAGCTCCAGGTACGTGGTCACGCCCTGGTCCTTCAGGGCTCGCATGCCGTCGACGAAGCGGACCGCCTCACGGACGTGGCGCACCCAGTAGTCCGCCGAGCACAGCTCGTCGCCGGTCACGACCTGGCCGGTCACGTTGGAGACGATGGCGATCTCGGGCCGGTGGAAGGCAAGCCCCTCGGCGATTGTGCGGAACTCCTCCAGCATGGCGTCCATGCGCGGCGAGTGGAACGCGTGACTCACCCGCAGCCGCTTGGTCTTGCGGCCCTCCGCCTCGAAATGGGCGGCAATGGCCAGGATGGCGTCCTCGTCACCGGAAACCACGGTGGATCGGGGCCCGTTGAGGGCGGCGATGGACACGTTCTCGGTCAGCAAGGGAAGGACTTCGTCCTCCGTCGCCTGGAGCGAGACCATCGCACCGCCCGCCGGCAACGCCTGCATAAGACGGCCCCGGGCCGCCACCAGCCGCGCCGCGTCCTCCAGCGACAACACCCCCGCCACATGCGCGGCCGACAACTCACCGATCGAATGACCCAGCAGATAGTCCGGCTTCACACCCCACGCCGACACGAGCCGGTACAAAGCCACTTCGAGCGCGAACAGCCCTGCCTGCGTGAACTGCGTCTGATCCAGCAGCTCACCACCCTCGAACACCACCTCACGAACCGGCCGCTCCACATGCCGGTCCAACTCCGCGCACACCGCGTCAAAAGCATCCGCGAACACCGGATAGGACGCGTACAACTCACGGCCCATACCGGAGCGCTGGGCGCCCTGCCCCGAGAACAGCACACCCGTACGCCCCGGAGTCACCGACCCCGCGACCGTCCGGTCACCCACGACCACCGCACGGTGACTCATCACCGCACGCGTCGTCACCAACGAGAACCCGACGTCGACCGGGTCATGCTCCCCGGCAGACGTGGAGAGCCGCTCCACCTGCGCGTCGAGCGCCTCGGCCGTCTTCGCCGACACCACCCACGGCACCACCGGCACCGCGACACCAGCCGTGTCCGCCACGGCGGACTCGGACGGCTGCTCCAGAATC
>NZ_JBISCE010000015.1:0-2306 GCF_044385685.1 Streptomyces sp. ALB3 | reverse complement strand
AAGCGTCGTACCCGTACCGTGCGCCTCCACCACGTCGACCTGGGCGGCCGACAGACCGGAGGCGTCCAGCGCCTGGCGGATGACCCGCTGCTGGGACGGGCCGTTGGGCGCGGTCAAACCGTTGGACGCACCGTCCTGGTTCACCGCCGAGCCCCGGACGAGAGCAAGCACCTGGTGTCCGTTGCGCCGGGCGTCGGACAACCGCTCCACTAGCAGCATGCCCACGCCCTCCGACCAGCCGGTGCCGTCGGCGCTCGCGGAGAACGACTTGCACCGGCCGTCCGAGGCCAGGCCGCCCTGACGGCTGAACTCGATGAACGCCCCGGGGGTCGACATCACCGTCACACCGCCTGCGAGCGCCATGGTGCACTCGCCCTTGCGCAGGGCCTGGGCGGCCAGGTGCAGGGCGACCAGCGACGACGAACACGCCGTGTCGATGGTCATGGTCGGTCCCTCAAGACCGAAGGTGTACGCCACCCGGCCGGACAGCACGCTGCCCGAGGTGCCGATGCCCAGGAACCCGTCAACGCCTTCCGGTACGGAGGCGGTCTGCGACGCGTAGTCGTGGTACATCATGCCGGCGTAGACACCGGTACGGCTCCCACGCAGTGTGCCCGGGTCGATTCCCGCGCGCTCGAACGCCTCCCAGGATGCCTCCAGCAGCAGGCGCTGCTGTGGATCCATCGCCAGCGCCTCGTGGGGGGAGATCCCGAAGAACGCCGGGTCGAACTTCCCCGCGTCGTAGAGGAACCCGCCCTCCGCCGTGTACGAGGCGGTCCGGTTCTCCGGGTCGGGGTCGTACACGCCGTTCAGGTCCCAGCCCCGGTCGGTGGGGAACGGCGCGACACCGTCGCCCCCGCCGATCGTCAGCTGCCACAGATCCTCCGGGCTGAGGACTCCACCGGGGTAGCGGCAGCTCATTCCGACGATCGCGATGGGGTCGTCGTCCAGGGCGTGCGCCACGGCCGCAGCTGTGCTGCTCGGATCGCCCTGGCTCCCCACGAGCTCGTCGCGGATGTACTCGGCGAGCGAGTCGGGGGTGGGGTAGTCGAACACCAGCGTGGCGGGCAGGCGAAGGCCGGTCACCTCGTTCAAGCGGTTCCGGAGCTCGACGGCGGTCAGCGAGTCGAAGCCCAGTTCCTTGAACGCTTGTCCGGAGGTGACCGAATCCCCGGACGCGTGCCCGAGTACGAGTGCGACTTCACTCCGGACGAGGTCCAGGACCAGACGGACGCGTTCCGCCACGTCCAGGCCGCGCAGACGGGTGGCAAGGGCCGACCCGGTAGCTCCGGACTTCGCGACTCGGCGTCCCGACACACGGACGAGGCCGCGCAGGATGGGCGCCACACCGTTCGAGACAGCGCCCTGGCGCAGGACGGGCAGGTCGAGACGCAGAGGGAGGACAGCGGCCCGCCCGGTCGTTCCCGCAGCGTCGAACAGGGTGAGGCCCTGTTCTGCCGTGAGCGCAGGCAGGCCGGCGCGCGCCATGCGCTGGAGGTCGGCCGTGTCGAGACGCCCGAGCATCCCGCCTTCGGCCCACGGCCCCCAGCCCAGCGACAGACCCGCCAGCCCTTCGGCCCGACGGACCTCGGCCAGAGCATCGAGGAACGCGTTCGCCGCCGCGTAGTTCGCCTGCCCCGACGACCCCAGCGTCGCCGCGGCCGACGAGAACAGCGTGAACATCGACAGACCCATACCGCGCGTCAGCTCATGCAGATGCCACGCCGCATCCACCTTCGGCCGCAACACCGCCGCCAACCGCTCCTCGGTGAGCGACGACACCACACCGTCGTCCAGCACACCCGCCGCATGCACCACACCCGTCAGCGGATGCTCCGGAGCGACACCCGCCAGCACCTCGGCCAGCGCCGCACGATCCGCCACATCACACGCCACAAAACGTGCTTGCGCACCCAGCTCCTGAAGCTCCGCCACCAGACCCGCCGCCCCGGGGGCATCCACACCCCGACGGCTCACCAGCAACAGATGCCGGACACCACGCCCCACCACCAGGTGACGCGCCACCACACCACCCAGCGCACCACTGGCACCCGTCACCAGCACCGTGCCCGAAAGATCGGTAACCCGCTCCTCCCCGGCGCCCGTGGACGCACGCACCAGCCTCGGGACGAGGACCCCGCCTCCACGCACCGCCACCTGCGGCTCACCCGAAGCCACCGCCGCGGACAGAGCGGCCTCATCAGCCACCCCGTCGACATCCACCAGCACGAACCTGCCGGGATTCTCCGACTGCGCCGTCCGCACCAGACCCCACACAGCAGCCTGAACAGGATCCGGCGACTCAC
>NZ_JBISCE010000014.1:0-10217 GCF_044385685.1 Streptomyces sp. ALB3 | reverse complement strand
ACTCAACAGAGGATGATCAACCGCACGCGCACCCAACCCCGACCCATCCACCCCACCCGCCGCAAGCGACGCCAGCCAGAAATGCTCCCGCTGGAAGGCATAGGTAGGCAGGTCCACACGTCGGGCACCGGTGCCGGCGAAATACGCCGCCCAGTCGACGGACTTCCCACGTACGTGGAGCTCGGCGAGGGCGGTGACCAGCGTGGTCGCCTCGTCACGGTCCCTGCGCAGCACGGGCGCGAACGCCGCGTCCTCGACGCAGTCCAGGCCCATCGCGGACAGGACACCGTCCGGGCCCAGCTCCAGGAACGTGTCCACGCCCTGGTCCTGCAACGCGCGCATGCCGTCGACGAAGCGGACCGCTTCACGGACATGGCACACCCAGTAGTCCGCCGAGCACAGCTCGTCGCCGGTCACGACCTGGCCGGTCACGTTGGAGACGATGGCGATCTCGGGCCGGTGGAAGGTAAGCCCCTCGGCGATTGTGCGGAACTCCTCCAGCATGGCGTCCATGCGCGGCGAGTGGAACGCGTGACTGACCCGCAGGCGCTTGGTCTTACGGCCCTCCGCCTCGAAATGGGCGGCGATCGCGAGCACGGCGTCCTCGTCACCGGAAACCACGGTCGCGGACGGCCCGTTGAGGGCGGCGATGGAGACATTCTCGGTCAGCAGCGGCAGGACCTCGTCCTCGGAAGCCTGGAGCGAGACCATCGCCCCGCCCACCGGCAGTGCCTGCATAAGACGGCCTCGGGCGGCCACCAGCCGCGCCGCGTCCTCCAGCGACAACACCCCCGCGACATGCGCGGCCGACAGTTCACCGATCGAGTGTCCGAGTAGATAGTCGGGCTTGACACCCCAGGCGGACACCAGACGGAACAGCGCCACTTCGAGGGCGAAGAGTCCCGCCTGCGTGAACTGCGTCTGATCCAGCAGCTCACCACCCTCGAACACGACCTCACGGACCGGCCGGTCCACATGCCGGTCCAACTCCGCGCACACCGCGTCAAAAGCATCCGCGAACACCGGATACGCCTCATACAGCTCACGGCCCATAGCCGACCGCTGCGCACCCTGACCCGAGAACAGCACACCCGTACGCCCCGGAGTCACCGACCCCGCGACCGTCCGGTCACCCACGATCACCGCACGGTGACTCATCACCGCACGCGTCGTCACCAACGAGAACCCGACGTCGACCGGGTCATGCTCCCCGGCAGACGTGGAGAGCCGCTCCACCTGCGCGTCGAGCGCCTCGGCCGTCTTCGCGGACACCACCCACGGCACCACCGGCAGAGACAGTGCACGTGCCGCCTCCGGGGTCTCCGTCTGCGGCGCCTGTTCCAGAATGATGTGGGCGTTCGTCCCGCTGATACCGAACGAGGACACACCCGCCCGCCGTGCCTCGCCCGTCTCCGGCCACGCCATCGACTCCGTCAGGAGCTGGACAGCACCCGCCGACCAGTCCACCTGCGACGTCGGCTCGTCCACGTGAAGCGTCTGCGGCAGCACACCGTGCCGCATCGCCATCACCATCTTGATCACACCGCCGACACCGGCAGCGGCCGCGGCGTGACCGATGTTCGACTTGATCGACCCGAGCCACAGGGGCAGGTCGTCCGAGCGGCGCTCCTGGCCGTAGGTGGCGAGCAGTGCCTGTGCTTCGATCGGGTCGCCCAGCCTAGTTCCCGTTCCGTGTGCCTCCACCGCGTCGATCCGGTCGGCCGAGAGGCCGGAACTGGTCAGGGCCTGTCGGATCACCCGCTGCTGTGCCGGGCCGTTCGGCGCGGTCAGGCCGTTCGACGCGCCGTCCTGGTTGATGGCCGATCCGCGTACCACGGCCAGGACCTCATGGCCGTTGCGCCGCGCGTCCGACAGCCGCTCCACCAGCAGCATGCCGACGCCCTCGGCCCACCCCGTCCCGTCCGCTCCCTCCGCGAAGGGCTTGCAGCGGCCGTCCGCCGACAGGCCGCGCTGCCTGGCGAACTCCACGAACGCGGTCGGGCTGGCGAGAAGCGAGACGCCACCGGCGAGCGCCATGGTGCACTCACCCTGGCGGAGCGCCTGAGCCGCGAGATGGAGGGCTACCAGTGACGAGGAGCAGGCGGTGTCGACGGTGACTGCAGGGCCTTCCAGGCCCAGCATGTAGGCGATGCGGCCGGACACGACACTTGTCGCCGTACCCGTGAGCAGGTGCCCCTCACTGCCTTCGGAGCCCTGCGCCACACCGACGCCGTACCCGGAGGAGGAGGCCCCGGCGAACACGCCGATCTGCTCACCGCGCACCGAGGCGGGGTTGATTCCGGCGCCCTCGAAGAGCTCCCATGACGCCTCCAGCAGCAGGCGCTGCTGGGGGTCCATCGCCAGCGCCTCACGCGGGGAGATCCCGAAGAAGCCGGCGTCGAATTCACCCGCGTCGTGGAGGAAGCCGCCGTGCCGGGTGTACGTGGTACCGGGGTGCGCCGGGTCAGGGTCGTAGATGCCCTCGAGGTCCCAGCCCCGGTCGGTGGGGAATTCCGAGATGCCGTCGGTACCGGACACGAGGAGCCGCCAGAGGTCGTCCGGGCTTGCCACCCCTCCCGGGTACCGGCAGCTCATACCGACGATCGCTATGAGGTCGTCGTCCTTCGTCGGCGCCGTGAACTCGGTGGCCGACAGCCGCGACTGCGCACCTGACAGGCCGGGCATCTCGTACTGCGCGGAGAGCTCAGCCGCAAGGAAACGTGCCAGGACGCTCGGCGTCGGATGGTCGAAGACCATGGTGGTGGGCAGCTGCAGGCGGGTCTCCGCGACGAGTGCGTTACGGAGTTCGACGGCGGTGAGCGAGTCGAAGCCCAGCTCGCGGAAGGCCCGGTCGGGTTCGACGCTGTCGGGCGACGCGTGCCTCAGGACGACGGCTGCGGAGGACCGCACCAGGTCGGTCAGCGCGTCGGTGCGTTCGGCCGGTGCCAACCCGGCGAGCCGGTTCCACAGGGGCGACCCCTCAGCCGCCGTGGAAGACGTGGCCTCGGGGGCGGACGACGCGATCGCTGCCCGTACTTCCGCCAGTTCGCTGATCAGCGGGCGGCTGCGGGCTGCGCTGAAGACCGGTACGAACCGTGCCCAGTCCATGTCCGCGACGGTCACCTGGGTGTCGTCCCGGTCGAGTGCCTGCTGCAGCGCGGCGATCGCCGGCTCGGGCGCCATCGCCCGGATGCCGAGGCGGAGCAGGTGCTCGCCCTCTTCGCCGTCGGCCATGCCGCCACCGGCCCAGGCACCCCACGCGACCGCGGTCGCCGGGAGGCCTCGCGCCCTGCGTCGCTGCGCCAGCGCGTCGAGGTGGGCGTTGGCGGTCGCGTAACCGCTCTGGCCCCCGCTGCCCCAGACTCCGGCGACGGATGAGAAGACGACGAACGCGTCGAGGTCATGGCCGTCGAGGAGTTCGTCCAGGTGTACGGCTCCTGCGACCTTCGCGGAGATCTCCTCGGCGAGGGTGTCGGCGGTGGCTTCGGACAGCAGGGTCGCTGTGGCCACGCCTGCCGCGTGCACGACGGTCCGGAGCGCGGCGCCCGGGTAGTCGGCCGCTGCGGCGTCGCAGGCTTCGATGAGTGCGGCAACGGCTGCACGGTCGGACACGTCACAGGCGACGACGGTGGCCTTGGTGCCGAGCTCCTCGAGTTCGGCGACGAGCTCGGCCGCACCGGGGGCGTCCGGGCCGCGGCGACTGGTGAGGACGAGGTGCTCGGCACCGTTACGAGCGAGCCATCGGGCCACGTGGCCGCCGAGCGCACCGGTTCCGCCGGTGATCAGCGCGGTGCCCTGCGCCGTCCACACGGGGCCGACGAGGTCGGGGCGGGTGTCCCGCACGAGGCGGCGGACGAACGCTCCGGAGGGGCGCACCGCCACCTGGTCCTCGTTGCCGTCGGCGAGGAGGCCGATCAGCCGGACCGCCGCGCGGTCGTCAAGCGTCTCGGGGACGTCCACGAGTCCACCCCAGCGGTGGGCGCACTCCAGGCCGACGACTCGTCCGAGGCCCCACAGCGAGGCCTGGGCGGCGCTGGCCAGCGGGTCGGAGCGGCCGACGGACACGGCACCTCGCGTGGCGAGCCAGAGCGGGGCGTCGATGCCCATGTCGCCGAGCGCCTGGACGAGCGCCAGTGTCCCCGTCATGCCGCCGGTGACGACCGGGTGGGCGGGAGAGGGCTGTTCGTCCAGGGCCAGCAGCGACAGGACGCCGGCCGGCTGTACGGTTCCCTGTCCGCAGGCGTCGTCGAGCAGCTGGGCGATCGAGACCCGGTCGGCAGCAGGGGTGTCGGACTCGATCGTGATCACTGTGGCGCCGTGTGCGTGCAGCGCCTCGACCGTACGGGCGACGATCTCGTCGTCGGTGTGCGCGGTGGGCACGACGACCAGCCAGTCGCCCGACAGCCGGGCCGTCGCCGGGAGGGTGGCGGGCTTCCATGTGATGCCGTAGCGCCACTCGCTGGCGGTGGAGTTGACGCGGCTCTGTCGTCGCCAGGCGGAGAGTGCCGGCAGTGCGCCGGCCAGCGCGTCGGAGTCCTCGGGACGAATCGCGTCGACGAGTGAGGCCAGGTCCTCCCGTTCGACGGCATCCCAGAACTGGGCTTCCGCAGGTGTGTTGCCCACCACGGCGGTCCCGCTGTCGAGCTTCATGGGGACGTTGGGCCAGTAGCGCTCACGCTGGAAGGCGTACGTGGGCAGCTCGACCTGACGCGTCCGGGCTCCGGAGAAGTACCGCGCCCAGTCCACGTGCTCACCGCGAACGTGCAGCTCGGCCATCGCCGTGACGCAGGCCGACGCCTCGTCGCGGCCCTTGCGCAGTGCCGGGACGAACACCCGGCTCTCCGCGTCCGGGATGAGGCAGTCCTGTCCCATGGCGGTCAGGAGCCCGTCCGGGCCCAGTTCCAGGAACTTCGTCACGCCCTGGTCCTGCAGAGTGCGGATCCCGTCGAGGAAACGGACGGCCTGCCGGACATGCCGCACCCAGTACTCCGGAGTGCGGATCTCACGTGACGGAACGACCGCTCCCGTGAGGTCGGAGACGATGGCGATCCCGGGGGCGTGAAAGGTCATCGTTTCCGCGACCGTGCGGAACTCGTCGAGCATGGCGTCCATGCGCGGCGAGTGGAACGCATGGCTGACCCGCAGGCGCTTGGTCTTACGGCCCTCCGCCTCGAAATGGGCGGCAATGGCCAGGACAGCGTCCTCGTCACCGGAAACCACCGTGGCGGACGGCCCGTTGAGCGCGGCGATGGACACGCCGTCGGTCAGCAGCGGCAGGACCTCATCCTCGGACGCCTGGAGCGAGACCATCGCACCGCCCGCCGGCAACGCCTGCATCAGGCGACCACGAGCAGCCACCAGCCGCGCCGCGTCCTCCAGCGACAACACCCCCGCCACATGCGCGGCCGACAACTCACCGATCGAATGTCCGAGCAGATAGTCGGGCTTGACACCCCACGAGGAAACGAGCCGGTACAAAGCCACTTCGAGCGCGAACAGTCCCGCCTGCGTGAACTGCGTCTGATCCAGCAGCTCACCACCCTCGAACACGACCTCACGGACCGGCCGGTCCAGATGCCGGTCCAGCTCCGCACAGACCGCGTCGAACGCGTCCGCGAACACCGGATACGACGCGTACAGCTCACGGCCCATACCCGAGCGCTGCGCACCCTGACCCGAGAACAGCACTGCCAGACCGCCCGGTTCGGTGGTGCCGCGGACCACCTGCGCCCCGCCGCCGGAGGCGGCCAGTTGCCGGACGCCGTCCAGCAGGCCCTCACGCCCGGCCTCGAGCACTACGGCCCGGTGCTCGAGGCCGGCACGGCCGACGGCAAGGGAGTAGCCGATGTCCAGCGCGCCTGCCGGGGCGTCGGCGGATTCCACGTGTGCCAGCAAGGTGCGCGCCTGTGCGCCGAGAGCGTGGGCTCCCGCCGCCGAGACGAGCCAGGGGACGACCGGCGGGGCCCAGTCGGGCTCGGAGCTGTCGGCGTCTTCGGCGTTGTCCCGCGGCGGTGCCTGCTCGACGATGACGTGCGCGTTCGTGCCGCTCACACCGAACGACGACACTCCCGCCCGGCGCGGCTGTCCGGTGTCCGGCCAGTCCACCGGTTCGGTCAGCAGTCGTACCGCGCCCGCCGACCAGTCGACGTGCGGCGTCGGCTCGTCCACGTGCAGGGTCTGCGGAAGCGAGTCGTGGTGCAGGGCCATGACCATCTTGATCACACCGGCGACGCCTGAAGCAGCCTGTGCGTGACCGAAGTTGGACTTCATCGAGCCGAGCAGCAGCGGACGGTCCTGCGGCCGGTCCTGACCGTACGTGTCGACCACGGCCTGGGCCTCGATGGGGTCACCCAGTACGGTGCCGGTGCCGTGTGCCTCGACGGCGTCGATCTGCGCGGGTGACAGTGCGGCGTTGGCCAGGGCCGCGCGGATGACGCGCCGCTGCGAAGGACCGTGGGGCGCGGTCAGACCGTTGCTCGCCCCGTCCTGGTTCACGGCGGAGCCCCGTACGACCGCCAGCACGTGGTGCCCGTTGCGCACCGCGTCGGACAGCCGCTCCACCAGGAGCACGCCCACGCCCTCGGCCCAGCCGGTTCCGTCGGCGGCCGCCGCGAACGACTTGCAGCGGCCGTCACCGGCGAGGCCGCCCTGCTGACTGAACTCGGCGAACGCGCCGGGGTTGTTCATGACGGTGACACCGGCCGCCAGGGCGAGTGAGCATTCGCGCTGGCGCAGCGCCTGGACAGCCAGGTGCAGGGCGACGAGCGAGGACGAGCAGGCGGTGTCGACGGTCACCGCGGGCCCTTGCAGGCCGAGTGAGTAGGCGATGCGACCGGATACGACGCTGCCGGCGGTGCCGGTCACGTAGTAGCCGTCGACGTTGTCGTCGGACTGGCGCAGGCTGGTCTCGTATCCGGAGCTCTGCGCGCCGACGAAGACGCCGGTCTGGGTGGAGTGGAGGGAGGTCGGAGCGATCCCGGCCCGCTCCAGCGCCTTCCACGACTCCTCCAGCAGCAGGCGCTGCTGCGGGTCCATGGAGAGCGCCTCGCGGGGCGAGATGCCGAAGAACGAGGCGTCGAAGTCGGTGACACCGTCGACGAAGCCGCCTTCGAAGGTCGTCGCGTCGGCGTCGCCTCCCTGGTACAGCCCGTCCAGGTCCCAGCCCCGGTCGGTGGGGAACGGGCCCACCGCGTCGGTACCGGTGGCGACCAGCCGCCACAGGTCTTCGGGGCTCGCCACCCCGCCGGGGTAGCGGCAGCTCATCCCGATGATCGCGATCGGCTCCCTGGCCGCGCCGGTGAGCTGGGTGTTCTCCCTCCGCAACCGGTCGACCTCTTTGAGCGACGCGCGCAGCGCTTCGAGAACCTTGTCACCCGAACTAGCCATCATGAACTCCACACTTCGCGCATCATCAGGAATCGCCGTTGCCCAGAGCCATCTGGATCAGGCTCTCGGCGTCCATCTCGTCGATCGAGTCGTTGTCGTCACCCGCGGCTGAGGACGCATGTGCTCCGTCGTGCTCATCCGCGAGCGTCATCAAGGTGTCCAGCAGTCCGGCCGCCCTGAGCCGGTCCAGCGGCACGGTGGCCAGTGCACTGCGCACCAGGGCCTCGTCCAGGTCCGCGTAGGCGCCCGTGGTCTCATCGCCGGCCCTGCCTGCCTCGGGGAGCAGCTTGCTCCGCAGGTAGGCGGTGAGGGCGGTGGGCGTCGGGTGGTCGAAGACCAGCGCGGCCGGCAGCCGCAGGCCGGTCGCCTCCGCGAGCCGGTTGCGCAGCTCCACGGCGGTCAGTGAATCGAACCCCAGGTTGCGGAACGCCCGGTCAGGGCGTACGGCGTTGGGGGTGTCGAGCCGCAGCACGGTGGCCGCTCGCTCCTGGACCAGTTCAAGCAGCATGTGGTCCTGCTCCGGCCCCGACAGCTCCCGCATGGTCCGGGTCAGCGCCTCGGCCGTGCCGGTGCCCTCGGCGTCCGGGGCTTCCTCGGTGCTCTTCAGCGCGGCCCTCACTTCCGGCAGACCGGCGATGAGGGGGCTGTGGCGCAGAGTCGTGAACGCGGTGGCGAAGCGGGGCCAGTCCACGTCCACAGTGACGATCGGCTGCTCGTCGTACTCGATCGCCTGGTGCAGGGCGACGACCGCCAGGCCGGGATCCATCGGGGCCAGACCCAGCCTGGTGAGCTGCTGGCCCGTGTCACCGGCGGCCATTCCGCTGTCGGCCCACTGGCCCCATGCCACGGAGGTGGCCGCCCAGCCGCGTGCGCGCCGGCGTTGAGCCAGCGCGTCGAGCGCCGCGTTCGCGGTTGCGTACGCGGCCTGGCGCGCGCTGCCCCATATCCCGGCGATGGACGAGAACGTGACGAAGACGTCCACCGTTCCGCCGAGCAGCTCGTCCAGGTGGGCGGCGCCCGCCGTCTTGCCGGACAGGACATCGGCGAACGCGGCCGGCTCCGTGTCCGCGAGGGCGACGCTGTCGCTGACCCCGGCGGTGTGGATGACACTGCGGACGGGACTGCCCTCCTGGCTCAGCCGTCCGATGAGTTCGGCCACTTGTGAGCGGTCGGCGACGTCGCAGGCGACGACGGAGACCTTGGCACCCAGAGCTGTGAGCTCCGCCTCAAGCTCCTCTGCGCCTGGTGCGGCGATGCCCCGGCGGCTGGTCAGTACGAGCCGCTCCGCACCCCGCCCGGCCAGCCACCTGGCCACGTGCCCGCCCAGGGCGCCTGTACCGCCGGTGATCAGCACGGTTCCTTCGGCCTTCCACGGGGTGCGGGCGCCCGCACCCTCGAGGGGCGCTCGCACGAGTCTGCGTCCGAAGACACCGGCCGGGCGCACGGCCAGCTGGTCCTCTCCCGCCGCGTCCGCGTCGGAGAGGATGCCGCACAGACTGTCGGTGATGCGTGCGCCGACGCCGTCGGCCGGCAGGTCGATCAGACCGCCCCAGGTACCGGGCCGCTCCAGGCCGACGACCCGTCCCATCCCCCACACCTGTGCCTGGGCGACACTCACGGTGCGGTCGGTCGAGCCGCTGACCTGAACGGCTCCTCTGGTGACGCACCACAGGGGAGCCTGCAGTTCCACTGCGTCGAGCGCCTGCACGAGGGCCAGGGTCGATGTCACGGCGGCGGGGACGGCAGGGTGTACGGGGTCGGGGCTCTCGTCCGCCCCGAGGAACGACAGCACACCGGCCACTTCGTCGTCGTCGGCGTCCAGAAGCGTGCGGATGTGCCCGGCCAGCGTGTCCCGGTCGGCGTCACTCGCCAGCACCACAACGGTCGTCACCCTGGCTCCGTGCTCCGCCAGAGCCGCGTCGCAAGCGCAGACCGCCGCGTCGTCGCGCAGTACCTCCGGGATCACCAGGAGCCACCGTCCGGAGAGCCTGGAGGATTTCGCCTCCGTCAGCGGCGTCCAGTCGATGCGATAGCGCCAGCCGTCGATGGCGGCCCCGGTGCGGCGGTCGCGCCGCCACGATGCGAGGGCCGGCAGGACCGCCCGCAGAGCGCCCTCGTTCTGCGCCGCTCCCAGAGTGCGCACGAGGGCGTCGAGATCCTCGCCCTCCACGGCTTCCCAGAACTGGGCGTCGACGGGGTCCGCAGCGCCCGCGACGGGCGCGGCCAGGGCTTCGGGCCAGTAGTGCCGGCGCTGGAAGGCGTAGGTCGGCAGATCCACGTGCACGGGTGTGTGCCCGGCGAACAGGGCCTGCCAGTCGAGGTCGACCCCGTGCACGTGCGCTTCCGCCAGCGAGATCATGAAACGCCGGGACTCGTCCTCACCCCGCCGCAACGTCCCCAGCGCCACCGCGTCACTGCCGGCCGCCTCGAACGTCTCCTCCAGCCCCACAGCCAGCACCGGATGCGGGCTGACTTCGACGAACACGCTGTGTCCGGTGCTCAGCAGGGCCTGGGTGGCCTCCTCCAGCAGGACGGTCCGGCGCAGGTTCGTGTACCAGTACCCGGCGTCCATTCCCGCCGTGTCCAGCAGCTCACCGGTCACCGTCGAGTACAACGGCACCTGCGAGGAGCGGGGTGCCAGACCCGACAACACCTCCGACAACCGGTCCCGGATCCGCTCCACGTGCGCACTGTGCGACGCGTAATCCACATCGATCCGCTTGCAGCGCACATCCTCCGCCCTGCACACCTCCAGCAGCTCATCCAGCGCATCCCCGTCACCGGAGACCACCACCGAGGAGGGACCGTTCACCGCCGCAACCGACAAACGC
>NZ_JBISCE010000013.1:0-3301 GCF_044385685.1 Streptomyces sp. ALB3 | reverse complement strand
AGCCAGCGCCGCACGATCCGCCACATCACACGCCACGAAACGTGCTTGCGCACCCAGCTCCTCCAGCTCCGCCACCAGACCCGCCGCCCCGGGGGCATCCACACCCCGACGGCTCACCAGCAACAGATGCCGGACACCACGCCCCACCACCAGGTGACGCGCCACGAATCCGCCCAGTACACCGCCGGCGCCCGTCACCAGCACGGTTCCCTCGTGCGCCTCTGCAGCACCTTCACCGGTTCGGGCAGGCACCCGTGCCAGTCTCGGCACGAACGCCTCGCTCCCCCGCAACGCCATCTGCGGCTCGTCCGAAGCCACTGCGACAGCCACTGCGGCCGACAGCTGCGGCTCATCGCCCGCCCCGTCGACATCGATCAGTACGAACCGGCCCGGATTCTCCGTCTGGGCCGTCCGCACCAGGCCCCAGACGGCAGCCTGTGCCGGATCCGGCGCGGGGTCGCCTGCGCAAGCGACCGCTCCCCGGGTCATCACCACCAGCCGGGCATCCGCGTATCGCTCGTCCGCCAGCCAGTCCTGCACCAGCTCCAGTGCTCTGCGCGCCGTCGCGTGTGCCCTGGAGGCGGCGTCCACGTACTCGGAGCCCGCGTCCGCGAGCGACACGGCGACCACGCCGGGCACCGCGTCCGTAGTGGCCACGTCCGCATGGCGAGCGACACCTGGGAGGTCCGTCGCGGGGCGCAACGGCTTCGCCGCCCACTCGATCCGGTACATCGCGTCCCCGCGGACACGGTTCGACAGCTTCAGCTGTTCCGGCCTGACCGGGCGCAGCGCGAGCGTGTCCACGGACGCGACCGGGTGGCCCGTCCCGTCGGCCAGCAGCAGGGAGACTCCGGACCGGACGCGTCGGACCCTGACCCTCAGGGCGCGTGCGCCGACCGCGCTCAGCGTGATACCGCCCCATGCGAACGGCAGTTCGACGGAACCGTGCTCCTTTTCGGTGCCGGGCGTCACCGACCAGCGCACGGCGTGCAGGGCAGCGTCCAGCAGAGCGGGGTGCACCCCGAATCCCTCGACGGCGGCGTCATCCGGCAGGGCGACCTCCGCGTAGACCTCGTCGCCCAGTCGCCAGGCGGCCCGCAGCCCCTGGAACAGCGGACCGTAGTCGTAGCCGGCATCGGTGAGCGACTCGTACAGGGTGTCGGCGGCGAGCGTCCGAGCACCGGCCGGCGGCCACTCGCTCAGGGCATCCCCGGTCGGCGCTTCCCCCTGCGCCGCCGTGCCCGAGGCGTGGAGCGTCCACGTGTCCTCCGGTACGTCGGCGGGTGACGCGTATATGTGCACAGTGCTGCGGCCCGACGCGTCCGGCAGGGTCACGGACACCTGGATGACGACGGCGCCGGAGTCCGGCACGACCAGCGGGGCCTCGATCGTCAGTTCTTCCAGCAGCTCGCATCCGACCTGGTCGGCGGCGTGCAGGGCCAGGTCCACGAAGGCCGTGCCCGGGAGCAGCACCGACCCCAGGACGACGTGGTCGGCGAGCCAGGGGTGCGTCTCGGCCGACAGCCTGCCGGTCATCACCACTCCGTCGGAGTCGGCCAGGCTGATCGCTCCGGAGAGCAGTGCGTGGCCGCCCGGCCGGATACCGGTGGCCGACAGGTCACCGCCCTGCCCGGGAGCCGACTTCAGCCAGTAGTGCTGACGCTGGAAGGGGTAGGTCGGCAGGTCGATCCGCCGGGCGCCGGCAGGCCCGAGCATGGCTTGCCAGTCAAGGTCGACCCCGTGCACGTGAGCTTCCGCCAGCGAGGTCATGAAGCGCCGGGACTCGTCCTCGTCGCGGCGCAGCGTGCCCAGGGTCACCGCGTCGGAACCGGCGGCAGCGAAGGTTTCCTGCAGCCCCATGGTCAGCACCGGGTGAGGGCTGACCTCCACGAACACACCGTGCCCGGTACTCAGGAGGGCCTGGGTCGCCTCCTCCAGCAGGACGGTCCGGCGCAGGTTCGTGTACCAGTACTCGGCGTCCATTCCCGCCGTGTCCAGCAGCTCTCCGGTCACCGTCGAGTACAGCGGCACCTGCGAGGAACGGGGTGCCAGACCCGCCAGCACTTCCAGCAGCCGGTCCCGGATCCGCTCCACGTGCGCACTGTGCGACGCGTAATCCACATCGATCCGCTTGCAGCGCACACCGTCGGCCCTGCACGCCTCGCGGAACGCATCCAGCGCGTCGCTGTCGCCGGATATCACGGCGGAGGCCGGCCCGTTGACCGCGGCGACCGACAGGCGGCCCTCCCACCGGGCGAGCCGCTCGCGTACCCCGTCAGCGCTGTCCGCCACAGCCAGCATGCCGCCCAGACCTGACAGCTCCAGGATCGCCTGGCTCCGCAACGCCACCACCCGCGCACCGTCCTCCAAGGACAGCCCACCGGCCACACACGCCGCGGCGATCTCACCCTGCGAATGACCCATCACCGCCGCGGGCTCGACACCCGCCGCCCGCCACACCTGTGCCAGCGACACCATCACGGCCCACAACACCGGCTGCACCACATCCACCCGGCCCAGCCCAGGAGCACCCGCCTCACCCCGCAACACACCCAGCAACGACCAGTCCGTATGCACCGACAACGCGGCCGCACACTCACGCATCCGCTCCGCGAACACCGGCGACGACTCCATCAGCCCCGCAGCCATACCCACCCACTGCGAACCCTGACCCGGGAACACGAACACCGGACGCGCCACGTCAGCCGCGACTCCACGCACCGCGCATCGCGCCGAGCCACCGTCGGCCAGCGCACCCAGACCCGAACGGAGTTCCTCGGTGTCGCCGGCGATCAGTACCGCACGGTGAGTGAATCTGGTGCGGGTGGCGGCCAACGACCAGGCCAGGTCCTGCAGGGCGGGTGCGGATCCCCCGTCCAGGAGACCGGTGAGACGGGCCGCCTGCTCCGCCACGGCGTCGGGGGTCTTCCCGGAGAGCACGAACGGCAGCGCGGCTCCGCTCAGCGGCGGGGTGCCGACGGTCGGCGTCGCCGGCACGTCGTCGGCGGGCGCCTGTTCCAGGATGACGTGCGCGTTCGTACCGCTGATCCCGAACGAGGAGACTCCGGCCCGGCGCGGCTCGTCCTTCTCCGGCCACACGGCCGCTTCGGACAGGAGCTCTACGGCCCCGGCGGACCAGTCGACCTGGGAGGACGGCGTGTTCAGGTGCAGGGTCTGCGGGAGCACCCCGTGCCGCATCGCCATCACCATCTTGATCACACCGGCCACACCCGCCGCTGCCTGTGCGTGACCGATGTTCGACTTCAGCGATCCCAGGAGGAGGGGGCGGTCGTCCCGCCGA
>NZ_JBISCE010000012.1:0-8251 GCF_044385685.1 Streptomyces sp. ALB3 | reverse complement strand
GTTCACCGCACTGCCCCGCACCACCGCCAGGACCTCATGACCGTTACGCCGCGCATCCGAAAGCCGTTCGAGGAGCAGCAGGCCGGCGCCCTCGGACCAGGCAGTGCCGTCCGCGTCGTCGGAGAAGGCCTTGCAGCGGGCGTTCACAGCTAGGCCGCCGTGCCCGCCGAACTCGGCGAAGATCCCCTCATCGGCCATGATCATGACGCCGCCCGCCAGCGCCATGGAGCACTCGCCCGACCGCAGCGCCTGCGTGGCGAGGTGCAACGCCACCAGCGAGGAGGAGCACGCCGTGTCGACCGACACCGCGGGTCCTTCCAGGCCGAAGGTGTACGCCACCCGTCCGGAGACGACACTGCCCGCCGTGCCGGTCAGCACGTGTCCGGCGACACCTTCGGGGAGCTGGTCGAGCGACGTGGCGTAGCCGGAGGTGGACGTCCCGGCGAAGACGCCGGTGCGACTGCCGCGTACGGAGGACGGCTCGATCCCGGCCCGCTCGAACACTTCCCATGCGGCCTCGAGGAGCAGCCGCTGCTGGGGGTCCATCGCCAGCGCCTCACGCGGCGAGATCCCGAAGAACGCGGCGTCGAACGCGCCCGCGTCGTGGACGAATCCGCCCTCGTGCGGCAGGCCGGAGCCGTCCTCGGGGGACGGCAGTCGCCAGCCCCGGTCGGTGGGGAAGCCGGAGATGCCGTCGGTGCCGCCGGCGACGAGGTCCCAGAGGTCCTCCGGTGAGGTCACGCCGCCCGGGTAGCGGCAGCTCATGGCCACGATCGCGATCGGTTCATCGGCGTCCGGCGATCCGGCGCGCACGGCGGGATCGGCGGGCGCGGGCGATCCGGGTGTCTCGACCAGCGTGCTCCGCAGGTGGCCGGCGAGCAGGACCGGGGTCGGGTAGTCGAAGATCAGCGATGCGGGAAGCCGGAGTCCGGTAGCCGCCCCCAGTCGGTTGCGCAGTTCGACGGCCGTGAGGGAGTCGAAGCCGAGCTCCTTGAACGCCCGGCCGGGTGGTACGGCGCCCGCGTCGGTGTGTCCGAGAACGGCGGCTGCCTGAGCGCTGACCAGTTCGACCAGTGTCTGTGCCTGCTCGGAGTCGTCCAGTCCTCTCAGCCGCTCGGTGAGCGTCGACATCCCGAGGGACGCCGAGGCCACGCTGCGCCTGGTGGATCTGCGCCCGCCAAGGCCCAGTCCCTTGAACAGGGCCGGCTCTCCGTCCCGCCCGCGCAGGGACGTCGCGTCGAGCTTCATCGGTACGAGTACGGCGTCGTCCACGGCGACAGCGGCGTCGAACAGGGCCACGCCCTCCTGCGCCGACAGGGCGACCAGTCCGCCCCTGCTGCTGCGGCCCGCGTGCGTCCCGCGAAGCCGGTCGATCATGCCGCCGGCCTGTTCCCACGGTCCCCAGGCGAGGGAGGTCGCTGCGAGGCCGTCCCTCCGCCTCACCTGGGCCAACGAATCCAGAAAGGCGTTGGCGGCCGCGTAGTTGCCCTGGCCGGGCGCACCGAGCAGACCCGAAGTGGACGAGAAGAGTGCGAACACCGCCAGGTCCAGGTCGCGGGTCAGCCGGTGCAGATGCCAGGCGGCGTCCGCCTTGGGCTTCAGTACCGCGTCGAGACGGTCGCCGGTCAGCGAGGAGATGACGCCGTCGTCGAGCACGCCCGCGGCGTGCACCACGGCAGTCAGCGGGTGCTCGTCGCCGATCTCGGCCAGGAGGCCGGCGAGCTCGTCGGCGTCGGAGACGTCGCAGGCCGCCAGGGTGACGGTGGTGGCGCCGAGCTCGGTGAGTTCGGCGGCGAGTTCCCGGGCGCCCGGCGCGTCAGGTCCGCTGCGGCCGGCCAGCACCAGGTGCCGGGCACCGTGGGTGGCGACCAGGTGCCGGGCGAGTACACCGCCGAGCGATCCGGTGCCGCCGGTCAGCAGCACGGTTCCGTCGGGGTCGAGCGGCTGCGGAACCGTGAGCACGACCTTGCCGATGTGCCGGGCCTGGCTGAGGAAGCGGAAGGCCTCCGGTGCACGGCGGACGTCCCAGGTACGCACCGGAAGCGGACGCAGTGCCCCGGTCTCGAACAGCGCGACGATCTCCGCCAGCATCCGGCCGATCCGCTCGGGCCCCGCCTCGATGACGTCGAATGCCTGGTAGGCGACCCCCGGGTGGTCGTGACCGACCGTCTCAGGATCACGTACGTCGGCTTTGCCCATTTCCACGAAACGTCCGCCGCGTGGCAGCAGCCGCAGCGAGGCGTCGACGAACGGCCCGGCGAGGGAGTCCAGCACCACGTCGACGCCGCGTCCGTCGGTGGCGGCCAGGAACTGCTCCTCGAATTCCAGCGTGCGCGAGGACGCTATGCGCGCGTCGTGCAGGCCGAGTTCTCGCAGGGCGTCCCACTTGCCCGGGCCGGCCGTCCCGTAGACCTCGGCGCCGAGGTGACGCGCAAGCTGTGTGGCCGCCATGCCCACACCACCCGCTGCGGCATGGACGAGGACCGACTCGCCGGACTGGAGTGCGGCAAGGTCGACAAGGCCGTAATAGGCGGTGAGGAACACGATGGGCACCGAGGCCGCCTCGGTGTACGACCATCCGTGGGGAATCCTCGTGACCATGCGGTGATCGGTCACCGCGGTCGGACCAAACCCGCCGCTGAGCAGGCCCATCACCCGGTCACCGGGCACGATGCCGGTCACACCGGGGCCGGTCTCCAGTACGACACCGGAGCCCTCGATGCCCATCGTGGCCTGCCCTGGATACATGTCGAGGGCGATCAGGACGTCCCGGAAGTTGAGCCCTGCCGCACGTACGGCCACACGGACCTGACCGGGGCCGAGCTCGCCGTCCGCTTCCGGGTGGGGCAGCAGCCGCAGTCCGTCGAGCGTTCCCTTGCTCGCGCTGTCGAGGCGCCAGGACGTGCCGTCCACAGGTGGCACCAGCGTGCCGTCGTGCCCGGACCGTACGACGCGGAGTGCGCGGAGCGCTCCGTCGCGCAGGGCGAGCTGCGGCTCGCCGCTGTCGACGGCGCGGCGTACGACAGCGGCGTCGGGCTCCTCCGTCCCGTCCAGGTCCAACAGGACGAAGCGCTGCGGGTTCTCCGACTGTGCCGACCGCAGCAAGCCCCACACCGGGGCGGCGGAAAGGTCGGAGGTGGCGCTCGCGGCACCGTCCGTATCGTCGCCCGTGTCGACCGCTCGACGGGTGACGACGACCAGCCGGGAGGCGTCGAAGCGCGGTTCGGCCAGCCATTCCTGGAGGAGTCCGAGCGTGCGTTGCGCCGAGCGGTGGACGGCTGCGAGTACGTCCGCGTCGTCGGCCGCGCGGTCGGTGACGTCGACCAGCACGACGTCCGGGGCGGCGGCACCCGCGTCGAGGGCAGCGGTGAGGGCGGCCACATCGGCGAACGAGTCCCAGCCGTCGGGGGCGGGGGTCCCACCGGCCGTCAGCACGGCCCATGACTGCCCCTCGCCACCTGTCCCCGGTGAGAGGGCGTCCTGGGCGACGACCTCGGCCCAGCTCAGCTGGAACAGTGAGTCCCCGGTGACACGACGCCGGTCGTCGAACTGCTCGGCGGTCACTTCGCGCAGTGTCAACGCGTCGACCTGCGCGACGAGCTGACCGGCGGCGTCGGCCAGGATCAGTGACATCGTGTCGTCGCGGCCCGTGGACGCGATCCTCATGCGCAGCGTGGTGGACCCGGTGGCGCGCAGGAACACCCCGCTCCAGGAGAACGGCAGCCACCCGCGCCGCCCGGAACCCGCCGTGCCGTCAAGGCCGCCGCCGCCCAGCAGGCCTCCCACGGCGAGGGAGTGGAGGGCGGAGTCGAGCAGCGCCGGGTGCACACCGAATCCGGCGACGTCGAGGCCGGCCACCGCCACTTCGGCGAAGACCTCCTCGCCGCGGCGCCAGACCCGTTGCAGCCCTTGGAACGCGGGACCGTAGCCGAAGCCCTGGGCCACGAGCTGTTCGTACAGTCCTTCGACGCCGACCTCCGTCGCGTCCCGCGGCGGCCATGCCCGCAAGGACTCCTGGACCGAGGCCTCGGCGGCGGACTCGACCGCCGCGTCGACGGGTGCCAGCAGACCGGTGGCGTGCTCGGTCCAGTCGCCTGCTTCTCCGTCGGCCTCCCCGGGACGGGAGTGCACGCTGACAGGCCTCCGCCCGTCGGCCTCCGGGGTGCCCACCACGACCTGCAGCTGGACCCCTGCCGACTCGTGGAGCACGAGCGGCGCCTGCAGCGTCAGCTCGTCCACGAGCTCGCATCCCACGTGGTCGCCCGCGTGCAGGGCCAGGTCGACGAAGGCTGTACCCGGCAGCAGGACCGATCCCATGACGGCGTGATCGGCGAGCCATGGCTGAGTCTGCAGCGACAGACGACCCGTGAACAGGAACTCATCGGTGTGCGCCAGCCCCACCGCGGCGGCAAGCAGCGGATGATCGCCGGTACGCAGCCCCAGCCCGGTCGCGTCCCCGGTCCGGGGCCACGTGTTCTTCGGCCAGTACCGCTGACGCTGGAAGGCGTAGGTGGGCAGGTCGACGCGGCGGGCACCGGTGCCGGCGAAGTACGCCGCCCAGTCCACGGACGATCCACGCACGTGGAGCTCGGCGAGGGCGGTGACCAGCGTGGTCGCCTCGTCACGGTCCTTGCGCAACACGGGGGCGAAGACCGAGTCCTCGACGCAGTCCAGGCCCATCGCGGACAGAACACCATCCGGGCCCAGCTCCAGGAACGTGGTCACGCCCTGGTCCTGCAACGTCCGCATGCCGTCGACGAAGCGGACCGCCTCACGGACATGGCGCACCCAGTAGTCCGCCGAGCACAGCTCGTCGCCGGCCACGACCTGGCCGGTCACGTTGGACACGATGGCGATCTCGGGGCGACCGAAGGTAAGCCCCTCGGCGATTGTGCGGAACTCCTCCAGCATGGCGTCCATGCGCGGCGAGTGGAACGCGTGACTCACCCGCAGCCGCTTGGTCTTACGGCCCTCCGCCTCGAAATGGGCGGCAATGGCCAGGACAGCATCTTCGTCACCGGAAACCACCGTGGCGGACGGTCCGTTGAGCGCGGCGATGGACACGCCGTCGACCAGCAGCGGCAGGACCTCGTCCTCGGAAGCCTGGAGGGAGACCATCGCACCGCCCACCGGCAGTGCCTGCATAAGACGGCCCCGGGCCGCCACCAGCCGCGCCGCGTCCTCCAGCGACAACACCCCCGCCACATGCGCGGCCGACAACTCACCGATCGAATGACCCAGCAGATAATCCGGCTTCACACCCCAGGCGGACACCAGACGAAACAGCGCCACCTCCAGCGCGAACAGCCCCGCCTGCGTGAACTGCGTCTGATCCAGCAGCTCACCACCCTCGAACACCACCTCACGAACCGACCGCTCCCCATGCCGGTCCAACTCCGCACACACCGCGTCAAAAGCATCCGCGAACACCGGATACGCCTCATACAACTCACGGCCCATACCCGACCGCTGCGCACCCTGACCCGAGAACAGCACCGCGACCGGGTTGTCGTCGACCGCTGTGCCCGAGACCACCTCGGCGGCGCTCGGGTCCTCGGCCAGTGCGGCCAGCTGACGGAGCAGACCCTCCGAGTCCGCGCCGAAGACCACCGCCCGGCTTTCCATCGGTGTCCGGGACACAGCGAGGGAATACCCGAAGTCCACGGCGCTGGGCGGCGTTCCGTCACCGAAGGCCAGCAGGCGACCAGCCTGCCCGGCCAGCGCCGAAGCGGACTTGGCGGACAGGACCCACGGCACGACCGGGGGCGCGGTGGTCACCGACGGTGCCTCATCATCGTCCGCTTCCTCGACCTGTTCGAGGACGACGTGAGCGTTGGTACCGCTCATCCCGAACGACGAGACACCCGCCCGTCGCGGCCGGCCCGTGTCGGGCCAGGCCATCGACTCGGTCAGGAGCTCGACACGCCCCGCAGACCAGTCCACATGGGATGAGGGCTCGTCCACGTGCAAGGTCTGCGGCAGCACGCCGTGCCGCATGGCCATCACCATCTTGATCACACCGGCCACACCCGCGGCACCCGCCGTGTGACCGATGTTCGACTTGAGCGATCCCAGGTACAGCGGCCGGTGCTCGGGCCGGTCCTGTCCGTAGGTCGCCAGCAAGGACTGGGCCTCGATCGGGTCGCCGAGCCGGGTCCCCGTGCCGTGGGCCTCCACCACGTCCACGTCGGCCGGGAAAAGCCCGGCGTCGGTCAGCGCCTGACGGATCACCCTCTGCTGCGACGGCCCGTGGGGGACGGTGAGGCCGCTGCTCGCCCCGTCCTGATTGATCGCCGAGCCCCGGACGACGGCCAGGACCTGGTGTCCGTTGCGACGGGCGTCCGACAGCCGCTCCACCAGCAGCATGCCGATGCCCTCGCCCCAGCCGGTTCCGTCGGCCGCTTCGGCAAAGGCCTTGCACCGGCCGTCTGCCGCCAGACCTCGTTGGCGGGAGAACTCCAGGAACGCCCCGGGGGTGGACATCACCGACGCCCCGCCGACCAGCGCCATGGAGCACTCTTCCTGGCGCAGCGCCTGGGCCGCCCAGTGCAGAGCCACCAGCGATGAGGAGCACGCGGTGTCGACGGTCGCGGCCGGCCCCTGAAGACCGAGTGCGTAGGCGATCCGGCCGGACATGACGCTCGCGGCGTTCCCGATGGCCAGGTATCCGCCCAGCTCCGCCGTGTCGTTGTGCAACAGCTCGGCGTAGTCCTGCGCGTTCGAACCGATGAACACACCAGTGCGGCTGCCGTGCAAGGACACGGGGTCGATGCCGGATCGTTCCAGCGTCTCCCAGGCGGTTTCGAGCAGCAGCCGTTGCTGCGGGTCCATCGCCAGCGCCTCGCGTGGCGAGATACCGAAGAACTCGGCGTCGAAGTCCCCTACGGACGCGAGGAAGCCGCCTTGGTCGGCGTACGTCGTGCCGGGATGGTCCGGGTCGGGGTGGTGGAGCCCGTCCGTGTCCCACCCGCGGTCCGGGGGGAAGCCGGTGATCGCGTCCGAGCCGTCGGCCACCAGCTGCCACAGCTGCTCGGGCGAGCGGGCGTCTCCGGGGAACCGGCAGCTCATGCCGACGATGGCGATCGGCTCCTGGCTCTCGGACTCGACCTCGTGGAGCCGCTGCTTCGTCTGCCGGAGCTCAGCGGTCATCCACTTGAGGTGATCCAGGAGTTTCTCTTCACTCGCCATCGGAAACAGCACCGTCCCTTGAGAAAGCCTTGGTTTGCACGCGCGTCAACAACTGCCGGTCAGGACTTGCCGAATTCGCGTTGGATGAGGTCGAACATCTCGTCCGAGGTGGCCGCGTCGAGCGCTGGGTCCACTTCGACGCCTACCTGTGTGGAGGTGTCCGGCGGTGTGGCACGTACGGGTGGGCCGCCCCAGGTCGTCAGAAGGCGCTGGAGCCTCTCCGTGATGTCCTCGCGGTCAGCGCCGGTGACGGGCAACTCGGAGAGCATGCGCTCCAGTTCCGTGATGGCCGAGGTGACCGGGGCCGCGGCCGACATGTCCTGCGCCAGTACGGAGCACAGGTGCTCCGCCAGTGCCGCGGACGAGGTGTGGTCGAAGAGAAGTGTGGTCGGCAGGCTGAGCCCGGTGCGGGACGCGAGCCGGTTGCGTACCTCCACGGCCATGAGCGAGTCGAATCCCAGCTCCACGAAGCCCCGTCGGGGTTTCACCGCGTCGGACGAGGCATGGCCCAGAACCCGTGCTGCCTCGCCCCTTACGAGCTCGAGCACGACGCGGTGTTTCTCCGGATCGGTGGCCGAGGACAGCCGCTCCCTCAGTTGCGTCGCCGCGTCACCGGGGCCGGCGTCGGCTCCCGCGTCGTCGTGCGTCAGTGCCTCGCGTACTTCGCGGAGGTCGCCCAGCAGTGGGCTGGGGCGCCGAGCCGTGAACGCGGGTGCGAAGCGTTCCCATGCCACGTCGGCGACCGTGAGGGTGGTCTCGTCCTCGGCCAGCGCCTGGCGCAGCTCGGTGACCGCGCGGGCGGGAGCCAGCGCCACGAGTCCGTGCCGGTGCAGGTCATCGGTCGCGCCTTGCGCCATTCCGCCGTCCGCCCAGGGGCCCCAGGCGATGGAGGTGGCGGTCAGGCCCCGGGCCCTGCGCCGCTCGGCCAGGGCGTCGAGATGGGCGTTGGCCGCCGCATACGCGGCCTGCCCGCCGCTGCCCCAGACGGCGCTGATCGACGAGAACAGTACGAACGCGTCGAGCTCCCGGTCACCGAAGACCGCGTCCAGGTTGTCCGCACCCC
>NZ_JBISCE010000011.1:0-6868 GCF_044385685.1 Streptomyces sp. ALB3 | reverse complement strand
TGCCACACCTGCGGCAGCCTGTGTATGACCGATGTTCGACTTGACCGACCCCAGCAGCAGCGGCCGGCCCTCCCCCCGGCCCTGTCCGTACGTCGCCAACAGGGCCTGCGCCTCGATCGGGTCACCCAGCTTCGTCCCGGTGCCGTGCGCCTCGACCATGTCCACCTGGGCCGGAGCGAGACCGGCGTTCGCCAGCGCCTGGTTGATGACCCGCTGCTGCGACGGGCCGTTCGGAGCCGTCAGGCCGTTCGACGCGCCGTCCTGGTTCACCGCACTGCCCCGCACGACGGCGAGCACCTCGTGGCCGTTGCGCCGGGCGTCCGACAGCCGCTCCACGAGCAGCACGCCCACGCCTTCGCCCCATGCCGTCCCGTCCGCGGCTTCGGCGAACGCCTTGCACCGGCCGTCCGGTGCCAGACCGCCCTGCCGGGAGAACTCGACGAAGGCGCCGGGCGTCGACATGACCGTCACGCCACCGGCCAGAGCCAGTGAGCATTCGCCCGAGCGCAGCGCCTGGATCGCCCAGTGCAGGGCGACCAGCGACGACGAGCACGCCGTGTCCACCGTCACTGCGGGGCCTTCGAGCCCCAGTGTGTAGGACACTCGGCCCGACAGCACACTGGCTGAGCTGCCCGTGGCTCCGTACCCGGCGACCGACTCGCCCGCGTCGCCCATGAGATGAACGTAGTCCTGGCCGTTCGTACCGGCGAAGACCCCGGTCGGACTGCCGGACAGTGACGACGGGTCGATGCCGGCGCGTTCGAGGACCTCCCACGACGCTTCGAGCAGCAACCGCTGCTGGGGGTCCATCGCCAGCGCCTCACGCGGCGAGATCCCGAAGAACTCGGCGTCGAAGTCAGCGGCTTCGTACAGGAAGCCGCCCTCTTGCGTGGCCGAGGTGCCGAGGCCGGCTGTGCCGGTGCCCGGGTCGTGGAGCGAACCGAGGTCCCATCCGCGGTTGTCGGGCAGGGTGGAGATTCCGTCCGATCCGGCGGCCAGGAGGTCCCACAGTTCTTCCGGCGAGGTGACACCACCGGGGAACCGGCAGCTCATGCCGACGATCGCTATGGGGTCGTCCGCCTCGGCCCGGGAGGTGTCGGAAGCCGTGGGCGTCCCGCTTTCGCTCACGGGCACGAGTCGGGACCTGAGGTGGCGGGCCAGTGCAGCGGGGGACGGATAGTCGTACACGAGCGTCGTCGGCAGGAGGAGCCCGGAGGCTGCGTCGAGCCGGTTGCGCAGTTCCACCGCGCTGATCGAGCTGAATCCGAGATCCAGGAAGGCCCTGTCCGCGGGTACCGCTTCCCTGGATCCGTGGCCCAGGAGCGCGGCTGCCTCGTCACGGACCAGGTCCGTCAGCAGGCGGAGGCCCTCCTGCTCCGGCACGGTCCGCAGTCGGGAAGCGAGCGCGGAGTGGTGTACGGAATCCCGATCGGCCGGGCCGGTGGCGGAGGACTCCGCCTCAGGGGCCTGCACCAGCTCGCGGAGCAGCGGGTTGGGGCGGTGTGACGCGTCGCGCCCCGCCGCCCGGTCCCACTCCACATCCGCCACGACGAGCGAGGTCTCGTCGTCCTGGAGAGCCTGTTGCAGGGCCAGGAGTGCCAGTTCGGGGTCCATGGAGCCGACGCCGCCGCGCGCGAAGTTCTCGTCCTGTGCGGCGCCGAGGCCCCTGCCGTCCCAGTGGCCCCATTGGATGGCGACGGCCGTCAGGCCTTCCGCGCGGCGGTGCTGGGCGAGGGCGTCGAGGAAGGCATTAGCAGGGGCGTAGTTCCCCTGCCCCGGGCCGCCGAGGAGACCCGCGACGGAGGAGAAGAGCACGAACGCGGAGAGGCCGAGGTCGCGGGTGAGCTCGTGGAGGTTGGTCGCGGCTTGTGACTTCGCCTGCAGTGCGCGGTCGAGCTGGCCGACGGTCAGTGTGTCGAGCAGGCCGTCGTCCAGCAGCGCCGCGCTGTGGACGACCGCCGTG
This sequence comes from Streptomyces sp. ALB3, assembly GCF_044385685.1. Classification (NCBI taxonomy): domain Bacteria; kingdom Bacillati; phylum Actinomycetota; class Actinomycetes; order Kitasatosporales; family Streptomycetaceae; genus Streptomyces; species Streptomyces sp. ALB3. The sequence goes on along the minus strand of NZ_JBISCE010000011.1, from coordinate 4,905 downwards.
AGGGGCAGCTCGGCCGGGATCGAGGCCAGCAGGTCGGCCAGCGCGGACCGGTCACCCGCGTCACAGGCGGCGAGGGTGACCGTGCAGCCCTTCGACGTGAGTTCCGCCGCCAGCGACTCCGCCCCGGGTGCGTCGGCGCCGCGTCGGCTGACGAGCAGCAGGTGCTCGGCGCCTCTCTCCGCGAACCAGTGGGCGGTGTGGGCGCCCAGCGCGCCGGTCCCGCCCGTGATGAGCACGGTGCCCCGGGGGGAGCGCCAGTCGTCGACGGCGGGAGTACGGGGAGGGCGGGGGGCTGCGACGAGCCGGCGTCCGTACAGGCCTGCGGCACGGATCGCCACCTGGTCCTCGTCGGCGTCACGCGCCGCGAGGACCGTGCGCAAGCGGTGAGCCGCACGCTGGTCGAGATCCTGGGGAAGGTCGAGCACGCCGCCCCAGCTCTGCGGGCGTTCGGCACGTATCACGCCGCCCAGTCCCCAGAGCATGGCCTGGGCGGGGTCGGTCACGTGGTCCGCGCGGCCCACGGACACGGCGCCACGGGTCGCGATCCACAGCGGAGCCTGCACCGCGGTGTCGGCGAGGGCCTGGACGAGGACCAGGGTGTTCGCTAGGCCCGCCGGTACGGCGTGCGCCCGGGGGTGGGTGCGTCCGTCCAGGGCGAGCAGCGACAGCACACCGGTCACGTCGGTGTCCGGTCCTTCGCCCAGCGCGGTGCGTATGAGGGCTGCCAGGGTGTCGCGATCGGCGCCCGGAGTCACCCGGACGACGACGGCTTCGGCCGGGGCGAGCGCCTCGAGGCACGCGTCGAGGCACGGGTCGACGGTGGTCGTCGCGGGAAGCGCGACCAGATACCTGCCGGTCATCCGGTGAGGGCTCGCGGTCGTTTCGGCGATCCGGTTCCACAGCACGCGGTGACGCCACGAGGAGACGGTGGACAGAGCGGTGCGCTGTCGCCGCCACGCGGACAGCGCGGGAAGCGCGGCGGCGAACGACTGCTCCGTGTCGACCGCGAGCGTCCGCGTGAGTGCCTCCAGGTCCGCGTCGTCGACCGCGGTCCAGAAGGCGTCGTCCTCCGGTGCCGTTCCGGGCCGGTTCGCGACCGGCGTACCTGACATGCTCAGCCAGTAGTGCTGGTGCTGGAAGGCGTACGTGGGCAGGTCCACACGCCGGGCGCCTGTGCCGGCGTACACAGCACGCCAGTCCGGTTCGACGCCGTTCGTGTAGGCGGCGGCGAGCGAGGTCATGAACCGGCGGGGCTCGTCCTCGCCCCGCCTCAGGGTGCCGAGCGCCACCGCGTCGCCGGCCGCCCCGTGGAAGGTCTCCTGGAGCCCCGCCGTGAGTACCGCGTGCGGGCTGACCTCGATGAACACCGTGTGACCGTCGGCGAGCGCGGCGGTGGTCGCTGCTTCGAACTCCACCACGGACCGCAGATTGCGGTACCAGTAGTCGGCGTCCAGGCCGGCGGTGTCGATGAGCCCGCCCGTGAGCGTGGAGTAGAACGGAATCGCCGCGGAACGCGGGGTGAGACCTTGCAGTGCCTCCGCGAGGTCTTCCCGGATGCTCTCGATCTGCGCCGAGTGCGATGCGTAGTCCATCGCGATGCGCCGGGTCCGTACGTCGGCCGCCGCGCAGGCGGACACGAAGTCGTCCAGCGCGTCCAGGTCACCGGACACGACGACGGATGCGGGCCCGTTGACGGCCGCGACCGACAGTCGGGGGCCGTACGGCTGCACCTGCTCGCGCACCCACTGCACCGGGCGCGGCACCGACACCATCCCGCCCTTGCCCGAGAGGGGCATCGTCACTTCCCGCCGGCGCGCCACGAGGCGCGCCGCGTCCTGGAGCGAGAGCGCTCCGGCGACGGTGGCCGCGGTGATCTCCCCCTGCGAGTGACCGATCACAGCGGCGGGCTCGACTCCGCACGAACGCCACAGCTCGGCCAGCGAGACCATGACCGCCCACAGCACCAGCTGCATGACGTCCGCCCGGTCCGACGAGGGGGCGCCCTCCACGCGTCGCACCACGTCGAGGAGGGACCAGTCGGTGTAGGGCGCCAGTGCCTCCCCGCACGCGGCGAGCTGTGCCGCGAAGACGGGGGAGGACTCCACGAGGCCGGCCGCCATCCCGGTCCACTGCGCGCCCTGCCCCGGGAACACGAAGACAGGCTTGACCCTGCGGGAGGCGGTCCCCTGTACGGCCCCGGGGGCCGAGCCGATGTCGGCCACGGACCGGAGCGCGGACATGAGACCGTCGTGGTCGTCCGCCACCAGGGCCACGCGATGTTCGAGCGAGGCCCTGGTGGTCGCGAGCGACCATGCGATGTCCATCGGGGACGGGGTACCGCCGCGGCGTGTCTCCAGATGGGCCAGCAGACGCGCGGCCTGGGCCGCGACCGCTTCAGTCGATTTGCCGGAGAGGACCCAGGGCGCGGTGCTGGTGGTCAGCAGGGTCCGCGCGTCAGCTTGCGGGGCGTCTGCCGGACCGGGAACCGGTCGGCTGTCGAGCGCTGCCTGTTCGAGGATCACGTGCGCGTTGGTGCCGCTGATCCCGAACGAGGACACGCCCGCTCGGCGGGGCTCACCGGTTTCGGGCCAGGCCGTCTGCTCGGTCAGCAGCTCGACGCGCCCGGCCGACCAGTCGACGTGCGCCGACGGCTCGTCGACGTGCAGCGTCCGTGGCAGGACTCCGTGCCGCATCGCCAGCACCATCTTGATCACACCCGCCACTCCGGCGGCGGCCTGCGTATGGCCGATGTTCGACTTGAGCGATCCGAGCCACAGGGGGCGGTCGTGAGTCCTCTCCTGCCCGTACGTCGCGATGAGCGCCTGGGCCTCGATCGGGTCGCCGAGAGTGGTACCGGTGCCGTGCGCTTCGACGGCGTCCACCTGCGCGGCCGTCAGCCTGGCACCTGCCAGGGCCTGCCGGATCACCCGCTGCTGCGAGGGACCGTTCGGCGCCGTCAGGCCGTTGGACGCTCCGTCCTGGTTCACGGCGGACCCGCGCACCACGGCGAGCACCTCGTGCCCGTTGCGTCGTGCGTCCGACAGCCGCTCCACGAGGAGGACGCCCACGCCTTCGCCCCAGCCGGTCCCGTCGGCTGCGGCGGAGAAGGCTTTGCACCGGCCGTCGGCCGCCAGGCCGCGCTGCCTGCTGAAGTCGATGAACGTGGCCGGTGTGGTCATCACCGTGACCCCGCCGGCGATCGCCATGGTGCACTCACCCGACCGCAGCGACTGCACCGCCAGGTGCAACGCCACCAAGGACGACGAGCAGGCGGTGTCGACGGTGACCGCCGGCCCTTCCAGACCCAAGGTGTACGAGACCCTGCCGGTGACGACGCTGCTCGCGGTGCCGGTACCCAGGAATCCGTCGACTCCTTCGGGCACAGCGCCGACGCTCGCAGCGTGATTGTGGTACATCACCCCGGCGAACACGCCCGTACGGCTGCCACGCAGCGACAGCGGATCAATGCCGGCGCGCTCGAACGCCTCCCAGGACGCTTCCAGCAGCAGGCGCTGCTGAGGGTCCATCGCCAGTGCTTCACGCGGCGAGATCTTGAAGGGTTCCGGGTCGAAGTCACCGGCGTCGTGCAGGAACCCGCCCTCGCGGGTGTAGCTGGTGCCGGGCCGCTGCATGCCGGGGTCGTACAGCGCCTCCAGGTCCCAGCCTCGGTCGGTCGGGAAGCCGGTGATCCCGTCCCTGCCCGAGACAGCCAGTTCCCACAGCTCGTCGGGGGACCTTACGTCGCCGGGGTATCGGCAGCTCATCGCCACGATGGCGATCGGCTCGTTGTCCTTCTCCTCGACGGAGCGCAGACGCTCGCCGGTCTCGTGCAGGTCAGCGGTGACCCGCCGGAGATACTCGCGGAGCTTGTCTTCGTTCGCCATCAGCGATTCACCTGCCGAACTTGTTGTCGATGAAGTCGAACAGCTCGTCGTCTGAGGCTGTACCGAGTGTCTTACTGAGGTCGAAGCCGTCACCGGCGTCGTCACGCAGGTCGCTCCGGGCCCCCGTCGGCTCGCGCTCCTCGTTCCACCTGGCCATCAGGGCGTTCAGCCGGGCGGTGATGGTGGCCACGGAGTCCTCGCTGTCCGGCGTGAGCGCGTCGAACACCGTCTCCAGGCGATCGAGGGTGTCGAGCACGGAGACCATGGCCGCGTCGCCGGGGGCGATCCCGGTCAGGATGTGCTCGGCGAGCTCTCCGGGTGTGGGGTGGTCGAAGACCAGGGTCGCGGGCAGGCGCAGACCTGTCACCCTGTTCAGCCGGTTCCGCAGATCCACTGCGGTGAGCGAGTCGAAGCCCAGCTCGGTGAAGGCGTCGTGCGGTTTGATCGACGCCCCTGAGGCATGGCCGAGTACGTCAGCCACCTGCTCGCACACCAGCTGGAGCACCAGCCGCTCGCGCTCGGCGGCGGGCACGGCACGCATCCGTTCGGCATAGTCGGTGGTGCCGCCGGTCTCAGCCGGACGACCGGCCCTACCGAGGTTTCTGACGGGCTTCCTCACGAGCGCCCGGAGCACGGTGGGCACGTCCTGCGTCAGGGCGTTCCCCCGCAGTACGGTGAAGTCGAGGGGAACGGGCACGAGTACGGGCTCGTCGGTCAGGGACCCGGCCGCGTCGAGCAGGTCGAGCCCCCGCTCCGTGGACAAGGCCAGCACACCGTCCCTGGCCATCCTCCGCAGATCGTCCGCTCCGAGCTGCCCGGTCATCTCGCCGGCCTCGGCCCACAAGCCCCAGGCCAGCGACTGCCCCGCGAGTCCTTCTGCCCGCCGGGCCATGGCCAGGGCGTCCAGGAACGCGTTCGCCGCGGCGTAGTTCGCCTGGCCCGCACCACCGAACACACCGGCGGCGGACGAGAACAGCGTGAACATCGACAGACCCATATCGCGCGTCAGCTCATGCAGATG
>NZ_JBISCE010000010.1:0-2615 GCF_044385685.1 Streptomyces sp. ALB3 | reverse complement strand
AGCACACCGCACCCGACGTCACCACCACCAGACGCGCATCAGCGAACCGGCCGTCCGCCAACCACCCCTGCACCAAACCCAGTGCACGACCCGCACCCTCATGCGTGCGCGCCACCACATCCCCCGACACCGAACCAGAAGACGCGAACGACACCGCCACCACACCCGGCACCGTGTCCCACTCATCCGCAGTGCCCCAGTCCTGAATGGGCACCACACTCAACGCACGCTCAGTCACGCCCTCATCCAGCCGCAGCTCCGGCCACTCCACGCGGAACAGGGAGTCCGAGGTGGCACCGGCGGCCCGCACCTGCTCCGCCGAGACGGGCCTCAGCGCCAACGAGTCCACCGACGCCACCGGCTCACCAGCCGCATCAGCCAGCACCACCGACACCCCGGAACCAGCCGGCGAGATCCGCACCCTCAGAACCGACGCACCCACCGCATACAGAGCAACCCCCGACCACACGAACGGCAGACGCGCCTCACCATCCCGGCCTCCCGCCGCCCCCATCGCATGCAGGGCGGCGTCCAGCAGAGCCGGATGAAGCCCGAAGCCCCGCACGTCCACACCATCAGGCAGCACTACGTCCGCGAAGACATCGTCCCCACGCCGCCACGCAGCTCGAACGCCCCGGAACACCGGCCCGTACCCCAGCCCCAGCTCGGACAACCGACCGTACAGACCCGCCACATCCAGCCCGACAGCATCCCGCGGCGGCCACTCCTCCAACGACTCACCCGAGCCCGCACCGGAGGACAACGTCCCCACCGCGTGCCTCGTCCACTCCGCGCCCTCATCCGAGTCCGCCGCAGGGCGGGCGTGCACGGTGATGGCACGACGGCCCGTACCGTCGGCGGCCCCGACCACCAGCTGCAGCTGGGTCTCGGCATGCTCGGACAGGACCAGCGGAGCTTCGAGCGTCAGTTCTTCCACGAGGTCACAGTCCACGTGCGAGGCGACATACAGCGCGAGGTCGACGAAGGCCGTGGCCGGCAGCAGAACCGACCCCATGACCGCATGGTCGGCAAGCCACGGATACAGGCCGGGCGACAGCAGGCCGGTGAACACCGTGCTCTCTCCTCCGGCAAGCGGAACCGCCGCTCCGAGAAGGGGGTGCCCCACGCTGCTCTGGCCGAGGCCGCTCGCGTCCGTGGCCTGCACCGCGTTGTCGGCCAGCCAGTAGTGCGTACGCTGGAAGGCATATGTCGGCAGGTCGACACGGCGGGCGCCGGTACCGGCGAAGTACGCGGCCCAGTCGACAGACCTTCCGCGTACATGGAGCTCGGCGAGGGCAGTGACCAGCGTCGTCGCCTCATCCCGGTCCTTACGCAGCGCCGGCACGAACGTCGACTCCTCGACGCAGTCCTGTCCCATCGCGGACAGCACCCCGTGGGGCCCCAACTCCATGAAGAGGGAGACACCTTCGCTCTCCAGGACGCGCATTCCGTCGACGAAGCGCACCGCCTCGCGGACGTGGCGCACCCAGTAGTCCGCCGAGCAGATCTCGTCCACCGACACGACGCGGCCGGTCACGTTGGACACGACCGTCAACTGCGGTTCTTTGAAGGAGAGGCTCTCCGCGATCTTGCGAAACTCGCCCAGCATCGCGTCCATGCGCGGTGAGTGGAACGCGTGACTCACCCGCAGGCGCTTGGTCTTACGGCCCTCCGCCTCGAAATGGGCGGCGATGGCCAGGACGGCGTCCTCGTCACCGGAGACCACGGTCGCGGACGGTCCGTTGAGCGCGGCGATGGACACGCCGTCGACCAGCAGCGGCAGGACCTCGTCCTCGGAAGCCTGGAGCGAGACCATCGCACCGCCCACCGGCAACGCCTGCATCAACCGGCCTCGGGCGGCCACCAGCCGCGCCGCGTCCTCCAGCGACAACACCCCGGCCACGTGTGCGGCCGACAGCTCACCGATCGAGTGTCCGAGCAGATAGTCGGGCTTCACACCCCAGGCGGACACCAGACGGAACAGCGCCACCTCCAGGGCGAAGAGTCCCGCCTGCGTGAACTGCGTCTGATCCAGCAGCTCACCACCCTCGAACACGACCTCACGGACCGGCCGGTCCAGATGCCGGTCCAGCTCCGCGCACATCGCGTCAAAAGCATCCGCGAACACCGGATACGCCTCATACAGCTCACGGCCCATACCCGACCGCTGCGCACCCTGACCCGAGAACAACACCGCGAGGCCACCGGGCGCGGCAGCACCCCGTACGACCCGGTCACCGATCGCCACGGCCCGATGACTCATCACCGCACGCGTCGCCACCGACGAGAACCCGACATCCACCGGGTTCCGGCCCTCGGCGAACGCCGACAACCGCTCCACCTGCGCCGTCAGGCCCGACTCGGACCTCGCCGACGTGACCCACGGAACCACCGGCACGGAGCACACCGCAGGGGAAGCCGGCTCCTCCGGTTCACGAGCCTCTTCGAGGATCACATGGGCGTTGGTCCCGCTGATCCCGAACGACGACACAGCGGCACGCCGCGGCTCACCCGTCTCCGGCCACGTCGTCGACTCCGTCAGCAACCGTACGGTTCCCGCCGTCCAGTCGACCTGAGGTGTCGGTTCGTCGATGTGCAGGGTCTGCGGGAGCACA
>NZ_JBISCE010000001.1:0-316895 GCF_044385685.1 Streptomyces sp. ALB3 | reverse complement strand
CCCAGCCCCCCGCCGCGGGGGGCGGGGGGGGGGGCCCCCCCCCCCCGGGGGGGGGGGGCGCCCCGCCGTCATGCCGTGGGCGCGTCGGCTTCCACCGGTGCCTCCGCCGGCACGCGCTGGCCCGGCACACGACCCCGTTCCCGCCCGGCCCGGTCCCGGCGCAGGAGCACCACGCCCGCCGCACACACGAGAGCGGCCAGTACGAAGCCGTACGGCGGCGTGGAGCCCGAGGGCTGGGTCTCGTAGACGAGCGCGGCCGACAGGACGGTCACCGCGCCCAGGGCCCGTCCGCCGCCCGCCGTGGCGGCGAGCACCGCCGTCGCCCACAGCAGGTACCACGGCTGCACCATCGGCGAGAGCGCCACCAGCGCCAGCAGCGCGAGGCCCAGGGCGCGCACGGGTTCCGTGCGCCCCGTCGTCGCATGCCATGCCAGACGGGCGATCAGCACGAGCGCGGTCAGCAGCCCCAGGTTCTGCACGGCCGACTTGACCGGATCGGGGTCGGTCCCGGCCAGCAGGCGCAGCAGTTCGCCCAGGCCCAGGCCGAGATCGCTGCTGAGGGACAGCGCCGTGTGGATGCGTCCCGCGACGCTCTGGGTCCCGAGCCAGCCGAAGCCGGTGCCGCCGAGGAACGACGCGGCGACGGCGACCGCCCCGGCGACCAGTCCGGGCGCCAGCAGTCCTTTCGCCACCCGCCGTACACCCGGCCCGCTCGCGGCCCGGCCCACCACGACGCCCACGAACAGCAGAGCCACCGCGGCGGGCGACTTGACCATCGCTGCGAGCCCGATGAGCGCCGACCCGGTGATCCACCTCCCGCGCAGGGCGAGCAGGACCCCGGCCAGCATGAGGCCGGTCATGAGCCCGTCGTTGTGGACACCGCCGACGACGTGGATGAGCAGCAGCGGATTGAGCGCACCCAGCCACAGCGCGGAGCTCTCACCGCGGCCGTGCTCACGGGCCAGACCGCGCAGGGCCCACACGATCAGCAGCAGCGCGGCCAGGGCGATGAGGCGCATCCCCAGCACGGCGGGCACGATCGTGCCGCCGGTCGCCCAGGCCACTCCCCGCGCGAGCACGAGGAAGAACGGCCCGTAGGGGGCCGGGGTGTCGGTCCAGTGCCCGCCGACGCTCGCGGCGGCGTCGCCGCCCGGCCCGCCGGGGTCGAGGACGGACGGCCCCACGCGGTAGACGTCGTGGCCTTCGAGGACCATGGCGCCCTGCGCGATGTAGCTGTAGACGTCGGCGCTGTACAGCGGGGGCGCCAGAATCAGCGGGGCCGTCCACCAGGCGAGGGTGACGAGGGTGTGGCGTGCGGAGGCCCCCGCCCTCCCGTACAGCCACCAGGCGACGACGAGGACCGTCAGGCCGCCGTAGGCCAGGGTGTGGCCCGCCGCGGTCACCGCGGTCCCGTGGGGGACCCACAGCCCCCACGGATCGTGGGTCGGCAGCGTACCGACGGCCCAGCCCCCCAGCGCGACCGCCGCCGAGCCTGCCGCGCCGAGTCGCCGGTGACCGCCGGCGGTCCATGTCCGTGTCGCCCCCATGGCCCGAAATCTATCCCAGGGGCTGCGGGGTGGAGGGCCCGGCGGTGTCCCGGGCCCTCGGCTCAGGCCTTCGGGGCGACCTTCGAGAGCCCGTTGATGATGCGGTCCATGGCGTCGCCACCCGTCGGGTCGGTCAGGTTGGCGAGCATCTTCAGCGTGAACTTCATCAGGACCGGGTGGGTCAGGCCGCGCTGTGTCGCGATCTTCATGACCTTCGGGTTGCCGATCATCTTCACGAAGGCGCGGCCCAGCGTGTAGTAGCCCCCGTAGGTGTCCTTGAGGATCTTCGGGTAGTGGTGCAGGGCCAGTTCCCGCTGTGCCGGGGTGGCGCGGGCGTGCGCCTGGACGATGACGTCCGCGGCGATCTGGCCCGACTCCATGGCGTACGCGATGCCTTCGCCGTTGAACGGGTTGACGAGTCCGCCCGCGTCACCGACGAGCAGCAGGCCCTTGGTGTAGTGCGGCTGGCGGTTGAAGGCCATCGGGAGAGCGGCGCCGCGGATCGGCATGGTCATGTTCTCGGGGGTGTAGCCCCAGTCCTCCGGCATGGAGGCGCACCACGCCTTGAGCACCTCGCGCCAGTCGAGCTCCTTGAAGGCCGACGAGGAGTTCAGGATGCCGAGACCCACGTTGGACGTGCCGTCACCCATGCCGAAGATCCAGCCGTAGCCGGGCAGCAGGCGGTCCTCGGCACCCCGGCGGTCCCACAGCTCCAGCCAGGACTCCAGGTAGTCGTCGTCGTGGCGGGGCGACGTGAAGTAGGTACGGACCGCGACGCCCATCGGACGGTCCTCGCGGCGGTGCAGGCCCATGTTGAGGGAGAGCCGGGTGGAGTTGCCGTCGGCGGCGACGACGAGCGGGGCGTGGAAGGTGACCGGGGTCTTCTCCTCGCCGAGCTTCGCGTGGACGCCGGTGATGCGGCCGGTGCGTTCGTCCTTGATCGGTTCACCGACGTTGCAGCGCTCGTACAGCCGGGCGCCCGCCTTCTGCGCCTGGCGGGCGAGCTGCTCGTCGAAGTCGTCGCGCTTGCGGACCAGGCCGTAGTCCGGGTACGAGGCGAGGTCCGGCCAGTCCAGCTGGAGGCGGACACCGCCCCCGATGATGCGCAGGCCCTTGTTGCGCAGCCAGCCGGCCTCTTCGGAGATGTCGATGCCCATGGAGACGAGCTGCTTCGTGGCGCGCGGGGTGAGACCGTCACCGCAGACCTTTTCGCGGGGGAAGGCCGTCTTCTCCAGGAGGAGGACGTCGAGGCCGGCCTTGGCGAGGTAGTACGCGGTCGTCGAGCCGGCTGGGCCCGCTCCGACGACGATCACGTCCGCGCTGTGTTCGGAGAGGGGCTCGGTCACGGTCGGATCTCCCGAAGACTCGAATTCGCGTGCCGCGCGGCACATGTCGCGTGCAGTCTATGGGTGCCTGCTGATCAACCTCCCGAAGGGCTCCCCGATGCCGCACGCGCCTGACCCGACTCCGTCCGTACACCTGCGTGTCCCCACCGACGAGGACGCCTTCGCCTGGTACCGGGTCTTCGCCGACCCGGAGGTGATGGAGTTCCACGGCGGCCGGCCCGCGGAGTACTCCGTCTACGAGGAGCTGACCGCCCGCCAGCGCCGGCACGACGCCGAACTGGGCCACTGCCTGTGGACGGTGCTGGACGACGACGGCGAGGTCCTCGGCTTCACGGGCGCCCAGCCGTGGCCCCACGAGTCGTTCGGGCCGGTGGGCGCGACAGAGATCGGCTGGCGGCTGGGCCGGGCGGCGTGGGGGCACGGCTACGCGACCGCGGCCGCCCGGACCACACTGGAACGGGTCAGGGCGCTCGGGGTGCGGGAGGTCGTGGCGATGATCAACTCGCGCAACACCCGCTCGGTGGCGGTGGCCGTACGTCTCGGGATGCGGCAGGCCGAGACGTACACGACCCCGGTGTCGAAGCAGGAGGCGTACTGCTTCCGGCTGGAGCTCTGAGCCCGCGGCTCAGTCGCGCACGCCCCGGTGGAGCGCCACCACTCCCCCGGTGAGGTTGCGCCACGCCACCTGGGACCAGCCGGCCTTCTGCAGCAGCGTCGCGAGGCCGGCCTGGTCGGGCCAGGCACGGATCGACTCGGCGAGGTAGACGTAGGCGTCCGGGTTGGACGACACCGCCCGTGCCACCGGTGGCAGGGCGCGCATGAGGTACTCGGTGTAGACGGTCCGGAAGGGCGTCCACGTCGGCTGGGAGAACTCGCAGATCACCACGCGGCCGCCGGGCTTGGTGACCCGGTACAGCTCGCTGAGCGCGGCGCCGGTGTCCTGGATGTTGCGCAGCCCGAAGGAGATCGTGACCGCGTCGAAGGTCTCGTCCTTGAAGGGGAGCTTCGTGCCGTCGCCCGCGGTGAAGGGCATCCACGGGTGACGCTCCTTGCCGACCCGGAGCATCCCGATCGAGAAGTCGCAGGGCACCACGTAGGCGCCGGCCCGCGCGAAGGGCTGCGAGGAGGTCGCGGTGCCTGCTGCCAGGTCGAGGATCTTCTGAGCCGGCCGGGCGTCGACGGCACGGGCGACCTCCCTGCGCCAGAGCCGCGCCTGCCCGAGCGACAGCACGTCGTTGGTGAGGTCGTAGTTCGCCGCCACGTCGTCGAACATCGAGGCGACTTCGTGCGGCTGCTTGTCCAGGGATGCTCGGGTCACCCTCCCATTCAAGCAGCCCCGCCCCCGGTCGCTCGCGGCGGCGTGCGACGGCTTGGGCTTTTCGGCGCCGGGGCCCGTGGACGGCGCGCGACGGTGAGGCACGCCGAGGCGTGGCAGGACGCTGCGGCGAGGTGGCCGGTCCTGCGGGACGGCGCCGGCTGACCGAGGCGGCCGAGGGAGGCCTCCGGGCCCCCGCAGCCGCTCCCCGCCACGACGTTCTTCCCGCTCACCTTCGAATCCGGGAACACCACCGTCCTGATCTACGTCTCACCCGGTGAGGGGAAAGGGGTTTCCGCGTCGGCGACCACCCGTCAACTCCCGTACGGACCAGGGGAGAACGGACTGCTGGACGCCGCGCGGCACACGGACGGGCACCGGTGCCCGAGAAGCGGCTCAGCGTGCGGGGCGGACCGACCGCGCCTCCGCGCGGCCACACCGAGACCACGGATGATCACCAGAGCATGCACAGCGACGACGCACATCGCACACGGAACGCCACCGGTGCACGCCGGCCGGCCGGGAGGCCCGCTCCGGGCGCCCGGCCCTCACGCGCGCAGTCCCGGAAGCGCTCCATGGCCCGCCGAAGACGGATGCGGCGCCGGCGCGCCGGTTTCACGGGTGCGGTGATCGCGGTGGCCGCCGTAGCGGCGTTCCTGTACGTCGCCCCGCCGTGGCAGGACGACGGGGCCGCGGTCGCGGCCGGCCAGGCGACCGCCCCGGCCTCCCCGCGGCCCACGGTCCCGCCGAAGGTGGCGGCGAGCCCCGAGCCGTCGGGTTCCCCGGCGAGCACCCCGAGCGCCGGGGAACCCGTCGACCCGGACTCCGTCCCGGAGTCGGGCCCCGGCACGTTCACCGTGGCCCGCGGGGGCGCCTCGTCCGAGGGCGGTGGCAGCCGCTACCGCGTCGAGGTGGAGGACGGAACCGGCGTGGACCCGGACAGCGCCGCCGAGGACATAGCGGAGATACTCGCCGACCCCCGGGGCTGGAGCAAGGACGGGAGCCGTACCTTCCGGCAGGTCGACGACAGGTCGGCCGGGCTGGTCATCCGGATAGGGACGCCGAGGACCACCGACCGGCTCTGCGGGCGGTACGGCCTGGACACCCGGGGCGAGGTGAACTGCCGCGGCGGGGACGACGTCATGGTCAACCTGGCCCGCTGGCAGCTGGGTTCACCGGCCTTCGACGGTCCGGCCTCCGAATACCGCGCCCTGATCATCAATCACGAGGTGGGTCACTGGCTGGGACACGGCCACGAGACCTGCCCGGGCCCCGGCAAGCCGGCCCCGGCCATGATGCAGCAGATCAAGGGGCTGAAGGGCTGCGTGTCCAACGCCTGGCCGTACGACGCGAACGGGCGCTACCTGGGCGGGCCGTCGGTGCCGTGATCCCGCCGGGGCGCTCGTCCTCAACGCCGCCGGTACACGAGCCTGCCGCCGAGGACCGTGGCCACGCACGCCTCGGCGCCCGCCGCGCACAGTGCCGCCTCGTCCGGCACGTCGAAGACCGCGAGGTCCGCGCGTCCACCGGTGCGGAGCGGGCCGTGCGCGGCTCCCGCCAGGCCGTGTCCCCTGGCGAAGGGGTCCAGGTCCGGGGCGCCGGCCGGGGCGCCGGCCGGCGCCACCACCGTGAGGCCCGCGCGGGCCACGGCGGTGCGCACGGCGGGATCGGCGAATCCGCCCGCGACATGGGTGGTGCCGTGGCGCAGCATCCGCTGGAGCCCCCGGCGTACGCTGCCGGCCCGGCGGGGCTCGTCCATCCGGTGGGCCAGGCGCGCGAGGTCCGCCCCGGTCAGCGGCTGCTCGCCGAGCTCGTCCGCCTCGCGCGGGTCGGGGTGGTAGCAACGGGTCAGCAGCGGGACACCGTCCCACTGCCGCAGACCGGGGGTGAGGACACCCGGCCATCGGCGGAGCCGGGCCGTCGGGTGGGCGGCCGTCACCGCGTCGTACGGTCCGAGCGCCACGATCCGGTCGCCGTCCACCGCGACGGCGCCCCCCTCGACGGCCGCCGCGCCGACCGGAAGGACCAGCGGCGCGGCGTGAACGGTCAGCACGGGTGACTCAGTTGGCGTCGAGGAGCTTCAGCTCCGGGTGGGCGGTGCCGCCCGCGATCGCGGTGGAGGAGATGTGCGAGACGACCCGGTCGTCGGCCGGGTCGTCCGCCGGGTCGTCGTGGACCACGAGGTGCTCGTACGTCGTGGCGCGCTGGGCGGGGACACGGCCGGCCTTGCGGATCAGGTCGATGATCTCCAGCCGGTTCGAGCGGTGCCTGGCACCGGCCGAGGAGACGACGTTCTCCTCCAGCATGATGGAGCCGAGGTCGTCCGCGCCGTAGTGCAGGGACAGCTGGCCGACCTCCTTGCCGGTGGTCAGCCAGGAGCCCTGGATGTGGGCGACGTTGTCGAGGAAGAGCCGGGCGATGGCGATCATGCGCAGGTACTCGAAGAGCGTGGCCTGCGTCTGCCCCTTCAGCTTGTTGTTCTCCGGCTGGTAGGTGTAGGGGATGAAGGCGCGGAAGCCGCCGGTGCGGTCCTGCACGTCACGGATCATCCGCAGGTGCTCGATGCGTTCGGCGTTGGTCTCGCCGGTGCCCATCAGCATGGTGGAGGTGGACTCGACACCGAGGCCGTGGGCGATCTCCATGATCTCCAGCCAGCGCTCGCCGGACTCCTTGAGCGGGGCGATCGCCGTGCGCGGCCGGGCAGGCAGGAGTTCGGCGCCGGCGCCGGCGAACGAGTCGAGTCCGGCGGCGTGGATCCGCTTGATGGCCTCCTCGGCGGAGACGCCCGAGATGCGGGCCATGTGCTCGATCTCGGAGGCACCGAGCGAGTGGATGACCAGCTGCGGGAACGCCTTCTTGATCGCGGAGAAGTGCTCCTCGTAGTACTCGACGCCGTAGTCCGGGTGGTGGCCGCCCTGGAACATGATCTGGGTGCCGCCCAGCTCGACCGTCTCCGCGCAGCGGCGCAGGATGTCGTCGAGGTCGCGGGACCAGCCCTTGGCGGTGTCCTTGGGCGGGGCGTAGAACGCGCAGAACTTGCAGGCCGTGACGCAGACGTTGGTGTAGTTGATGTTGCGCTCGATGATGTACGTCGCGATGTGCTCCGTACCGGCGTAGCGGCGGCGGCGCACGGCGTCGGCCGCGGCGCCCAGCGCGTGCAGCGGTGCCGACCTGTACAGGTCGAGCGCCTCCTCCGGGGAGATCCGCCCGCCTTCGGCGGCGCGGTCGAGGACGGGCTGAAGGTCGGCCTTCTCGGTCACCGGGCTGTCACCTTTCGGCGGTTCTTCTGCGGTTCCACGGACCGATCCAGCCTACGCCAGCCCCTGCCGGGGTCAGCCGTCGGACCGGGTGAGCGTGCCCTCGGGCGTGCCCGCCGCCTCCTCGTGGGACCGGTAGAGCATGGTGCCGTCCGAGGTGAGGGTGAAGACCAGGTCGGCCTCGCCGCCGGTGCACAGCGAGCCGGTGCGGGCGTCCGGGTCCGCGCGCTCCCGGACCTTCAGCCGGGTGGCCGTGCCGGAGACGAGCGTGCCGACGCCCTTGCAGACGACGGTCGTCCCGAGCGCGTCGAACCGGTACGACAGCCGGACCACCTCCTGCCCCTTCCGCCCCTCGACGAAGACGGCGGTGACCGTGCCGTGCGGTGCGCCGCTGCGTTCGGTCGTGGGGCCCTTCCAGGTGCCGGCGAACGCCTTGGGCAGCGCGCTCACCGGTGCGGAGGCCGCGGCGGACGGGGATGACTGCCCGGAGTCCGACGGGGTCTGCGACCGGCTGGCCGCCGGGGGCTGGGCGGCGTCGTTGCCGTGGTCGTTGTCGCCGCCGCCCGGGAAGAGGTCCCCCAGGGTCGCGGCGCCGACGGTCACCGCGGCGAGCGCGCCGGCGACGGCCAGGGCGACGGTGCAGCTGACCCGGCGCCCGCGGCGCGTACCGGTCTGCGGCCCGGTGTCCATGGTGACGGCCACCCGGGCGGCGGGGCCCCGCTCCCCCGAGGTCTCCACGGGGGACGGCGGCTCCACGGGGGGCGGCGGGAGCGGGGGGCCGAAGGTGCCGGGTGCCGCGCTCCCGAGGGACGCGCTGCTGAACGGGACCGGCCCGGACTGTGCCGGCGCGTCCTGCGGTTCCAGGTCCAGCAGCGCCACCGCCGACCTGCTGACCTCACGGACCAGCGGACCCGGCAGCCAGCCGGGCGCCACCAGCGCGGCGGCCCCGCCGGGCGCGAGGCTGCGGGCGAGCCCGGCGGGGGTGGGCCGGTCGGCGGGGTTCTTGGCGAGGCAGGCGGCCACCAGCTCCCGCAGTTCGCCCTCCAGGTCGCCGAGTTCGGGTTCCTCGTGGACCACCTTGTAGAGGAGTACGGCGGAGGAGTCGCCGGGGAAGGGCGCGGTGCCGGTCGCCGCGTAGGCGAGGACCGCGCCGAGTGAGAAGACGTCGGCGGCGCCGGAGATGTCCAGCCCGCGGATCTGCTCCGGTGCCATGTAGCCCGGGGAGCCGACGGAGACGCCCGTGGAGGTGAGGGAGACGGTGGCACCGAGGGCCCGGGCGATGCCGAAGTCGATCAGCCGGGGCCCGTCGAGGGCGAGCAGGACGTTGGACGGCTTCACGTCCCGGTGGATGAGGCCGTGCGCGTGCACGGCGTCGAGGGCCTCACCGAGCCCGGCTCCCAGGGTGCGCACCGCGTACTCGGGCAGCGGGCCGTGGCGGGTGACCGCGTCCGAGAGCGGTGGCCCGGCCACGTATCCGGTCGCCACCCATGGCACGGCGGCGTCGGGGTCGGCGTCCAGGACCGGGGCGGTCCACTGGGCGCCGAGGCGCCGCGCGGCGTCCACCTCGCGCCGGAACCTGGCGCGGAACTGCTCGTCGAGGGCGAAGTGCGGGTGGACCACCTTGACCGCGACCGTGCGTCCGCCCGCGCTGCGGCCCAGGTAGACCCGGCCCATCCCGCCGGCACCGAGCCTGCCGAGCAGCCGGTAGGCGCCGATGGTGTGCGGTTCGCCGGCTTCCAGCGGCTGCATACGGTCTCCCCTGTGGTCCCCGGGACTCGGACGGCAGCCTAGGGGGCCCGGGTCGCACGGTCACACAAGAGCCTTCCTCCGATTTCGCCCCTATGTACACGAAGCAGGGATTTCGCCACCCGGAAAGGCGCGAATACGTCGTCCTTCCGCGTCGGCGGGGGTTCACGGAGGAAACCGGAAGGCGCCCGGGGAGACATCCGCAATTCGCCGCGCGTCCACGCGGAGGACTCCCCGGCGGAACTCCGGGGGCCCGCTTCCTTTCGCGGAAGCGCTTTCGCGGACACGAATGGCGCGGTCGCGTCAGGGGAAAGGACCGCCCGGAGAAGGAGGGCCCCGGGAAGGTACGGGATTCATCTTTCCCGCACCATTCCCGTACGCCCGCTGTCAGCCTCCGAGCAGTTCGATCGTCACGTCCGCGGGGAAACCGGTCGTCGGGCCGGTCCGGCGGGCGAACTCGCGCACACCCGCCAGCTGGTCCGGGCCGAAGCGGAAGTCCAGGGTGGTGAAGTAGCGCTCCAGCACCTCGGCGTCGAAGGCCTCCCAGCGCGCCGCCTGCTCGGCCACCTTGGTGACCTCCTCAAGCGAGAGGTCGCGGGACGCGAGGAACGCCTCGTGCACCTTCTCCACGTACTCGGGGTGCGTGGCCAGGTAGTCCTTGCGTGCCGCCCAGACCGCGAAGACGAACGGGAGCCCCGTCCACTCCTTCCACATCCGGCCCAGGTCGTGGACCTGCAGCCCCAGCCTCGGGGCGTCGTGCAGGTTGGCGCGCAGCGCCGCGTCGCCGATGAGGACGGCCGCGTCGGCCTCCTGCATCATCAGGCCGAGGTCCGGCGGGCAGGTGTAGTAGTCGGGTGTGACGCCGTAGCGCTCGGCGAGCAGCAGCTGGGCCAGCCGTACGGAGGTGCGCGAGGTCGAGCCGAGGGCCACCCGGGCCCCGTCCAGCTGTTCGAGGGGGAGCTGGGACACGATCACGCACGACATGACGGGCCCGTCGCAGCCCACGGCGATGTCGGGGAGGGCGACCAGTTCGCCGGCGTTGCGCAGGAACTCGACCAGGGTGACGGGACCGATGTCCAGGTCCCCCCTGACCAGCTGCTCACTCAGTCTTTCCGGGGTGTCCTTCGAGAGCTCGAGGTCGAGCAGGGTCCCGGTCCGTGCCAGGCCCCAGTAGAGGGGGAGGCAGTTCAGGAACTGGATGTGGCCGACGCGCGGCCTGCTGCGACGGTCGTCGCCTTCTGCGGGAGAGACGGTTGAATTGTCCACATCGCGAGGCTAGACCCGCCCCTGCCGGCCGGCATCATCGGGGCCGTGCGCCGGCCTCACGCCGGGGCACGCGCCGGCCTCGCCGGGGATCGCGGTGCGGCCTCGCCGGGGTACCCGCACAGGCCTCACCGGCCGCCCGGTCCGCCCCTCCGGGGGCTCCGTCCGTCAGCCCTCCGGCGGTCCGGCCGGACTTCCAGGAGAAGTGATCTTTCCCTCTACCGCTCCCCACGGACTGCGTGCTAGGCTCGCCGCAAGTTGCAGTTTGGTTTCCCTTGCAGTACAGAGCCTGCGGAGCATGTAACCCGCAGGCTTTTGTAGTTTTCAGACTTGTTTGCAGGTTCTGGAGCAGGGCAACCCTTTGGCCCAAGGAGGGCTTATGGCTACCGGAACCGTCAAGTGGTTCAACGCTGAAAAGGGCTTCGGCTTCATCGCCCAGGACGGCGGCGGCCCGGATGTCTTCGTCCACTACTCCGCGATCAACGCGTCCGGGTTCCGCTCCCTCGAGGAGAACCAGGTCGTGAACTTCGACGTCACTCAGGGACCCAAGGGTCCGCAGGCTGAGAACGTCACCCCGGCCTAGTTGCCCGGGTCGGCCGATCGCGGCCGAGTGAGCAGTACCCAAGGAGCCCCGCTCCTCCGCTCCGGCGGAGGAGCGGGGCTCCTGCCTTTCGCTGTCCGGTCACGGTCCCGGAGGCGCGGCCGGCCCTGGCACCCCGCCCCGTCACCTCTCCGTGCGTCGTGCGCCCGCGCCCGCCCCCGGCCGATGTCGAGGGCCTGTGCAGAGCGTCACCCGATGCTGACGAGTCCGCCCGTGACAAGGCAGACTGTTGACCGCGATACCAGCGGTACGGAGCAGAGCGGGTCAGCGGCACCGGCGGGGCAAGCAGGACAGGGGGCATCATGGACCGCGACAACGGACCTGGCGTGCGCGTTCCGGAGCAACGCGCTCCGCGGGAACGGGCGGCCGGCACCGAACTGCGCTTCACCGTGCTCGGCCCGGTGCGCGCCTGGCGGGGCAACGAGCTCCTGCCGTCCGGGTCCCCGCAGCAACGGGCCCTGCTGGCCGCCCTGCTCCTGCGGTACGGCCGCACGGCCACCGCTGCCGAACTCATCGACGCGCTCTGGGGCGACGACCCCCCGTCCCAGGCGCTGGCCACGGTCCGGACGTACGCGTCCCGGCTCCGCAAGATCCTGGGCCAGGAGACGCTGGTCAGCGAGTCCGGTGGCTACGCGGTCCGCATCCCGCGCGAGGCCCTCGACCTGACTCTCGCCCAGGACCTGGCGACCGGGGCGGAGAAGGCCCGCGGCGGCGGGGACCGCTGCCAGGCCCGCACGCTGATCAACAAGCTGCTCGGCCTCTGGGACGGTGAGGCGCTGGCCTCCCTCCCCGGCCCGTACGCGGAGAACCAGCGCACCAGCCTGGAGGAATGGCGCCTCCAGCTCACCGAGACCCGGCTGGACCTGGAGGTCGGCTGCCACGCGGAGGCGGTCTCCGAACTGACCGCGCTCACCGCGGCACATCCCCTGCGTGAACGGCTGCGCGAGCTGCTGATGGTCGCCCTCTACCGCAGCGGCCGGCAGGCCGAGGCCCTCGCGGTGTACGCCGACACCCGCCGCCTGCTCGCCGACGAGCTGGGCGTCGACCCCCGTCCCGAGCTCGCCCAGCTCCAGCAGCGCATCCTCCAGGCGGACGAGGAGCTGGCCCGCCCGGCCGACGAGCCGGCGCCCGCGTCCGTACCGGTCCGTCCGGCCCAGCTCCCCGCCACCGTCCCGGACTTCACGGGCCGCGCCGCGTTCGTGCGCGAACTGGGCGACCGGCTCGTGACGTCGGAGGGTTCCGTCATGGCCGTCTCCGCGCTCGCCGGCATCGGCGGCGTCGGCAAGACGACCCTCGCCGTGCACGTCGCCCACCAGGCCCGTCCGCACTTCCCGGACGGCCAGCTGTACGTCGACCTCCAGGGCGCGGGCGCCAGGGCCGCGGAGCCCGAGACGGTCCTCGGCTCGTTCCTGCGCGCGCTGGGCACCGCCGACTCCGCGATCCCGGACTCCCTGGACGAGCGGGCCGCTCTCTACCGGTCCACCCTCGACGGCCGCCGCATCCTCGTCCTGCTGGACAACGCCCATGACGCCGCCCAGATCCGGCCCCTGCTGCCCGGCACGGAGGGCTGTGCCGCGCTGGTCACCAGCCGCGTCCGCATGGTCGACCTGGCGGGCGCGCACCTGGTGGACCTGGACGTGATGTCGCCCGAGGAGGCGCTTCAGCTCTTCACCCGCATCGTCGGCGACGAACGCGTCCGCTCCGAGCGGGAGGCGGCCCTGGACGTGGTGGCCGCGTGCGGCTTCCTGCCGCTGGCCATCCGCATCGCGGCCTCCCGGCTGGCCGCCCGCCGCACCTGGACGGTGTCGGTGCTGGCCGCGAAGCTGGCCGACGAACGCCGCCGGCTCGACGAACTCCAGGCGGGCGACCTCGCGGTGAAGGCCACCTTCGAGCTCGGCTACGGCCAGCTGGAACCCGCCCAGGCCCGCGCCTTCCGCCTCCTGGGCCTCGCGGACGGCCCGGACATCTCCCTCGCCGCGGCGGCCGCCCTCCTGGACCTGGACCTCCACACGGCGGAGGACCTGCTGGAGTCCCTGGTCGACACCAGCCTCCTGGAGTCCGCGGCCCCGGGCCGCTACCGCTACCACGACCTGGTGCGCCTCTACGCGCGTGCGTGCGCCGAACGCGACGAACAGCCGCCTGTGGGACGGGAGCTGGCGCTGTCGCGGCTGCTGGACTTCTACCTGGCGACCGCGGCGGGGGTGTACGCGCTGGAGCGGCCGGGGGACCGGACGGTCGAGCATCTGGACGCCACCGAGCATCCCGGCCTCGACTTCGCCGAGCACAGGGCCGCGCTGGACTGGCTGTACACCGAGGCGGGTTCCATCCTCGCCTGCGCGCAGCAGGCCGCTCTCTCGGGGCAGGTCCGGCGCGGGGTCGATCTCATGCTGGCGGCCAAGGACCTCGCGGAGTCGGGGGCCAACTCCCGCCAGTTCGAGTCTGCGGCCATCGCGGTGCGGGACGCCGCTGTGGCCGCCGGTGACCCGCGTTCCGAGGCCCGCGCGCGTACGACGCTCGCCCAGGTGCACAGCATGGCCGGCCGTTTCCGGAAGGCCGAGGACGAGGCACGGCGCGCCCTGCTGCTGGCTCCGGTGGTCGACGACGTCTGGACGAACTGCAACGCTCCGAACGAACTCGGGATCATCGCGGGATACCAGAACCGGCACGCCGAGGCGGAGCCCCTCCTCCGGCAGACCATCGCGGCGTTCCGGGCCGACGGGAACCGGCCCGGCGAGGCCAGTGCTCTGTGCAACCTCTCGCGTATCCAGCTCGCCGTCGGCCATACCGACAGCGCGGTGCAGCTGGCCGGCCAAGGGGTGGCGCTCTACAACCGCCTGGGCCTCACACTGCGCCTGGCCAACGGCCGGTACGCACTCGGACTCGCGCTGGCACGCGCGGGCCGGCAGGGCGAAGCCCAGGAGCGGCTGCAAGAGGCACTCGCCGTGTTCCGGGAGAGCCGCCAGCGGCTCTGGGAGGGCATGACGCTCTTCCGGCTGGCCGAGGTCCACCTCGACGCCCAGCGCCCCGGCGAGGCCGCGGCCCTGTCCGAACAGGCCCTCGCGGTCCTTCTGCACATAGGCGGTGAGTGGCGCCGCGCCAACGTCCTGACCGTGCTGGGCAAGGCCCTGAAGCGGATCGGGCAGGTGGACCGCGCGAAGGTGTGCTGGCACGAGGCCCTGTCGACCCTGGAACAGCTGAAGGCGCCCGAAGCCGACGCGGTCCGTCTGCTCCTGTCGCCCGCTGCGACGCCCAACGGCCTCTGACAGCACGTTCATCGTTCGTTTATCGCGGCCCTGCACTCTGATTGCTGTCGGAGCGTCGCGTCGGGGGGCAGACGCTTTCGACGGTCGGACCGCGCACTAAGGTGAACGGCTCTGAACAGCCCGTCCGGCAGTCCACGGGGGAACAGCCGGACGGGCTTCGCCGCCTATCCATGCACCGGAAGATGGAGTTCACAACATGAGCGACGCCAAGAAGATCGAGGTCCCGAAGGCCGGCACCGCGGGGGACGCCAAGCCGACGGACAGCCACATGACCGGCGAGCCGACGGCCAAGCCGACGGACAGCCACATGACCGGCGAGCCCGAGATCGCCACGCTGGACAGCCACATGACCGGTGGCGACCCGCGCTAGTCCGACAGACGACGGGGGACGGGGGAGCGGCCGCGGCGGCGCGGAGGGGGAGCCGTCGCGGCCGCTGTATGTCCGGTCGTACAGCACGAGGGCCCGAGCCGGTCGGCTCGGGCCCTCGTCGCGATGACCGCGAGCACCGTGTCGACGGCGGACGTCGACCGGTCGCCCCGCCAGGCATGCCGAGCGGCGTCAGTGACGCGGCTCCGCCGCGACCTGGCAGCGCTTCACGCGGGAGACCAGGCGGGGACTGTCCATGGGGACGGAGATGGTCGCGGACTCACCGGCGCCGAGCTCGACCTCGGCCTCGCCCGTGTCGACGGTCAGGCCCTTGGCGTCGACGAACGTCACGTCCACGTCGTACACCTGCGTGGTCACCGAGGTCGAACGGATCTCGATCGACGAGGAGGCCGACGCCTTGCGCTTGCCCTTCTTGGGCTGGGCACAGCGGACGACGCGCAGAGAGGGTGCCTCCGACGCGGTCGCCTCCGGGGCGGCCGACTCGTAGGTGGAGCCGCCGGACGAGCTCGACGAAGTGTCGTAGTCGTCGTCGTTGTCGTAGTCGCGGTAGCCGCCGTTGCTCTTCTCCGAGCTGGAACAGCCCCCTCCCCCGGAACCACCGCTGCTCTTCCCGCTCCTGCCCCCGTGGCTGGACGTGGAGAATCCGGTGAGCGCGAGCACCACCACGACCAGTACCGCCGCGAACCTCGTCCGTCGCCGCATCATCGACGCAGCCCCCCTAGCTGTAGTCGGCTCCTTCGGCCCCGCACGGCCGCGCGACACCGTAACGCACAGCATTCCGCGCACGTACCCATGGTTGCGTCATGCCCCTGTCACGGTCTCGTACCGTCTCCGATGGCAGGGGGCACCGGCCGGGCGTAGCGTCGTTGCGGGGAGCGGTGCGCACAGTCGTGCGCCATGGCCCGGGAGGCTGTCGATGATCCGCAATGTCCTCGGCTCGCTCGTCGCCCTGGTGGGAGCGGCGGCGGCCGTGCAGAGCCCCTTCCACAGCTGGTACGACGACCGTCTCGGGCGTGACTACCGCGTCCAGGACCTGTTCGACGGCATCAGCGGCGTCTCGTCGTCGGTGCTGGGGTCGATCCTGCTGCCCTTCCTGTTCGCCGCGCTGGTGGCCCTGGTGGGCATCGTCATCCGCTCACGCTGGGTGGTCGCCCTCGCGGGGCTGGTCGTGATCGGCTTCACCGTGCTGTGGATGGTCCGGCAGGGACAGGACGCGGGCGGGCTGACGGTCGACGGCGGCGGTTCCGGGCTCCGCTGGGGCGTCGCGCAGGCCCTGGCGGGCGGTCTGCTGCTCCTGCTGGACGCGCTGCTCATGTCGGGGCGGCGGCGGGTGCCCCGGAAGAGGCGTACCGCCGAGCCGTATCCCGTGCCGCCGGACGACCATCCGGACACCTGGCCGCCGACGCAGGAGCCGGGTCCGGCCGCGCAGACCTCCCCGGGGCCGGAGCCCGAGGCGGATCCGTACACCGGACCGGGGCGGCACCGGGCGTCCCCTGCCGGTGAGGACACCGCCCGGTACCCGGTCCAGGACGGGGACACCTACCCCGGTGAGGCCGGGCGGCGGGACCGGTACCACCCGCCCCACCCCTGACGGGTCAGGCCCGCGCCCTGTTCCCCGTCCCCGTGCCCTTGTGCGCGTCCAGCGCGTACACGCAGCGGTCCTTGCTGCACGCGTACACGACACCCGCCTGGGCCACCGGGGAGCCCGTGATCTCACCACCGGTGGCCAGCTTCCAGCGGAGCTGGCCGCCCGCCGCGTCCAGGGTGTAGAGCACGTGGTCCGCCGAACCGAAGTGGACCCGGCCGTCCGCGACGACCGGTGCTCCGACCACCTCGCCGCCCGCGGCGAAGCGCCATTTCGGCGTGCCGGTCACCGCGTCCAGCGTGTACAGGGCGCTGCCGCTGCCGACGTGGACGTTGCCCGCCGTGACCAGCACGGGCTCGATGGACTGCCGGGCCTCCGTCGCGATCCGCCAGCGGTCCTTGCCCGTCGAGGCGTCCAGCGCGTAGACGGTGCCCAGGTAGTCGGCGAGATAGACCCCGCCGCCCGTGACCGCGGGCCCCGGCGCGAAGGCGGGCGGGGAGAGGAAGACCGCCGGTGACTCGAAGTGCCAGCGCACCCGGCCCGAGACCGTGTCCACGGCCAGCACCCGGGTGCCCGCCGAGACGTAGACGAAGCCGTCGGGCGCGGGGGTCACCCGGACCGGCACCCCGCCGCAGGAGGCGGCGTCGCCGACGGGGTAGGACCACCGCTCCGATCCGGTGCGCGCGTCGAGGGCCCGCAGCCGGGCGTCCTGCCACAGGTAGACGGTGCCGTCGTGGATGACGGGACCGGCCTCCGGCGTCTCGAAGTCGGTCTGGACGCCCCGGGTCTCCCACAGCTTCTCGCCGCTGGACGCCTCCCACGCCTGTACACCGCCGCCCCGCGTCCCGGTCAGGACGGTGCCCCGGTCGGCCTTGAGGCAGTACACCCAGGCCTCGGTCCGCAGCCGCCACCGCTCGGCACCCGTCGCCGCGTCCAGCGCGTACAGGGACGGGCCGTCCGAGGCGTGGATCCGGCCGCCGTCGACCGCCATCGACCAGGCCACGTCGCGCGTCTTGAACTGGCGGCGTCCGTTGCCCACGTCCAGGGCGTGGACCTCGAACGACGTCACGTACAGCAGGTCACCGACCACCACGGGCGTGCCCCACACGTCGTTCGACATGCGGAAACGCCACGGCCGCCAGCGCTCCGGCACGTCCGGTGCCGCGTCCGGGGCCGGAGCGGGGGCGGGCACCGGAGCGGTCGGGGCGGCGGCGGTGTGTCCGCCGGGCGCGCGCACCCAGCCGGTGGCCGGGTCGGCGTGCGCGGCTGCGGGACCGCGTACGTCCACCGGGCGCGGCCCGGGGCCGATCGGCACCGGGGCGCCGGCCAGCCGCACCGGGCCGCCGTCGGGGGCGCCCGCCGGGGCCGGTGCGGCGACGGGCGCGGTCCGCAGGCCGCCTCCGTGCCACGCCCCGTCCCAATCGGCCCCCGGCGGGGGCTTCTGCGGGGGCGGAGGCACGGCCACGGGCGCCGGCGCGACGGTGACGGACCGGCCGCCGCCGCGGCGCTGCTCGATCATCGCCGTGGCGGAGGTCGGCAGCCAGGCCGAGGCGGTGCCGCTGTCGTCGCTGCCGGAGGCGAAGAGATGCGGGGCCAGCTGGGACTGCAGGTCCGCCGGGCTGGGCCGCCGGGAGGCGTCCATCTGCATGCAGGACTCGATGAGCGGACGCAGGTCGTCGGGCAGTCCCTCGGTGTCGGGGCCCTCCCTCAGCAGCATGAACACGGTCTCGACGGGGTTCGCCCCGTGGAAGGGCGCGTGCCCCGTCGCCGCGAAGACGAGGGTCGACCCCAGGGAGAACACGTCACTGGCGCCCGTCACGCTGCGCGAGTCGCGCGCCTGCTCCGGGGACATGTACGCGGGTGTGCCCACCGCGACGTTCGTCATGGTCAGCCGGGTGTTGGAGACACCGGACGCGATACCGAAGTCGATCACCCGCGGCCCGTCCTCGACCACGAGGACGTTCGACGGCTTCAGGTCACGGTGGACGAGGCCGGCCCCGTGGATCGACTGCAGCGCCTCGGCGATGCCGGCGGCCAGCCAGCGCACGGCCTGCGTCGGCATCGGCCCGCACTCACTCACTATCTCCTCGAGGGAGGGCGCGGGGACGTAGGCGGTCGCCAGCCAGGGCACGGCCGCCCTCGGGTCGGCGTCCACCACGGCGGCGGTGTAGAAACCGCTGACCGCGCGAGCGGCCTCCACCTCACGCGTGAAGCGGACCCGGAACAGCTGGTCCTCGGCCAGCTCCGTGCGGACCGTCTTGATCGCGACCCGCCGGCCCGACGCCGACCGCGCCAGATAGACCAGCCCCATGCCGCCGGCCCCGAGCCGTCCCAGCACCTCGAACGGGCCGATCCGCCTCGGGTCATGCTGCGTCAGCTGTTCCACTTGCCTGCCACCTCCCCGTACGGACCTCAGGAACAGAAGCCCGCGAAATCCCGCCCTGTGCAGCGTCTCACCACTGGGCACCACTTGGCGGTGCGCACCCTGATTCTTCCTGTCCGGGGGCCTGGTTGCGAACCCGGGGGCGGATCGGGGTGTCTTGTAACACTCCACCCCTTTCAGGACACGTCCGGGAGGCTACGACCGCGGTTCGGTCGGCTGGAGGACGGCGAAAGCCGCACCCTGGTCGTCCTGGAGGACCGCCATCCGCCCGTACGGGATGTCCAGGGGCGGGGTTTTGATCCGGCCACCGAGGCGCACGGCGGTCTCGACGGTGCGGTCGCACTCGGCCACGGCGAAGTAGGTGAGGAAGTAGCTGGGCAGCATCGCCGGGGACGCGTCCGTGATGACCGCGCGCCCGCCGACCGCACTGTCCTCGCCCGGCTCGGTCCCGGCGGGCGACCACATCCGGAAGGGCTCGGCCGCACCCTCGTCACCGGGGATGTCGATGTCGGTCCCCTGGAAGCCGAGGACGTCCTCGTAGAAGGCGTCCACGCGCTCGGGCCGCCGGGTGTGGACCTCGGTCCAGCAGAAGGAGCCCGGCTGGTTCAGCTTCTCGAAACCGGCGCGCTCACCCGCCTGCCAGAGGCCGAAGACCGCACCGCCGGGATCGGCCGCCTGGGCGAGGACGCCCGCGCCCCCGGCGCGCACCGGTGCGGTGATCACCTGTCCGCCCGCCTCCCGGACCCGGGCGACGGTGGCGACGATGTCCCGGGTGGAGAAGTAGACGCCCCAGGTCGTGGGCATGCGGCCGTCCTGCTTGGCGGCCAGTGCCGCGACGAGTTCGCCTCCGCTGTACGCGTCGGCGAAGGGCATGCCGTCCTCCGCGTGGAAGGTCCAGCCGAACAGCCCGCCGTAGAAGCGCTTGCCCGCCTCCAGGTCGGAGAGCTGCACATCCACCCAGCACGGCGCGGACTGCGCGAATGCGGCCATGGCCCGGTCCTTCCGTCGCTGTGAGGTCGCGAGGACCCGAAAGCCTCGCGGGGTCCCCCGGGCGGTGCTGTGGACCACCCCGGACCCCAGGCGGCGCAGCCGTGACGCCCGTCACACTCAACGTAACGTCACGGGCCTCGCGGCGCGCCCCGAGAGGCAGAATAGAACTTTTGCCCGAATCGTGAAGGCCTCGCGACACCGTGGACGCGAGTTGTCCACCGAAGTTATCCACAGGTTGTTGATAACAACATCCCACCGGATGCGCCCACCGCGCGGAGAAGGCAATTCGATAAAGGTCCGCACCCGCGGAAAAGGCACTCCCGAGCCATGGGCAATTGCTCCGTCCTCCCTGCCCGGACTGAGGCGTTCCCCATTTGCAGTCGGTCAGATAGCGCCCCGATCACCCCTCGGTAAGCTGACGGCATGACAGGACAAGTACGCACCGTCGACGGCCGCGTGGCTGGTCGGCGAGGTCAGGCGACGCGGCAGAAGCTGCTCGACTGCCTCAGCGAGATGCTCAGCTCCTCGCCGTACCGGGACGTCAAAGTCATCGACGTGGCCCGGAAGGCGGGGACTTCACCCGCGACTTTCTATCAGTATTTCCCCGACGTCGAGGGCGCTGTTCTCGAACTCGCCGAGGAAATGGCGAAGGAAGGTGCCGGACTGACCGAACTGGTCGGCGGCCGCTCCTGGGTCGGCAAAGCCGGCTGGCAGGCCTCGGAAGAACTCGTCGAGGGGTTCCTCGACTTCTGGCGGCGCCACGACGCGATCCTGCGTGTCGTCGACCTCGGCGCGGCCGAGGGCGACAAGCGGTTCTACAAGATCCGCATGAAGGTCCTGAACTCCGTCACCAACTCCCTGACGGACGCGGTCAAGGAACTCCAGGCCAAGGGCAGGGTGGACAAGGACGTCAGCCCCGCCGCCGTGGCGGGCTCCCTGGTCGTCATGCTCGCGGGGGTCGCCTCGCACCAGAAGGGCTTCACCAGCTGGGGCGTGAAGCAGGCCGATCTCCGGCCCAACCTCGCCCTGTTGGTCCACCTGGGCATCACCGGCAAGAAGCCGGCCAGGTAGGCCCGGCAGCCCCGGCCCCGCCGCACGCGCCGGGCGCCGCACGCTCCGGCGGCCCCACGTCCTGTCTCACCGACGGCGGACCACTCCCGTGGTCCGCCGTCGGCGTTCCCGCTCCGGCGCGGGACGCTGTGGAATGGACCCATGAGTGACGCACAGGAGAACTTCCGCGACCTGCTCCACACCCAGCGCGTCTGGGAGGCACCCCTCCCCCGGTTCGACCCCTCCGCCGCGCCTGCCGCCCCCCTCCCCCTCTTCCACGCCTGGTTCGCCGAGGCGGTGGCGGCCGGGCAGCCCGAACCGCACACCATGACCCTGGCGACCGCGGACGCCGGGGGCCGTCCCGATGTGCGCACGCTGATGCTGCACGACGCGGACGAGCGCGGCTGGCACTTCGCCACGCACGCCACCAGCGCCAAGGGCCGCCAGCTCGCCGCCCGCCCGTACGCCGCGCTCGGCTTCTACTGGCCCGCGCAGGGCCGCCAGGTGCGCGTGCGGGGCACGGCCCTCCCCACGAGCCGCGAGGAGAGCCGGGCCGACCTGCGCGCCAGGTCCACCGGAGCGCTGGCCGCCGCGCTGACCGGCTCGCAGAGCGAGGTGCTGCCCGCGCACGAGGACCTCGTGCGGGCCTCCGAGGCGGCCTGGGAGCGGGCGCGGGCGGAACCGGACGCCGAGGCGGGGACCTGGACCCGGTACGTCGTCGGACCGCAGGAGGTGGAGTTCTTCCAGGGGGACGCCCGGCGCCGGCACGTGCGGCTGCGGTACCGCCGGGACGGCGCGGGCTGGACCCGCGAGCTCCTCTGGCCCTGACCCCGCTTCCGTACCGTCCCGGTCTCCTACGGTTCCGGCGGAAAAGGAGCACTATGGGAGTCAGGTGAGCTGCTGGAGGCCCCCATGGCACGAACGCGTTCCCGCTACGCCCCGGACCGCGGCCTGACCACCCGCATGGTGAGCACGATGTTCTTCATCGGACTGCTGTACGTCGTCCTCGTGGGCGGGCTGCTGGCCGTCCTGCGCGGCGCCTGGCCCGTCGTCCTGATCGTCGCCGGCGGCCTCTTCGTCGCCCAGTTCTGGTTCAGCGACCGCATAGCGGCGTACGGCATGGGCGCCCGGGAGGTCACGCCGCAGGAGGCGCCCGGGCTGCACGGTGCGGTGGACCGGATCTGTGCGCTCGCCGACATGCCCAAGCCCCGGGTCGCCATCGCGCGGAGCGACGTGCCCAACGCCTTCGCGACCGGCCGCAGCGAGAGGTCCGCCCTGGTCTGTGCCACGACCGGGCTGCTGCGCAGACTGGAGCCGGCCGAGCTGGAGGGCGTCCTGGCGCACGAGATGTCGCACGTCGCGCACCGCGACGTGGCCGTGATGACGGTCGCGTCGTTCCTCGGGGTCCTCGCCGGAATCGTCACCCGGGTCGCCCTGTGGGGCGGCTTCGCGCGCGGCAGCCGGGGCAACGACCCGGCGGGCGTCATCCTGATGCTCATCCCGCTGGTCAGCGCGGTCGTGTACGCGCTGAGCTTCCTGCTGACCCGGCTGCTCTCCCGCTACCGCGAGCTCTCCGCCGACCGTACGGCCGCGCTCCTCACCGGCCGCCCCTCGGCGCTCGCGTCCGCCCTGACCAAGGTCAGCGGCCAGATGGCGAGGATTCCGACGGAGGACCTGCGCAAGGCGGAGCCGTACAACGCCTTCTACTTCGTGCCCGCCTTCGCCGCCAGGGAGAGCCTGGGCCGACTGCTGTCCTCGCACCCGACCCTCGAACAGCGCCTGGACCAGCTGGCCCGCATCTCCGCCGGCCTGTCCCACCCGTGAGGAGCTCCGATGGGTCTGCTCGACAGCATCCTGGGGCGCAGCAGACCGGTCCGCCCCGACCTCGACCAGCTCTTCGCCATGCCGTCCGCCGCGCTCACGCTCCAGGCGGGCACCGGTTTCACCCCGACGGGGCTCGGCTCGGTGTGCTTCGCGGGGGTGGAGGGCGGCACGTTCGCCCGTATCCGCGAAGACGTACGCGAGTTGCTCGACGCGGACACCGGACGCGGCGGGATCCCGGTCGAGTTCAGCCGGGACACCTACGGGTACACATGGCTGCTCGCCCACCAGGAACCCGACGACACGGCTGCCCTGGTCAACGACCTCCACGCGGTCAACACCCTCCTCCAGGACGGCGGATTCGGCCCGCATCTGCTGTGCTCGATGATCGTGTTCCGTAATCCGGAAGGACGCTCGCTGGCACTCGTCTACCTCTACAAGCGGGGCACCTTCTATCCGTTCGCGCCCGTGCCCGGCGGGGCCGAGAGGCGGGACAACCAGCTGGAGCTCCAGGCGCGCGCCGTGCTCGGGGACGACCTCCGGGTGGAGGGCGACCTCGCACGCTGGTTCCCGGTCTGGGGCGCGCCCGGCCTCTGAACGCGGCCGGCACCCGGCCGTGATCATTTCGCAACCGATTCCGGTCCCGACCGGAACCCATCATGTCCATGTCCCATTACGCTCCGAACCATGCCCGAACGCACCCCCGTACCCGGTGGATCCCCTGCCGCCCCCGCCGGCCGCGCCGACGGCCGCCCGGTCTACGTGATCGGCGGCGGCCCGGGCGGCCTCGCCGCCGCGGCGGCCCTCAAGGAGAAGGGCGTACGGGCGGTGGTGCTGGAGAAGTCCGGCAGCGTCGGGGCGTCCTGGCGCCACCACTACGACCGGCTGCACCTCCACACGACCCGGCGCTGGTCGGCGCTGCCTGGGCTGGCGATGCCCCGCAGGTTCGGGCGCTGGGTGTCACGCGACGACATGGTGCGCTACCTGGAGAAGTACGCCGGACACCACGAGCTGGAGGTGGTGACGGGCGTCGAGGTCTCCCGGATCGACCGGAGCGGCGACGGCACCGGCTGGCAGCTGCACGCGACGGGCGGCCGGGTGCTGAGCGGACGGGCGGTGGTGGTGGCCACCGGCTTCAACCACACCCCGAAGGTCCCCTCGTGGCCCGGCCGCGACGGCTTCACCGGCGAGCTGGTGCACGCCGCCGGGTACCGGAACCCGGCCCCCTACGCAGGCAAGGACGTGCTCGTCGTCGGCATCGGCAACACGGGGGCCGAGATCGCCGTCGACCTGGTCGAGGGCGGCGCCTCCCGGGTGCGGATCGCGGTCCGCACGACCCCGCACATCGTCCGCCGCTCCACCGCCGGCTGGCCCGCCCAGGCGACCGCGGTGCTGGTCCGCCGGCTGCCGGTACGGCTCGTCGACCTGGCCGGCCGCCTGCTGGGCCGCGTCTCCGTCCCCGACCTGGCGGGACACGGCCTTCCCCGCCCCGGCACGGGCCTGTACTCGCGGGTCAAGGAGGGCGCGATCCCCGTCCAGGACGTCGGGCTGATCAGCGCGGTGAGGAGTGGCCGGGTGGCCCCGGTGGCGGCGGTCGAGTCGTTCGACGGGGACACGGTGGTCCTCGCGGACGGAACCGGGATCACCCCGGACGCGGTGATCGCGGCCACCGGCTACGAACGCGCCCTGGAGGGCCTGGTCGGCCACCTCGGCGTACTGGACGCGCGGGGCCGCCCCGTGGTGCACGGCGCCCGCACCCCGCATGGGGCACCGGACCTCTACTTCACCGGGTTCACCAACCCGATCAGCGGCATGCTCCGCGAAATCGCCCTGGACGCCCGGAGGATAGCCACCCGTGTGGCCAGGGCGGTGTGAGGCCCGCTCTCGGAGGGGAGGGCGTGACGCCTCCCCTCAGAGGGCGGCGGCCGGTGCCTCCTCGCCCTGCTTGCGGCGGATGACCAGGGCCATCAGGGCCGCCGACGCGCACAGTGCCCCCGAGGCGTACCAGACCACGTCGTACGAACCGGTCACGTCCCGTGCCACCCCGCCGAGGAACGCCACCAGGGCCGCCCCGACCTGGTGCGAGGCCAGCACCCAGCCGAAGACGATGGCGCTGTCCTCGCCGTACTGCTCCCGGCACAGGGCCAGGGTCGGCGGGACCGTGGCGACCCAGTCGAGTCCGTAGAAGACGATGAAGAAGACCATGGAGGGGTGCACCGTCGGGGCCATCAGCATCGGCAGGAAGAGCAGCGAGACGCCGCGCAGCGCGTAGTAGAGGGCCAGCAGCCTGCGGGCGTCGAAGCGGTCCGTGAGCCAGCCGCTGAAGATCGTGCCGATGATGTCGAAGACACCGATGACGGCCAGCAGCGAGGCCGCCGCGGTCATCTCCATCCCGTGGTCATGGGCGGAGGGCACGAAGTGGGTGCGGACCAAGCCGTTGGTGGAGGCGCCACAGATCGCGAACGAGCCCGCCAGCAGCCAGAAAGGCCCCGTGCGGGCCGCGTCGGACAGGACGCGGACGGTGCGGCGCGCGGCGCCCCGCGCGGGTGCGGGCTTCTCGGCGTACGCGCCGCCGTAGGGGGCGAGGCCCACGTCCGCCGGGTGGTCGCGCAGCAGGAGCCAGACGAAGGGCACGACGACGAGCGCCGCCAGTGCGACCGTCACCGTGGCCGGCTTCCAGCCGTGCCTGTCGACGATCCAGGCGCACAGCGGCAGGAAGATCAGCTGCCCGGACGCCCCGGCCGCGGTGAGGATCCCGGTGACCAGTCCCCGGCGGGCGACGAACCAGCGGTCGGTGACGGTCGCCGAGAAGGCCATCGCCATGGATCCGGTGCCCAGGCCGACGAGCAGCCCCCAGTAGAGCACCAGTTGCCAGACCTCCGTCATCCAGTAACTCGCCAGCGCGCCCGCGGCGACGGCGCTGAGCGCGACGACCACGACCCGGCGGATACCGAACCGGTCCATCAGCGCGGCCGCGAACGGCGCGGTCAGTCCGTAGAGCGCCATGTCGACGGAGACGGCGAGGCCGATCTCGCCGCGTGACCAGCCGAACCACGCCTCCAGGGGCTCGATGAGGAGGCCGGGCAGGGAGTTGAAGGCGGCGCCGCCGATGATCGTCACGAAGGTGACGGCGGCGACGATCCACGCGCGGTGCACCCGGAAACGGGAACGGCGCCGGGGCGGGCCCTCGATCGTCGCCGCGCCGCCGGTCGTCGCACTGTCGGTTGCCGCGCCGCCGGTCGTCGCACTGTCGGTCGTCGCACTGTCGGTTGTCCGGGTCACGCCGTTCAGCATCCGGTCGGCGGCCCTCCCCGGACGAGTGGCCGGACAGACACTCTTCGCAGGAATCGGGCCACGCGCCTCAGGGCCGCGCGAGGCCGCGCCCCGGCCGCAGCCGGCGGTGGACGCACCAGGCCAGAGCCGCGCCCACCGCGTACCAGAGCAGGTCGGGGGCGTTGAACGTCGAGCCCAGCACCAGCCGGGCCACCGCGCTCCGCCCCGCCAGTTCGGCCGGTACGCCCGTGAGCTGGGCCAGTTCCACCGCCCAGCTCACGGCCAGCGCGACGCCCGCGGCGGCCGACGGCCGCACCCTGGGCACGAGGAGGACCACGAGGGCGTGGATCAGCACGGTATAGAGGGCGTCACCCGCGTACTTCGCCACCTCCCCGTGCACGGCCGAACGGACGCCGAGGCCCGCCGCCACGGTCACGAGTGCCGCTGCGGCAGCCGTGGCACGGACGACGGCCGTCCGGGGAACGGATACGCGGACGGTCTGCTTTCTCTTCATGGCCGGTACGTTTATCAGGCCGTTCCGAGCCGTACCCAATTGCGTGGCAGAGCAGGAGTCGAGATGCCTCACCGTGTCGTCGTGCTCGCCCTGGACGGCGTGATCCCCTTCGAACTGGGCATTCCCCAGCGCATCTTCGGCCGCGCGCGGAGCGTGGAGGCGCCCGGGGCGGGTGAGCACCTGTACACCGTGGTGACCTGCTCGGTCCGCCCTCCGGGCCCGGTCCGCACCGACGCCGACTTCAGCATCATGGCCGAGCACGGCCCCGACGCACTCGCCACCGCCGACACGGTCGTCGTGCCGGCCTCCTACGAGCTCGGCCCCGTGTACGAGGAGGGCAGGCTCACCGCCGGACTGGCCGCCGCGTTCGCGTACATCAGGCCGGGGACCCGGATGGTCTCCATCTGCACGGGCGGCTACGTCCTCGCCGCGGCCGGTCTCCTCGACGGGCGCCCCGCCACCACGCACTGGTCCTCGGCCGACCACTTCCAGCAGCTCTTCCCGAGGATCCGTGTCGATCCGGACGTCCTGTTCGTCGACGACGGGGACGTGCTCACGTCGGCCGGTGTGGCCGCCGGGATCGACCTCTGCCTGCACATCGTGCGACGCGACCACGGCACCGCCGTCGCCAACGACGTCGCCCGCCGCACCGTCGTCCCCCCGCACCGCGACGGTGGTCAGGCGCAGTTCATCCGGCGGCCGTTGCCCGAGGCGGGTCTCGCCTCGACGACGACGGCACGGACGTGGGCGCTGGGGCGGCTGGAACAGCCCATCCTGCTGCGCGACATGGCCCGGCAGGAGTCGATGAGCGTGCGCACCTTCACCCGCCGCTTCCGCGAGGAGGTCGGCGTCAGCCCGGGCCAGTGGCTGTCCCAGCAGCGGGTGGAGCGGGCACGGCACCTGCTGGAGTCCACGGACCTGTCCGTCGAACAGGTGGCACGGGACGCCGGTTTCGGTACGGCCACCTCCCTGCGGCAGCACGTGCAGGCCGCACTGGGGGTCTCACCCACGGTCTACCGGCGGACGTTCCGGTCGGCGGTCGCGAGGCGCTGAGGGCCTGGAGGGCTCCTCAGAGACGGGCGCGCTCGCCGGGCTGCTCCTGCATCACCGGGAGCATCACCGGCCCGCTGCGGTCGATCTCGCACCAGATCCGCTTGCCGGCGCCCTCCGGCTGCCAGCCCCAGCGGTCCGCCAGACCGTCCACCAGCTCCAGACCGCGTCCTCCGGTGTCCTCACCCTCGGCGTGACGCGGCTGGGGCGGGCGGCAGCTGGTGTCCGCCACCTCGACCCTCACCGTCCCCGCAGAGCCGGCCGGATGCGCCGGGCCGAACAGCATCCGCAGCACGGCCGGACAGCCGGTGTGGACGACCGCGTTGGTGACGAGCTCCGAGATCAGCAGGATGAGCGTTTCCGCGAGGGGCTCGTCGTCCTCCATCCCGGACCCGATCAGCCGTGACCGCGCCCATCTGCGGGCCCGCCCCACCTCTGCGGGATCCGGCCCGACCTCCAGTTGAACCTGAAGCACCTGCACCGCTCACACCATCCGAACCGGCGGACACATCGCCTCGCGCCTCCTCAGGGTCACGGAACGTGACTCCCGTACGAGACAGCATGGTTGACGTACAGTCACCGCAACAAGCGCTTCGGGCATATTCCAGCGCGAAGGAGTACGCGTGGTCCATACTGTGCGACGCGTGCTGCGGAGACTCGAACAGGAGCGCGCCGCCGCCCCGGGGACCGCGTCCCCGGCCGGCCCGTCGCAGCTCCGTGGCTCGCGAGCAGGGCACCGGGCGCCGCCCGGACCGGCCACAGGGGCCGCACCCGGATCCTCCGGTTCCCGTACCACTCGCATCCCCCGGAGCGTACCCGAGCGCGGGCCGGTGACTCCGCCCGGTCACGGGCCGCTCCCGCGGCGCGGCCACGTCCCGGATGCGCTGCGTCACACGCGACTCGCCGTCCGCACACCCCCGGTCAGCCATGACGCGCCCGGGCCCGGCGTCCGGGCCCGGCCGGAAGACGTTCAGGGCCGGACCCGGAAGTGCGTGAACTGTTCACGCCCTTCGGCGTGTTGGTGCGCCACTCAGCCGCCGGCCCGGTCACGGCGGTGCGGGTCCGGCCGGATCGCGGTGCCTACGCGTCGGGTTCGATCACGGTGAAGTACGCGGAGAAGGCGGCGACCGCCTCCGCCTCGGCGATCCGGCCGTCCTGGTCGGTGTCCAGGCTCCTGGCCGCGACGCTCGCGATGTCCTCCGCCGCGCCCAGCACCCGCAGGGCCCGTTCCACCGCGGCCACCGGGGCAGAGGTGGCTTCCGTGCTCTCGGCGTCCGCGCCGGCGGCGACGGCGATCGCCGCGCGCAGGAAGGGGCGCGCGATCTCCGCGAAGCGGTCGGGGTTGTCGCGCAGGCGTTTGACGGCCCCCCCGACGAACTCCTCACGGGTGACGCGCTGGTCCCCGTCCACGTCGGCGATGCCCGCCATTCCCTGCCAGAAGGCCTCGGCACCCGTGTAGAGCGACTGGCCCCGGTCGCAGCGGGCCGTCGTACCGAACTCGGTGAGCAGACGGGCCGCCGCTGCGTTGAAATCGGCGCGATCGATGTAGCCGTTGCCGTCCTGGTCGAAGGCGGCGAAGCGGTGGGCGATCTTGCGCTCGTACTCTGCGCTGTCCATGCGGGGAGCGTACGACGCCGAGCGGCGTCACGTGTCACCAACTCCCCTCAGGGAGGTGACGACCTCGTACCGTAAGAGGCGTGTCACGCGGTGAGCGGCCTGGATTCGTCGTCGGTGGCGGCGTCCGCGTCGGGGTAGACGTCGAAGAGCCGGCGTACGCCCAGGGCGCCGAGCACCTTGTTGACGTGCGAGCCGTCGACGGCGCCCCGGGCGGGGAGGATCAGCCGCAGTCTGCCGCCGCAGGACTTCATGAGGCGGCGGGAGGCGATCAGGACGCCGACGCCGCTGGAGTCGCAGAAGAGGACGCCGGAGAGGTCGAGGACCACGTCGTGCTGTCCGGCGGCCACCGCCCCGTGCACGGACTGACGCACGACGGGTGAACTCACGAGGTCGAGCTCGCCGTGGATCCGCAGCACGGTCCACGCGTCCTGCTCGGTCTCGTACACCTTCAGCGTCACGCGACTCGGCCTCTCGTTCCGGGGCTCCGGAGGATCCGGAAGTTTCCGTTCCTCCTCGCGGCTGCCCGCGTCGCCACCCCGCCAAACACTTCTGCGCCCGCCGGCCCGGCTCAGGACCCACCCAGAAATGATCACTTCAGGATCGTTCACGCGATCGGAACAGGGTAGAAGGGGAAGCATTCCTTACCATCCGGCGCCGCTGACAGGACGTACTTGCCGTAAAGGTGCGTGCCCGGACTGTGCCGCCGACTACATTCGACGTGACGAGAGGCACAGGGCTGGGGGCTGGATGGCGAAGGACGCACCACCGCGCTGGGACCGCCGGATGCAGCAGCGGCTGACGCGTGGCGAGGCGGCGGCCCTCGGTGAGCTCTACGACCGGTTCGCCGCCCTCGTGCACAGCCAGGCCCATCGCATGCTCGACGACGAGGACGCGGCGGACCAGGTGACGCGTGAGGTCTTCGGCTACGTCTGGGAGAACCCGGGCGCCTACGACCCCAGGCACGGTTCGATGCGCGCCTGGGTGGCACGGCTCACCCACCGCCAGTCGGTGCAGCGGCTCCGCGGCACGCACGGTGCGGCCGAGGGCGCGGACGCCGAGGAGCTGGAGCACCGGGTGCTCAGGGCGACCGCCGCGGCACGGGCCGACTACATCGTCGCCTCCATGCCCGCGTCGCTGCGCGCCGCCCTGGAGCTCGCGTACGTCCAGCGGCGGGACTACCGGCAGGCCGCCGCGGACCTCGGCGTCACCGGTGACGAGGCCAGGCGCCGGCTGCGACTCGGTCTTCAGCTGCTCTCCACCGCGAACATCCGGCCGTCGGCGGGCTCGGCACCCCCCGGGTACGGGCCGACACCGTGAGCGGGGGCCATGGCGGCGGTGACGGCCGCGACGGGGAACAGCCGGTCGAGCGGCGCATACCGGGGCCCCGGGCGGCGGCGGACGACCAGGAGAGGCTGCCCCCGTTCCGGCCCGGGGGCTCGGATCCGCCGGGGCCGGCCGGACCACCGGGTCCACCCGCGCCGCCGCTCCCCCACAAGGTGCTGAAGTCCCTGCTCGGGGCATGGGCGCTGGCCGCCTGCTCCGCCGAGGAGACCGCTGCCGTGGAGGACCACCTCACCTCGTGCGCGCGGTGCGCCGACGAGGCGCTGCGGCTGCGCGACGCCGTGGGCCTGCTGCACACCGACGGCACACTGGATCTGGACCCGATGCTCCGGTCCCGGGTCCTGGAGGGTTGTCTGGGCCGCCGTCCGGCGCGCATCCCCGTCCCCTCGTGGGCGGAGCCGTACGACGCGGAGACCGCGCGGCTGGACGCCCTGCTGCGGGACATCGGCCACTCGGAGTGGCACGCGCCGGTACGGCTGAAGTGGTTCGAGGACGACCGTCAGGTGAACCGCAGGACGACGGTCGCCGGGGTGATCGGGCATCTGATGGCCGTCGACGGTCTGGTGTCCGGGGCGCTCGGCCTGGACGATCCGCTCGGGAAGGACGACGGCTCGGTGCCGCCGACCCCCACCGGGCGCACCGAGACGTACTGGTCGTCCGCTCCGCGCCCGCCCACGCGGACGGTGCGGGAGCCGTGGCGTGACCAGAGCCACACCCTCGTCCGCACGGTGTCGTTCGCCGGCCGCGGCGTCGCGGAGCTCTCCGTCCCGTACGGCACCTTCGCCCTTCCGCTGGAGGACGCGCTCCTGGAGCGGGCCTTCGAGTGCTGGGTGCACGGCGGTGACATCGCGGAAGCGGTCGACTACCCCTACGAGCCGCCGGCCGCGGCCCATCTCCACCGGATGATCGACCTGGCGGCCCGGCTGCTGCCCGCCACCCTCGCCGGGCGCCGCCGCGCGGGACTGGCCGCGCCGGCCCGTCGTCTGGTCACCGCGGGGTCCCCCGGCCGCTCCCTCCACCTGGAGGTCGAGGGCCGTGGCGGCGGCGACTGGTACATCGCCCTGGACTCACCGGCCGCACTCGGCTCCCCCGCCCACACGGTCGCGCAGGTGGCGCTCGACGGGGTGGAGTTCTGCCGGCTGGTCGCCGGCCACGTGCTGCCGGTGGAAGCCGCGGCAGGCCAGGAGGGCGACCGCGAGGCGATCCGCGACGTCCTGTTCGCCGCGGCCTCCCTCAGCAGGCTCTGAGCGCGGCCCTCACGGGAAGACGACCGTACGGCGGCCGTTGAGCAGGATGCGCCGTTCGGCGTGCCACTTGACGGCACGGGCCAGCGCCCGGCACTCGACGTCGCGGCCGACGGCGACGAGCTGGTCCGGCGTGACACCGTGGCCCACGCGCTCGACCTCCTGCTCGATGATCGGCCCCTCGTCGAGGTCGGCGGTCACGTAGTGCGCCGTGGCTCCGATCAGCTTCACACCGCGCGCGTGCGCCTGGTGGTAGGGCTTCGCACCCTTGAAGCTCGGCAGGAAGGAGTGGTGGATGTTGATGATCCGGCCGTTCAGCTGCTTGCAGAGATCGTCCGAGAGCACCTGCATGTAGCGGGCCAGGACGACGAGTTCCACGTTCTCCCCCCGGACGAGCTCGAGCAGCCGCGCCTCGGCCTCCGGCTTGTTCTCCCTGTTCACGGGGATGTGCCGGAACGGGACGCCGTACGAGGCGACGAGCTCCGCGAAATCCGTGTGGTTGGAGACGACCGCCGCGATCTCGACCGGCAGGGCGCCGGTGCGGGAGCGGAACAGCAGGTCGTTGAGGCAGTGCCCGAACTTGCTGACCATCAGCACGACGCGCATCCGGTCGCTCACCCGGTGGATCTGCCAGTCCATCCGGAAGGCGTCCCCGATCGCGGCGAAGCTGGCGCGCAGCTTGTCCACGGTGACGGTGGCGTCCGCCGAGAAGTGGACGCGCATGAAGAAAAGACCGGTGTCGTGGTCGCCGAACTGCTGGCTGTCCTCGATGTTGCAGCCGGTCATGAAGAGATAGCTCGACACGGCGTGCACGATGCCCTGCTTGTCGGGGCAGGAAAGCGTGAGGACGTACTGCTCGGCGGTGGTGTCCGAGGCAGCGGGTACGGATTCGGCGGGCTGCGGCGCGGTCATTCCCGTAGGGTGCCACACCGCCCGCCGGTCACGCGGATCTGGTCATGATGCGGAGCACGTCCAGGGAGCGCGGCGGGGTGTCGGGGTCCTCCGCGTCGTTGGTGGCGAGCATCACATGGGCCTCGCGGGCGGCCACGACCGCTTCCTGCCAGCCCGGGTGCTCCAGATAGGCGGACACGGGGGCGTCGGCACCTATCTGGTGCATGATGCGCAGCACCCGCAGGGCTGCGACGTCGACCAGGGCGGCCTCGGCGGAGTCGCGGAAGATCGTCCCCACGTACTTCTCGGCGGACCAGTTGTCCAGCCAGGTGTCCTCGACCAGGCGGTACACGGCGTCGGTGACGTCGCCGTACCCTTCCCGGCCGGCCAGCCAGCACTCGTGGTGGAAGACGGGGTCGGAGAGCATGTGCAGCGCCGAGCGCACGTTGCTGCGCCAGCGCCACCACGGCATGTCGTTGAGCGGCATGCCGCCCATGGTGGAGGAGCGACGGCCGCGACGGGAAGTGTTCTCCGAACCTTGCTGCACGGTTGCCGATCGTACGTTCCCTCCGGCCGCCCGTGCGCGGGCCCCCGTTATTCACCTGCGCGTCACCCTGCGTTGACCACGGCACACCGGGGCGTTACACGTGAGCCGCAAAAGTTCATGACCATGACCGGATGGCGACGCCTCATCTCCCCCCGCCCCTACAAGCTCCTCACATCGGCGGCGGCCGGGGCGCTGCTCATATCCGGCTGCGGTGTCCTCCCTGGAGCCTCGGGGGGCTCCAGGGAGCCCGTCACCGTGATGACCTGGGCTCCCGACACCACGGGAGCCGACGCGGTGAACATGGCGGGCATGCCGGCCATGGCCAGGACCTACGCCCGCTGGATCAACGAGAAGGGCGGGATCGACGGCCACGAGCTGCGGGTGCTCACCTGCAACGAGCAGGACGACGCGGCCGGGGCCTCGACGTGCGCACGGCGGGCGGCCGACGAGAACGTGGCAGCCGTCGTCGGTTCGTACAGCAGGCACGGACGGGCCTTCCTCGCTCCGCTGGAGGCCGCCGGGATCCCGTACATCGGCGGGTACGGTGCCTCATCCGACGAGTTCACCAGCTATCTCTCCTACCCGGTCAACGGTGGCCAGCCGGCGCTCGTCGCGGGCAACGGCGAGCAGCTCGCCGCCAGTTGCGAGCAGGTGTCGCTCGTCCGCCCCGACACGCTTGTCGGCGACTCCATGCCCGGGCTCCTCGACGCGAGCCTCAGCAGGAGGGACCGCCCCGCGTCCTACGACATCAGCGCCACCGAGGAGGCCACGTCGTACGACGCCGAGGCCGCCAAGGCCCTCGACGAGGCGGGCGACGGCTGTGTGACCGCGGTGCTCGGCAAGGGCACGGAGACGTTCTTCGACTCCTTCCGCCGGCTGGAACCCGCAGACAGCCGGGTGCGGATCTCGTCCGTGCTCGGGAGCGTCGGACAGGGGCTGATCGACCGTACGGGCGGACCGGACAGCCCCTTCGAGGGTGCTCTCGTCACCGGCTGGTACCCGGAGTCCGGCGACGCCCGCTGGAACGAGATGCGCGAGGTGATCCGCACGTACGCCTTCGGGGACGACCGGATCGACCCGGCGGACACGGGCGTGCAGACGACCTGGATCGCGTACACCGCGCTGAAGGCGGTCATCGAGGCGATGGACCGCCCGGACATCACGGCGGGCGGGATCTCCGTCAGCCTCAACCGCGGTACCGAGGTGGACACCGGCGGTCTCACCCCGGTCCTGCGGTGGCGCTTCCAGGACCTGGTCGGCACGGCCGCCTACGGGCGCATCGTCAACGGGCGGGTGACGTTCCAGGTGGTCCGGGACGGACGTCTCACCGCGGACAAGAAGGGTTTCGTCGACGTCACACAGACCCTGGTGAACGCCCGCTGATCCCACGCGGACGGCCCTGTCGCGGGGCGGTCGGCACCCTCCCGCGCCAACGGGAGCCGGCCACGGCCCCCGGCCGTCCTCCGTCTCCCCGGTGCGCGCGGGGAGACGCGGGCAACCGCTTCAGAGCTGCGTGGGGGCGCGCTCGGTCAGTCCGTACTTCCGGGCGATGCTGTTCCACAGCCCCGAGGCCTTGCGCTTCTGGACGGTGGCGTCGCTGCTCGACGCGCCGGCCTTGATGGTCGCGTCGGTCGAGCGGGCCTTGCCGCCCTTGCAGACCTTCTTGTCGTTCTTGGCCTGCTGGGCCCACGTGGCGTAGTGGTCGTCGGCCTCGGCCGACGCCTGCCACGCCTTGGTCAGGGAGTCCTTCAGCTCGGAGCTGGCGGGGAGCTGGTCGACGCTCAGCGCCTCCAGCCGGGTCACCAGGCCCCGGCGCTGGGCGGCGGCGCCCGTCAGATCGGTGGCCGCCTGGTCGAGCGCCCGGCAGCCCTTGATCTTCTCCACCGCGCTGATCACCGCCGAGCGGCTGTCGTTGCTGTCCGCGAGCAGCTTGTCGAGCGCCTCGGCCTGCGGCTTCGCCGGGTCGGCCGCCTGCGTGGGAGCGTCGCCGGACGGTGAACTGTGCGAGGCCACCGGCTGCTTGTCGTCCGAGGGGCTGTCGTCGCCCCCGCTCATCAGTGCGCCGGCGCCGAGCCCGATGACGGCGCAGCCGATGACGACGGCCGCGATGAGCGGGATGGCCGCGGACCGCTTGCGGGGCGCGTCGTGGTCCTGGTGCGGCTCCTGCCCCGCGTAACCGTCCCGGGTGCCCGGCGGCTGGTGGGCCTGCGCGCCCCGCGGCTGCGGCTGGGCGCCCTGCGCGCCGTGGTGGGGCTGCTGCGGCCCGGCGAGGCGGGGCATCTGCTGCGTGGCGCCCGCCGGCTCCTCGCTGCGGAAGAGGCTGTCGAACTCCGCGGGGGGCTGCCGGTCACCGGGGGCTCCCGGCCGTATCCCGTACGGGGCGCCACCGGGCACCGGGGGTATGAACTGGGTCGCGTCGGCGTCGGAGGGCTGTCCGGGTGCGGCGGACCGGCCCAGGTACTGGGTGGACTCCGCCGGGCGTTCGGGCGGCAGCCCGCCGGGAAACCCGCCGCCGGTGACGGGCGCGATGTACTGCGTCGCGTCCGCGTCCCCGCCCGGCCCCGCTCCCTGGCCGGGGGAAGCGGCCTCGGGAGGCAGCGGCTGGGCGTACGGCTGCTGCTGGTACGGGTCCTGCGGCGGCGCGTACTGCTGCTGGGGAGGCGGGTACTGCCCCTGCTGCGGGCCCGGGGGCGGCGCGTACTGCTGCTGCGGGGGCGGGTACTGCCCCTGCCCCTGCTGAGGCGGGTACTGCCCCTGCCCCTGCTGAGGCGGGTACTGCCCCTGCTGCTGCGGGGGCGGGTACTGCCCCTGCTGGTACGCACCCTGCTGGTGCTGCTCCGGTGGCAGCTGCCCCGGTGGCGGGCCGTCCTGGTGCGGGGCCTCCGACCCCCAGGGCCGGCCCCACGGCTGCCCGCCGGCGGGGACGGCCTGGTCCGGCTGCCCGCCCCCCGGGCCCCCCGCGTGCCAAGGGGCTCCACCCTCCGCGGGCAGCACGACACCTTCGTGCGCGGGCCGTACAGCAGGAAGCTGCCGCTCGTCACCCTGTCCGCTCTGCGTCACCGGGACTCCTACGTGTAAACCTACGGAATCGTCGGCTCACGCTACCGGGTGCCCGGAGCCCGGCGCCAAGTGCCCGGAAGGACTCACCACCCCTTCACACGGGGGGTGAGGCCAGGGCCGCCCACGGCGCTGTTCACGGCCGGCCCGCCGAACGCACCGGTCAGGCGGCCTGGAGCTCCAGTCTCGCTCCGAACTCCCGCACGGCGGGCTCGTCCGCGTACGGCTCGAACCGCTGCTGGAGGTCGTCGAGATATTCGGCGCCCCTGCTGGAGCGCACCGTCCCCAGCAGGTCCATCGCCCGCAGCCCCGTGTGGCAGGCCTGCTCCACCTCACGCTGCTGCACCTGCGCCGTGGCCAGCAGCACCAGCCCGATGCCCCGGCGCCGGGTCCTGGACTCGGGGAGCGCCGCCAGGGCTTCCTTCGCCCGGCGGGCGGCCGGCTCGGCCTGCCCCAGGTCCCGGTGGCAGTGCGCCAGTTCGTCGGCGAGGTACCCCGCGTCGAAGTGGGTGATCCAGGCGGGGTCGTCGCCCTTCTCCGGGTCGGCCTGCTCCAGGGCGGCCAGCGCCCGGCCCGCCGAGACCTGGCAGGTGCGCGCGTCACCCATCAGGGCGTGGCCCCGCGCCTCCGCCGCGTGGAACATGGCCTCGGCGCGCGGGGTCACCC
This sequence comes from Streptomyces sp. ALB3, assembly GCF_044385685.1. Lineage (NCBI taxonomy): Bacteria > Bacillati > Actinomycetota > Actinomycetes > Kitasatosporales > Streptomycetaceae > Streptomyces > Streptomyces sp. ALB3. Next base: position 280,140 of record NZ_JBISCE010000001.1, on the reverse strand, counting down.
GGCCCCTCGCGCCTTCCTGCGCGGCCCGTGCCAGCTGGGCGATCTCGCGCGGATTGCCCAGCTGCGCCGCGAGGTGGCTCATCGACGCGGCCAGCACATAGCCCCCGTACGCACGGTCCCCCGCGGCCTGGGCCAGGCGCAGTGCCTGGATGTAGTACCGCTGGGCCAGCCCGGGCTGCCCGGTGTCCACGGCCATGTAACCGGCGAGTTCGGTGAGCCGGGCGACGGCGCCGAAGAGCTCGCGGCCGACCGATTCACGGTAGGAGCCCGAAAGGAGCCCGGAGACCACGCTGTTGAGGTAGTGGACCAGAACGGGCCGCACGTGTCCGCTGCCGAAGCGGTGGTCCAGGTCGACGAGCGCTGCCGTCATCGCCCGCACCGCCGCCACGTCCGGCATGCCGACCCGGCTCCCGGCGGTCCGCGCCACCTGCGGGTCCGCGCCCGAGATCAGCCAGTCACGACTGGGCTCGACGAGCGCCGAGGCGGCCACCGACGATCCGGAGAGCAGGTCACGGCGGCCCACGTCGCTGCGCCACAGCTCACAGGCCTGCTCGATGGCACCGAGCACGGTGGGGGCGAACTGGAGACCGACTCCGGAGGCCAGGCTCTTGCCGTTGGCCATGCCGATCTCGTCGATCGTGACCGTACGGCCGAGCTTGCGACCGATCGCCTCGGCGATGATCCCCGGCGCCCTGCCGCGTGGTTGCTGTCCGCGCAGCCAGCGGGCCACCGAGGTCTTGTCGTAGCGGAGGTCAAGCCCCCGCTCCGCGCCGACCATGTTGACCCGGCGGGCGAGACCGGCGTTGGAACACGCCGCCTCCTGGATGAGCGTCTGCAGCCGTTCGTTCGGCTGGCGGGCGACGAGAGGCCTGGCTGCCATATTTCCCCCTGGGACCGCAGTGGTTCGGTGAAGGCATAACTGCCCGGCAGGGCACGGAAAATGCGCATATTCATCTGTATCGGGTACGAGCGGTGGCGCGTCGGCACAGTCCTGCAACTGGTTACCCGCACACGGGTGGAGGTCCTCCCGAGCGCCCCCGTCCATGCATCCGTGCGCCCCGTGTGCAGGATCGATCCGTCGCGAAGGCCGCACGGACACCCGTAACCCCAGGTGACGACGGGAGTTGAGGGGGCGTGGAAGAGCCCATCGGAGTGACGGAAGCCGCACAGGTCCCCCGGCAGCGAGGTGCACACCTGCTCGAGGCCGCCGCCTGGTACGCCCAGGAACGCCACTGGGACGTGTTCCCGGGCACCTGGCTGGAGACCGTCGGCGGGGCGGAGCGCTGCTCGTGCGGCGACGCCGGCTGCGCCGCCCCCGGAGCGCATCCGACCCGGGCGGACTGGGCGGGCCAGGCGACGGGCAGCGCCGCCGCCGCCCGCCGCATGTGGTCGGGACAGCCCGGGTCCTCGGTGCTCATGCCGGCCGGCCGGACCTTCGACGCACTCGACGTGCCGGAGTCCGCCGGTTTCCTGGCGTCGGCCAGGATGGAACGGATGGGCCTCACGCTCGGCCCGGTGACCCGCACCCCGGACCGCCGGATGCTGTTCTTCGTCCTGCCGGGCGCCGCGGCCAAGGCGCCGGGGCTCGTGCGACGACTGGGCTGGGAAGCCGCTGCGATCGGCCTGGTGGGGCGCGGTGAGGGCGACTACGTGGCCGGACCGCCCACCCGGCTGGCCGGGCGCGGGGCCGTGCAGTGGGCCCGCCGGCCCTCCCGGACCAACCTGTGGCTGCCCGACGCCGACGAGCTGATCGGCCCGCTCGCCTACGCCTGCGCGCGGGAGGCCGCCGACGCGCGCGCACGCCTTTCGTAGGGTGGTCCCCACATACGGGGACTTCGAAGGGCAGTGCGATGCCGGACCAGGCGGACAGTGCGGGCGTAACGGGGACGGCGGGTGGGGCTCCGACGCCTCCGCCCGCTGTACGGGTGGAGGGACTGTGGAAGCGGTTCGGCGAGCAGGTGGCGGTAGCCGGGATCGATCTGGAGCTGCCGGCCGGCAAGTTCGTCGGACTGGTGGGTCCCAACGGCGCGGGCAAGACCACCACCCTCTCGATGGTGACCGGTCTGCTCAGGCCTGACATGGGCCGGATCGAGGTCGCGGGCCACGACGTGTGGCGGGACCCGGTCGAGGTGAAGTCCCGGATCGGGGTGCTCCCTGAGGGGCTGCGGCTCTTCGAGCGCCTGTCGGGACGCGAACTCCTCGGCTACACGGGCCGGTTGCGCGGCCTCCCCGGTGCCGAGGTGGACAAGCGGGCCACCCAGCTGCTCGACGTCCTGGATCTCGCGGGGGCCCAGCACAAGCTGGTCGTGGACTACTCGACCGGGATGCGCAAGAAGATAGGGCTCGCGGCGGCGCTGCTCCACAACCCTGAGGTCCTCTTCCTCGACGAACCGTTCGAGGGCGTCGACCCGGTGTCGGCGCAGACCATCCGCGGGGTGCTGGAGCGGTACACCCGCTCCGGCGCGACCGTGGTCTTCTCCAGCCATGTGATGGAGCTCGTCGAGTCCCTCTGCGACTGGGTGGCCGTCATGGCGGCGGGCCGGATCCGCGCCCAGGGCACGCTGACCGAGGTGCGCGGCGAGGCGGCCTCCCTTCAGGCCGCCTTCCTCGAACTGGTCGGCGCGGGCACCCGGGACACCGGGGAGTCCCTGGACTGGCTGGGCGGTGCCCGATGACGGTGCTGGACGCCCCCGCGGGTTCCGCCGTCCCGGCCGTCCCGGGTCAGGGCCTCACCCCCGTCTTCGTGCGCCTCAAGCTGACGCTGCTGCGCAACGGACTGCGTCAGTCGTCAGGGCGGCGGGCGGCCTACGTCGCCTCGCTGGTGGTCACCGTGCTGCTCACGGCGGGCCAGGTGGCCGGCCTGATCGCCCTGCGCGGCCACGCGCAGGCGGGCACGCTGGTGGTGCTGCTGGCCGCGGTGGTGGCGGTGGGCTGGGCGGTGATGCCGCTGTTCTTCCCGAGCGGCGACGAGACCCTCGACCCGAGCCGGCTGGTGATGCTGCCGCTGCGGCCCCGCCCGCTGATCGGGGCCCTGCTGGTGGCCTCGCTGATCGGTATCGGCCCGCTCTTCACGGCGGCCCTGGCGTTCGGTTCGGTGCTCGCGGTGGCGCACGGCGTGGCCGCGGTGCTGTTCGGGGTGGTCGCCGTGCCGCTGACCCTGCTCGTGTGCGTGGCGCTGGCGCGGTCCGTCGCCACGGCGAACATCCGGCTGCTGACCTCGCGCAAGGGCCGCGACCTCGCGGTGCTCAGCGGACTGGTGATCGCGGTGGGCATCCAGTTCGTCAACTTCGGTGCGCAGCGCCTCGGACGGGCGGGCGGGCTGTCGTCGCTCGAACCGGTCGCGGACGTGGTGCGCTGGCTGCCGCCGGCCTCGGCGCTCGGTGCGGTCGGGTCCGCCTCCGAGGGGGCGTACGGGGCGGCGCTCGTCCAGCTGCTCGTCTCGGTGCTCGCGCTGGGCGGACTGTTGTGGCTGTGGCAGCGGAGCCTGACGAAGCTGATGACGTCGCCGGACGGTTCCACGATCGCCGCGGCCGAACCGTCGGCCGGCCGCTCGGGCGCGGACCGCTCCGGCCTCTTCTCGCTGCTTCCCGAGGGGCGCACGGGCACGGTGATGCGGCGGAGTCTGCGGTACGTCGTGCGGGACCCGAAGACCAAGGCGTCCTGGGTGACCGCGCTGGCCATCGGCCTGATCGTGCCGGTGCTGAACGCCGTGCAGGGGTCCGGGTCGGTCTACTTCGCGTGCTTCGCGGCCGGAATGCTCGGCATGCAGATGTACAACCAGTTCGGGCAGGACACCTCCGCCTTCTGGATGGTGGCGTTGTCGGTCTCCTCGACCCGTGACGCCTATCTCGAACTGCGGGCGCGCGCGCTGGCCCTGCTGCTGATCACCCTGCCGTACACGGTCCTGGTCACGGTGGTGACCGCGGCGGTGCTCGGGGACTGGGCGGCGCTGCCGGGAGTCATGGGTCTGTCGTTCGCCCTGCTCGGGGCGATGCTGGCGACGGGCGCCCTGGCCTCGGCGATGTTCCCGTACTCGATCCCGCAGGACGGGGCGTTCAAGAACGTCGTACCGGGGCAGGCCGGCCTCGCCTGGATCTCCATCCTCGGCGGCATGGTGGCGTCCGCGGTGCTGAGCGCGCCCGTGATCGGGCTGACGGTCTGGCTGCACGTGGCGGACCGTCAGGACCAGTTGTGGCTGCTGCTGCCGGTGGGTGCGGTGTACGGGGCGTTCATCGGGTGGCTGGGCGTACGGCTGGCGGCGCCGCGCACGGCGGACCGGCTGCCGGAGATCCTGGCCGCGGTCAGCAAGGGCTGAGGAACCGCTCCGGGGCACAGGGCCGAGGAGCCGCCGGGGCGTGCGAGCGCGTGCGGCTCCGCACCCCGGCCGCTCGCGGCTGCGCGGGCGTACGGGGCGGGCGGCCGGGAGGCGCGGCACCGGCCGGCGGGAGCCGGTCAGGGGCTGACGGGCTCCCGGTCACCCCGGGACCCCTCGGCGAGCTGCTCCAGGAAGGGCTCCACCGCCCTGCGCCAGCCCTCCGGCCGGGCGTAGTGGACGAGATGGCCGGCGTCCTCCACCTCGGCGTACTGCCCGCGCGGCAGGACGCGGACCATCTCCTGGGCTTCGGCCCTGCCCAGCTCCCCGTCGATCCCGCGCAGGACCAGGGTGGGGCAGCGCACCTGGGCCAGCTCCTCCCAGTGGGCGTCGTGGACCCAGGTGGCCCGGGACGTCAGCATCTGCTCCTGGGAGAAGACGGGCCGCCAGCCGTCCGCGCTCTCGGCCATCACCTCCGCGAAGAACTCACCGCGGGAGGGATTCGGCCGCTCGACCCAGGGATCGTCCTCCCCGAACCACTTCCGCACCTCCGCGAGGGTGGCGAAGGGAAGGGGCCAGGTCTTGAACCAGTCCTCCCACTCGCGCTGCGAGGCCGCCCCGAGCGCGGAGGCCCGCATGTCGCAGATGATCAGCGCCTTGACGAGATCGGGGCGCTTCGCCGCCAGCTGCCACGCGGTGAGCGCGCCCATCGAGTGGCCGATGAGGGTGACGGGGCCGAGGTCGAGCTGTTCGATCGCGGCCTCGGCGTCCGCGACGTAGGCGTCGCGGGTGTAGGGCCCGTCGGCCGGCTTGTCGCTGCGCCCGTGGCCCCGCTGGTCGAGGCCAACAGGGCGGTGGCGTTCGGAGAGCCAGCGGGCGGTGGGGGCCCAGTGCGCGGCCCGTCCCATCAGGCCGTGCAGCATTAAGATCCCGGGGGCGTGCCCGCCCTCCGGGCGCCCTCCGGGCGGATGCGCGAACTCCCAGGCCGCGAGGCGTACGCCCTCCGACCCGGTCACATCGATGCGCCGCACCATAGGTAATGGCACCCCCTTCTGGTCCTCGATCACCGTGCGTCCGTGCGCACCAGACTATCGAACTCTTATTCGAAAACTCGCTTCGGGCTCGCAACTTCCCACGTTCGAGTGACAGCGGTTCAGGATTGATGACGGCCCCTCAGGGGAGACCTTCTCCGGGAAGCGGACCACTCGGGGACAGGGGTCCGCGGGGACTGACCTCGGGAGCTCGGGGCTCCAGGTCAGCGAAGGGGAGGACCGGCCCCGGCACCTTCGGGCGCCGGGGCCGTCCCATGTCCGGGAAGAAGCGGGCCCGCGCCGGCGACCGGCCGCGAGAACCGCCCGGCCGGCCACCGCCGAGGCGTGCCGGAAACCGACGGGAGCAGCCAGGTGGCCACTCGGGGCCGGCCGAAGGGACACCGGAGCGGGACGGCGGGACGCCGGGACGGCCCGGTGGGGCGGCGGGGTGATCCGGGTGCCCCTCGGGGCCGCGAGGGCGCCCGCCGGCGGACGGACGCCGGAACGCCGGGCAGTCACCACACGGTGCGCGTGCCAGTGCGACGGGCGCATTCCCTGCTCCCTCCCCGACCGCCCGGCACGATCTGCCGGCGCCCTCAGGTCATATGCCTGGCCACAGCCTGGCACGCGTTTCGCCCGGGCGCTGCGATTCCGGGCGGAAAACAGAAAGCGGGCCAACCGGCTCAGATCTGCACGTGCATCCGCACCGGATGCCGCACATGCACACGGGCGTCAGCGCCCGTGAAGGCCCAGCTCAGCGCTTCGCGACGAACACGTGCGAGGCGACCTCGGCGTTGAGCTCGGCCGCCTCACCGCTGGAGCCGACCAGCACCCCGCCGGCCGACTCGGTCACGCTGACGACGGAACCGGGCTGCACGCCGGCACGCCGCAGCGTGTACATCAGCTGGGCGTCCGTCTGGATCGGCTCACCGATGCGGCGCACCACCACGGTCTTGCCCTCGGTGCCCGGGTCGAGGTCGGACAGGCTCACCATGCCCTCGTCCAGGAACGGGTCGGCCTCGGCCGTCTCGCCCAGCTCCTCCAGGCCGGGGATGGGATTGCCGTACGGGGACTCCGTCGGGTGCCGCAGCAGCTCCAGTACCCGGCGCTCCACGGCCTCGCTCATCACGTGCTCCCAGCGGCACGCCTCCGCGTGGACCTGCTCCCACTCCAGGCCGATGACGTCGACGAGCAGACACTCGGCGAGCCGGTGCTTGCGCATCACCCGGGTCGCCAGGCGCCGCCCCTCCTCGGTCAGCTCCAGATGGCGGTCACCCGCGACCTGGACCAGCCCGTCCCGCTCCATGCGCGCCACCGTCTGGCTGACCGTCGGACCACTCTGGTCCAGCCGTTCGGCGATGCGGGCGCGCATGGGGACCACGCCTTCCTCTTCGAGCTCGAGGATGGTGCGGAGATACATCTCCGTGGTGTCGATCAGTCCGGACATACGTGCCCCTCGATGCTGTGACAGAAGTCGTCGTGCGATGGCCCTGCACCAATTCTGACGCATGGCGCCGACAACCGTGCCCCGCCGTCTCAAGTCAGTGCTGGCAGCCGGGCCCTGGCGCTATTGACAGCCCACTGGTCCAGACCGCAACGTGATCCGCGACACGGGACCTCCCTCGGGGCCCCGACCCCCGCAGGAAAGGCCTCCTCGATGAGCGACAGCAAGCTCGCCGGTCAGTTCTTCGACGCAGCGATCGGCCTGCTGGAGCGGGTGCGCGACGAGGAGTCCGGGGCGATCGCCGCCGCGGGGGCCGCGATCGCCGACACCGTCGCCGCGGGCGGCCGGCTCTTCGCCTTCGGCGCCGGGCACTCCTCGCTCGCCGCGCAGGACGTCGTCTACCGGGCGGGCGGTCTCGCCCTGATGAACCTGCTCGCCGTGCCCGGCACCCTCGGTGTCGACGTCATGCCGGCCACGCTCGGCTCCGCGCTGGAACGGGTGGACGGTCTCGCGAGTGCCGTGCTCGACGCCGGCCCGGCCCGTGCCGGGGACCTCCTCGTCATCATCTCCCTGTCCGGTCGCAACGCCCTGCCCGTGGAGATGGCTCAGAACGCGCGGGCGCTGGGACTGACGGTCGTCGGGGTCACCTCGGTCGCGTACACCAAGGGCACCAGGTCGAGGCACGCGTCGGGCGGGTCCCTCCGGGACCACTGCGACATCGTCCTGGACAGCAAGATCGCGATCGGGGACGCGGAGCTGCGGACGGAGGGTGTCGACGCGCCGTTCGCGCCCGCGTCGACGGTCGTCACCAGTGCGCTGATGCAGGCCATGATGGCCGCCGCGGCGGAGGAGCTCGTCGCCCGGGGGATCGAACCGCCGCTGCTGCGCTCGGGCAACGTCGACGGCGGGCACGAGTGGAACGGGCGCGTGATGAGCGAGTACGGCGACCGCATCTTCTACCGGCACTGACCTCCCCCGGCCCCGGACCGCGCCTCCCGCCGGGGCGGAGGCCGACGCGGGGACGGGCGGGAAGGGGGGGCGGACCGGGCTCAGGCGCCGGGCCCGGCCGTCAGACGGGCCAGGTCGACCGCCGAGGCGACGCGGACCGCCACACTCTCCGCGTACATCACGTCCGGGCGCTCGAACGCCCGGCGGTTCGCCGCCCGCAGGAAGGTCACCACACCCAGCGTCCGCCCCCGGCTCCGCAGCACCGCGCACAGGGCGTGCACCGCGTCGCCCGGCCACTGGTGCTCCACCGCCCACGCCTTGTCCGCACCGGCCGGCGCGGCGGCACGGACCGTACCCGTGCGTTCCAGAGCCCGGAGGGCAGGGTGTCCCGGCGCGTACCGCACCGGGAGCGGGCCGCCGGAGACCGGCAGGCAGGGCCCAGGCGCGTCGGACGGCGTGGCAGCGGCCCGCACGAGCCGCTCCCCCGCCGCGAGGTCCGCCAGCAGGTCGACGACCACGTGGTCGGCGAATCCCGCGAGGGCGTAGTCCAGCGACGTGGTCGCCGCCTCCATCGGGTCCTCGCACTCCGCCGCCTGGCGGGCCGCCCGGTGCAGCTGGTTCGCGCGGAAACGCACCCGGTCCGCGTCCTGCTCCGCGAGCTTCGCCGCGGTGACGTCCCGGAACAGCCAGCCGACCCCGAGCGGAACCGGTTCTTCCGCAAGCGGCGAGGTCAGCCGGAGGAATCCGCTGCGCCAGCAGCGCCGCCGGTCCCCCTCGGCGGTCCGCAGGGTCACCCACAGCTCGGCGGGGGCGGACGGCGCGCCCTCGGCGAGGACGTGCTGCAGGGCGCCCTCCAGGTCCTCGACGCCCTGCACGATCAGCTCCCCCAGCGGGCGGCCCAGCAGCGCGGTGCGCCCGCCGCCCAGCGCCCGGGCCGCGTAGGCGTTGACCACGGTCGGGCGCAGGTCGACGTCGACCGCGACCACCCCCCACGACGCGTCCTCGAACAGGGCCTCGCTGAGCGCGATGGACCGCTCCAGGTCGATCTGCGCGTGCACCTCGCTGAACGCGCAGTACACCCCGGCGGGCTTCCCGTCCTCGCCACGCACCCCCGACGACTGGGTCCGCACGAGAACGCGCCCGCCGTCCTTGCGCAGCAGCGCGAACTCGTGGACCTGCCGGCCCGGTGCGTCCATGGCGGCCATCAGCCGTCCCCGCACGTCCCCCGCGTCCGCGCTGCGCACGGCCCAGCCCGCGAAGCCGCGCCGCCCCACGGCCTCGGAGGCGCTCCAGCCGAGGATCCTCTCGGCCTCACGGTTCCAGTGGGTGATGGTGCCGTACGCGTCGAACGCGCACAGCGCGGCGTCCATCCCGTCGAGCAGCGCGGCGAGCAGCTGGGACCCCGGGACCGCCGGCGACGGCTCCCGCTCGGGGTCCTCGTCGGGACCGAGCGCGTCGGTGGTGCCGGTGCTCCTGGAAGCACTCACTCCGTACCTCCCGCAGGGCGTGTTCCGCTTCGCGTTCCGCATTGCCGCACGTCAGACCATTGAACTCGAACGTGAGCCACCACACAGCCACTTCCAGGAAATCCGGCGTCCACCCGGGTCCCGTTAATTCACTTGTGCGGCCACGGGGCGGTTCCTAGGCTGTGGGTACACGTTGAAAGGAGGTGATCCGAAAAGTGCAGTCTTATCGGATTCGTGAGGTGGCTGCGGGCTGACAGCCCGTCGTCGCACCAAGTGCACCTCGGCAGGCTGTCTGCCGAAACCCAAGCAGTCACCGACCCGCAGGCTCGCCGGTAAGTCCGGCCGGCTCCTCCGCGAGGGGGGACCAGAGCCTGCGGGTTTCTGCGTGTCCCGGCCCGGACGCGCGGAGCCGGCCCGCCTCCCGCACCGTCCGGCGGGGAGGCGGGCCGACAAGGGTCACGGGCAGAGCCGCTCCACCCGCCAGGCGGCGTCCGGGCTCTCCCGAACGTACCGCAGCCTGTCGTGCAGCCGGTTCTCCCGGCCCTGCCAGAACTCGATCGCCTCCGGCACGACGCGGAAACCGCCCCACTGCGGCGGCGCGGGGACCTTCTCGCCCTCCGGGTAACGGGCGGCGAGCTCTTCGTAACGGGCGGTGAGCTCCTCGCGGGAGCCGACCACCGTCGACTGGTCGCTCGCCCAGGCCCCGAGCTGGGAGCCGTGGGGGCGGGTGCGGAAGTAGGCGACCGTCTCCTCGCGCCCGACACGTGCGGCGGTGCCGCTGACGATGACCTGTCGGGCGAGCGGGTGCCAGGGGAAGAGCAGCGAGACGTACGGGTTGGCCGTCAGTTCGCGGCCCTTGCGGGACCCGTAGTTGGTGAAGAACACGAAGCCGCGCTCGTCGTAGTGCTTCAGCAGCACCGTCCTCGACGAGGGCCGGCCCCGGGAGTCGGCGGTGGAGACCACCATCGCGTTCGGCTCGTGGAGCGCGCCGCCCCCGGCCACCTGGCGGAACCAGTGCGCGAACTGGTCCATGGGGTCTGCGGCGAGGTCCTTCTCGGTGAAGTCCTCGGAGCGGTACTGCTCGCGCATCGCGGCCGGATCGGTGGTGCAATCGGATGACGGGGTGCGAGAGGAGGCGGAAGCGGAAGACGGAGTGGCATCTGCTGTGGGCACGGGGCCATCCTGCCGCAGCGGGCCGGTCTCCCCGCGGGAGGGGCGTGACCGCGGTCCGCGGGCCGGGAGGCTGTGCCGGACGTCACCCTTCCCCACGTCGTGGTAACCCGCCAGTATTCGTGGACAGGCCTTCGTGGCCGTCGTACAGCCGCCGAGTCGAGGGAGCCGCCCGATGTCCGACTTCGTACCCGGACTTGAAGGAGTCGTCGCGTTCGAGACGGAGATCGCCGAGCCCGACAAGGAAGGCGGCTCGCTCCGTTACCGCGGCGTCGACATCGAGGACCTCGTCGGCCATGTGTCGTTCGGCAACGTCTGGGGTCTGCTGGTGGACGGGGCGTTCAACCCGGGCCTGCCGCCCGCCGAGCCGTTCCCGATCCCCGTGCACAGCGGTGACATCCGCGTCGACGTGCAGTCCGCGCTCGCCATGCTGGCACCGGTGTGGGGCCTTAAGCCGCTGCTCGACATCGACGAGGAGACGGCGCGCAACGACCTGGCCCGGGCCGCCGTGATGGCCCTCTCGTACGTGGCCCAGTCGGCGCGGGGCCAGGGGCTGCCGATGGTCCCGCAGAGCGAGATCGACAAGGCCGGGTCCGTGGTCGAGCGCTTCATGATCCGCTGGCGCGGTGAGCCGGACCCGAAGCACGTCAAGGCCGTCGACGCCTACTGGACGTCGGCCGCCGAGCACGGGATGAACGCCTCGACGTTCACCGCCCGTGTCATCGCGTCGACCGGGGCGGACGTCTCGGCGGCGCTGTCCGGGGCGGTGGGCGCGATGTCCGGCCCGCTGCACGGCGGGGCGCCGTCCCGGGTGCTCGGCATGATCGAGGAGATCGAGCGGACGGGTGACGCCAGGGCGTACGTGAAGCAGGCGCTCGACAAAGGTGAGCGCCTCATGGGCTTCGGCCACCGCGTCTACCGCGCCGAGGACCCCCGCGCCCGCGTGCTGCGCCGCACGGCCCGCGAGCTGGCCGCGCCGCGTTACGAGGTGGCGGAGGCCCTGGAGAAGGCGGCCCTGGAGGAGCTCCACGCCCGCCGTCCGGACCGCGTCCTGGCGACGAACGTCGAGTTCTGGGCGGCGATCGTGCTGGACTTCGCCGAGGTCCCCGCGCACATGTTCACGTCGATGTTCAGCTGCGCCCGCACGGCGGGCTGGTCGGCGCACATCCTGGAGCAGAAGCGGACCGGCCGCCTCGTGCGCCCTTCGGCCACGTACGTCGGCCCGGGTTCCCGCGACCCCCGTTCGATCGAGGGGTACGACCAGCTCGCGGACCTGGGGAACTGAGCGGCGGGGGTGGCCGTGGGGGGTCCCACGGCCACCCGGCGCGCGCTGCCCCCGCCCGGGTGGTCACCGGACCGGCGCGGGGACGACGCCTCAGTCCTCGGTGGTGCGCGGGACGGTCAGTCCAGTACGTCGTCCAGCAGCGCCGCCCACTGCCCCACGACCCTGTCCCGGCGGACGGTGTCGTCGGTCAGCAGGTTGGCGAGGCCCAGGCCCCGGGCCATGTCGAGGAGGCCTTGGACCGTCTCGCGGACCCCGGGCCGCGTCTCGTCGGCGCGCAGGAGCTCCACGGCGATGCGGTGGGTCTCGCGGCCCACACGGGCCTCCAGCTCGGTGACGCGGGGCCTCAGCTGGGCCTCGTTCGAGGCGGCGACCCAGAGCTGGAGCGCGGCGCGGAAGAGCGGCCCGGTGTACAGGTCGACGAGCGCGGCGACGACCTCGGCGCGCCCCTGGACGGGCAGGGCGCGCAGGGCGGCGGAGCGTTCCTCGGCGACGTACTCGACGGCGCCGGTGAAAAGGTCCTCCCGGGTGGGGAAGTGGTGCTGGGCGGCGCCCCGCGAGACCCCGGCGTGTTCGGCGACGACGGAGACGGTGGAGCCCGCCCAGCCGTGTTCGGCGAGGCAGGCGACCGCCGATGCCAGGAGCCGCTGCCGGGTGGCGCGGCTCCTGTCCTGCTTCGGGGGTGTCACAGCACCCATGCGGGATCCCGTCGTTCCAGGAAGGCCGTCATCCCCTCCCGTGCCGCGTCGGTGGCGAAGAGCGCTGCGGAGCGGGCGACGAGGTCTTCGGTGTGGCTGTCGAAACTCCGCAGCACAGTAGCCGTGACCAGCTCCTTCGATGCGGCCAGCCCCTGCGGTGACGCTCTGCGCAGTCCGTCCAGTACTGGTTCGAGTGCCTTGTCCGCATCGTCGGCGGCGGCACTCACCAGGCCGATCCGCGCCGCTTCCGCCGCGTCGAAGCGTTCCCCGGTGAGGTAGTAGCGGGCCGCCGCGCGTGGGTCGAGGCGGGGCAGCAGGGGCAGGGAGATCACGGCGGGAGCGAGGCCCAGGCGGGACTCGGTGAGGGCGAACGAGGACTCGGGTCCCGCGACGGAGATGTCGCACGCCCCGAGGAGCCCGAGGCCGCCGGCCCGCACGTGCCCGGTGACCCGGGCGACGACGGGTTTGGGCAGGGCGACGACGCGCCGCATGAGGGCGACGAGGTCGTGCGGATCGGGCGGCGCGGTGAGGTCGGCGCCCGCGCAGAACGTGTTGCCGGTGTGGGTGAGGAGCACGGCTCGCACGGCGTCGTCGGCCGCGCAGGCGTCGAGGGCCTCGGTGAGCTCGCCGACGAGCCGTGCGCTCAGGGCGTTGCGGTTGGCCGGGGAGTCGAGGGTGAGGGTGGTGATCCCGCGCTCGTGGACCGGGGGTGCCAGGGTCATCGCGGCTTCTCCCGGTCGCGCAGCTCACGCCGCAGGATCTTGCCGGAGACCGCGCGGGGGACGGCCTCGATGAACTCGGCCTGTCTGACCTTCCTGTACGGGGAGACGCGTTCGGCGACGTAGGCCATGACGTCCTCCGCCGTGAGGTCCCCGGCGCCGGACGCCCGGACCAGGTAGGCCTTGGGGACCTCGTTGCCGTCGGCGTCGTGGACGCCGATGACGGCGGCGTCGGCGATCGAGGGGTGGGTGAGGAGGAGTGCCTCCAGGTCCGCGGGGGCGACCTGGTAGCCCTTGTACTTGATGAGTTCCTTGACCCGGTCGACGACGTACAGCCAGCCGTCCGCGTCGACCCGGCCGACGTCCCCGGTGTGCAGCCACCCGTCGGCGTCGATCATGGCGTCGGTGGCGTCGGGCCGGCCCAGGTAGCCCTTCATCACCTGGGGGCCGCGGATGAGGATCTCGCCGTCGGCGCCGGCCCCGGCGTCGACGCCCGGGTCGGTGAGCGAGACGATGCGCATCTCCGTACCGGGCAGGAGCTTCCCGACGGTGCCGGGCGGCGGGTCCTCCACGTCGAGGGGCACGACATGGGTCCCGGGCGAGAGTTCCGTCATCCCGTACGCCTGCCGTACGGCGGGGACGCCGAGCCGGTTGGAGCAGGCGGCGGCGAGTCCGGCGTCCAGGGGAGCGGCGGCGCTGACGACGTATTCCAGCGACGAGAGGTCGTAGTCGCCCACGAGCGGGTGCTTGGCGAGGGCCAGGACGATGGGCGGGGCGACGTACAGGCCGGTGATGCGGTGCGTCTGGATCGCACCGAGGAACTGGGCGAGGTCGAAGCGGGGCAGGACCACGACCGTGGCCCCGTAGCGCAGCGGCCCGCTTCATGAGGGCCGTGAGCCCGTAGATGTGGAAGAAGGGGAGGACCGCCAGGATGCGGTCGCTCTCGCCGAGGGGGACGAAGGGCCGCAGCTGCTCCAGGTTGGTGGCGATGGAGCGGTGGGTGAGCATGACGCCCTTGGGGGTGCCCGTGGTGCCGGAGGAGTACGGGAGGACGGCGATGTCCTCGGCCGGGTCGAAGGCGATCTCGGGTTCGGGGGCGGTGGAGCCCAGCATGTCGAGCACGGAGGTGTGGCCCTCCGCCTGGTCGCACACGTAGATCTCCTGGATGCCTCCCGCGAGGCCGGCCGCCCGGCGGGCGACGTCGAGGAGCGGGGACACGGTGACGATCCAGCGGGCCTCGGAGTCCTTGAGCTGTTTGGCGAACTCCTCGGCGGTGGCGAGCGGGTGGATCGTGGTGACGGTGGCGCCGGCCCGGGTCGCCCCGTAGAAGACGGCCGGGTAGGCGATCGTGTTGGGGCTGTGCAGGGCGAGGACGTCGCCCTTGCGCAGGCCCGCCGCGGCGAGGTGGGCGGCGACGCGCCGGTGGAAGGTGTCGAGCTGGGCGTACGTGACGCTCGTCCCGTCGGTCCCGTCGATCAGGGCGGGGGTGTCACCGAAGTCCGCGGCATGGCCGAGGACGGCTTCGTGGATGGGTGTTTCGAGGGGCTGGACGTCTGCGTACTCGCTGTGGAACACCATGGCGGTCCCCTTCGACGCGGGTGGAGAGCCAGAATCGCCCCTGCGGGGGCGGATGGGGAGACCCGGAACGTGACCGAAGGCGTCAGTACGACTTCGGGAGGCCGAGGGTCTGGTGGGAGACGTAGTTGAGGATCATTTCCCGGCTGACCGGTGCGATGCGGGAGACACGCGCGGCCGTGATCAGGGAGGCGAGCCCGTACTCACGGGTGAGGCCGTTTCCGCCCAGGGTGTGGACGGCCTGGTCGACGGCCCGGACGCAGGCCTCGGCGGCGGCGTACTTGGCCATGTTGGCGGCCTCGCCCGCGCCCGTGTCGTCGCCGTCGTCGCAGAGCTTCGCGGCCTTCTGCATCATCAGCCGGGCGAGCTCGAGCTCGATGTGCGCCTGGGCGAGCGGATGGGCGATGGCCTGGTGGGCGCCGATGGGCGCGCCCTTCCAGACGGTGCGGGTCCTCGCGTAGTCCACGGCCCGTTCGAGGGCGTAGCGGCCCATGCCGATGGAGAAGGCGGCGCCCATGACGCGCTCCGGGTTCAGACCGGCGAAGAGCTGGAGCAGGCCCGTGTCCGCGTCCTCGCCGACGAGCGCGTCGGCGGGCAGCCGTACGTCGTCGAGGACCAGCTCGAACTGCTTCTCGGCCGCCTGGAGTTCCATGTCGATCTGCGTGCGGGAGAAGCCCGGGGCGTCGCGGGGGACGATGAAGAGGCAGGGCTTGAGGCTGCCGGAGCGTGCGTCCTCGGTGCGGCCGACGACGAGCGTGGCGTCGGAGATGTCGACGCCGGAGATGAAGACCTTGCGGCCGCTGAGGATCCACCCCTCGCCGTCCCGGCGTGCCGTGGTGGTGATGCGGTGGGAGTTGGAGCCTGCGTCGGGCTCGGTGATGCCGAACGACATGGTCAGGGAGCCGTCGGAGAGGCCGGGGAGCCAGGTCCGTTTCTGGGCCTCGGTGCCGAAGCGCGCGATGACGGTGCCGCAGATCGCCGGGGACACGACCAGCATGAGGAGGGGGCTGCCGGCGGCTCCCAGCTCCTCCAGGACGATGGAGAGCTCGGCCATGCCGCCGCCCCCGCCGCCGTACTCCTCGGGCAGGTTCACGCCGAGGTAGCCGAGCTTGCCCGCCTCCTCCCACAGCTCGCGGGGGTGCTCGCCCTTGCGGGCGAGCCCGGTGCTGTAGGCGCGGCCGAAGCGCCTGCCGAGGCCGGCGACGGCGGCGCGGAGGGCCTGGTGCTCCGGGGTTTCGAGGACGGTGCTCATCGGGTCGTCTCCTCCTGGTGCGCGGGGGCTTCCGCGGGTGAGTCCTGTACGACGGCGAGCAGTGCGCCGACCTCGACCTGGAGTCCGGGGGCGGCGTGGAGCGCGGTGAGGGTGCCGGAGGCGGGGGCGAGGACGCGGTGTTCCATCTTCATCGCCTCCAGCCAGATGAGTGGCTGCCCCGCCTCGACGGCGGCGCCGGGCGCGAGTCCGTCGGCGAGACGGACGACGGTGCCGGGCATGGGGGCGAGCAGGGAGCCGGGTTCGGTGCGGTCTCCGGGGTCCGTGAAGCGGGGCAGGGCGGTGAAGGTGTACGCGCCGGCGGCCGTGTCCACGTGGACCCGGGTGCCGTGGACGGTGACCCTGTGGTGCCGGGTCACGCCGCCGGTTTCGAGGGTGACCGCGCCGGGCCCTGCGGCGAGTACCCGCTCGCCGGTGCAGGGGACGGGAGTGCCGTCCCGGCCCGTGCGGTAGGTGATCTCGTGCTCGCTGCCGTCGGGCTCGGCCCGGTAGCGCCTGGTCTGCGGCTGCGAGGGGAGGTTGCGCCACGCGCCGAACCTGGTGGTGCCCGCTCCGCCCCCGGAGGCGGCCGCACCCGCAGCCGACGCGAGCGCGGCGGCGGTGGCCGCGAGACGGCGGGCGGCGTCCTCGCCGGGAGTCCCGGTCGCGGTCAGGGCGGCCAGGTGCCGGTCGTAGAAGCCGGTGTCGAGGCGCCCCCCGACGAAGTCCGGGTGGCGCAGGGAGCGTACGAGGAGTTCGCGGTTGGTGACCGGGCCGTGGATGCGGGCGCGTTCGAGGGCACGGGCGAGGAGCCGGACGGCTTCGGTGCGGGTGGGGGCGTGTGCGATGACCTTGGCGATCATGGGGTCGTAGTGGACTCCGACGGTGTCGCCGCCGGTGTATCCGGTGTCGAGGCGGATACCGGGTTCGTCGGGCAGCTCCAGCGTGAGCAGTGCTCCGGTCTGCGGCTGCCAGTCACGTGCCGGGTCCTCCGCGTACAGCCGTGCCTCCACGGCGTGTCCGACGGGCTGCGGCGGCTCGGTGGAGGGCAGGGCCCCGCCCTCCGCGATCCGCAGTTGCAGGGCGACGAGGTCGATGCCGAACACCGCTTCGGTGACGGGGTGTTCCACCTGGAGGCGGGTGTTCATCTCCAGGAAGTACGGGCTCCCTCCGGCCGATACGAGGAACTCGACCGTTCCCGCGCCCCGGTAGCCCACCGCCAGCGACGCGGCCACGGCCGCGTCGCGCAGCCGCCGGCGGAGCCCGTCGTCGAGGCCCGGTGCGGGGGCCTCCTCGACGACCTTCTGGTGGCGTCGCTGGAGGGAGCAGTCCCGGGTGCCGAGCGCCCAGACCCCGCCCCGTCCGTCCGCCATGATCTGGACCTCGACGTGCCGGCCTCGTTCGACGTACGGCTCGGCGAAGACCTCCCCATCCCCGAAGGCACCGGCGGCCTCGGCGGAGGCGGCGGTCAACTCCGCCGGGAGCGACCCGAGTTCCCGTACGATCCGCATCCCGCGCCCGCCGCCGCCCGCCGCCGCCTTCAGCAGGAGGGGCAGATCGGCGGCGGTGGCGCTCCCGGGGTCGACCGGGGCGAGCAGCGGTACGCCGGCGGCGGCCATCAGCTCCTTGGCCCGGGTCTTGGACGCCATCAGTTCGACGGCCTCGACCGGCGGCCCCACCCATACGAGGCCCGCGTCCCGCACGGCACGGGCGAACCCGGCGTTCTCCGAGAGGAAGCCGTACCCCGGATGGACGGCGTCGGCGCCCGCCGCGAGCGCGGCGGCGACGACGAGGTCGCCGCGCAGATACGTGTCGGCCGGCGCGGCACCGGGCAGGCGTACGGCGGTGTCGGCCTCCCTCACGTGCAGGGCGCCGGCGTCCGCGTCGGAGTACACCGCGACGGTGGCGATGCCCAGTTCGCGGCAGGTGCGGAAGATCCGGCAGGCGATCTCGCCCCGGTTCGCGACGAGGAGTGCGGTGATCATCGGTTGCCTCACATCCGGAAGACGCCGAAGCCGCGCGCGCCTTCGACCGGTGCCGTGTGGATCGCGGACAGGCACATCCCGAGGACGGTCCTGGTGTCGCGGGGGTCGATGACCCCGTCGTCGTACAGCCGCCCCGAGAGGAACATCGGCAGGGACTCGGACTCGATCTGCTGCTCCACCATGGCCCGCAGGCCGGCGTCGGCCTCGTCGTCGTAGGGCAGCCCCTTCGCGGCGGAGGAGGCGCGTGCGACGAGGGAGAGGACGCCCGCGAGCTGCTGGGGGCCCATGACGGCCGACTTGCTGCTGGGCCAGGCGAAGAGGAAGCGGGGGTCGTAGGCCCGCCCGCACATGCCGTAGTGCCCGGCGCCGTAGGAGGCGCCCATCAGCACGGACAGGTGGGGGACCCGGGAGTTCGACACCGCGTTGATCATCATCGCGCCGTGCTTGATGATCCCGCCCTGTTCGTACGCCTTGCCGACCATGTAGCCCGTCGTGTTGTGCAGGAAGAGGAGCGGGATGTCGCGCTGGTTGGCGAGCTGGATGAACTGGGCGGCCTTCTGCGACTCCTCGCTGAACAGCACGCCCTGCGCGTTGGCGAGGACGCCGACGGGATAGCCGTGCAGGCGCGCCCACCCGGTGACCAGGCTCGTCCCGTAGAGGGGCTTGAAGGCGTCGAAGTCCGAGCCGTCGACGAGCCGGGCGATGACCTCGCGGGGGTCGAAGGGCGTCCTGAGGTCCCCGGGGACGATCCCGATCAGCTCGTCCTCGTCGTACTCCGGCGGTGCGGCGGGGCCCGGATCCGGGTGCGCCTTGCGCCAGTTGAGCCGGGCCACGATGCGACGGGCCTGGTGCAGGGCGTCGTGCTCGTCGACGGCGTAGTGGTCGGCGAGACCGGAGGTGCGGGCGTGCATCTCGGCGCCGCCCAGCGACTCGTCGTCGCTCTCCTCACCGGTGGCCATCTTCACCAGGGGCGGTCCGCCGAGGAAGACCTTGGACCGCTCCTTGATCATGACGGTGTGGTCGGACATGCCGGGGACGTACGCGCCTCCGGCCGTCGAGTTGCCGAACACCACGGCCACGGTGGGGATGCCGGCGGCGGAGAGCCGGGTCAGGTCACGGAACAGCGCCCCGCCGGGGATGAAGATCTCCTTCTGCGAGGGCAGGTCGGCGCCCCCGGACTCCACCAGCGAGACGCACGGCAGCCGGTTGGCGAAGGCGATCTCGTTGGCGCGCAGCGCCTTCCTCAGGGTCCAGGGGTTCGAGGCGCCGCCGCGCACCGTGGGGTCGTTGGCGGTGATCAGGCACTCCACCCCGGACACGGTCCCGATGCCGGTGACGAGGGAGGCGCCGACCGTGTGGTCGCTGCCCCAGGCGGCGAGCGGCGACAGCTCCAGGAAGGGGGTGTCCGGGTCGACCAGCAGCTCGATCCGCTCGCGGGCGAGGAGTTTCCCGCGCTCCCGGTGGCGGGTGACGTACTTCTCGCCGCCACCCGCCAGGGCCTTGGCGTGCTCGGCGTCCAGCTCGGCGAGCTTCGCGAGCATCGCCTCACGGTGGGCGGCGTACTCGGGCCCCTCGGTGTCGAGTGCGGTGGGCAGGACGGTCACGCGTGCACCTCCGGTCGGTCGAGCAGCTGTACGGGGACGGGGACGTGCCGGGACCGCAGCCACTCCCCCAGCGCCTTCGCCTGCGGATCGAAGCGCGCCTGCGCGGCGACGCCTTCGCCGAGGAGGCCGTGGACGACGAAGTTGAGTGCCCGCAGCCCGGGCAGGACATGGCGTACGACGACGAGTCCCGCGGTCTCCGGCAGCAGTTCCCCGAACCGCGCGACGGTCAGCTCGTGGGCCAGCCACCGCCAGGCTTCATCCGTGCGGACCCACACCCCGACGTTGGCGTCCCCGCCCTTGTCCCCGCTGCGGGCGCCCGCCACGTGGCCGAGGGGAACGGTGCGGGTGGACCCGGCGGGCAGCGGGTCGGGCAGGGCCGGTTCCGCCACCTCCTCCAGGTCCCGGTACGGGCCTGCCGACGGGATCGCCTCCCGGGTCCCGTCGGGCAGCACGGCGATGTGCTCGACCTCGGCGACCGGCACGTGGGCCGCCTCGAACACGCCGTACGGAGCGCCCTTCCCGGGCGGGGCCGTCACATGGAACCCCGGGTAGCTGCCGAGGGCCAGCTCGACGGCGGCCCCGGACACGGCGCGGCCGACGGCATCCGGGTCCGGGTCGCGCACGACGAGCCGGAGCAGGGCGCTCGCGGTCTCCTCGGTGCCGGCGTCGGCCCGGTCGGTGCGGGCGAGCTCCCACCGGACGTCGGCGGGCGCCGGCCCGCCCCGGCCGAGGGCGTCGGTGAACTGTTCGCGCACGAGCCGTGCCTTGGCCTCGATGTCGAGTCCGGTCAGCACGAAGACGACCTCGTTGCGCCACCCGCCGAGCCGGTTGAGCCCGACCTTCAGCGTGGGAGGCGGCGCCTCCCCGCGTACCCCGCCGATCCGCACCCGGTCGGGGCCGTCCCGCGTCAGCCGCACGGTGTCGAGCCGGGCGGTGACGTCGGGTCCGGCGTAGCGGGCTCCCCCCGTCTCGTACAGCAGCTGCGCGGTGACGGTACCGACGTCGACGACGCCGCCGGTGCCGTCGTGCTTGGTGATGACGCTGCTGCCGTCCTCGTGGATCTCGGCGAGCGGGAAGCCGGGCCGTCGGACGTCGTGCTCGCGGAAGAAGGCGTAGTTGCCCCCGGTGGCCTGGGTCCCGCACTCCAGGACGTGCCCGGCGACGACGGCCCCGGCGAGGGCGTCATGGGCGTCCGGTCCCCAGCCGAAGTGTGCGGCGGCGGGCCCGGTGACGAGGGCGGCGTCGGTGACCCGGCCGGTGACGACGACGTCGGCCCCGGCGCGGAGGCAGGCGGCGATGCCCGCACCGCCGAGGTAGGCGTTGGCGGTGAGGCAGCCCTCGGGTACGGGACGGCCGTCACCCTCGACGTGGGCGACGCGCACCGGCACACCGGTGCGGTCCGCCAGCTCCCGCACGGCGTCGGCGAGCCCGGCCGGGTTCAGTCCGCCGGCGTTGGCGACGATCTTCACGCCCCGCTCGTGGGCGAGTCCGAGGTTCTCCTCCAGCTGCCGGAGGAAGGTCGCGGCGTATCCGCGCTTCGGGTCCTTGAGGCGGCTGCGGCCCAGGATCAGCATGGTGAGTTCGGCGAGGTAGTCCCCGGTGAGGACGTCCAGCGGCCCGTCCGTGAGCATGTCGCGCACGGCGTCGAAGCGGTCGCCGTAGAAGCCGGACGCGTTGCCGACGCGCAGCGGCCGGGTCACCGGCCGGCCTTGGGGGGCCGCCCGGGTCCGGCCGGTCCGGCGAAGGCCTGTGCGATGTCCAGCCACTGCCCGGCGTCGGGGCCGACCGCCTCGACGGCGAGGTCGTCCCGGTGGGCGCGCTGGGTGACGAGCAGGCAGAAGTCGAGGAGCGGGCCGGTGACCCGCTGGGGGGCGTCCTCGGGGCCGTGCACGGTCAGCACGCCGTCCTCGGAGCGCAGCTCGACCCTGAACGGCTCGGCGGGGGGCTGCAGGCC
This sequence comes from Streptomyces sp. ALB3, assembly GCF_044385685.1. Taxonomy (NCBI): domain Bacteria; kingdom Bacillati; phylum Actinomycetota; class Actinomycetes; order Kitasatosporales; family Streptomycetaceae; genus Streptomyces; species Streptomyces sp. ALB3. Next base: position 258,703 of record NZ_JBISCE010000001.1, on the reverse strand, counting down.
GCGCACCAGGTAGGCGTAGTCCCTGGCCCGTACGCCGATCCTGGCGACGTGCCGCAGCCGGGCGGTCGGCTTCCTGGTCACACCGAGCGCGTCGGCGACGTCCTGGCCGTGGGCCCAGGTCTCCATGAGCCTCGCGGTGGCCATCGACGCGACGCTCATGGGCGGTCCGTACCAGGGAAGCCTCGCCGCGGCGGGCGCCGCGCGCAGGGCCTCCTGGAGCCGGTCCCGCCCTTGCCGCCACTCCACGAGGAGGGCTTCGGGGGTCAGGGCGGTGACGGCCTCCTCGGCGGCCTCGTGGACGAAGGTCCCGGGGGCGGCCAGCGCCTTCTCGACCTCCGCGGCGAAGGCTCCGGGCTCGGTGGCTGCGGTCAGGGCCACGTCGTCGGTCCAGTTGAGGTGGGCGATCTGGTGGGCGACGGTCCACCCCTCGGCGGGGGTCGGTGCCGCCCATGCGTGCGCGCTCAGCCCCGCGACCAGCAGATCGAGTGCGCCGCCCTCCTCCCGCAGGTCGTCGAGCACGGCGGCGGTCACGGCCGTTGCGTCGGGCACGGTGCGCTCCCCTCGGGGCGTGGCGGTGTGTCCCGGAGCATGCCAGCGCCCCGCAAAACAAGCAAGCACGCTTGCATGATTTTCCGGCCCGCCTTCACGCCACCGGCATTTGTACGCCGCCGTGGCCCGCCTTCCGCCCGAGGTGAACGGCTGTCAGCCCGAGGTGAGCGGCTGTCAGCGGGACGGGGCGCCCCGGCCCCGGCCCCGAGAAGGGAGGGCCGGATGCGCGCTCAGCACCCGGGACGTCCCCCGCGGCCCCGCCTCACCGCGTCCCGCCCGTCGCCGGCCGGACGCGCACGTCACTCCGTGCGGTCGCCCTCGGCCTGCGAGGGCTCGGTCCGTGGGACGTCGGGGTGGACCTCGGAGGCCGTGCCGCGTACGCCCGGCTCGTCGTTCTCGCCCTCGGCCTGCGAGGGTGTGTGCGCGTACAGCCCGTCGTACTCGTCGGTTCCCTTTGCGGATCCCATGCGTGGGCTCCTTCCTCCGCTCCCTCCCATCGTGCCCCTCGCGGCCGTCCCCGGCGCGGTGGCGCCGCACGGGCGGGACGGCAGTGCGCCCTACCGCCCCTTCGACGCCGCCTCGGCCATCTTCGCCGTGGTGCTGGCCCCGTCCAGCGCCTCGCGGATGATGTCGGCGTGGCCACTGTGGTGGGCGATCTCGCGGAAGGTGTGCCACAGGACGCGCCGGACGGTCCAGACGACCGGCTCGGGGGGCGACCAGGGGTACGAAGGCAGCGTGACCTCCCGGTCGAGGTCGGTCTCCTCGCGGACCGTACGGTCGAAGGCGTCCGCCGCCGCGTGGAAGGCGTCCAGCAGTCCGGCCACCGTCTCCGCGTCGGTCATCCGGTTGCCGTCGGGGTCGAGGTCCGCCCAGTCGACCTCGGCGGGAGCGGTGCCCTCGACGACGTCCAGCCAGCTTCGCTGCACCTCACCGAGGTGCTTCAGGAGTCCGCCGAGGGTCAGCTCGCTGACCGTCGTCCGGGCGCGGGCCCCGGCCTCGTCGAGTCCCGCGACGGTGTAGAGAAAGTTGGTGCGCTGATCGGTCACGAGCGCGAGCAGATCGTCGCGTTCAGGCATGTGTTCCTCCAGGTCGGCCGTGTCGACCACCCTAGGATCGGATGCCCGGCCGCGCAGGCGGAACGGCCGTACGCCCCTGGGAGCGGCGGGCTCACCGCTTCCGGGAACTCCGCGTCTGGCTGCGGACCGCGCCCATGCTCGCCCCGATGACCAGGGCGATGGCCAGGGCGTCCGTCGAGGAGAGGGCCTGGTCGAGGATGAGGAAGCCCGCCGTGGCCGCGATGGCCGGTTCGAGGCTCATCAGGACCGCGAAGGTGGGCGCGGGCAGCCTGCGCAGCGCCATGAGTTCGAGGGTGTACGGAAGGACGGAGCTCAGCAGCGCGACGGCGACGCCCAGGGCCAGCGTGGAGGGGACGAGGAGCCCGGAGCCCGCCTCCATGATCCCCAGGGGCAGCGAGAGCACCGCCGCCACCACCATCGCCAGGGCCAGCCCGTCCGCCTGTGGGAACCGGCGGCCGGTGCGCGCGCTGAAGACGATGTAGGCCGCCCACATGGCGCCGGCTCCCAGGGCGTACGCCGCCCCGGCCGGGTCCAGGCGGTCGAAGCCTCCGCCGCTGAGCAGGACGACCCCGCCGAGCGCGAGGACCGCCCAGACGACGTTGACCAGGCGGCGGGACGCCACGACGGACAGGACCAGCGGGCCCAGTACCTCCAGCGTGACGGCCGCGCCCAGCGGGATGCGGTCGACGGCCTGGTAGAACAACGTGTTCATGCCACCCATGGCGACACCGAAGGCGACCACGGTGCCCCAGTCGGAGCGGGAGTGCCCCCGCAGCTTCGGCCGGCAGACGACCAGCAGGACGAGCGCGGCGGCGGCGAGGCGCAGGGTGACGACGCCGAGCGCGCCGGCCCGCGGCATCAGCAGGACGGCGACCGCCGCGCCGAACTGGACGGAGAGCCCGCCGGCCACCACCAGCGCGACCGGACCCAGCGCCGTTCCGCGTCCGCCGGGACCTCCCGGCCGGCGGCGCCCGGGCTCGTCGAGCGCGGACGCCGCCTCGGGTACGGCAACGGCAGCGGCCTGGTCGGCGGCAGCGCGCGGGTCGTTCACCGGGAACCTTTCCTTCAGTCCATTGGAGTGCACTAGAAAGTCTACGATACGGCACTGATCGCGAGCCGCTCACCTGCTCACCGTAGGTACCTGCGCGCCGCGCGCGAAATGCCGATTGCGCTCCCGTTATGCTCCAGCCGCATGCGCACTGGACAGGGCGCCGGGAACGGTCGGCGCGGTATCGAGGTCCGGCACCTGCGGGCCTTTCTCGCCATCGCGGACGAAGGCAGCGTGACCCGTGCCGCCGCCCGGCTCCATGTCACCCAGCCCGTCGTCTCCCGCACGCTCGCCGCCCTCGAACGGCACCTGGGCGTCCGGCTCGTCGACCGGTCCACCCACCACCTCGCCCTCACCCCCGAGGGCCTCGCCTTCCGCGCCAAGGCCGTCACCGCGGTCGGCGCCTTCGAGGAGGCCCTCGACCCGGGCCGGCTGCGCCACCGGCCGCTGCGACTGGGGCACGCCTGGTCGGCGTTCGGCCCCTACACCACGCCGCTGCTGCGTACCTGGCAGCACCGCCACCCGGAGACCCCGCTCGAACTGCTGCGCATCGACGACCGCACGGCGGGACTCGCCCGCGGCGAGGTGGACGCGGCGTTGCTCCGCGGGCCCGTGGACACTCCGGGGCTCGTCACCGAGGTGCTGTTCACCGAGGGGCGGGTGGCGGCGGTGGCCGCCGACGGCCCGCTCGCCGCCCGCACCTCGCTGTCGCTGGCCGACCTGACCGGCGGCGCGGTCGTCCTCAACACCGTCTCGGGAGCCACCACCCCGGGCCTGTGGCCCCCGCACGCGCGGCCCGCCGCCACCCTCACCGTCGCCAACACCGACGACTGGCTCGCCGCCATCGCGGCAGGAAGGGGCAGCGGCGTCTCGGGGGCGTCCACGGCCCAGATGCACCCGCACGGGGGCGTCGCCTACGTGCCGCTGGACGACGCCCCGCCGCTGCCCGTCCTGCTGGCCCGCCGGGACGGGCCGGGTCACCCCGCCTTCCCCCGGCTGGCGGCGCTCGCCCGGGAGATCGTGGCGCGCGAACAGCGGACCCCACCGGGCGGTTGCGCCCGGTAGCCGTCCATGGCGGTTGACCGCAGCGGTGGGCGAGGCCGTCGCGAAGCCCTGACACCGGCCGGTCCCCAGTCAGCCGTCGAGTCCCTCCGCCAGCACCTCGGCGAGGTGCCGGGCCCGGCGGCCCGCCAGCTGGTCCAGCTGGGTGCGGCAGGAGTAGCCGTCGGCCAGCAGTTCCGTGCCGGGTTCCGCCGCCCGCACGGCGGGGAGGAGCTGGTCCTCGGCGCAGGCCACCGAGACGTCGAAGTGGCCCTTCTCGAAGCCGAAGTTGCCGGCGAGCCCGCAGCAGCCGCCGCTCAGTTCACCGGTCAGGCCGGCCTTCTCGCGGAGTCTGCGCTCGGCGTCGTCCCCGAGGACCGCGTGCTGGTGGCAGTGGGTCTGGCCGGCGACGGGGCGGTCCAGCCGGGGCGGTGTCCACTCGGGCGCGTACTCCTCCAGGTACTGGGCCAGGGTGCGGACGGACGCCGCGAGCCGGGCGGCACGCGGGTCGTCGGGGAGGAGCTCCGGCAGGTCCGTGCGCAGGGCGGCGGCGCAGCTGGGTTCCAGGACGACGACCGGGGTGCCGAGGGACGCCTCCGTCCGGTCCAGAGTGCGGCTCATGACGGCGCGCGCCGCGTCGAGCCGGCCCGTGGACACGTAGGTGAGGCCGCAGCACACCCCGCGGCCGGGCAGCACCGGACTGCGGCCCGCCGACTCCAGGACCCGGAACGCCGCACGGCCGGCCTCCGGTGAGAGGTGGTCGGTGAAGGTGTCCGGCCAGAGGACGACGGCAGGCCCGGCCCCGGGTGTCCGGGTGCGCGCCCAGGCCCGGAACGTCTGCCGCGCCAGGACGGGGAGCGTGCGACGCGGGTCGATGCCCCCGAGCCGCTTGACGAGGGCGGCGAGCGGTCCCCCGCGAGCCAGGAGGTTGAGCGGGCCCGCGAAGGGGGCGGCCATCCGCAGCCATCGCGGGAGGCCGCCCATCGCGTAGTGCGCGGCCGGGCGCAGCCGGCGCTCGTAGTGGTGGTGGAGGAACTCCGCCTTGTACGTGGCCATGTCGACGCCTGCCGGGCAGTCCGTGCGGCACCCCTTGCAGGACAGGCACAGGTCGAGCGCGTCCCGTACCTCCGTCGACCGCCAGCCGTCCGTGACGATCTCGCCGGCGAGCATCTCGTGGAGCAGCCGCGCGCGGCCACGGGTGGAGTGGGCCTCTTCGCCGGTCGCGCGGAAGGAGGGGCACATCACGTCCGGTCCGGCCTTCGCCGTACGGCACTTGGCGACGCCGACGCAGCGGCGTACGGCTGCCGAGAAGTCGCCGCCGTCGTGCGGGTAGCCGAAGACGACGTCCACGGGGCGTGCGGGGAGCACGGCGAAGCGCAGGTTCTCGTCGAGCCGTGCGGGGCGGGCGAGGACACCGGGATTCAGGCCGCCGTCCGGGTCCCAGAGGTCCTTGAAGCGTGTGAACAGGTCCACCATGGCGTCGCCGTACATCCGGGGCAGCAGCTCCGCCCTCGCCTGCCCGTCACCGTGTTCGCCGCTCAGTGATCCGCCGTGCGCGACGACGAGGCCGGCCTGTTCCTCGGAGAACCGGCGGAAGCGGGCGACGCCCTGCTCCGTCAGCAGGTCGAAGTCGACGCGCACGTGGATGCAGCCGTCGCCGAAGTGCCCGTACGGAGTTCCGCGCAGGCCGTGTTCGGCGAGCAGCGCCCGGAAGTCGCGGAGGTAGGGGCCGAGGCGGGCGGGCGGTACGGCGCAGTCCTCCCAGCCCGGCCACGCCTCCGTGCCGTCGGGCATCCGGGTCGCCGTGCCGGCGGCGTCCTCGCGGATGCGCCACAGGGTCCGCATCGCGGCGGGGCCGGTGACGACGGTGCCGTCCAGGGCGTCGGCGGCGCGCAGGACACGTGCCGCGTGGGCGCGGGCCTCGGCGGGCGTGGCGCCGCCGGTCTCCACGAACAGCCAGGCCGCGCCGCGTGGCAGACCGGCCGGTTCGCGTACGAGGTCGGCGGCCATGCCTTCGACGGTGAGCGGGCCGTACGGGAGGAGGCCGGGGGCGGCCTCCGCGGCGGCGGTCTCGTCGGCGTAGCCGAGCACGGCGAGCGCGCGGGCCCCCGGCGTCCCGACGAGGGCGACGGTCGCCTCGGTGACCACGGCGAGTGTCCCCTCACTGCCGCAGAGGGCGCGGGCGGGGTCGGGGCCGTTCTCCGGGAGCAGGGCGTCGAGGGCGTACCCGGAGATGCGGCGGGGGAGCTCGGGGAAACCGGTGCGCAGCAGGGCGAGGTGGGCGGCGGCGAACTCGGGGAGGCCGGGCGGCGCGTCGGGCAGGCCCCGGCCGATGTGCAGGGCCTCGCCGCCGCCGTAGCGTACGACGCGGAGGCTCCGGAGGTTGTCGGCGGTGGTGCCCCAGGCCACGGAGTGCGACCCGCAGGAGTTGTTGCCGATCATGCCGCCGAGCGTGCAGCGGCTGTGGGTGGACGGGTCGGGGCCGAACGTCAGCCCGTGCGGGGCCGCCGCGGCGCACAGGTCGTCCAGGACGACGCCGGGCTGGACGACCGCCGTACGGGCCGCGGGGTCGAGCGCGATGACGCGCCGCATGTACCGGGTGAAGTCCAGGACGACGCCGGCGCCGGTGGCCTGTCCGGCGATCGAGGTACCTCCCCCGCGGGGCGTGACCGGGGTGGCGTGCTCCCGGCAGACGCGGAGTGTCTCGGCGACGTCCTCGGCGTCGCGGGGGGCCACGACGGCCTGGGGGACGCGGCGGTAGTTGGACGCGTCCATGGTGGTGAGGGCGCGGGCGGTCACGTCGGACTCCACGTCGCCGTGGACGGCCTGGGCCAGTTCTCGGACGAGGTCGGTGGCGGGCATGAGGCCAGCATGCCGCGCCCGGGGCAGGGAGGCGGCCGTCGGACACCGGCGGCTGCGCTCTTCGGATGGACCGGGCCGGACGGGCGCGGCGCCTCGCGCGGATGGGGCGGGCCGGACGGGCGCGGCGCCTCGCGCGGATGGGGCGGGCCGGACGGGCGCGGCGCCTCGCGCGGATGGGGCGGGCCGGACGGGCGCGGCGCCTCGCGCGGTTGGGGCGGGCCGGACGGGAGCGGCGCGGAGGGTCGCGGGCCGGCCCCGAACGCGGGGCCGGGCCGGACTACTTGGCGCAGACCGCCTTGTCGGCCTCCACGCGCTGGATGTCGGCCGGCGCCTTCGCCGGGGCGGTGAGCGGGCTGCCCGCCTTCTTGAAGTCCGGGCCCAGGGTCAGCGCCATCGGTTCCATCTCACCCGCGTCCGTCGTGGTCGGCTTGAGGGCCGAGGCCGACAGGCCCATCATGCCGGCCAGCCGGCGGGCCTGGTCCGCCTGGTTGGGGGCGTAGACGAGCTGGGTCTTCTTGACGTCCTGCGGCGCGTTCGCCTGGTTCGTGGACTTCAGCACGCCCTGTTCGTTCTGCAGCCAGTCCAGGGCGTTCTGCGCGGAGCCGGCGGGGGCGCCGCCGTTGTAGACGTCGACCCGCACGTCCGCCGGGTCGGCCATCTCGCCCTTCAGCTTGGCGTCCGCCTCGGCCTTGGCCGCGGCCTTCTCCTGCTTCGCCACCGCGGTGAAGGAGACGTCCTCGCGCATCATCGAGAAGACCTGCGGCGCCTTGGACTCGTCGAGGACGACGGTGGCCTTGTCGTTCGGGTTGTCCAGCACCGGGACCGTGGTGAACGTGATGTTCTTGGGGTCGACCGACGCCAGCTCCATACCCAGCTTGCGGAGCTGGTTTATGTCGGCGATCTTGTCGTCGACGGTGAGCGCCTTGGTGGCGGCCTCCGCGAGCGACCACATCTTCGTGGGGCTGGTCAGGGTGTCGTTGGACTTCAGCTTGCGCATGAGCGAGCCCAGGAACTGCTGCTGGATCTCGATGCGGCTGAGGTCGCTGCCGAAGCCGACGGAGTGCCGGGTGCGCAGGAAGGCCAGGGCCTGCTCGCCCTGGAGGGTGTGCTCGCCCTTGGACAGCTTGAGGTGCGAGTCCTTGTCGTCGATGTCCTTGGCGAGGCAGACGTCCACGCCTCCGACGGCGGTCGTCAGGGACTTGACCGCGTTGAAGTCGGCCACCATGAAGTGGTCGACCTCGATGCCGGTGAGCTCGGTGACGGTACGCATGGTGCAGCTGGGGGTGCGGTCCGACTGCCCGAGGCTGGTGTTGAAGCGGCCGCCGGGGGTCGCGGGGATGTCCTTCTCCTCCCCGCTCTCCAGCTTCGTCGGGCAGACGGGGATGTCCGCTATCAGGTCACGCGGGATGCTCAGCGCGGTCGCGTTGGTGCGGTCCTTGGACACGTGGAAGAGGATGCTGGTGTCGGCGTGGCCGACACTTCCGGCGTCCCCGTAGCCCTCGTTGCCCTCGCCGGTCCGCTTGTCGGTCCCGATCACCAGGACGTTGATCGCCCGGTCCTTGCTGAAGCCACCGGTGCCGGCCCCGTCGGTGGAGACCGCGGTGATGTTGCCGTTGAAGTGCTGGTACACGAGGTAGCCCGCGGTGCCCACGCCCACCATCAGGAAGGCGAGCACGCCGCCGGTCCACACCAGGGCCTTCTTCTTGCGGGACTTCTGCGGCTTGGCCTTGCGGCGCCCGGCCGCCGGCACGGCCGCCCGGCCGCCCGGCTTCCGCGTCCCGTCCCGTTCCCCGCGGCCACCGTCGGAGCCCCGGCGCCCGCCACGCTGGCCGGGCACGGAGGCCCGGTCACCGGGCCGTGGAGTCTCCGGCCCCGGAGCCGGCCTGCGGCGCGGTCCGGGCGTTCTCGCGTCCGGTGTGCCGGCCGGCGCGGACGATCGCCCTGAGGAGGGGGTCAGTCGCAGTTCGTAATCACCGGTGTCGGGGTTGAGTACCCACTGGTCTGCGGGGTCGATTCCCTCGTCCCGCCCACGGCCTTGCGCGTCCACGGTTGCCTGCGTCCTCCGTCGGGGCCACGCGGCGCCTCCCCCTTCAAGGCGCGCGGTGTGTCTTACGGCGGTGCCGACCCGAAAAGTCGACTGCACCGGAGCGCTCACCCTAGCTGCCCACCGGCTCACGGGCGACGATCGTGATAAATCAAGCATCACACAGGCGACATAACCCGACATTCAGCACTAGTTGCCCGCCTGGTCCACGACTTGCCCGGCCGGGCATCGGCCTCAGGGCTCCGCCAGGGTCAGTTCAAGCCAGATTTCATACAGAAGTGGCCACAAGGAATCCCCAAACAAGTCGCCAATTCTCCTATAGTTGCCGTGACTTGATCAGGAACAATCAGCTCCAGTTGTGGTCCTTTCATCATCACCACACCGGTAAGTCCAGGTTGTCCCTTCCGTCCCACCTGCCCTTTCCCCCCGCACCGTCCGCCCCGAGGACTCCGATTGCGCCCTTCACTCCGGCCGACCGCACTCGCCCTGCTGATATCGGCAGCCGTTACCGGTGCTCTGTGCCTGTGGGCGGTCGCCGCCGCTCCCGCCTCGGTACGGACACCCATCGCGTGGGGAGCGGGCGGCGCCGCCGCGCTCCTCTGCATCGCGGTGACCGTCACGGTCCACACGCTCGCCACCGCCCGCAACCTGCGCGCCCTGCGGGCCGCCGACTCCGAACGCTTCACCGCCGAGACCTCCCGCCTCGTCTCGACCTCCGCCGCCGAGGCCCAGCGCTTCACCGCGGAGACCGCCAGGATCAGGGCGGCCGCCTCCGCCGAGGCGGCCCGGGTCACCGCCGAGGCGGACGACCGGGTCGCACGGGTCACCGTGGAGGCCACCGAGCAGCACGAGCGGCTCACCGCCGAGGCCGCCCGGCTCACCGCCCGTGCCCGGCGCGCCGAGAACGAGCGCTCCGCCGCGATCTCCGCCTGCGCCAACGCCGCGGGCCGGATGCAGGCCCTGGCGACGAGCATGCTGGCCGACCTGCGCGAGATGGAACACCGGCACACCGCCGAGGATGTGCTCGGTGACCTGCTGCACCTGGACCACCGCACCGCCCAGGCGGGCCGCCTCGCCGACTCCATCGCCGTGCTGACCGGGGCGCGTTCCGGGCGCCGGTGGGCCAAGCCGATCGTGATGGAGTCGATCCTGCGCGGCGCCATGGGCCGTATCGGCAGCTATCAGCGCATCCGCCTGCACTCGACCAGCGACGTGGCCATCGCGGGGCACGCGGCCGAGGGAGTCATGCACGCCCTCGCCGAACTGCTGGACAACGCCGCCAACTTCTCGCCGCCCACCGCCGAGGTGCACGTGTACGTCGAGGAGGTCCCGGCAGGCATCGTTGTCACCGTCGAGGACAGCGGCCTGGTGATGAGCGATGTGCAGCTGCGCAGGGCCGAGCGGGCCGTGTCCGCCGAGAACCAGGACCTCACCGGGATCTCCGGCACCCGGCTCGGCCTCGCCGTCGTCGGCCGGCTGGCCAGGAAGCACGGCCTCACCGTCTCCTTCCGGCCGTCGGCACGCGGAGGCACGGGCGCGCTGATGATGCTGCCGCAGGAGCTCATCTCCCGCACACCCGCCACCGCTCCCCTCCCGGGCCCCGCCCGGCACCCCGAGCCCGAGCCGGCCCACACGACGCCGGTCGCGGACGGGCGGGCCCCGGCCACCGCGGTGACGGACTCCCCCGGGTCCGCGCCGCGCACGGACGCCGCACCCGGGCGGCCGGAGTCCGCGTCCGAGTCCACCGGCACCGTCCCCCAGGTCGGCGAGAGCGGCCTGCCCAAGCGCCGCCGCGGCCGCACGCTGGCCGCCGCCGAAGCCCGTACCGGCAATGCCACCCCCGGCGGAGCCGAATCCCCCAGGCCCCGTGCCACCGACCCGAAGGTGCAGGCTGCCCGCTTCAGCACCTTCAGCCAGGCGGTACGAGCCAATTCCCCGCACCCGGAAGGCAACACCCGATGAGCGCGACCACCGATGAGAAGCTCAACTGGCTGCTGGAGGGGCTGCTCGACCGCACGCCCGGCGCCCGGCACGCCCTCGTCCTGTCCAGGGACGGCCTGAAGCTGTGCCGCACTCCCGAACTATCCGTCGACCAGGCCGACCAGCTGGCCGCGATCTCCGCGGGCATCCAGAGCCTGTCGCACGGCGCGTCCATCGAGTTCGGTGACGGCTCCGGCGGCGTGCGGTCCGCGATGACCGAGTTCTACGGTGGCGTGCTGTTCATCGTCGAGGCCGGCGCGGGCGCCCATCTGGCGGTCGTGGCTGCGGAGGACTCCGACGTCGGCCTCGTCGGCCACAACATGAGCGAACTCGTCGAGCAGCTCGGCGAGTACCTCGTCGCCCCGCCGCGCGACCCCTCGGGCGACACGGCGGCCACGGTCGCGGAAACCGCGGACGTATGACCTCCGTCCCGCGCCCCCGCCCCGGACGCGACGACGACCCGGACCGGCTGTACACCCTCACGGGTGGGCGCAGCCGGTCCGACTCGGCCGCGTTCGACCTGGTGACGCTCGTCGTCGCCGAGTGCGACCCGAGCCCCGGGATGCAGTCGGAGCACGTCGCGATCCTGCGGATGTGCAACAGCCCCACCGCGGTCGTCGAGATCTCGGCCACCCTGAGCCTGCCCGTCAGCATCGTCCGCATCATGCTGTGCGACCTGCTCGACACCGGCCGGATCAGCGCCCGCCATCCCCGTACTGCCCGTGTCGAGGACCGTCTCCCCGACACCGACACCCTGGAACAGGTGCTCGTTGGACTCCGCAACCTCTGACCGTGCCGCCCTGCAGGCGACGGCCGACAACGGACTGAAGATCGTCGTTGTCGGCGGCTTCGGGGTCGGCAAGACCACCATGGTCCGATCCGTGAGCGAGATCCGTCCGCTCAACACGGAGGAGACCATGACCCGCGCGGGCGAGGCCGTCGACGACCTCGACGGTGTGCACAGCAAGACGTCCACCACGGTCGCCTTCGACTTCGGCCGCATCACGCTCGACGCGCGTTCGGTCCTCTATCTCTTCGGCGCGCCCGGACAGGAACGCTTCTGGTTCCTGTGGGACCGCCTCTTCGCCGGCACCCTGGGCGCCGTCGTCCTCGTCGACACCAGGCGGCTGGCCGACTCCTGGTACGCGATCGACCGGCTGGAGCACCACGGCACGCCGTTCATCGTCGCGTGCAACGACTTCGGCGGCTCGTTCCACACCGAGCAGCAGATCCGCGAGGCCCTCGACCTCTCCCCCGACGTCCCTCTCGTCGAGTGCGACGCCCGGGACCGCTCCTCCAGCAAGTACGTCCTGATCACGCTGGTCGAGCACCTCCACGCACTGTCCGTAGCCCGTGCGAAGGCCTCCGGCCCCGCCCTGGCCGCCGGCCCGGCCCCGGCCATGACCCCGGAGCCCACATCGTGACCCAGTGCCCCGTCTCCCACGGTCCCGTACCCCTGTCCGGACCGCGGTTCCAGACCGACCCGGTGCGGTTGTACCGGGAGATGCGCCGTGACCACGGTGCCGTGGCCCCCGTCGTGCTCCCCGGCGACATCCCCGCCTGGCTGATCCTCGGCTACCGGGAGCTGCACCAGGTCACCGGCGACCCGGTGCTCTTCAGCCGGGACTCGGAGCTGTGGAACCAGTGGGACGCCATTCCGGACGACTGGCCGCTGCTGCCGATGATCGGCCGCAGACAGCCGTCGATCCTCTACACGGTCGGTGAGCGGCACACCGTCCGCGCGGCGATGATCAGCAACGCCCTGGAGGCCGTCGACCCGTTCGCGCTCAAGCGGTACGCGGAGGAGTTCGCCGACGACCTCATCGACCGCTTCTGCTCCACCGGCCGCACCGACATCATCGCCGAGTACGCGATGCTGCTCCCCGCCCGCGTCCTGGCGAAGCTCTACGGCTTCAGCGACGAGGTCGGCGGACCGCTGGTGGGCGCGCTCAACGACATGATCGACGGTCGTGAACGGGCTCTGGCCGGACAGCAGCACCTCGGTTCGGCCATGTTCCAGCTCCTCGTCGACAAGCACGCCGAGCCCGGCGACGACGTGGCGACCCGGATGCTCCAGGACCCGGGGGGCTTCACCGACGAGGAGGTCGCCCAGGACCTCATGGTGATGATGGCCGCGGGCCACCAGCCGACGGCGGACTGGATGGGCAACTCGCTGCGGCTGATGCTCACCGACGACCGCTTCGCCGCCTCGCTGTCCGGCGGCCGGCACAGCGTCGGCGAGGCCATGAACGAGGTCCTCTGGGAGGAGACCCCCACCCAGAACGTGGCCGGCCGCTGGGCGTCCCGCGACACCCACCTCGGCGGCCGGCACATCCGGGCCGGCGACCTGCTGCTCCTCGGCATCGCCGCCGCCAACGTCGACCCGCAGATACGCACCGACGGCTCCGCGCTCACCGGTGGCAACAACGCGTTCCTCTCGTTCGGCCACGGCGAGCACCGCTGCCCGTTCCCGGCCCAGGAGACCGCGGAGGTCATCGCCCGTACGGGAATCGAGGTGCTCCTGGACCGGCTCCCGGACGTGGACCTCGACGTCCCCGCGGACCGGCTGACCCGGCGCCCGTCCCCGTGGCTGCACGGGCTGACGGACCTGCCGGTGCACTTCACGCCCACCCCCGCTCTTGGAGGCCAGAAATGACCCGGATCGCCCTCGATCCTCTCGTCGCCGACCTCGACGGCGAGAGCGCCGCGCTGCGCGCCGCCGGGCCGCTGGCCGAGGTGGAGCTCCCCGGCGGGGTGCACTGCTACGCGGTGACCCATCACGCCGAGGCCCGCCAACTGCTCACCGACAGCCGGGTGGTCAAGGACATCGGTGTCTGGAACGCCTGGCGGCGCGGCGAGATCCCGATGGACTGGCCGCTGATCGGTCTCGCCAACCCGGGCCGCTCCATGCTGACGGTGGACGGCGCCGAGCACCGCAGGCTGCGGAGCATGGTCGCGCAGGCCCTGACGGTGAAGCGCGTGGAGCGGCTGCGCGCCGGCATCGAGGCACTGACGAACGCCTCCCTGGACCGGCTCGCGGCCCTCCCGAAGGGCGAGCCGGTCGACCTGAAGGCGGAGTTCGCCTATCCGCTGCCGATGAACGTCATCAGCGAGCTGATGGGCGTGGACGCGGCCGACCACCCCCGGCTCAAGGAGCTGTTCGAGAAGTTCTTCTCGACGCAGACACCGCCGGAGGAGGTCCCGCAGATGATGGCGGACCTCGGCGCCCTCTTCACGAAGATCGTCGACGACAAGCGGGCGAACCCGGGCGACGACCTCACCAGCGCCCTGATCGCGGCCTCCGAGGACGGCGACCACCTCACCAACGAGGAGATCGTCAACACGCTGCAGCTCATCATCGCGGCCGGCCACGAGACCACGATCAGCCTGGTGGTCAACGTCGTCGAGGCGCTCCAGACCCATCCCGAGCAGCGCAAGCGCGTGCTGAACGGGGAGGTGCCGTGGGAGAACGTGATCGAGGAGACGCTGCGCTGGAACACGCCGACCTCGCACGTCCTGATCCGCTTCGCGACCGAGGACATCGAGGTGGGTGACAAGGTCCTGCCGAAGGGCGAGGCCCTGATCATCTCCTTCGGCGCGCTGGGGCGCGACGAGAAGCAGTACGGGCCGACCGCCGGTGAGTTCGACATCACCCGCTCCCCCAACCGCCACATCGCTTTCGGCCACGGTCCGCACGTGTGCCCCGGCGCCGCGCTGTCCCGGCTGGAGGCGGGGGTCGCCCTGCCCGCGCTGTACGAGCGTTTCCCGGACCTGGACCTCGCGGTGCCGGCCTCCGACCTGCGGAACAAGCCGATCGTGACCCAGAACGACCTGTACGAGCTCCCGGTCGATCTGGGCTGATCGCACCACTTTCCGCCCCGGCTGGTTCCCGGCCGCACCGGTCATCCACGCTCCGGAGCGTGTGTCTCATCCGACGGACACGGTCCTCGACCGCTTCCCGGAGGGACTACGCTCCGGATCGTGGCTGACATCCAGATTCCCGCTGACCTCAAGCCCGCCGACGGACGTTTCGGCGCCGGGCCCTCCAAGGTGCGGACGGAGGCGGTCGACGCTCTGGCCGCGACCGGCACCTCCCTTCTCGGTACCTCCCACCGCCAGGCCCCGGTCAAGAACCTGGTCGGCGAGGTGCGTGACGGCGTGCGCAGCCTCTTCTCCCTCCCCGAGGGATACGAGGTCGTCCTGGGCAACGGCGGCTCCACCGCCTTCTGGGACGTCGCGACGCACGGTCTGATCGAGTCCAAGTCCCAGCACCTGAACTTCGGCGAGTTCTCGTCCAAGTTCGCGAAGGCCGCCAAGCTCGCCCCGTGGCTGGCCGACCCCACCGTCATCGCCTCGGACCCGGGCACCCACCCGGACCCGGAGGCCGAGGCGGGCGTCGACGTCTACGCCTTCACCCACAACGAGACCTCGACGGGTGTCGCCGCCCCCGTCAAGCGGGTCGCGGGCGCCGACGAGGGCTCCCTCGTCCTGGTGGACGCCACCTCCGGCGCCGGAGGCCTGCCGGTCGACATCACCGAGACGGACGTCTACTACTTCGCGCCGCAGAAGTCCTTCGCCTCCGACGGCGGCCTGTGGATCGGCGTGTTCTCCCCCGCCGCCCTGGAGCGCGCCGCGCGTGTCCACGCCTCGGGCCGGCACATCCCGGAGTTCTTCTCGCTGCCCACGGCGATCGACAACTCCCTGAAGAACCAGACGTACAACACCCCGGCGCTGGCGACCCTCTTCCTGCTCAACGAGCAGCTGAAGTGGATGAACACCCAGGGCGGCCTGGACTTCACGACCGGCCGCACGGCCGCCTCCTCGCAGGCCCTGTACGGCTGGGCCGAGGAGTCCAAGTACGCCACCCCGTTCGTCACCGACCCGGCGAAGCGCTCGCAGGTCATCGGCACGATCGACTTCGAGGACGGCATCGACGCGGCGGCCGTGGCCAAGGTGCTCCGCGCCAACGGCATCGTCGACACGGAGCCGTACCGCAAGCTGGGCCGCAACCAGCTGCGCGTCGCGATGTTCCCGGCGATCGACCCGGCGGACGTCCAGGCGCTCACCGCCTGCATCGACTACGTGATCGACAAGCTCTGACGGTCAGTCGTCCCGGACGGCCCCGCGCACCTCGGTGCGCGGGGCCGTTCCCGTTCCGCTCAGCTCGATCACGACCGCCTGTGGCGTGGTCCCTGACCCCATCCGGGGCCTGCCCCCCGGCCGGGCACGGCCTCCTGGAGGGTGTCCCGCCGCCACCGCACCTCGCCGTCCTCCCGCTCGTCCGTCGGCAGGAGCCCCGCGGCGGCGGCCACGGCGGCCGACGCGGCGTTCTCCGGGTGGATGTGGGCCACGACGGTACGGACGGGCCCCCGGTCCAGCAGGTGCCGGACCAGCCCCGCGGCTCCCTCCTTGGCGTACCCCCTGCCCTGCCACCGGGTCCCGACGACCCAGGCCACCTCCGCCCGCGCCCCGCGCACGGTGGCCTGCACGTAACCGGCCAGGCCCCCGTCCGCCCGCACCCTGAGCACCCAGTTCCACCAGAGCTCGGCGGGGTCGGACGGGCCGGCGACCTGGCGCTCGTAGCGGGCGCGCAGGGCCCCGGCGTCCTCCGGGGCTCCTCCCGTCCAGGCGTGCAGGGCGGGGTCGAAGAGGACCGCGGCCATCTCGTCCGCGTGGGCGACGTCGAGCGGGAGGGCGTCGAGACGGGAGGTGACGAAGGGCTCGGGGGCGCCGTTGGCCTGCATGGGGCGGAGCCTACGCGGCGCAGGCGGCCGGGCCTCCGCGGTCCGCGCACCGCGCCCTTCGCGCGCCGGGCGGCACCTCAGGACCGGTCCGGCCCTGGCCGGGGCCCTTCCGTGGCAGCGGGTAGCGGCGGCAGCAGCGACGGACCCGACGCCCCGAATGCCCGGATCGTCCCTTACTCGTGCACCATGGGATACATGGAGACGATCCGTGAGCTCGAGCCCTTCGTGAAGCAGTACACCGTCCTGCTCAGCACCCGCAGGCCGGACGGATCGGCTGCCCGTACCCCCGTCAGCATCGCCGTCGAGGGTGACCACGCCTACATCCGTACGTTCTCCTCGGCCTGGAAGGTCGACCGCATGCGCAACCACCCGATGGTGGAGATCGCGCCGTGCACCGTGCGGGGTGCGCCGACAGGACCACCCGTGAAGGCATGGGCGCGGCTCCTGCAGGAGGGCTCGAAGGAGAACACCCACGCGGCCCGGACGCTCTCCCGGAAGTACCCGGCGCTCCAGGGCGTGGCCGTCCCCCTCACCCACCGGCTGAAGCGCGACCGCACCCTGCACTACGAACTGCGGCCGGTCACCGACGACGCCTGAGCGGGCGAGGGCCGGGCGGCCCGCTGCCCCGCGCGCGCACGAGGTCACGGACCGGCCCGTGACCAGGACGTCCGCGGGGTCGGCGCACCCGCTACCCGCGGCGGCGCCTGGCCGCGATCAGGGCCGCCACGATGACCACGACAGCCAGGGCGCCGCCCGTCGCGGTCCCCTTGTCCGGGCCGCCGTCGCCACCGTCGCCGTCGCCGCCACCGCCGCCGGGTGACGTCCCGCCGCCCCCGCCGTTCGGCGAGGGTGCCCGGCCGCCCTTCACCTCCACGCGCAGCACCTCGCTGCGCTCCCCTTCCGAGCCGAACATCATCGCCGAGCCGTCCGCCGTGTACGTCACCGACTCGGACTGGCCCTGGAGCGGCACACCCACCGCCCGGTCGGCGCCGAGGCGGCCGTCGGCGAAGGCGTAGCCCCGGGCGCTGAAGTACGAGCGCAGCACGAGTTCCCTGCCGTCCGGTGAGAACGCGCCGTCCGTCACCCAGGGCACCTCGCCCACGCGCCGGAAGACGTTGGCCCCGCCGGCCGTCAGCTTGCGCGGGCCCTCGTAGAGGCCGCCGCCGTCCTCGTTCTTGGAGGCGATGTACACCCGCCCCGTCGTGGGGTGGACCATCAACGCCTCGGCGTCGCGCGCGCCGTCGGCGTAGGTGACGTCGAACTGCGTCGCCCGCACGGTGGCGTCCGCGAGCCGCTCCGGCTCGGGGAAGCGGTAGATCCAGACGTGGTCCCACGAGCCGTCGAGGTTGTCGCCGATGTCACCCACGTACAGGTTGCCGTCGGGCCCGAGCGAGATCGCCTCCACGTCGCGGGGCTCCCCCACGCCCTTCATGGTGATCGTCGCCACGGTCTTCCCGGTCCGGGAGTCGACGGCGTAGACGTACGGCCCGTCCTCGCTGTCGTTGTGCGTCCAGTAGACGCCCGGGTGCGCCCGGCTGGCGGCGAGACCGCTGGACTCGGTGATCCGGGGGTCCTCGACCGTGAAGGTCCTGTCCGCCCCGTCCCCCTCGTCCGCGACGGCGGGGGCCGCCCCCGTGAGCAGCAGGAGGACGGCGGCGGCGGAGACGGTCAGCGGCGATCTCATGGCACAAGTGTCCACCGTCACGTCGCAGGCCGGAGCGGTGATCCGCCATGATGTCGCCATGCGTTTTCTCTTCGTCGGCGACAGCATGACCGTGGGCAGGGCCGGCGACTTCACCTGGCGCTACCGCATGTGGCAGCACCTCGAAGCGACCGTGGGCGGCGGCGGGTACACGATCACCGGCCCGCGCACCGAGTTGTACGACACCGAGGCGAACGCCCCGCTCTCCACCGCGTACGGCGACGAGGCCTTCCCCGCGTCCGCGCGGCGGCACCTCGCCGGCTGGGGTGAGGGCTGGCTCCACATGGCCCCGGTCATCGCGGACACCGTCGCGGCGACCCGCGCCGACATCCTGCTGGTCTCGCTCGGCCTGATAGACCTCGGCTTCTACACGGACAGCGCGCAGACCGCCGCGAACGCACGGGCGTTCATCACCGCGGCCCGCACCGCCAACCCCCGGATCAGGCTGGTGCTGCTTCCCGTCATACCGAACATCAGGGCGGAGTCCGACGCCCCCTTCGCTGCCGAGTGCGCACGCTTCAACACACTGCTGGCGCATGCGGTCGCCGACCTGGACACGCCCTCGTCCCCGGTGCTGCTGGCCTCACCTCCCGTGGGATACGACATCCACACGGACACCTACGACGGCACGCACCCCGGCCCGACGGGCGAACACAGGCTGGCCGGGGCCTTCGCCGACGCGATGCACCAGGCCTGGGGCGTGGGCGGCCCGTACGCGGGGGCGCTGGCGACGGTCTGACTCCCCGGGAGGCCTCCCCGGTCACAGTACGGCTCCCGCCTCGTCGTGGAACACCTCCGGCCAGTACCGGTAGTCGTCGGGTCCGCTCGCGGGGAGGCAGGCGACCGGGTCGGCCGAGGCGAGCACGGCGACCATCGTGTCGGCGACCTGGTGGTAGAACTCCCCCGTGCTGCCCGCGATCCCGTACTCCTTCTCGAGCTTCTGCTGCCTGCTGTGCATCCACACCGTGAAGGCCAGCGTCGACACGTCGGCGTTCACCGGGGTCACCGTCTCGTCGTCGATCAGCGCGTAGTGGACCAGGCCCGTGCGGCCGTCGACGACCGTGTCGAAGTCGTGCATCAGGCCGCCGATGAGCAGCAGATGGTCCGCACCCTCCGGCAGGTCCCCGCCGATGTCGAGGTGCCGCAGAGCGGGGTCCGCCTGCCTCTCCGCACGGGCGGCGGTCATCGTCTTGAGGATGTCCTCCGGCTCGTCCAGCCAGAACATCAACCCGTGCCTGGGCAGGCCCACTTCGGCCAGGAACCGGCGGGTCGGCTCGTGCTCCAGGGCCTCGGGCTGGTCCTCCCGGGGGATCCGCACGACCTCCTCGGCGCCGAACTCCTCCTCCATGAAGCCCGGCGGCAGATCGAGGCACAGTCCCCTGCCCGGTGCGGCGACCAGGGCCATCGGCCGGAACAGCGCTGCCATCCGCCAGACGGAGGGCAGTTCGCCCACCCCCACGGCATCCCCCCAGCCTTCGCCGTCCCACTCCTCGGCCGCGAAGGCGGAGAGCAGGAGGGCCGAGGCCTCCTCGACGACCGGCAGGCCGGTGCGGCCCTCCAGGTGTGCGAAGGGCCCACTCAGAGAGGCGAGTGCGTCGACGGCCGCCAGGAGGCGCGCGAGGGCGTCGAGCGAGGGGGCGAGCGGATGGAGTTCGGCGTACTGGGGCGCGTACATGCTCAGGCTGAAGACCCGGCCCGTCTCCCCGTCCACGACGACCGGCTGTGCCTCGTACCCCTCGGTCAGCAGATGGCCGACGACCACCGTGCCCGCTGTGCGCGGATCGAGGTCACCCGGGTCGTACTCCTCCCCGACCAGGTGAACCGCCGTGACCATACGTGCCTCGGACAGGTGCGGAAACCTCATGACCGGGTGTGCGCGCGGCAGTACGCCGCCGGCGAGCGCCCGCCGCGTCGCTCCGTGCGTGATGTCCGGATGGATGGACGCCTCCGGTACCGCGATGCCCGTCCCCGTCATGAACAACCCCCACATTCCCCGTACGCGGCGGTCCCGCCGATGACCTCCACCGTAGGGAAGCCCACTGACATCAGGGGCCGCCCGGGACGCGGGAAGCGGATCGCACGCCCCCGCGGAACCGGATCACCGGACCGCGCGTGCTCATCACCGTGCGGGCCTTCGCCGGAAGACCCCGGGAAAGGAGCGCGGGCGCATGGCGGGAAAGCGGGAGACGGGGGAATCGGCCTGGAGCTGGAAGCGGGGCCGTGCGGGCGCCCTGGTCTGCCTCCTGGTCGCCGTCCTGCTCGTCCGTCCCGGTCTGGTCCCGAACACCCCCGGCCGGGCCGGCAGTCTGCTGGAGACCTTCCTCCCCTGGCTCGGCCTGGCCGTTCCCGTCCTGCTGGTCACGGCGCTGCTGCGTCGCTCGCTGCTGGTGGCGGCCGGGCTGCTGCTGCCGGTGGCCGCCTGGTGCCTGGCCCACGCGGGCACCGTGTCCGCCTTCGGCCAGGAGGCGGACGGCACCGTCACGGTGGTCCAGCACAACGTCAGCGACGTGAATCCCGACCCGGCCGCCACCGCGCGCGCCCTGGCCGGGACGGGCGCCGGCCTGATAGCGCTGGAGGAGCTGACGGCCCCGGCCCTGCCCGCCTTCGAAGGCGTCCTGGCCGCGGACTATCCGCACCACGCGACCAGGGGCACGGTCGGGCTCTGGTCGAAATACCCCCTCACCGGCATACGGCTCGTGGACATCAGGCCGGAGGGCGTCGGGGAGGGCTGGGACCGGGGACTGCGGGCGACGGCCCGCACACCGTGGGGCGAGGTCGCCGTGTACGTCGCCCACCTGCCCTCGGTCCGGATCGGGCCGGCGACCGGGCTCACGTCCGGACGGCGGGACGAGAGCGCCGCCCTCCTGGGCGAGGCCCTCGCCGCCGAGCCCCTGGACCGGGTGGTCCTCCTGGGCGACCTCAACGGCACCCTGGACGACCGGGGTCTGGAGCCGGTCAGCTCCCTGATGAGCAGGCCGGGTCCCGGCTTCGCGTTCAGCTGGCCCGCGCGGTTCCCGGTGGCCAGGATCGACCAGGTCCTCACCCGGTCGGCGACGGTCACCCGCGTCCGGGCGCTGCCGGCCACCGGAAGCGACCACTTGCCCCTGGAGGCCTCCGTCAAGCTGTGAGGGTGGCCGAGGCGGTACGCCACCCCCGCTCAGCCCACCTTCTCGACCCCGAGCATGGCGAGCCCCAGCTTGGTCAGCTCCTCCGTCACCTCGTCCGGCCGTGCCCGGCGCGGGCGGCGGGCGTGGTGCGCCATCAGTTCGTGGACCGTGCCGACCATCACCATCACCACGACCCGGTGGTCCCGTTCCTCCACCTCGCCGCGCACCGCCGCACGTTCGGCCTCACCGGTCAGGAAGTCGGTCCACAGGTCACGCCACCGCTTGCAGTGCGCGTCCACCGCCGGGCTCACGCCCAGCACCTCGACGAACGTCACCCGTGCCTCACGCAGGTCCCGGGTCACCGCCGACACATAGGCGTCGAAGAGCCGGCGGAAGCGCTGCTCCACCGGGCAGTCGTCCATCCCCTCGGAGAGCAGGGCCACTTCCGCCGCCCGCAGTCCGCTGGTCGTGATCTGGTTGTGCAGGGCCGTCAACAGGCCTTCCCGGGAGCCGAACTCCTCCCAGAGCACCTCCTCCGGGACCCCGGCCGTCTCGCACAGGTCCTGCTCCGACGTCTGCGCGTAGCCGTAGACCCCGAACAACTCCAGGCCGGCGTCGAGGAGCCGTCCACGGGCCCGCGTACGCGCACCGTCGACCACGCCGGTCAGTTCGTCCACCGGGACATCCACCACGGCTCCTCCTTGATCTGCCCCACATCCGGTGCCCGTGACCGCGGTCGAGCTGATCGCGAGGGCCGGGGAGGGCTCGGGCGCCTCTGGGTGGCGCGTGCGCCATTGTGCTGTCCCGCCCTGCCGTACGCGTCCCGCGCCGCGCCGTCGGGCCCACAGTCCGCCAGGACCGGTGACTGCTCGCACGGGTGTGCAGACCCGCCCCTGTCCGGCGGGAAGGCGCGGTCACCCGATGGCGACGCCCAGTTCGGCGAGCAGACGGCGGACGCGCCGCTCGATCTCGTCACGGATCGGCCGGACGGCGCCGAGCCCCTGCCCGGCCGGATCGTCGAGCCGCCAGTCCAGGTACCGCTTGCCGGGCAGGACGGGGCAACGGTCGCCGCAGCCCATGGTGATCACCACGTCGGAGGCCCGTACGGCGTCGGTGGTCAGCAGCTTCGGCACCCCGGCGGACATGTCGATGCCCACTTCCGCCATCGCCTCCACGGCGGCCGGGTTCACGGCCCCGGCCGGCGCGGAGCCCGCCGAGCGGACCTCCACGGCGTCACCCCCGAGACGGGCGAGGAAGGCGGCGGCCATCTGCGAGCGGCCCGCGTTGTGGACACATACGAACAGCACGGACGGCTTGGACTCAGACACGGGCCGGCCCTTCCGCCACGACGGCGGCCTCGTCGTCCACGGCGGGTCGCCGGGGGAAGAAGCGACGGGTTGCCAGGGCGACATGGACCAGGCCGATCAGGACGGGGACCTCGATGAGCGGGCCCACGACCCCGGCGAGCGCCTGCCCCGAGGCGGCGCCGAAGGTGGCGATGGCGACCGCGATGGCCAGTTCGAAGTTGTTGCCCGCCGCGGTGAACGCCAGGGTCGCCGTTCTCGGGTAGTCCAGCCCGAGCGCGCGTCCGGCCACCATGGAACCGGCCCACATCACGGCGAAGTACACCAGCAGCGGCAGGGCGATCCGGGCGACGTCGAGCGGCTTCGAGGTGATGGGGCCGCCCTGGAGGGCGAACAGCACCACGATCGTGAACAGCAGCCCGTACAGGGCGAACGGACCGATCCTGGGGAGGAACTCCGTCTCGTACCAGGTCCGGCCCCTCGCCCTCTCACCGAGCCTCCGGGTCAGGAACCCGGTCAGCAGCGGAATACCGAGGAAGATCAGCACGGACCGGGCGATCTCCCACGCCGGGACGTCGAGGGCCGTCTGTTCCAGGCCCAGCAGGCCGGGCAGCGCGGACAGGTAGAACCAGCCGAGGAGGCCGAACGCGAGCACTTGGAAGAGGGAGTTGAGCGCGACCAGGACGGCGGCGGCCTCGCGGTCGCCGCAGGCCAGGTCGTTCCAGATGATGACCATGGCGATGCAGCGGGCGAGCCCCACGATGATCAGTCCCGTGCGGTACTCGGGCAGGTCCGGCAGGAAGAGCCAGGCGAGCGCGAACATGAGGGCCGGCCCGACGACCCAGTTGAGGACCAGGGACGGGATCAGCAGGCGCCGGAACGGGGGCCGCCCCGCTTCCTGGGAACGCGCGACGGACTCGGGGCGGTCGTAGCGCACCTTCGCGAGCACCGGGTAGATCATCACGAGCAGGCCGGCCGCGATCGGCAGCGAGACTCCCCCGACGGTGACTTCCGCGAGCACGTCACCGAGGCCGGGGACGAGCCGGCCGAGGCCCAGTCCGGCGGCCATGGCGATCAGGATCCACACGGCGAGGAACCGGTCCAGGAACGCCATCCCGCCCGCGACCGGGCTCGCGCGGACCCGGTCCGCGGCGGCAGGACCCGGGCTCACGGGGTGACCCCCGCCGGACGCGTGAGGACCGCGGCGAGGAGGTCGGTCATCTCGGGCAGCAGCCGGTAGTACACCCAGGTGCCCCGCCGCTCCGAGTCGATGAGCCCGGCCTGCCGGAGCAGCTTGAGGTGGTGGGAGATCGTCGGCTGGGACAGGTCGAAGGCCGGGGTCAGATCGCAGACACAGACCTCCCCGCCCGCCCGGGAGGCGATCATCGACAGCAGCCGCAGCCGCACGGGATCGCCCAGGGCCTTGAAGACCTTCGCCAGCGTCTCGGCCTGGTCCTCGCCCAGGGGGGCGTTCAGCAGGGTCGGGCAGCAACCGTCCGGACGGTCCTGCCCGAGCACCAGGAGCTCGTGATTCGACATGCTTCTATGTTGACGTTCTTCGATCCAAGGCGCAAGCTTGAATCGAAGAACGTCAATACAACAGCCCGAGGAGACGGTCATGTCCCGTGCCCAGCTCGCGCTCAACGTCGCCGATCTCGAAGCGTCGGTGACCTTCTACTCCAAGCTCTTCGGCGTGGAGCCCGCCAAGCGCCGCCCCGGTTACGCCAACTTCGCGATCACCACCCCGCCGCTCAAGCTCGTCCTGATCGAGGGCGAGCCGGGCCAGGAGACGCGCCTGGACCATCTCGGCGTCGAGGTCGGCAGCACCGACGAGGTCACCGCCGCCACCACCCGGCTCCAGGAGGCAGGACTCGCGACCTTCGAGGAGAACGACACGTCGTGCTGCTACGCGCTCCAGGACAAGGTGTGGGTGCACGGCCCCGGCAAGGAGCCCTGGGAGGTGTACGTCGTCAAGGCCGACGCCGCGCAGATGGGCGGAAGCCCCGCCACCGACGGGGCCGCCTGCTGCGGCAGCTGACGGCTTTCAGCGGACCAGCAGGTCGATCACGCCTGTCAGGTCCTCCTCGCCGCCACCCTCGGCCAGTCGGCGGCGCATCAGACCGAAGAGGGGGCTGAGCAGTTCCGGGCTGACGCCCTGCTGCTCGGCCGTGCCCAGGAAGGTCGGTGTGCCGGCCACCTGCATGGCGAGGCTGGAGACGACACCCTCGGTGTAGTCGCCGCTCCGCAACTGCTCGGCGGTCCGACCCGCCGACGGGGCCATGGCGACGAGCCAGTCGGTGAGCAGCGGTGCGAATGACGCGGGGTCGATGTCCTCCTTGCGGATCAGGGCGAAGGCATGGGCGATCCCGGCGGTCATGCCGTACATGGCGCTGAGCAGCGCCACGTCGTACAGGGCCGCGTGGCCCGCGTCCTCGCCGACGTAGGTGGTACCGACCGGGACGCCCAGCGTCTCCCGGTGCTGCTCGAACAGGTCCCGGGAGCCGCTGTAGAAGACGTATCCCCCGGCTTCCGGGACCCCGATCATCGGTGGAACGGCCATCATTCCGCCGTCCAGGTAGCGGGCGCCCCGCGCCCGCGCCCACTCGGCACGGTCCCGGGCCTGGGCGGGGGTGCTGGTGACCAGGTTGACCACGTCCTTGCCGGCCAGTCCGGTGCCGTCCAGCACCTGGCCGACCGAGGCGTCGTCCAGCAGGCAGACGACGACCAGGGTGTTCGCCGCGACCGCCGAGGCGGCGCTCTCCGCGACCCGCGCGCCCTCGGCGGCGAGCGCCCCGGTGCGTGCCGGGTTGCGGTTCCAGACGGTGAGGGGGTGGCCGGCGGCAAGCCAGGCGCGGGCCAGTCCGGCGCCCATGGCGCCGAGGCCCAGCAGGGTGAGCGGGGTCTTCCCCGCCGCGGCCGGCCCATCGGTGTTCTGCTCGGCGGTGGTCGGCCCGGGAGTGGTCGGCTCGGCGGTGGTCGGATCAAGTGCGTTCTGCGTCATGCCGATCAGGCTCGCCCGGGGCTGACGGGTGATCAAGTACGCACTTGGGAGTGGGTGGTTACCCTGAGGTGAGCAAGCACGTCAGAAGGGTGGGGGTATGGCGACGCTGAACCGGCCTGACACGCCGGACGCGCACTCCTGCGGCATCGACACCGCGATGGAGGTCATCGGTGGCAAGTGGAAGGTGCTGATCCTCTGGGCGCTCCACACGCACCCCCGCAGCCGCTTCGGCGAGTTGCGCCGGCTGGTCCCGGGAGTCACCGAGAAGGTCCTGGCCTCCCACCTGCGCGAGATGGAGGCGGACGGGATCGTGCGGCGCGTCTCCTACGACGAGGTGCCGCCCCGCGTGGAGTACTCGCTGACCGAGGACGGCAACCGCCTCAACGCCGCGCTCGAACCGCTCGCCGTGTGGGGACGCGCCCGGCCGGCCGGGCGGCTTCGCGGTGGTCCGCCGCCCAGCGGACCCACGACCGCCCTCACACCGGGGGCCACGCCTCCGTCGGCGGCGTGAGGCAGCAGTCGGATCCGCGCCAGGCCGGTCCGCGCCGCTGCTCAGAGGCGCTTCAGCACGGCTGACTTCGCGGTGGCGAACTCCTCGTCGGTGAGGATTCCGGCCTCGTACAGCTCGCCGAGTTCCCGGAGCCGCCGCAGCAGGACGTCGTGGTCGTCGGGGGCCGGAGCGAGGGCCGGCGCCGCCGCCGGAGCGGCTTCAGCCGCCCTGGCGGGCCCGGCGGGCACCGGCATCCGCACGAGCACGGCGGCGGCGACCAGGACCGCGGTGTACTCACGCTTCGACAGACCCCACAGATCGAGGGAGTACGGGTCGTACTTGGCGGTCGTCGCCGGGGCGGAGCCTCCCCGGACGAAGCGGAGGGAGCCGTTCTCCAGCCCGATGGAGGGGATCCAGCTCACCCCGGTCACTTCCGACAGCGGAAGGGTGACCGCGCCGCCCGCGGTCTTCGACTCCTCGGCCTTCCAGTTCCAGGTCAGGCGGACCGTCTCCCCGTCGAACGACGCCGTGCCGTCCCCGCCGCCACCCGACACGGGCAGGGCGGGCCCCGGCAGCAGGAAGCGGTCCACCGGACCGTCGGGGACCTGCTCGATCAGCAGGGCGTTGCGTATCTCGTCGACGAGGTACTCGGCCACGCCCGTGCGGTCCTTCTCCACCATGAGCTGATACGGGTCGGCGGCGTCCTTCAACCGCCCGTCCGCGGCCCGCAGGACGGGGCAGGCGCCGCTGCGCAGGCGCAGCCGAAGCCGGCCGCCCTTGCGGTCGGGCTCGAACGAGACGCCCGCCACCGCGTGCAGCGGGACGCTCAGTTCGCCCAGGTCCTGCCGCACCGGGTGCACCTTGCTGCCGGGGACGATGCGCACGGTGTCCCCGTCAAAGCTCCATGTGCCGTCACGCGAGATGATGTCCGCCATACGACGGATTCTGCCAGGCGCACCCGCACAGGTGACCGGCCCGCGGGTGGCACGGTGCCTGCCCGCCCCCTTCGCGGGAGCCGCTCGGCCCCGGTCCGGCCCGGGCGCGGTCCTCTTCACGGGAGAGGGCTCCTCGCCCTTTGGCCGGTGTCCGGCACGGACGCTAGGCTGCGTAAACGGAACAACGTTCAGCAGGAGGGGCATCGTGCGCGAGGACACGACTCGGGGACCCGAGGACGACGGCGCCGGGGAGCAGCCCCCCAAGCGGGTGCGCGCCGACGTGCGTCGCAACACCGACGCCCTGCTCACGGCGGCCGCCGAGGTGTTCCTGACCTCGGGCGTCGACGCACCCGTGCGCCAGATCACCGCGAAGGCGGGCGTGGGCGCGGGCACCCTCTACCGCCACTTCCCGCAACGCTCCGACCTCATCGCCGCGGTCTTCCGGCACGAGGTCGACGCCTGCGCCGACGCCGCACCCGCTTTGGCGGCTGAGTACGCACCGGCCGAAGCGCTCGCCAGGTGGCTCCAGCGCCTCGCCCGGTTCTTCGCCACCAAGCGCGGACTCAGCGCCGCCCTGCATTCGGGCGACTCGGCCTACGACAGCCTGCCGTCCTACTTCGAGCAGCGCTTCACGCCCGCGCTCACGGCGCTCGTCGACGCGGCGGTGAAGGCCGGTGAGATCCGTTCCGACGTCGACCCCGAGGACCTGCTGATCGCCACGCGCAACCTGACCCTGCCCGCCGCCGAGGACGACAACGACCACACCCGGCGCATGATCGGCCTCCTCGTCGACGGGCTCCGCTACGGCGCGGGATGAGCCGCCTCGCCCCCGGCGCCGGCCACCCGGACCTGCGCCAAGCGCTCCCGCCACGGCAGAGGGCCGGGTTCGGCCTCCGCCGGGGTCCCCTGCCTCTCCCGGAGTTCGTATGCGGCCTGTCGGCGGCAGGGGCCGCACGCGGTCTCGTCGGCAAGCGGCCGGAAGACGCGCCGCTCCTCCCCCGCTCGTGCGCATGTACCCCGACGCCGCGCTCAGGGACCGACTCGCCCCGCCCGCACCTCCGTTGCCGCTGTCACGCCCCGCCCGCACCGGTCACGCGGCCACGGTGACGGCGTCGATGGCCGGTGTGCGGAGCGTCCTGCGCGCGGTCCCGAGGCTCGTGCCGAGGGTGACCACGGTGGCGACGGCGATGACGGCCAGCCAGATGCCGGGACCCCGGTCCGGCAGGACCTGGCCGGTGCGGACCATCGTGAAGGGGATGATCCCCGCGATCCCCGCGACGGTGCCCAGCACCAGACCTGTCAGCGTGAGGATCAACGCCTCCCAGCCGACCACCCCCAGGACCTGACCGGGTGTCGCTCCGGCGAGGCGCTGCTGGCCGAACTCACGGCTGCGGTACGTCGTCGCCGCGTACAGGCTGTTGACGAGCATGATGCAGGAGAAGACGACGATGATGCCGACGACGACGAGGTTGAGGGTCTCCAGGTTCTTGTCGTCGACGGTCTTGCCCAGACCTGACCTGCCGACCCAGTCGCTCTCGACGCCCTGGATGTAGAGCGTCGCCGTCGCCATACCGGTGAAGACGATCATCGGCATGAGCACTCCGGCGAGCTCCGCGCCGCGCCGGCGCAGATTCCGTGCGCTCAGGTAGCCGCCCGCGCCGCCCAGAGCGGCGAGCGGGCCCCGCAGCAGCTGGAGCACCCGTCCGAGCAGGGACGGTGCGAGGACGGCGCATCCGACGGACAGGAGGATGGCCCCGTAGGCGGGAAACGCCATCAGCATCTCCTCGGTGCTGTCGACGGCGTACGTGGTCAGGACTCCCCCGGTCCCGGCCGCCAGCGCGGCACAGCCGGCCACGGTACGGCCCCGGCGGCGGGACGGGCCGCGGGTCGCGGCAGCGGTTCCGGTGGCACGGCGCACGGCGAGGAACGCGGCGCCCACGGAGGCGAGGAGCGCGATGCCGAAGCCCGAGCCGAGCGCCACGGCGCCGAAGGCGGGGCCGACGTCCGCGGCCACCTGGCCGCTGTCCTTGAACAGGCCGAGCAGCAGCCGGCCGCCGAGCACGGCCGGTCCGACGGCGAGCACCGCGCCGGCCAGTGCCACGACCGCGGACTCCCCGACGACCATGCGGGTGATCTGGGCGGGAGTCGCCCCGCTGCAGCGCAGCAGACGGATCTCCTCGGCGCGCTGCCGGACGCCGACCGTGAGCGTGGAGGCGATGGCGAAGAAGACGAGGAGGGAGCCGTACCCGCCGACGACGCTCGCGGAGAGGGTCATGGACTGTGAGCTGACCGCGTCGACTCCGGGAGCCGCCGCCGTGTCGTGCAGGGAACTGAACGTCATGATGATCACGGCGCCGAGGAACGCCGAGACCAGGGTGGCGAGGAAGCGCCCCGGGCGCTTACGGACCGAGCGCATGGCCAGGAACAGCATCGCTCACACCCCCATCAGGGGGCCGTCGCCCGCGCGTCGTCCGGCCGCGCCGTCCCCGAGGCGGGTCATGCGTTCGGCGACGGCCTCGGCGGTGGGCGCGGACAGGTGGCCCGCGAGCCGCCCGTCGGCGAGGAAGAGCACCGAGTCGGCGTAGGAGGCGGCCACCGGGTCGTGCGTGACTAGTACGACGGTGCTGCCGTGCAGTCGGACCGTCTCCCTCAGCAGGCTCAGCACGTCGTGTGCGCTGCGTGTGTCCAGGGCGCCGGTCGGCTCGTCGGCGAAGACCACGCCGGGCCGGGTGACCAGGGCGCGCGCGATCGCGACCCGCTGGCGCTGTCCGCCGGAGAGCTCGTCGGGGAGGTGCCCGAGGCGCTCGCCGAGCCCCACCTGCCCGAGGATCGCCCGGACCCGCTCCCTGTTGGCCTTCCGTCCGGCAAGCCGCAGCGGGAGCGAGGTGTTCTCCTCGACCGTCAGGGTGGGCAGCAGGTTGTACTGCTGGAAGACGAAGCCGATCCGGTCCCGCCGGAATCTCGTGAGCGCCGCCTCGCTGCCGCCGCTCATCTCCTCGCCGTCGACGAGGATCTGTCCCCGGTCGGGACGGTCCAGGCCCGCCGCGCACTGGAGCAGCGTGGACTTCCCCGACCCGGAGGGACCCATCACCGCGGTGAAGCTCCCCGACGGCAGACTCAGGGTCACCCCGTCGAGGGCGGTCACCGCACCGTCCCCCGTTCCGTACACCTTGCTCACCGAGACCAGCCGCAGAGCCTCGGCCGTCCGGCTCGTGCGCTGCCGTGCGCGTTCGGACATGGTGATCACCCTCTGCTCCCCGGACGCGCTCTGCGCCACGTCCACGACGCTACGGACGGGAGCGGGCGGGCACATGGGGCGTACGCCCCGGAGTTCCGGGTGGTACTGGGTACACCCCGCGCGGGTGTCGGCACCCGGGTACCGTACCCCTGGGGGTATGTGGCCCACCATGACTCCGGGGAGGAACCGTGCAGCTCGACATGGCGGCGGACGAGTTGAGGTCCGTGCTCAACCGGCTGCGCCGGGCCCAGGGGCAGATCGCCGGGGTCATCCGGATGATCGAGGAGGGCAGGGACTGCGAGGAGGTGGTCACGCAACTGGCCGCCGCGTCCCGGGCGCTGGACAGGGCGGGGTTCTCCATCATCGCCGCGGGACTCGAACAGTGCCTGGCCGAGGAAGGGCAGGCGCCCGGCGACAAGGACCGGATGCGTGCCCGCCTGGAGAAGTTGTTCCTCTCCCTGGCCTGAGAGCCGCGTGCCTGTCAGCGCTCCGGGAACGCCTCGCCGCACGCACTGCAGAACACCGGTGCCCGGTCCGCCGACAGCCGCCCGCACTCCGGGCACACCAGGTCCAGCATGCAGGGGGCCTCGCCGCCCTCGTGGGCGGGAGTCCGCACGGCCGGCCCGATCGTGAGCCCCGGGCGCCTGCGGTGCACCGTGAGGTACGTCAGC
The DNA here is from genome assembly GCF_044385685.1 of Streptomyces sp. ALB3. Lineage (NCBI taxonomy): Bacteria > Bacillati > Actinomycetota > Actinomycetes > Kitasatosporales > Streptomycetaceae > Streptomyces > Streptomyces sp. ALB3. The sequence goes on along the minus strand of NZ_JBISCE010000001.1, from coordinate 227,911 downwards.
CCCTCCGGGCCGGCTTCCAGAGCCCGGCGGGAGGTACGGGGCAGCCAGGTGACCGTCGTGGGGACGAGGTCGAGGGTGTCGCCGGCTGCCGTCCGCAGGCTGCCGGCGCCCGCGAGGACGACGAGGAGCACGTCGAGGACGTCCTCCTGGTGCTCGCCCACCCCGGCGCCCGGTGGCAGACGGACGAGGTTGGCGTCCAGCTCCCGCCCCTGCTCGGCGAGATGCCAGAGCGCGCCGCGCCCGCCTGGGGCGGTGGAGGCGAGCAACTCGTCCAGCACGGCCAGCACCTGCGGGGTGGCGTCCACTCGGCGGCCTCCTCGTCATGTCGCTCATGGGCCTCGCGGGCCGGGGCGAAGCCGGTCCTCCGGCCAGTTTGTCACGGCGGTCCGGACGCCGGCGGGCCGTACCCGGGCCCCGCTCCCGGCCCGCCGGGAGGCAGGCCGGCGCGGGTGCGGCCCGGACGGAAGGCCTCCGTAAGTGGAGGCCGTTCCCGCCAGCCCCGAACCACCGGACAGGCCCTGCTCATCGCTGTACCCTCGCCGGATGATTCAGCCGCCAACCCCGGTCGCGGACGCCGAATGCGTGGCGCTGACGCGGACCCTGCGCCGCCGGGGCACCGTCGTCCTCTCGGTGTTCGCCCTCGTCTGGGCCTTCGCCGGAGCCTCCGGGCTGGCGTCCTCCGGCGCGGCCCTCGCCGTCGAGGTCATCGCGGCGCCGGTCACCGCGACCGTGGTCTTCCTCGCCTACCGCAAGGGCGCCGCCCCCTCGCCCCGCATGGTCACTCCTCCCGCGAACTGGGCGCGGTCGGTCGGCATCGTCAACGTCGCCGAACTCGCGGCGATCTTCGCGGTGATCGCGGCGTCCAACGCCTCCGGCCGTCCCGAGCTCGTTCCGCCTGCCGTCGCGCTGGTGGTCGGCCTCCACTTCGTCCCGCTCGCGCGGCTCTACGACCAGTGGCAGTACAAGGCGACGGCCGCGCTGCTGAGCGCCGCCGCGGTCCTCGGTTTCGGCCTCGTCGCGGCCGGCCTGTCGGACGGGAGCGTGCGCGCCGTGGTGGGTCTGGCCTCAGCGGTGACACTGTGGGCGTCCGCCTGCCACGTGGCCGTCAGGGGCTGACGGCGCCCACGGCACGGACCGGGCACCGGGGGCCCGTCGGGCGTCGCCCGGCACGCGGAGAGGCCGGCCGGCCCGTCCGTGCACCGCCCGGCCCCTCCCTGTCCGTCCGTCAGCCGCCGCCCCGGCTGCGGGGGCGCACCCGCCGGAAGGCGGAGGACCCCTCGGTAGGGTGGGGGCGACAGACCATCGAGGACCTGACCGAGGAGCAGACGTGAGCGAGCCGGCGAACATCGCCCTGCAGCAGGAGATCGCACGGGAACTGGAGGTCGCGGAGACCTTCGACGCCGGGCAGGAGACCGAACGCCGGGTGGCCTTCCTCGCCGAGCGGCTGACCTCCACGGGTCTGCGCTCCCTGGTGCTCGGCATCAGCGGCGGCGTGGACTCCACCACCGCCGGCCGGCTGTGCCAGCTCGCCGTCGAGCGCGTCCGTGCCGCGGGTCACGAGGCGCGGTTCTACGCGATGCGCCTCCCCTACGGGGTCCAGGCCGACGAGCACGACGCCCAGCTCGCGCTGTCCTTCATCCGGCCCGACCACGTGCTGACCGTGGACATCAAGCCCGCGACCGACGCCACGCAGGCCTCCCTGCTCGCCGGCGACGTGACCTTCCGCGACCCGCACCACCAGGACTTCGTGCTCGGCAACGTCAAGGCGCGGCAGCGCATGATCGCGCAGTACGCGGTGGCCGGTGCGCACGAAGGCCTCGTCGTCGGGACGGACCACGCGGCCGAGGCGGTCTCCGGCTTCTTCACCAAGTTCGGGGACGGCGCCGCCGACGTGGTCCCGCTGACGGGCCTCACCAAGCGCCGGGTGCGCTCCGTCGCCGAGGCGCTGGGCGCGCCTGCCGAGCTCGTCGGGAAGGTGCCGACGGCCGACCTGGAGACGCTCGACCCCGGCAAGGCGGACGAGCAGGCCCTCGGCGTCACCTACGACGCCATCGACGACTTCCTCGAGGGCAAGCCGGTGGACGAGCAGACCTTCGACACGATCGTCGGCCGCTACCGCCTCACCGACCACAAGCGTCGTCTGCCCCTGGGCCCGTGAGGCCCCCGAGGTGACGGGCCGGTCCCGGGGGCGGTTCCCCGGGCCGGCCCGGACCCGCACCCGGGGCTCTGTCCCGCACCGCACTCACGCCCACCGCACCGGCAGGAGAGGACGCCACCGTGGACCGTGGCCCCGACGGGACGTACCCGCCGATCGAGCCGCATGAGCGGGGGATGCTGGACGTCGGTGACGGCAACCTCGTGTACTGGGAGGTCTGCGGCAACCCCGTCGGGAAGCCGGCCCTCGTCGTCCACGGCGGACCCGGCTCGGGGTGCGGGGTCAGGCCCCGGCAGTACTTCGACCCGGACCGCTACCGCGTCGTGCTGTTCGACCAGCGCAACTGCGGTCGCTCCACCCCGCACGCGAGCGACCCCGCCGCCGACATGCGGCACAACACGACGGCGCACCTGATCGCCGACATGGAGTCCCTGCGCGACCACCTCGGCATCGGGAAGTGGCTGCTGTACGGGGGGTCCTGGGGCTCCACACTGATCCTCGCGTACGCCGAACAGCACCCGGAGCGGGTCACGGAGATCGTGATCCCGGCGGTGACGACGACCCGGCGCAGCGAGATCGACTGGCTGTACCGGGGAGCGGGACAGATCTTCCCCGAGGCCTGGGACCTGTTCCGGGCCGGTGTCCCGGAGGCCGGGGGCCCCGGTGGTCTCGTGGCCGCGTACGCCCGGCGGATGGAGAGCCCCGACGCGGACGTGCGGGCGAAGGCCACGGCCGACTGGTGCGCCTGGGAGGACGCCGTCCTGTCCATGGAGACCCGCACCGGCCCGGCGGCGTACGGCGGGCGGCCGGACCGGGACCAGCAGGCGCTCGTCAGGATCTGCTCGCACTACTTCGCCCACGCGGCCTGGCTGGAAGAAGGGCAGCTGATCCGTGACGCCGGCCGTCTGGCGGGCATCCCCGGCGTCCTGGTGCACGGCCGCTTCGACCTGGCCGGCCCGCTGACCACTGCCTGGGAGCTGGCCAGGGCGTGGCCGGACGCCGAGCTGACGGTGATCGAGGACGCGGGTCACCGGGGCGGCCCGGCGACGACCAGGGCGCTGCTGGCCGCACTGGACCGCTTCGCGCGGCACGCCTGAGGCCGCCCTTGCTTCGAGTGCGCTCGAAGGAGTTGGCTTGGGGCCCATGAAGTACACGCAGCTCGGACGCACCGGACTCAAAGTCAGCCGCCTCGTACTGGGAACGATGAACTTCGGCCCCCAGACCAACGAGAGCGACAGCCACGCACTCATGGACGCCGCCCTGGACGCGGGCGTCAACTTCTTCGACACGGCGAACGTCTACGGCTGGGGTGAGAACAAGGGCCGCACCGAGGAGATCCTCGGCACCTGGTTCGCCCAGGGCGGCGACCGCCGTGACAAGGTCGTCCTCGCCACCAAGGTCTACGGCAACATGGGCGCCGACGGCCCGGCGTGGCCCAACCACGACAAGCTGTCCGCCCTCAACATCCGCCGCGCGGTCGACGCCAGCCTCAAGCGGCTCCAGACGGACCACATCGACCTGTACCAGTTCCACCACGTCGACCGGGACACCCCCGTCGACGAGATCTGGCAGGCCATCGACGTACTGATCCAGCAGGGCAAGATCCTTTACGCGGGCTCGTCCAACTTCTCGGGCTACAAGATCGCCCAGGCGAACGAGCGGGCCCGGCAGCGGGGCAGCTACGGCCTGGTCAGCGAGCAGTGCATCTACAACCTGATGGAGCGCGGCGCCGAGATGGAGGTCATCCCGGCCGCCCAGGAGTACGGCCTCGGGGTCATCCCGTGGTCGCCGCTGCACGGCGGGCTGCTCGGCGGGGCGATCCGCAAGGAGCGCGACGGCGGCGGCGCCCGGTCCACCTCCGGCCGGTCAGGCGAGGCGCTGGCCGACCCGAAGGTGCGCGCCCAGGTCCAGGCGTACGAGGACCTCCTGGAGAAGCACGGCCTGGAGCCCGGCGAGGCCGGGCTGGCCTGGCTGCTCACCCGGCCCGGCGTCACGGGCCCGATCTCCGGGCCGCGCACGCGGGAGCAGCTCGACTCGGCGGTGCGCGCGGTCGAGCTGGAGCTGTCGGACGAGGTACTGACGGCCCTGGACGAGATCTTCCCGGGTCCGGGTCCGTCGCCGGAGAACTTCGCCTGGTAGGGACGCGGCGCGCCTGCGGCCTCCGCCCCCGGGGTCAGCCTCCGAGGGCGGAGGCCGCCGCCACGACGACGAACATCAGTACGAGCACGGCCGCCATGATGCGGTTTCTGGTCTTCGGGTCCACCCGACGAGCGTAACCGCCCCGCTCACCGTCCCAGCGGCCAGGCCCGCACCACCTCGTACCTGGGCTGCTCCCCCGGCACCCCGTCCACCGGCAGGTTGCTGCGTACGAGACTGAGCTGACCGGCCTCCCAGCGCACGCCCTCGAACCCTTCCAGCGCCGCCGTGTACGGGGACAGGTCGGCCTGGACCCGGCTGCGGGCCAGGGTGAGGTGCGGGGTGTAGTGGCGGTGCTCCTCCATCGGGATCCCTGCCCTGCGCGCCGCGGCCTGGGCCCGCCCGGCCAGGAGCCGCAGCGTGTCGAGCCCTCCCGCCGCCCCCGCCCAGAGCGCCCGCCCGTCGAACCGGCCGGCACCGCTGATCCGGAGCGGGAACGGTTCGGTGCGGTGCGCGGCCCGCGCCAGCCGGGCGTACAGCTCGGGCAGCAGTCCCTCGTCGACGTCGCCGAGGAAGGCCAGCGTGTAGTGCCAGCCGGCGCGGGCGGTCCAGCGGAGGCCGGCGGCGCCGGGCAGCCGGTGCAGCGGGGCGAGGGCCCCGGCCAGCTCGTCGGCGGCGGGCTCCGGCGGCAGGACGGCGGCGAAGAGTCTCTGGCTGCTCATGCGGCGAGTGTCCCAGCGACCGCACGCGCCCACCGGCCCTGGCCTGCCGTCCGCCGCCCCCTCCGCGCGGAGAGGGCGGCGTGACCGCAACCGCTCAGGCAGCCGTCGCCAGCTGTTCGCGCGGCACTATGCGCACGTGCGGGCGCCCGGGACGCAGGTCGACCTTCAGACGCAGGCCGCCGACCCGGGTCAGCATGAAGCCGACACCGAGCGCCGCCACCATCGAGATCGCCCCGCCGGCCGCCATGCCCGTGCGCGCGCCGTAGGTGTCGCTGATCCAGCCGACGATCGGGGCTCCCACCGGTGTGCCCCCGGCGAAGACCATCATGTACAGGCTCATCACCCGGCCCCGCATCTCCGGGTCCGAGGCCATCTGGACGCTCGTGTTGGCGCTGATGTTGGTCGTCAGACCGATCATGCCGATCGGGACCAGCAGCAGCGAGAACAGCCAGACGGTGGGGGACAGGGCCGCGGCGATCTCCAGCAGGCCGAACAGCGTGCCCGCGGCCACCAGCATCCGCAGCCGCGAGGAGCGGCGGCGGGCGGCGAGCAGGGCACCCGCGAGGGAGCCGGCCGCCATGAGGATGTTGAAGAACGAGTACATCCCCGCGTCGCCGTGGAAGACGTCGTCGGCGAAGGCCGTCAGGAAGATCGGGAAGTTGAACCCGAACGTGCCGACGAAGCCGACCAGCACGATCGGCCAGATCAGCTCGGGTCTGCCCGACACGTAACGCAGTCCTTCGCGCAGCTGGCCCTTGGCGCGCTTCACGGTCACGGACGCGTGGAGCTCGCTCGTCCGCATCATCATCAGACCGACGAGCGGGGCGATGAACGACAGCCCGTTGAACATGAAGGCCCAGCCGCTGCCGACCGTGGTGATCAGGACACCCGCGACGGCGGGGCCGATGAGCCGGGCGGACTGGAAGTTCGCCGAGTTCAGGCTGACCGCGTTGCGCAGCTGCGCGGGGCCGACCATCTCGCTGACGAACGACTGACGCGCCGGGTTGTCGACGACGGTCACCATGCCGAGCAGGAAGGCGATCAGATAGACGTGCCAGACCTCCACGACGCCGGAGAGGGTCAGGACGGCGAGCGCGATTCCGCACAGGCCCAGGGCCGCCTGGCTGATGACGAGCAGACGCCGCTTCGGGAGCCGGTCGGCGATGACGCCGCCGTACAGGCCGAAGAGCAGCATCGGGAGGAACTGGAGGGCCGTGGTGATACCGACGGCGGCGGCGGACCCGGTGAGGCTCAGGACGAGCCAGTCCTGCGTGATGCGGGACATCCAGGTACCGGTGTTGGAGATCACGGCGCCCGTGGCGAACAGGCGGTAGTTACGGATCTTCAGCGACGAGAAGGTCCCGCCGGTCTTGCTCTCGTGGGTGGAAGTCGGTGCGGGGGCGGAGTCTGCTCCGGATCCCGTACTCAAAAGAGTTCGCCTCCTCGGACGTATACGGCGTTCGGACTGACGAGGACGTGACGGCGGGGCGCCGCGGGCCCAGGACTGCGGGCCCGCGTGCGCCCCGTGCGTCAGAGGTGGGCGAGCTTCTCCAGCACGGGCGCGGCGGCCCGCAGCTTCTCCCACTCGTCCTCGTCCAGGCCCTCGGCGAGGTTGGCCAGCCAGGCGTTCCGCTTGGAGCGGGACTCGGCGAGCATGGCTTCCGCCTGCTCGGTCCGGCTGACCATCTTCTGCCGACGGTCATCGGGGTGCGGTTCCAGTCTGACCAGCCCCTTGGCCTCCAGCAGCGCGACGATGCGGGTCATCGACGGCGGCTGCACGTGCTCCTTGCGGGCCAGCTCACCGGGGGTGGCGGAGCCGCAACGGGCGAGGGTGCCGAGCACCGACATCTCGGTGGGGCTCAGCGACTCGTCGACGCGCTGGTGCTTCAGGCGCCGGCCCAGCAGCATCACGGCGGAGCGAAGGGAGCTCACGGCGGCGGCACTGTCACCGTCGTGGATCAGGTCAGGCATGTTCATTAGCGTAACTCATTAGCCGTGCTAAATACCAGCCGGTGGTACACGCGCGAGAAACTGATCACCCGAACGAGTGAGTGTGGGGCGGAAAGAACCACGAAAAGGCTGCGTGTGCCGCGACCCTGCTTGGCATGGGATCGACAGTGCTCAGCCTGCGCATGGACGGTGAGCTGCTCGACCGGCTCCGCCGGCACGCCGCCAGACGCGGCATGAGCGTCCAGGACTACGTGGTCCGCACGCTCGTCCGTGACGACTTCGACGAGCGCTTCCACGCGGCCGTCGACGAGACGGAGAAGTTCTACGGGGCGGAACCCCGCCACGCGGACCCGGCCGACCGGGTCACATGACGGGGTTCCGCCCCGCGGAGGTGGAGACGGCCGGGACCCCGGGGGCTCCGACGCCTCCTGACGCGCCTACGTGAGGCCGAGCGCCGGCATCGCGTAGTAGAAGACGAAGACCGCGGACACCACGTACATGGCCGCCGGGACCTCCCGGCCGCGGCCCGCCGCGAGGCGCATCACGCTGAACGCGATGCAGCCGATGCCGATGCCGTTGGTGATCGAGTACGTGAGCGGCATCATCAGCATGGCCATGAAGGCCGGGATGGCCAGCGTGAGGTCGCCCCAGTCGACGTCACGGACGTTGCCCGCGAGGATCAGGAACCCGACCGCGATCAGCGCCGGGGTCGCCGCCTGCGAGGGGACCATCGTCGCCAGCGGCGTCAGGAACAGCGCCACCGCGAAGAGCAGCCCGCTGACCACGCTCGCGAGCCCCGTGCGGGCCCCCTCGCCGACGCCCGCCGTGGACTCCACGAAGCAGGTCGACGCGGAGGAGGAGCTCACACCGCCCGCGGCGACGGCGACACCGTCGACGAGGAGCACCTTGTTGATGCCCGGGAAGTTGCCGTCCTTGTCCATCAGCTTAGCCTCGTCGCCCACGCCGAGGATCGTGCCCATCGCGTCGAAGAAGCAGGACAGCAGCACGGTGAAGACGAAGAGGACGCCGGTGAGGACACCGACCTTCCCGAAGCCGCCGAACAGGCTGACCTGACCGATCAGCCCGAAGTCCGGGGAGGCCACCGGATTGCCCGGCCACTCGGGGACGGTCAGCCCCCACGCGCCGGCCGGCAGGTCGGCGACGGCGTCGATGACCAGCGCGACGACCGTCATGACGACGATGGAGAGCAGGATGGCGCCCGGCACCTTGCGGACGATCAGCGCCAGGGTGAGCAGCGTGCCGAGCACGAAGACCAGGACCGGCCAGCCGTTGAGGTGGCCGTCGCTGCCGAGCTGCAGCGGGACCGTGGTGTGCGCGGCGTCCGGGATGCGGGAGACGAAGCCGGAGTCGACCAGGCCGACCAGGAGCACGAAGAGGCCGATGCCCATCGCGATGCCCTTGCGGAGCGACCGGGGCACGGCGTTCATCACGCGCTCGCGCAGCCCGGTCGCGACCAGCAGCATCACGACGATGCCCGCGAGGACGACCATGCCCATGGCGTCGGCCCAGCTCATCCGGGGGGCGAGCTGGAGGGCGACGACGGTGTTGACGCCGAGACCGGCGGCGAGCGCGATCGGCACGTTGCCGATGACACCCATCAGGAGCGTGGAGAACGCCGCCGCCAGCACGGTGGCCGTGACGAGCTGGCCCCCGTCGAGCTGGTGCCCGTACATGTCCTTCGCGCTGCCGAGGATGATCGGGTTGAGCACGATGATGTACGCCATCGCGAAGAACGTGGCGAAACCGCCACGGACCTCGCGCGCGACCGTCGACCCCCGCTCGGAGATCTTGAAGTAGCGGTCGAGGACGCCGTGGGGCTGCTGCGGCGCAGGAGGCTGATCGACCGGAGCGGTGGCCGAGGAGGACATGTATGACCTTCAGTCGTGCATCGAGGGGAAGGAGGCAGTGGCTTTTTGGATGTTCACACGAATAATTCCAGTCATCCGTAAGCAGATTCAGTATGAATACATAAGCGAAAGATCGCTATCTCCGCGCGTAGATCCTTGGGCCGACTGGCCCGCGCCACCCCGGCTAGACTGACCGCATGGAGAAGTGGACACCCAAGCACGAGGCACCCGAGCCCCTTGAGGGTCCCGTCGTCGCCACCGTCACCGGCGGCACGATCCTCTGGTTCGTCCTCTTCCTCGTCCAGGTCCCCTTCTACGGCTGGTTCGACGACCGGGGTCACGCCTGGTGGATCTGGGTGTGCCTGGCCGGTGCCGGTCTGGGCCTCATCGGCATCCGGTACGTCCGGGGGCGCGACGCCGCGCTGAAGCGGGCCGCCGCCCAGGCCGCCGCAGAGGAGTCCGCGCCGGACGGCGCGCGCCACTGATCCGGGCGGCCCCGCTCCGGGCCGCTCTCCCGCCCCTGCCGTACGACCCGGGGACCATCCCGGTCCTCCCCCGGTCGGATCTTCCGGCGCCCGGCGGGTGAACCGTCCCTTCCGCCCGTACGGTCGGAGTCATGACGCAGCGGGCACTCGACTCCTTCGGCGAGCAGCCGGACCCCACGGAGACCCTTCCGGCAGCGCCGGGCGGGCTGACCACCGCCGAGGTCGCCGAACGGGTCGCCCGGGGCGAGGTCAACGACGTACCGGTCCGTTCCTCCCGGTCGGTCACCGAGATCGTCCGGGCGAACGTCCTCACCCGGTTCAACCTGATCATCGGCGTGCTCTGGGTGATCATGCTGTTCGTCGCGCCGATCCAGGACAGCCTCTTCGGGTTCGTGATCATCGCCAACACCGGGATCGGCATCGTCCAGGAGTGGCGGGCCAAGAAGACACTGGACAGCCTCGCGGTGATCGGCGAGGCGAAACCGACCGTGCGGCGCGACGGGACCTCCGCCGAGGTCTCCGTCTCCGAGATCGTCCTCGGTGACCTGGTCGAGCTGGGTCCCGGGGACAAGGCCGTCGTCGACGGGACGGTCGTCGAGGCCGACAGCCTCGAGATCGACGAGTCGCTCCTGACCGGCGAGGCCGATCCCGTGGTGAAGCGGCCCGGCGACCCGGTGATGTCGGGCAGCTTCGTCGTCGCGGGGGGCGGCGCGTTCACGGCCACCAAGGTCGGCCGCGAGGCCTACGCCGCGCAGCTGGCCGAGGAGGCGTCCCGCTTCACCCTCGTACAGTCCGAGCTCCGCAGCGGCATCAGCACGATCCTCAAGTACGTGACGTGGATGATGGTGCCGACGGCGATCGGGCTCATCGTCAGCCAGCTGGTCGTCAAGGACAACAACTTCAAGGACTCGGTGGCCCGCACGGTCGGCGGCATCGTCCCGATGATCCCCGAAGGCCTGGTCCTGCTCACGTCGGTCGCCTTCGCGATCGGGGTCATCCGGCTCGGCCGCAAACAGTGCCTCGTGCAGGAGCTGCCCGCCATCGAGGGCCTGGCCCGGGTCGACGTCGTCTGCCTGGACAAGACCGGCACCCTCACCGAGGGCGGCATGGACGTCACCGAGGTCCGCCCGCTGAACGGCTGGGACGGGGACCACGTCCGCCGCGTCCTGGGCGCCCTCGGCGCCTCGGACCCCCGGCCCAACGCCAGCCTCCAGGCCATCGTCGACGCCTACCCGGACGGCGGGGGCTGGGGCGTCACCCAGGCCGTGCCCTTCTCATCGGCCCGCAAGTACAGCGGCGCCGCCTTCACCGAGGGCGACGGCGGGGCGTCCGCCTGGCTGCTCGGTGCCCCGGACGTGCTGCTGCCGGCCGACGACCCCGCCCTCGCGGAGACCGGCCACCTCAACGAGCAGGGGCTGCGGGTCCTGCTCCTGGCCCGGGTGCGGGGCGAGCTGGACGCCCCGGACGCCGCCTCCGGAGCCGAGCCGGCCGCGCTCGTCGTCCTGGAACAGCGGCTGCGGCCCGACGCGGGGAGGACCCTCGCCTACTTCGACGACCAGGACGTCGCCGCCAAGGTCATCTCCGGCGACAACGCCGTATCGGTCGGCGCGGTGGCCCAGAAGCTCGGGATGCCTGGTGCCGGGCACCCCCTCGACGCCCGTCGGCTTCCCGAGGACCGCGACGACATGGCGACGGCGATCGAGCGCAACGCGGTGTTCGGCCGGGTCACCCCGCAGCAGAAGCGGGACATGGTCGCGGCTCTCCAGTCACTCGGGCACACGGTCGCGATGACCGGCGACGGCGTCAACGACGTACTCGCGCTGAAGGACGCCGACATCGGCGTCTCGATGGGTTCGGGTTCCGAGGCGACCCGAGCGGTGGCCCAGATCGTGCTGCTCGACAACAGCTTCGCGACGCTGCCCTCGGTCGTGGCCGAGGGGCGCAGGGTCATCGGCAACATCACCCGCGTCGCCACGCTGTTCCTGACGAAGACCGTCTACTCGGTCCTGCTGGCCATCCTCGTGGTGTGCTTCCAGGTGGAGTACCCGTTCCTGCCGAGGCACCTCACGCTGCTGTCCACGCTGACGATCGGTGTCCCGGCGTTCTTCCTGGCCCTGGCCCCCAACAAGGAGCGGGCCCGGCCCCACTTCGTACGCCGCGTCATGCGGTACGCGGTCCCGTCCGGGGTCATCGCGGCGGCGGCCACCTTCACCACGTATCTGGTGGCCCGGCACCACTACGCCGGTCCGGGAGCTCTGGACGCCGAGACCAGTGCGGCGACGCTCACGCTGTTCCTGGTCTCCATGTGGGTCCTGGCGATCATCGCCCGGCCGTACACGTGGTGGCGGGTCGCGCTGGTGGCGACGATGGGCCTGTGTTTCCTCGTCGTGCTCGCCGTGCCGTGGCTCCAGGACTTCTTCGCGCTGAAGCTGGTGGGCACGACGATGCCGTGGGCCGCGGTGGGAATCGCCGCGGCGGCGGCGGCCGTCCTGGAGTTCACCTGGCGTGTGGTCGGCCGCCGCTTCCGCTCGTAGGGTCTACTTCACGTCGACGAAGTCACCCGCGGCCGTGACGGCCGGGGTGGTGGACGTGCCGGCGAAGCTGTAGCGCCAGTAGCCGTCCACGGACGCCTTGACGGTGGTCTTCAGCGCACCGGTGCTGCTCGACTTGATGGTCTTGACGGTGGTGTACGTGCTGCTGTTCTTCTTGCGGAACTGCAGCTTGACGGCCTGGGTGGCATAGCCCTTGTACGTGGCGGTCTCCCAGTTGGCGCGCGACAGCTTGCCGGTGACCGTGATGGTCCTGCCCTTATTGACGGGCTCCGGGGCGGCGTTCACGGTGACCTTGGACAGACGCTGCAGCTTCGTCTTCGCGAAAGCGTCCTTCTGGACGATCTGGCCGTCCTTGCTGAGTACGGCGGCGCCGACCTTCCAGGTCGTCGCGTCGGAGTTGATCAGCCACGCCGGGTCGACCGTGACCGTCAGCGTGCAGGTGGAGGTCGTGGCGTTGACCGCCTTGCACGTGGCGGCGTCCTCGTTCTGCCCGATGCCGAAGCTGTCCTCGGACTCCGGGGTGCTGCCGATCCACAGGAACGTCGCCGCGTCGGCGATGCCCGAGTCGTCCGTGGCCGTGATGGCCACGGTGACCTTCTTCGGTGCGGTGGTGCCCACCACGATGGGCTTGCCGGCGTTCACGACGGCCTTGGTGATCTTCAGGTCGTCGGTCGCGGTGTACGTACGGGCGGTCATCCGCCCGTGGGACTGCTCCGGGGCGGAAAGCCCGAAGTCAGGCGTCCAGGTCCGGCCGTCCTCGGCTTGCGCAGCCGGGACGCCGAACGCGGACAGAGCCAGGGCGCCGGAGACAACGGCGACAGTGGCACGAATACGCATGTGTTCCCCTGTGGAGAAGGGGGCCCGCGGCACGGCGTGAGGCCGACGGTCCCCATGTGGTCTGCGAGTCTGCTGACTCGACAGACAAGACGGAACCCACATGTGAATGGTTGTACACAGGGACGACTTTTCTGTGAAGATCACATCTGTCAGTCGAACCAGCGGTCCCGGGCCAGCTCCTCCGTGCGGGACGGGTCCTCCAGCAGGGCCGCCACCTCGAAGCGGCGCGGCCACTGGCCGGCCGCCCAGGCGAGACCGGCGGCCACGCCCTCCACGGTGGACGCGTGGACCACGCCGTCCGGGGTCCGGCGCCAGTCCAGCTCGACGCCTCCGGCGCGCAGCTCGCCGTGCTCGACGTAGGTGTCGGGGGTTCCGGCGCCCAGCAGGATCCGAACGGAGTCCGGCACCCGGTGCTCCTCGCCCTCCGTCGTCACCACGGCCTCGACGCTCTCACCCAGCCTCCGCACCTGGAGCAGGTCCGCCAGCTCGGCCGCCCGCGCCGGAGCCACCGGCAGCAGGGGGAGGCCGCCGGTCAGCGGCAGCAGGTCGGGGGCGTCGGCGATCACGGCGTCCGCCGCGTCGGCGACCCGCACCTCGTCGTCCACCACCACCCGCAGCTCGTCGGGCAGGGTGACCTGCTCGGGATCCAGCTCGGCGAGCGCCGTGTAGAGCGAGTGCAGCTGTACGGGACCGACGGGGCGTTCCTCGTCGGCGAGCCGGCCCAGCAGCTCGGCCGCACCGCCCGGCTCGTCCAGGAGCGCGGCCACCGAGGTGCGGACGCCGAGGGCGCGCAGCACCTCCGCGTCGTCGAAGCCCGTCGCGTCGGCGGAGTCGTACAGGCCCGCCAGGCGCGGGTCGCCGCCCGCCGCGCGCAGGCCGGCGGGCCGGCGGCCGTCGAGCACGGGGTGATCGCGCAGCCACCACGCGGTGTAGGGCCGCACCGACTGCGTCGTACCGTCCGGGAGCAGCACCCGTACCGGCTGGGTCAGCGCGTCACGCAATGGCGGCCGGGCGAGCATCGCCAGCGCCTGCGGCCAGGCGTCGTCGTCGACGAGGTCCAGGTCCCGTACGGCGACGAGCTCGGTGACGACCGGCGGCACCGGGGTGTCCGGGAGCTGGTCCAGGACGTCCTCGCACCACACGTCGACGGCGTCGAGCAGTCCTGCGTCGTCCGGCTCGGCGAAGTCGCTGTCACGGGGCTCCAGTTCGTCGGGGTCCAGGACGACGTCGGTGGCCCGTACGAGAGCGAAGGTGGCCAGCACCCCGCAGGCGGTCAGGGGCTGTTCGCCCCAGCGCTCGGCCAGCTCCGCGTCGCACAGGGCGAGTTCACCCTCACGCATCACCTGGGCGAACGGGCTGCCCGGCAGCACGAGTTCACCGGCGGGCGCCGGTTCGCCGTCCTCGTCGGGCAGGGCGAGCGCGCCCAGCCAGGGCTCGTCACCGGGTGCGAGGTCCGCGTCGCGCACGAGCGTGAGGACGGTGTCGGCGAGCTCGTCCACGTCCAGGGCGTCCTCGTCCCACACCTCGCCCGCGTCCAGTGACCCGGCGACGGCGGCTCTGACCTGCGGGGTCCGCAGGACGGCGCGGGGAGTGGCGGGCAGGGCGCCCAGCTTCTCCAGCAGGGGGTGGGCGGCGTCCGGGTGGGCCACCTTCAGCCCCAGCCGGGCCAGCCCGGCGAGGACGGGCGAGGTCAGCGCGTCGGGCAGCGGAAGGAGGACCTGGCGGGGGCCGATCGTGGTGCGGGGCGGCGCGTCCCCCGAGCCCGCGAGGGGCACGGGCAGTCCGGAGAGCCGGTCCGGGTCGACCCCGGCCAGGCTGTCGTACAGCCGCCGCCACCAGTCCGGGTCACGCTCAAGACCGGCCAGCCGGTCGATGGCCTCGGTCAGCGGTACCCGGGCGACGCCCAGCGTGCGCAGCTCGGTGCGGCGCTCCAGCCCGGCGGGCAGCAGGCACGGGAGCACCTCCGCGAGGACCCGTACGGTCCCTGCGCCCACCCCTTCGACGACCTCGGCCTCGACGGGCCGCAGCGCGGCCGTCCCGGTGGGCGGGGCCCCGGCACCGTCCCAGTCGTCCCACTGGGCCGCCGCCTCGGCGGGGTCGCGGGGCGCGGCGGGCTCCAGGAACGCGACCCGGGGCAGCCGCTCCAGGATCGCGGCGCGCAGGGCGCCGTCGAGCTGCCCCTTGCCGAGCATCCCCGGCACCAGCGCGATGGTGGCGACCGACACGGGCTCCCACCCGGCGAGCAGCTCGGCGTAGGCGTCGGCCGCACGCTGGACCAGGAAGTCGGTCAGCGGTCCGGGCGCGGGGTGCCGGCGGGTGGTGTCGAGCGGCAGCGAGGCGATCAGCAGCGCGGGGATGCCCAGGGGCTCGTCGGTGGGGGTCGGCGCGTGCACGACCGGTGCCGTGCGGGGGTGCTGGGGCGCGCCGTCCTCGTCGACGGGCACGGCCCACGTCACCGACCAGTGCGGACGCAGCCGCTCCTCGACGGGCCGGCCGGCGAGCAGCGCGGGTTCCACGGCGCCGCCGCCCCCGACCGTGCGCCAGCGGTGCAGGCCGTGCGCGGAGTCGTCGACGTGCGTGTACGGACCGTGCTGCGAGCGGCGCAACGTCCGTACACCGTCGGCGCTTTCGATGACGACCTCGTCGAGGCCGGGCAGCGTGAGGAGCAGGGCGTCGTCCACACCGTCGAGCAGCCTGCCCACGAGGTCCTCGGCGACACCGTCGCGGAGCGGCAGGACCACGACGGTGTCGTAACCGTCGGGCGCGGTGCCCTCGGCGGGCAGCGGGAGGCGGAGCAGCGGCACGTGCCCGTCGCGGCGGCGCAGCTCGTCGCCCAGTCCGGGGCTGCCGACGGCGGCCTGCCGCGCGAGGTCGCGTGCCTCGGCGAGGGACCAGCGGACGCCGCCGTGGCGCCCGATCACGGCGGGCTCGTCGCTGACGGCCAGCACCGCGGCGAAGCCGACACCGAAGCGGCCGACGGCCGACTCGTGCCCCTCACGCTTGGCGGACGCCCGCAGCGTGCTCAGCGACTCGACGCCGGTCGCGTCAAGGGGCGCGCCGGTGTTGGCCGCGGCGAGGACGGCGGGACCGTCGGCGCCCGCCGGGTGCAGGGTGAGGCGGAGCCGTCCGGGCACACCGGCGCGGGCGGCGGCGTCCGCGGCGTTCTGGGCCAGCTCGACGACCAGGCGGTCGCGGTAGCCGCCGAGGGCGAGGTCCTCCTCGGCGTTGGCGTCCTCCCGGAAGCGGGCCGGGCCCGCGCCCCACGCGTCGAGCACGCCGCGCCGCAGTCGCGCCGTCCCGAACGGATCGGCCCCCTCGGTCGCATTCATGCCCACGCTCGTACTCCGCTCTTCCGGTGACCCGTGACGCCCAGTGTGCGCCCGAAGGTACCGCGACCGGCAAACGTCGCGACGGCCCCGCCCCCGGGCCCGGACCGCGTGCCGGTACGCCGGACCGGCCGGATCGCCCGGACGGACACCGGCCCGCCCACCGAGAGGTTCCGGACAGAGCCGTCACCGGGACCCCCCGGGCGGTACGACGACCGGGCCCCGCGGACTCCGGCCCCCCGGTGGGCAGGGGGGTCAGGAGTGGCCCAGATCCTCCGTGGCGCCGTCCGGCTGGTCCGGGACGGAACCGGACGCGCCGGCCGGGCGCAGCGGGTAGTCGTCCACCTGCAGGGTGTCCAGGGCGTGCGGGGTCGGCTTGGGCGGCTTGGGCATGACCGCCGCCTCGGAGTGCCCCCCGCAGCCGTACGACAGGGAGACCACCCGGCCGTCGGCCGGAGCGAACTCGTTCGCGCAGACCCCGAAGGCCTGCTTCAGCGAACCCGCCATCGGCACCAGGAAGGCACAGCTGACGCACGACGCCGGCGCGGCCTGCGCCATGGGCGTCTTCGCGCCGAACTCCTCGTCCCACCGGTCCGCCGCCAGCCGCAGGCCGTACCGGGACAGCACCCGCGCACGCCGCGTACCGAGCTCGTCCGCGACAGCGGCGATCGAGCCTCGGCTCGTGACGGGGAGCGTCGTCAGCTCCGCGTCCTCCACGTCGGCGAGGGCGGCCAGCTCCTGGGACACCTCGGAGACGGCGGAGTTGGGCAGGGGCTCGTCCTCACCCGTCCAGCCGGGCTCCAGGCGCGGGTCCTCCGCCTCGGTGGGCAGGAGGTCGCCGGGCCCCATGTCGCCGGGCCGCAGGCGTTCGCTCCAGGGCACCCACTCGGGGGCGAGGAGGGCGTCGGAGCCGGGCAGCAGCACCGTTTCGTCAAGGGTGACGTTCTTGGCGCGGGATGCCCTGGCGACCGTCACCGCCCAGCGCCAGCCCCGGTAGCCGGGTTCCTTGGCCTCGAAGTAGTGCGTGACGACCCGGTCCCCCTCGGAGACCAGCGCCACGTGCTCACCCACCACTCCGGGCGCGGCGGCTTCCTCCGCCGCCGCGCGTGCGAGGTCTACCGCCTCGGCGCACAGGCGGTCAGGGGCGGGGGTACGGGCCGTACGGCTTCGCGTCGTCGCAGCACTCACAGGTCTCGCTTCTCTCCATACGCCGTCTCACGAGCGCGCCAGCAGCTCCATCGATGTCCGATTTCGGCCATGACAGTTGTGGGCGGAGCGGACCTGGGGGCCGCGTCGACGTCCACACCCGTTGTGCCTGCCTCGGGCGCGCCTTCTGTGACCCATTCTGCGGGATCGCGGAGAGGCGCGCGGCCAAGAACAACCGCCGGTGGCGCGTGAGTGCACGCTACCCTCTCCGCCGCCCCGCGCCCACCTGCCCGTCCCAAACAGGCACGTAACCCGTGCGGATCGTTGTCCGGACCGCCACCGGACGGAGGCGGATACGCCCGGGACCACCGGCGGATCCCGGCCGTTCTCCGGCCGGTCCGCCCCCCCGGGGCGACTCACCCGACGGAGCGGACGCCGCCACGCCCCGGCCCGATCATGGGTTCGTGACGGCGGGGGGTGGGGCACTATGACCACGTGGCTGCCGCCAGGTCGTCCGACGGGTCCGGTCCGCTCCGCAGGGCGGGACGGGCGATGGGCCGTGCCCTGCGCGCCCCGTTCACGGGCACCGCGCGGGGGATCAGGAAGGCGACCCACGCCCACGGGGCGGGTGAGTCGGGCCTCGGCAAGCTGATCGAGCTGCACGCGGTCAACGGCGCCGGCGACGTCATGATCACGGTGGCGCTCGCCTCGACGGTGTTCTTCTCCGTACCGACGGACGAGGCCCGTGGGCGCGTCGCCCTCTACCTCGCCGTGACGATGGCCCCCTTCACCCTGCTCGCCCCGGTGGTCGGGCCCCTCCTGGACCGTCTGCCGCACGGCCGCCGCGCCGCCATGGCCGGTGCGATGTTCGCCCGGGCGGTGCTCGCGATCACGATGTCGGGCGCGGTGGCCACGGGCGGTCTTGAGCTCTATCCGGCGGCTCTGGGCGTCCTGGTCTGCTCCAAGGCGTACGGAGTCGTGCGCAGCGCCGTCGTGCCCCGCCTGCTGCCACCCCGCTTCTCCCTGGTCAAGGCCAATTCACGGGTCACCCTGGCCGGTCTGCTGGCGACGGGGATCGCGGCGCCCATCGGCGCGGGGCTCCAGAGCATCGGGTCCCCCTGGCCGCTGTACGGCGCCTGCACGATCTTCCTCGGCGGGACCGTCCTCGCCTTCACGCTGCCCCACAAGGTCGACTCCGCGAAGGGCGAGCGCAAGGCCCGCCTCGCCGTCCCGCACGAGGAGCCGGCCCGGCCGGTCGTCCCCCGTGGGAGGACCCGGGACGGCAGGAGCGGCAGCACGAGGATCGGGGGGAGGAAGGGGCGGGAGAAACCACCGGGCCTGCGGTCCGTCGGGCCGTCGGTGCTGCACGGCCTCCAGGCGAACGCGTCGCACCGCGCGCTCTCCGGCTTCCTCATCTTCTTCCTGGCGTTCCTGCTGCGCGAGCACCCCCTGGCGGGGCAGAGCGCGGCCGTCTCCCTCGGCATCGTCGGCGTCGCGGCCGGCACCGGCAACGCCTGCGGCACTGCGGTGGGCTCGTGGCTCAGGGCACGCGGCCCCGAGATGATCGTCGCGACGGTGCTGGGGCTCGCCCTGGGGGTCGCCGTGCTCACCGCGGTGTTCTTCAGCACGGTGATGGTCGCCGCCCTCGCCGCCGTCGCCGGTTTCACCCAGGCCCTGTCGAAGCTGTCGCTGGACGCGATGATCCAGCGCGACGTGCCGGAGGAGGTGCGTACGTCGGCGTTCGCCCGGTCGGAGACGCTGCTCCAGATGTCCTGGGTCGTCGGCGGGGCGATCGGTATCGCGCTCCCGCTCAACGGAGTACTCGGCATGTCGGTCGCCGCCGGGCTCCTCGCCCTCGGTGCCACCGCATCCGTACGGGGCCTCCTGGGGGCCGCCCGGCGCGGCTCACCGCACCCCCGCGTGGCGTGAGCGGTGCCGACCGATAACCTTCGGCGCATGACCGTTGCGTTCTTCTCCGGTAAGGGCCGTCGAATCGGCGTCGCTCTTGGTGCCGTGTCCGCGGGACTCCTTGTCCTGTCCGCCTGCGACAAGCCGACGCCGCTCGCCACCGTGACGGTCGGCGGGGACTCGGTGAGCACCGAGGCCTCCTGCTACAACGACGGCAAGGCCCTCAAGGAGTCCGAGATCCAGGGCTGCCTGAACAAGAAGGCGGAGAAGTCCGTCAAGGTCGCGATGGACGACAAGGTCCGCTTCGGCGTCGACCCCGAGGTCGCGGACAACGGCTGGACCCTCTTCATCAACGGCCAGCAGGCCGAGCAGGAGCCGTACAAGAGGACCTACCGGTCGATCCCCGGCAGCGCCTTCTTCGCCAGCCAGACGGGCGAGACCACGGCGGACAAGACGCAGATCAGCATCGTCGAGACCAAGGGCCAGAAGCTCACGGGCATCTGGCACTTCCGGCTCACGAAGACGTCCTGACCCCCTGAACCCGAGGACCACCGCCGTGCGGGTGCTTGTCGTGACCGCCGTCCCGGCCGAACGGGACGCGGTCACGCGTGCGTTCGGGGGTGCGCCACGGATTCACGAGGTGCCCGGCGCCGAGCTGCACCGGGCCGGCCCGTTCGACGTCCTCGCGGGCGGCGCGGGGCCGGCCGCCGCGGCGGCCGCCACCGCCTTCGCCCTCGCCGCCGCGCCGACGCCGTACGCGGCGGTCGTCTCGGCCGGCATCGGCGGCGGCTTCGCACCCGCCGCACCCGTCGGCTCCCTCGTCGTGGCGAACGCCGTCGTCGCCGCGGACCTGGGCGCCGAGACCCCTGACGGCTTCGTGCCGGTCACCGGTCTCGGCTTCGGCAGGGACACCTTCCTGCCCCCCGAAGACCTCGTACGGGACGTCGCGGAGGCCACCGGCGCCGTCCGGGGCGCCGTCCTGACGGTCTCCACCGTCACCGGCAGCGCGGCCCGCACGGCCGAGCTGCTGGCCGCGCATCCGGGAGCCGTCGCCGAGGCCATGGAGGGCTTCGGCGTCGCCGAGGCCGCCGCCCGCTTCGGGGTGCCGGCGCTGGAGCTCCGGGCCGTCTCGAACACCGTGGGGCCGCGCGACCGCGAGGCCTGGCGCATCGGCGACGCACTGGCGGCACTCACCGAGGCGTTCGGGAAGACCGCACCCGTAGTGGAAAGTTGGACCCAGCATGACCGAATCGACCGGCACCGTGACTGACACCGCGACCCGCTCCTCCGGCGCACCGCTCCCCGCGCTGCGGATCGCCTTCTCGCCGTGCCCGAACGACACCTTCGTCTTCGACGCCTGGGCGCACGGAAGGGTCCCCGGCGCGCCCGCCCTCGACGTCACCTTCGCCGACATCGACCTCACCAACGGCATGGCCGAGCGCGGCGAGTTCGACGTGCTGAAGGTGTCGTACGCCGTCCTGCCGTGGGTGCTCGACGAGTACGCCCTCCTGCCGTGCGGCGGCGCCCTCGGGCGGGGCTGCGGGCCGCTCGTCCTCACGAAGGAGGCGGGCACGGACCTGACGGGCAGGACCGTCGCCGTTCCGAGCGAGCGCTCCACCGCCTATCTGCTGTTCCGGCTGTGGGCGGCCGAGGCCGTGCCCGGCGGCGTGGGCGAGATCGTCGTCATGCCGTTCGACGAGATCATGCCCGCGGTACGTGACGGCCGGGTGGACGCCGGGCTCGTCATCCATGAGGCCCGTTTCACCTATCGCGACTACGGCCTGCACAGCCTCGCCGACATGGGCGAGCACTGGGAGGCGACGACCGGCCTGCCGATCCCGCTCGGCGCGATCATCGCCAGGCGTTCGCTGGGCGAGGAGACCCTGAACCGGCTGGCGGAGTCGATCCGTACGTCGGTGCGGATGGCCTGGGACGACCCGGAGCGTTCGCGTCCGTACGTCATGGAGCACGCCCAGGAGATGGACCCGGCCGTGGCCGACCAGCACATCGGGCTGTACGTCAACGAGTTCACCGCCGACCTCGGCGAGAGCGGCTACGCGGCGGTCCGCGGTCTGCTGACCCGGGCGGCGGCCGAGGGCCTCGTACCGGCGCTGGCCCCGGACGCGTTCTCCGTCACCGGGCGCTGACCGTGCGGGCCCGCCCCGCGAGGGCGGGCCCGAGCGGCTCGGCTCAGACGTCGAGCTGGTCGGCGACCGCCCTGAGCAGGCCGGCGATCTTCGCGCCCGCCGCCTTGTCGGGATAGCGGCCCCGCTCCAGCATCGGCGTGATGTTCTCCAGCACCGTCGTCAGGTCCTGCACGATGGAGGCCAGCTCGTCCGGCTTGCGCCGCTGGGCGGCGGCGACGGACGGCGTGGGGTCGAGAATGACGACGGAGAGGGCCTGGTCACCGCGCTGGCCCGCGACCACACCGAACTCGACCCGCTGACCGGGCTTGAGCGCCTCGACGCCGGCCGGGAGCACTGAGGAGTGGACGAAGACGTCGGCGCCGTCGTCGCGGGAGAGAAAGCCGAAGCCCTTTTCCGAATTGAACCATTTGACCTTACCCGTGGGCACGTCTGTCCTCGTCCTCGTACTCGTCGATGCGCGGGAGAGCCGCGACACGGCTCCGGATAGCAGGGGAGCGGGCCGGGACCCGCCATGCCCCAGGCTAGTGCGCCTGGGGCCGGACACAAGACGTCGCCGAACGGCTCCGCTGAGCTGGGAACTACCCTGACGGGGTGAGTACTACTCCTTCCGGCGCAGGCGACCGGCTCGTACAGGTCGGCGCGATCGTCTTCTTCATCGGCGCACTGGCCACCATGGTCACTGTGGCCCCGCTGTTCCTGGGCACCGACCCGTTCCCGTCCGTCGCCTACGCGGTGTGCATGCTGATGGGGCTGGGCTTCCTGATCGCGGCCGCCGGGGTGGTGCGGTCGGTGTGGAAGAGCTCCCCGAAGCGGGCCGCCACGAGGTGACCGCCCGAAGGCCGGCGCGCTTCACCGGCCCCGCGCGTCACGCGCCCGCGTAAGCCCGCAGCCAGGCGGGGAAAGCGGTGAGGTCGGGCAGGATCACGTCGGCTCCGGCCGCGCGGAGCTCCTCCTCGCCGCAGGGGCCGGTGGTGACACCGACGGACAGGGCGTTCGCCGCGCGGGCGCCCCGGACGTCACCGGTGTGGTCGCCGACGTAGATCCGTGCGCCGTGCTCCAGGAGCGCCTCCGCCTTGCCCTCGGCCCAGAGGCCGCCGATCAGCACGTCCGCCCCGATGCCGAGGTGCGCGAGGTGGAGCTTGGCGTTCGGCTCGTACTTGGCGGTGACGACCATGGCCCGCCCGCCGAGCGCCTGGACGGCCTCGACGGACTCGCGGGCGCCGGGGAGCGCGGTCGTGGGCTCGATCGCGGTGTCCGGGTAGAGCGCGCGGTAGCGGTCGCAGGCCGCTTCGACCGCGTCGGCCGGGAACCAGTTGGCCATCTCGTCCTGGAGCGGCGGGCCGAGCCGGCTGACGACCAGGTCGGTGTCGATGTGCACACCCGTCTCGGCGGCCAGTACCTCGTAGGCGACCTTGATGCCCGGGCGGGAGTCGATGAGCGTCATGTCGAGGTCGAAGCCGACCGTCAGGCTGGGTGAAGGCATGAGGTCCATTGTGCCGGTGTCCCGGACCGGACGGCCTGCGCGTGGGGGACGTCCACAGGATCCAGGCCCCCGTCACCGCCGAGGAGGTCGCCCTGCGCAGGGCGAGGGCCCGGTGACGGGGCCCATGGGCCCCCTGCCCGGGCTCATGGGCCACACATAGACTTAGCCGAGCCTTACCTCGCAATGCCCTGATCCGCGCAGTTCCCCGGCTCTCGCTCACCCCGATTGGTTCCGATGGCAGCCGCCGCTCCACGCCTGTCCAGACGCGCGCTCGCGACCGCCGCCGCCGTCGTCGCCCTGCTGCTCTCCGTCCTGCTCAGCCTCGCCGTGGGCGCCAGGACCATCGCGCCGTCGGCGGTCCTGGACGCCCTGCTGCACGGCGGGCACTCGGACGCCGCCGAAGTGATCCGGCAGATGCGGGTGCCGCGCACCGTGATCGGGCTGATGGTCGGCGCGGCGCTCGCCCTCGCGGGCACGGTGCTCCAGGGCATCACCCGCAATCCCATCGCGGACCCGGGCATCCTCGGCATCAGCCAGGGCGCCTCGGTGGCCGTCGTCCTCGCCATCGCGTACGCCGGGATCCACACCCTCACCGGTTATGTCTGGTTCGCCTTCGCGGGTGCCGCCGTCGCGTCCGTCGCCGTGTACGCCATCGCCTCCCGGGGCCGTGGCGGCGCGACGCCGGTGAAGCTCGCGCTGGGCGGGGCAGCCGTCAACGCCCTGCTGGTCTCGGTGACCATGGCCGTGCTCACCACGAAGGCGTCGGCGCTCGACGAGTTCCGCTTCTGGCAGGTGGGCTCGATCGCCGGCCGTGAGACCCAGGTCGCCCAGCAGATCTGGCCGTTCCTGCTGATCGGTGCCGTCCTCGTGATCGCCGTCGCCCGCGGGCTCGACGCGCTGGCGCTGGGCGAGGACGTCGCCAAGGGCCTGGGGCAGAACGTGGCGGCCGTCCGCGTCGTCGGAGGCATCGGGGCCACCGTGCTGACCGGCGCCGGCGTCGCGGCGGCCGGGCCCATCGCCTTCGTCGGCCTCGCGGTCCCGCACATCGCCCGCGCGATCGTGGGCAGCGACCACCGGTGGGTGCTTCCGATGGCGGCCCTCCTCGGACCCGTGATGCTCCTCGTCCCCGACGTCGTCGGCCGGGTCCTGTTCCCGCCCGGCGAGGTCCCGGCGGGTGTGATGACGGCGCTGATCGGAGTGCCGTTCCTGGTCACCCTCGTACGCAGGAAGGCGGTCCCCGCATGAGCGCGGACACGGCGGTGCCCGCGCGGAGCCCGGTCCGGCCCGCCGGCTACCGGGTCGTACGGGTCGGCGGGTGGGCCCGGTTCCTGCTGCACCGGCGTGCGGGACTCGTCGCGGTGGCCCTCGCCGTCCTGCTGGCGGCGGTCTGCGTCGCCTACCTCTGCGTCGGCGAGAGCTTCGTGGCGCCCGCGGAGGCCGTGAAGGTCGTCCTCGGGCAGCCGTCCCCCGACGAGCTGGTCGTGGGCACGCTGCGGCTGCCCCGCATGGTGGTCGGGCTGCTGGTCGGCGCGGCGTTCGGCATCGCCGGGGCGCTGATCCAGACCGTCGCGCGCAACCCGCTGGCCAGCCCCGACATCATCGGGATCAGCCAGGGCGCGAGCGCGCTCACGGTCGGCGCGATGACCTTCGGCCTCACCTCGTACACCGTCCTGCCCTACCTCTCCGTCGTCGGCGGCACCGCGGCGGCGGCGCTGGTCTACGTCGTCGCGTGGCGCGGCGGGCTCCACGCGACGCGCTTCGTCCTCATCGGGATCGGGTTCGCCATCGCCCTGCGCTCGGTGACGACCCTGTTCCTCACGAAGGGCGACTACCTGGTCGCCCAGCAGGCGCAGATCTGGATGACGGGCTCACTCAACGGCCGGGGCTGGGACGAGGCCGCACCGATCGGCTGGGCGCTCCTGGTGCTGCTGCCCGCCGTGCTGTGGGCGGCGCGGGCGCAGCGCACCGTCACGATGGACGACGACACCGCTACGGCGCTGGGCGTGCGCCTCGGGCGGGTGCGGCTGGGGCTCGTCGCCCTCGGGGTGATCCTGGCATCCGTCGCGACGGGGACGGCCGGGCCGGTCGACTTCGTGGCGCTGCTCGCCCCGCAGGTCGCCCGCCGGATGACGCGTACCGCGCAGATCCCGCTGCTGTGCTCGGCGCTGTCCGGCGCCGTGATCGTCGTCCTCGCGGATCTGCTGGCCCGCAGGCTCTTCTCCCCCACCGAGCTGCCGGTGGGCGTCCTGACGGCGGCGGTCGGCGCCCCGTATCTGATCTGGCTGATCATCCGTGGCCACGGTGGCCGCTCGGGAGGCAACGCATGACGACGGTCCATTCCCCGGACACGGGCACGTCCAGGCTCGCGGCGCGCGCCCTGACCCTCGCCTACGAGGACCGCACGGTCGTGCACGAGCTGGACCTGGCCGTGCCCGACGGGCGCGTGACGGTCATCGTCGGTCCCAACGCCTGCGGCAAGTCGACGACCCTGCGCGCGCTCGGCCGGCTGCTGAAGCCCGCCGGCGGTTCGGTGCTCCTGGACGGCACGGAACTGTCCCGCATACCCACGCGCACGATCGCCCGGTCGGTCGGGCTCCTTCCGCAGACCCCCGTGGCGCCCGAGGCGATCACCGTCTCCGATCTGGTCGCCCGGGGCCGCCAGCCGCACCAGCGCTGGTGGCAGCAGTGGTCGGACGCGGACGAGCGGGCGGTGACGGAGGCCATGGAGCGCACGGACGTCACCGCGCTCGGCGACCGGCCGGTGGACGAGCTGTCCGGGGGCCAGCGCCAGCGGGTGTGGATCGCGATGGCGCTGGCCCAGGACACGGATCTGCTGCTGCTCGACGAGCCGACGACGTACCTCGACATCGCGCACCAGGTCGAGGTCCTGGACCTGGTGCGCCGGCTCGCCGCTCCGGCGGCGGACGGCACCCGGGGACGGACCGTGGTCACCGTCCTGCACGACCTCAACCAGGCGGCCCGGTACGCCGACCACCTCGTCGCCATGAAGGCGGGCCGCATCGTGGCCGAGGGCCGGCCGGAGGACGTCGTCACGGCCGGACTCGTACGCGAGGTCTTCGGCCTGGAAGCCGTCATCGTCCCGGACCCGGTCACGGGCTCGCCGCTCGTCGTGCCCGGCGCGCCCTGGTCCCCCGCCCCGTCCTCCTCCGGAAAGGCTCTCTGACATGCGCTCCTCCTCCCGGCCGCTCGTCGCCGGCTCACTGGCCGTGACCGCCGCGCTGACCCTCGCCTCCTGCGGCTCGTCCGGCTCCGGCAGCGACGGCTCCGCGCCCTCCGGAGGCAGGACCCACGTGGTGAGCACGGCCATGGGCGACGTCGAGGTCCCGGTGGCACCGAAGCGGGTCGTCGTGCTGGACACCGCCGAGCTGGACTCCGCACTCACCCTCGGGGTGAAGCCCGTCGGTGCCACGCACACCGGCACGGAGTCGGGCTACCTGAGCTACCTGCCGCAGGACGAGGTGGCGGGCATCAAGGACGTCGGCGAGATGATGACGCCCAATCTGGAGGCGGTGGCGGCACTCAGGCCCGACCTGATCCTCACCAGCAAGATCCGCCACGGCGACGCGTACGACGAGCTCACGGAGATCGCGCCGACCGTGATGACGGAGAACACGGGCTACCCCTGGAAGGAGAACTTCCGGGTCCATGCCGACGCGCTCGGCAGGGTCCCGGCGGCTGAGAAGGTCATCGCCGCCTACGACGCGCACGTCGCCGAGGTCACCGAGGCGCTCGGCGGCAAGGAGAAGGCGGCGGCCACCGAGGTCAACATGGTGCGGTTCGTGGAGGGCGCGGACATCCGTGTCTACGGCCGGCGGAACTACATCGCGACGATCCTCGCCGACGTCGGCCTCGGCAGGCCCGCGATCGTGGACAAGGCCAAGGACGGCTTCTCGTACGACGTCAGCCCGGAGAAGATCGACCAGGCGGACGCGGACGTCGTGTTCCACTCGACGTACGGGGACGCGCAGAAGTCCGGGGAGACCCGGACCGTGGGCAGCGGTCTGTGGAAGAACATGGCCGCCGTGAAGGCGGGCAAGGTGTTCCCGGTCGAGGACGAGCTGTGGATCCAGGGCATCGGCTACACGGCCGCGGGGAAGATCCTGGACGAGCTCAGGGCGGACCTCACGAAGTAGCGGCGGGCCGGGGCGGGCCGGGACCGGGTCGGCGCCTGCCGGCCCGGACCGGCAGGCCGGCCGGCCGGATCAGCGGTAGCCGGTCGCGTCGGCGGGCCCGCCGGCGTCCTGGACCTCGACGATGTACCGCCAGGCGTCCGGCCGGCTGCCGTCGGTGTCGGTGAACCCGTACTCCCGGGCGAGCCCCCCGCTGGACAGCGACCTGCCGTTCCACCGGCTCACCCCCGGGTCGGCGGCCAGCGCGACGACAGCCCGCCCGGTGTAGGAGGGCGTCTCGGAGATGCAGAAGTGCGGCACGCGCTCGATCGCGTCACGCCAGGTCTCCTCGGTCACGCCGAAGTGTTCGAGCATGATCTCCGAGCGCATCCACCCGGGCGTCAGCGCCACCGCCGTGGCGCCTCTGGGCCCCAGCTCATGGCCCAGCGCGAAGGCCATGCGCAGGACCGACGACTTGGCGAGGTCGTAGAAGAACGAGACCCGGTAGGTGTCCCGGTTGTACTCCGCGGTGCCGTCGGTCACCTCGACCACCAGCCCGCCCTCGCCGCGCAGCAGGAGGGGGAGAGCGTGATGGCTGGTGATGGCGTGGGTCTCCACGGCGAGCCGCAGCAGCCGCAGTCCCTTCTCCAGGTCGTGCTCCCACACGGGGGCCTCCCAGTCGAAGAGGTGCTCACCGCCCCAGATGTCGTTGACCAGGACGTCCAGCCGCCCCTGTTCGGCCGCGATGCGCTCCACGAGTGCGCCGACCTGCGCGGGAACCAGGTGGTCGGTGGGCACCGCGATGCCGTGGCCTCCCGCCGCGGTCACCAGGTCCGCGGTGTCCTCGATGGTCTCGGGACGGTCGTACTCCGATCGCCGCGCCCGGGTACTGCGTCCCGTGACGTACACGGTGGCCCCGGCCGCGCCGAGCTCGACCGCGATCCCTCTGCCGGCTCCCCGCGTCGCCCCCGCGACGAGAGCGACCTTGCCGTCCAGTTCCCCTGACATGCCCGTCCTCCGTGGTCCCACGCCGTGCCGACGCCCGTGCGGACGGCGGAGACAGCATGCTTCCCCGGAAACCGGACACCTTCTGTCGCCTTTGCCGCCGTTCACTCTCCCCGGCTGCCGGCGAGGTGCTGAAGCCTGTGGGGCGCGGTGTCAGGTCCGCGCCCCACAGGCGGTCCGGGGGTGTACGACACCGGCGCCCGGGCCCCGCCGGTCGGCCTCCGGCCGGCGGAGTCCTAGGAGCCGGACGTCATCCGCAGGACGGCCAGCCGTGTCAGCTCGCGGCTCTGCGGTTCCGTGTCGAGGGAGCGGTGCAGCGACAGCCCTTCGATCAGGGCGTCCAGCTGACGGGCGGTGTCCGGGTCGAAGTGCTGCTCCAGGAGGCGGCGGCTGCGGTTCATCCACGCGTGGGTGAGCTCGCGGTACTCGTCGCGGCGGGCGGCCAGCGTGTAGAGCTCCTGGGTGAGTACGAGATCCCGGCGGGGCCCCTCCGAGAGCACGTGGATGAGGTCGGTGACGGCCTCACGGGCCTGCTCGGGGGTGCCGGCCCGTCCCAGGTACAGCTCGAAGACGGCCACGATGTGGTCCGCGAAGCGGGTGAAGGCCTCGCGCAGCAGGTCGTCGATGCCGCTGAAGTGGTACGTCATCGACCCCAGGGGCACGTCGGCGCGGCCGGCGATCTTGCGGTGGGAGACGCCGACGACCCCTTCCTCGGCGATGTGGTCGAGCGTCGCGGCGAGGATGCGCTCGCGCCGCTGGGGATCCGTGCGTCCGGTGGCCATCGGTCGGGCGGGTCAGACGCTGCGGACGACGCGGGCGGGGCTGCCCACGGCGACGACGCCGGCGGGGATGTCCTTCGTGACGACGGCTCCGGCGCCGATCACGGAGTCGTCACCGATGGTCACCCCGGGGCACACGATGACTCCGCCACCGAGCCAGACGTTGTCACCGATGGTGATGGGGAGCGCGGCCTCCAGCTTGTCCCGGCGCGGCCCCGGCTCCACCGGGTGGGTGGGGGTGAGGAGCTGGACGTTGGGGCCGATCTGGCAGTCCTCACCGATGGTGATGCGCGCGACGTCCAGTGCGGTCAGGTGGTAGTTGACGAACGTGCGGGCGCCGATGGAGATGTTGCTGCCGTAGTCGACGTAGAGCGGCGGGCGCAGGTCGACGCCCTCGCCCAGCGAGTGCAGCAGCTCGGCCAGGACGGTCCCGGCAGCGGCGGCGCCCTCGGTGTAGGCGGCCTGGTAGCGGGCCGTGAGGCGCATCGCGTGCTGCTGGCGCCGCGCGATCTCCGGATCGTCCGCGATGTAGAGGTCACCCGCCAGCATGCGCTCGAGGTTGGTACGCGGATCGTCGGCAAAGTAGTCCGTCGGCATGCGTACGATCGTACACCCAGAAGGTGTACGAACGTACACTCGCGCGTCGGACGTGTGCCCACCGCCTCTCATCCCGTCAGCCGCCGGGCCCGCCACACCAGATGGAGCGCCGACGTCACCGCCGC
Organism: Streptomyces sp. ALB3; assembly: GCF_044385685.1. Lineage (NCBI taxonomy): Bacteria > Bacillati > Actinomycetota > Actinomycetes > Kitasatosporales > Streptomycetaceae > Streptomyces > Streptomyces sp. ALB3. The sequence goes on along the minus strand of NZ_JBISCE010000001.1, from coordinate 198,560 downwards.
CACCCGCACCACCACGGGCCAGAGGTCCGTCATCGCGTCCCCCATCGCGCCGCTCGCCAGAGGTTCGCCCCAGCGACCCTCCACGCGCCCCCACAGCCACAGGAAGGCCCCGGCGACGACCGCGCCGGGCAGCCCCATCGCGACCCACTTCGCCTCCGCGCGCGAGAACCTGCGCGAGCTGTACGCCAGCAGCCAGCCGCCCGCGAGGGCCAGCCAGTGCCCGGTCACGGCACCCGCCACGAGCAGCGCGGCGGCGAGCAGCAGCAACGGGTTCGACAGGCGGGGCCGCACGGCCGCCCCGTCGTCCGCGACGGGCCGGGCGGGGCGGCGCAGCCGCAGCCCCCTCCTGGGCCGGGGCACCGGAGCAGGCGCCGCCTCCTTCGCGTCCGCCGCCGGTCCGGCCTCCGGGCCCGCCGGCGCGTGCGGACCGGGGGCGCCCCCCGGCGCTCCGGGCGCCGGGGCCCTCGGCGCGCTCGGCATGCCGAAGAGCTCCGGGCTCGTCAGCCCGCCGACGAATCCGGGCACGGACGTCCCCGGCCCCATCGCGCCCGGTGTGCCCGGACCACCCGACCCGCCTTCGCCGAAGGGCCCCGGCTCGATCCGCCACCACTCGGGTTCGCTCCCGGACGGGGCCTGGTCGAGACCCGCCATGTGCGGAGCGGACGCCGACGGCCAGTCCGGGACCGGATCCCCCTGCCCCGCTGCCTCCGGCACCGGTGTCCCGGACTCCTCGTACCCGGGCTCCTCCGCCTCGGGCGACGCGCCCTTGCCCGACGCGTCTTTCCGGAGCGGGTTCCGCCGCGCCCGTGGCACCACTCGCCGACCCGGGGCGCGTGGGGCCGCGGCCGTCCGGGGCGACGGCAACGGCACGGTCCCGTCGCCCGACTCGGCTGCCGCGGCCACGAGTTCACCCGGGGCGCCGAGCCTGCCGAGGATGCGCCGGACCACCGCGGGCGAGTCCGGTCCGCCGCTCGTGCGCTGACGGTCGATCTCGCCCCGCAGCGTCGCCACGAGTCTCATCCGCGCCCCTGAGGACAGCTGTTGCTGCTGCGCCAGGTCACCGACCCGGCTGAGGTAGTCGTAGACGAGCCGGTCGCTCTCGATCCCCACGCGATGGTCCTCCCTCCACCCGCCCTGCCCCGACGGTAGCGTTCCAGGGGCTACCGTGGGACGGATGGGGACGACCACACCACCGCGCACGCTCGCCGAAGCCCTGCGCGCCCGGGGCGACGAATCGCTGGCAGGGCTGCTGCGCGCCCGCCCCGACCTGCTCAGCCCCGTGCCGAACGACATCACCCAGCTGGCGACGCGGGCCGGCACGCGCGCCTCCGTCGTCCGCGCCCTCGAGCACCTCGACCGCTTCGCCCTGCAGACCGCCGAGGCGCTGGCCGTGGCGCCGGACCCGGCTCCCTACGACACGCTGCTCGCACTCCTCACCGGTGACGGCCAGGGCGACGGCGACGGGCGCGACGACGCGGGCGCGGCGATCACAGCGGCACTGCCCGGCGCCCTCGCGACCCTGCGTGAACAGGCTCTCGTCTGGGGCGAGGACACCGGGCTGCACCTCGTGCGCACCGCGCGGGAGCTGCTGGCACCGTCCCCCCAGCACCCCTCCCCCACGGGCCTCGGCCCGACCGTCGCGGAGGCCACGGCCGGGATGTCGCCCGGCCGGCTCCAGGAGATCCTGACCGCGGCCGGACTGCCGGCCACCCACGACCCGGTGTCGGCCGTCACCGCGCTGGCCGGGCTCTTCACGGACCGGACCAGGATGGCGGAACTGCTGGACACCGCCCCGGTCGAGGCGCTGTCCGTGCTCGACCGGCTGGTCTGGGGACCGCCCTACGGGGAGGTCACCCCGAACCCCGCGCCGCCCGTGCAATGGCTGCGCGACCGCGGGCTGTTGCTGCCCGTGTCGACCCGCACCGTCGTCCTTCCCCGCGAGGCGGCGCTGCATCTGCGGGCCGGCCGCGCCCACCGGGTGCCCGAGCCGGTGCCGCCGGCGCTCGTCGCGGCGGCCGAGCGGGATCCCCAGGCTGTGGACAGGGCGGCGGCGGGGCAGGCGTTCACCGCGCTGTCCACCGTCGAGGAGCTGCTTAAGCTCTGGAACAACGGCGGCCCGGCCATCCTGCGCGCGGGCGGCCTGAGCGTGCGCGAACTGAAGCGTGCCGCCGGTTCGCTCGACGTCACCGAGCCCGTCGCCGCCTTCTGGATCGAACTCGCCTACGCGTCGGGCCTGCTGGCGTCCGACGGCGAGACCGACGAGCGGTACGCCCCGACGCCCGCCTCCGACGAGTGGCTGGACCTCCCCGCGCAGGACCGCTGGACCCATCTGGCCACCGCCTGGCTCGCCGCCACCCGCACCGCGGGCCTCGTCGGGGGTCAGGACGCCAAGGGCAGGGCCCTGTCGGCGCTCGGCCCCGACCTGGACCGCTCGGCCGCGCCCGAGGTGCGCCGCCGGGTCCTGGCCCTGTTCGCCTCGCTCCCGCCGGGCACCGCACCCGACCCCCGGACCCTGCTCGACCGGCTCCGCTGGGAACGGCCGCTGCGCTCGCCCGGGCCGGGCGGGCCGGCAGCCCCGGGCGAGGCGTCCGACCTCCGCTCCCGGCTCGCCCTGTGGACGGTCAACGAGGCCGAGCTGCTCGGGATCACCGGTCGCGGGGCCCTCTCCTCCCAGGCCCGCGCGCTGCTCGACGAGGGCCCGGACGCGGCAGCCGCCCGGCTCGCGCCGCTGATCCCCGAACCCCTGGACCACGTGCTGCTCCAGGCCGACCTGACGGCGGTCGCCCCCGGTCCGCTGGAACGCCCCCTCGCCGACATGCTGTCGGTGCTCGCCGACATCGAGTCCAAGGGCGGCGCGACGGTCTACCGCTTCACGCCCGGTTCGGTACGCCGCGCGCTCGACGCCGGCCGGGCCGCGGCCGACCTGCACGCCTTCCTGGCCACCCACAGCCGTACACCGGTGCCGCAGCCCCTGAGCTACCTCATCGACGACGTGGCGCGCCGCCACGGCCATCTGCGGATCGGCGCCGCGTCGGCGTACGTACGCTGCGACGACGAGGCGGTGCTCAACGAGATCCTGGCCGACAAGCGCTCGGCGGCCCTGCGGCTGCGCCGGCTCGCGCCGACCGTCCTGGCGGCGCAGGCGAACCCGGGGTCGCTCCTCGAAGGGCTGCGCGAGATGGGGTACGCCCCGGCCGCCGAGTCCGCCGAGGGCGACGTCCTGATCACCCGTGCGGGTGCCCGCCGCACTCCGCCCCGGACTCCGCCCGTCCCCGTGCCCGAGGGCCCGCCGGTCCCGGACGCCACCCTGCTGGCCGCCGCGGTCCGGGCCGTCCGGGCGGGTGACACGGCCGCCAGAGCCGTGCACAAGGACGCTCCGGACACCGCCACGGCGGGTTCCCTCCCCCGCACGGCCCCCGCCGAGACCCTGGCCACCGTGCAGGCGGCCGCGATGACCGGATCGGCGGTGTGGATCGGCTACGTCAACGCGGACGGCGCGGCCAGCCAGCGCGTGATCGCCCCGGTCAAGGTGGAGGGCGGCTTCGTGACGGCGTACGACCACACCGCCGACGAGGTCCGGACGTACCCGCTGCACCGGATCACGGGCGTGGCGGAGCTCGCCGACGAGCAGCCGGCCTGACCCCGGGAGGCGGTCAGGGGACCGGGAGCCCGCCGACGGCCGCGGCCTCGCGGAGTACGTCGACCAGCATGGGCATGGTCAGCCGGCCGGTGAACGTGTTGCGCTGGCTCGGGTGGTAGCTGCCCAGCAGGTGCAGCTCCCGCCTGTCCCCCGTGGCCGGCAGCACGACGTGCGCGCCGTGGCCGAAGGCGGGGCGCGGGCGCGGCACCCGCCAGCCCGCCTCGGCCAGCACCGGCAGCAGGGCCTGCCAGCCGAACCCGCCGAGGGCCACCACCGCGCGCAGCCCCGGGCTGAGGAGGTCCAGTTCGGCGGCCAGCCAGGGGCGGCAGGCGTCGCGTTCCCCCGGGGTGGGCCTGTTCGCCGGGGGCGCGCAGTGCACGGGCGAGGTGAGCCGTACCCCCCGCAGGGCGAGGCCGTCCCCGGGGCGTGCCGAGGTGGGCTGCGACGCCAGACCCACCTCGTGCAGTGCGGCGAAGAGGAAGTCGCCGGTCGCGTCGCCCGTGAACATCCGGCCGGTCCTGTTGCCCCCGTGCGCGGCGGGCGCGAGCCCGACCACCGCCACCGCAGCGTCCGGCGGTCCGAAGCCGGGTACGGGCCGCCCCCAGTACTCCCAGTCCTGGAAGGCCGCCCGTTTGACCTCGGCGACCTCCTCCCGCCAGGCCACCAGCCGGGGACACGCCCGGCACCCGGCGACCAGCGCGTCCAGGTCCGCCAGCCCGGCACACCTCGGCGCGTGGTGCGCCGGGAAGTCCGGATCCCCTGCTCCCGGCCCCGGGCCGGCCGCTTCCGTCGCGTCCATCCCTCCACGCTACGGCCCGCCCTCACCCCGTCCGCCCCGGCCGGTCTCCTCCGCCGGTCCCACGGGTGCGGGCAGGATGCCGCTGTACGCGTCGGCTCCCGCACCCGGTGGGGCCTTCGCCGGGCGTCCCGGTCGGCGCGAGCACCGGGCGGCCGGGGAGCTTCGCCCGGTGCGCCACCTCGCACGGCACCTCGCCGTGGGCTCCCGTCGGGTGTCCTGGCCCATGCCCTCGACGTAGCCGCCCGGTCACGGCCCCGATGCGGCACACTGGACGTTTGGCCGTTCGCATCCGGGCGGCCACCCCACGCCGGAAAGGGCCGACGCGCGTGACCGGACCCCTCATCGTCCAGAGCGACAAGACGCTGCTCCTCGAGGTCGACCACGACCAGGCCGAGGCCTGCCGCCGTGTCATCGCGCCCTTCGCCGAGCTGGAACGTGCCCCCGAGCACATCCACACCTACCGGGTGACCCCCCTCGGCCTGTGGAACGCCCGCGCCGCGGGTCACGACGCCGAGCAGGTCGTCGACGCGCTCGTGGAGTTCTCGCGCTACCCCGTGCCGCACGCCCTGCTCGTCGACATCGCCGAGACGATGGCCCGGTACGGCCGCCTGACGCTGTCCAAGCACCCGGTCCACGGGCTGGTGCTGACGTCGAACGACCGGCCGGTGCTGGAGGAGATCCTCCGCTCGAAGAAGGTCCAGCCGCTGGTCGGGGCTCGCCTCGACCCGGACACCGTGGCCGTGCACCCCTCCGAGCGCGGGCAGATCAAGCAGACGCTGCTGAAGCTGGGCTGGCCGGCCGAGGACCTCGCCGGGTACGTCGACGGCGAGGCGCACCCGATCGAGCTGGACCAGGACGGCTGGGCGCTGCGGCCCTACCAGAAGCAGGCCGTCGAGGGCTTCTGGCACGGCGGCTCGGGTGTCGTCGTGCTCCCCTGCGGCGCGGGCAAGACACTCGTCGGAGCCGGTGCGATGGCGGAGGCCAAGGCGACCACGCTGATCCTCGTCACCAACACGGTCTCCGCCCGGCAGTGGAAGCACGAGCTGGTGAAGCGGACCTCGCTGACCGAGGAGGAGATCGGCGAGTACAGCGGCACGCGCAAGGAGATCCGGCCGGTCACCATCGCCACGTACCAGGTGCTGACCACCCGCCGTAAGGGGATCTACCCGCACCTGGAGCTGTTCGACTCCCGTGACTGGGGGCTCGTGATCTACGACGAGGTGCACCTGCTGCCCGCGCCCGTCTTCAAGTTCACCGCCGACCTCCAGGCGCGCCGGCGTCTGGGGCTCACCGCGACGCTGGTGCGTGAGGACGGTCGCGAGTCCGACGTCTTCTCGCTCATCGGGCCCAAGCGCTTCGACGCGCCGTGGAAGGAGATCGAGGCGCAGGGCTACATCGCGCCCGCCGACTGCGTCGAGGTCCGTGTGAACCTCACGGACTCGGAGCGCCTCGCCTACGCGACGGCCGAGGCCGAGGAGAAGTACCGGTTCTGCGCGACCACCGCGACGAAGCGGAAGGTCACCGAGGCGCTCGTACGCAAGCACCAGGGCGAGCAGACCCTCGTCATCGGGCAGTACATCGACCAGCTGGACGAGCTCGGTGAGCACCTGGACGCCCCGGTGATCAAGGGGGAGACGAGCAACGCCCAGCGCGAGAAGCTGTTCGAGGCGTTCCGCCAGGGCGAGATCAGCGTGCTGGTCGTGTCGAAGGTCGCGAACTTCTCGATCGACCTGCCGGAGGCGACGGTCGCCATCCAGGTGTCGGGGACGTTCGGCTCCCGGCAGGAGGAGGCGCAGCGGCTCGGGCGGGTGCTCCGGCCGAAGGCGGACGGGCATGAGGCCCGGTTCTACTCGGTGGTCGCGCGCGACACGATCGACCAGGACTTCGCGGCGCACCGCCAGCGGTTCCTGGCCGAGCAGGGGTACGCCTACCGGATCGTCGACGCGGACGAGTTGCTCACGGAGAGCTGACGGGGACGAGGGCCGGTCCCGGCGGGGCTCAGCGGCGGCGGCGGACGAGGCCCGCCTCCTCCGCGTACTCGCCGAGGACGGCCACACCGAAGGCGGTGCGCGCGAAGACCGAGACGGCGCGCACCGCGTCTCCTATGCGGTGGCTGCGTGGGTGACCGGTGGCCGCGGTCGCGCCGTGCGCGGGCCCGGTCCTGCGGGGGTCCAGATAAAGGGTGCTCATGCATTCCATGGTGCTCCGACGGGCCGCGCCCCGGCATCAGCCCGCGGACCGAAGCCCGGACGGGTGCGGGTAGGCCGGAGGTCGCATGCCGTCCCCTACGGGAGGGACGCTCCGCCCGTCCGTGAATTCGTTCGCCCCCGTCGGCCGCGGTCGATACAATCGCCGGTCTGCCCGCCTCCCGCACCGTGGTACCGGCCAGCCCTCCGAGCGGCCGGCAGCCGGGGGAGCGCCGCCGACCGGACGGAAACCGGCCGACAACAGCCGCACGCGCCCCCTCGTGCGCGCTCTCTGCGTGAACGTCCCCGAGCGGACCGGGCGGTCAGCCCTGTCCGCCGTCCTGCGTCGAAAAGCCGGAGGCAACACCGTGCCCGCGCACGAAGAGTCAAGCAATCCACTGGTCAGGGAGCGGGAGCACCTCGCCGCGTCCCGTGCCGCGCTGCGCGCCATGCGCGAGGACGTGCAGGCACTCGACATCCGCGACGTCACAGCGAACTGGGTCAACGCCGCGGTCCTGCAGTCGCAGATCGACGACCGCGTCAAGGCACTCGCCGACCTCGCTCACACGCCGCTGTTCTTCGGGCGGCTCGACTACGTGCACGCGGTCGGTGCCGGGAAGGCGGACGACGCGTCGAGGGGGGTGGCGCCCGGTGCCCCGGCCGGGGGCGGTGGCGGGCGAGGGGAGGGAGAGCGCTTCTACATCGGGCGCCGCCACGTCCACGACGCCCACGGCGACCCCATGGTCATCGACTGGCGGGCGCCGGTCTCCCAGCCCTTCTACCAGGCTTCCAGGAACAACCCGCTGGGCGTCGACCACCGCCGCCGCTTCGGCTACACCGGCGGCGAGCTCACCGCGTACGAGGACGAGCACCTCACCGACCCGACGGAGACGGAGCGGACCAGCAAGCTCCTCCAGGCGGAGATCGAGCGGCCCCGTGTGGGCCCGATGCGCGACATCGTGGCGACCATCCAGCCGGAACAGGACGAGATCGTCCGCAGCGGTCTCGGCGGGACGGTCTGCGTGCAGGGCGGCCCCGGTACCGGGAAGACCGCCGTCGGCCTGCACCGTGTCGCCTACCTCCTGTACGCGCACCGCGAGCGCCTCGCCCGCACCGGCACCCTCGTCATCGGCCCGAACCGGTCGTTCCTCCACTACATCGAGCAGGTCCTCCCCGCGCTGGGCGAGCTGGAGGTGGGGCAGGCCACCGTCGAGGACCTGGTGGCGGCACGCTGCGAGGTGCGGGGCACGGACGACGCCGCCGCCGCGGTGGTCAAGGGCGACGCGAGGATGGCGGAGGTCCTGCGGCGGGCGATCCGCTCGCACGTGACGCCGCCGGTGGAGCCGGTCGTGGTGGTGCGCGGCTCGCGCCGCTGGCGGGTCCCGGCCTACGAGGTCGAGGAGATGGCCGGCGAGCTGCTGGCCCGCGACATGCGGTACGGCGCCGCCCACGAGGCGTTGCCGCAGCGCATCGCGCACGCCGTCCTCGTACGGATGGAGGAGGCGGGCGAGGCTCCCGACGACCGGGTGCAGAACGCGGTGGCGCGGAATCCGGCGGTGAAGGCGGCCGTCAAGGCGGTCTGGCCGGCGGTGGACCCGGCGAAGCTGGTCCTGCGGCTCCTGACGGACGCGGAGTTCCTCGCCGCGCACGCGGAGGGGCTCCTCACCGCCGACGAGCAGAAGCAGATCCTGATGACCCGGCCCGCCCGGAGTGTGAAGTCGGCGAGGTGGACGGCGGCGGACGCGGTCCTGATCGACGAGGCGTCCGACCTGGTGACGCGGACGCACTCCCTGGGCCACGTCGTCGTCGACGAGGCGCAGGACCTGTCCCCGATGCAGTACCGCGCGGTGGGCCGCCGCTGCTCGACCGGCTCGGCGACGGTGCTCGGCGACCTGGCGCAGGGGACAACGCCGTGGTCGACGCGGAGCTGGGAGCAGGCGCTGTTCCACCTGGGCAAGACGGACGCGGTGGTGGAGGAGCTGACGGCGGGCTTCCGTGTGCCGCGCGAGGTGATCGCGTACGCCTCACGGCTGCTCCCCGCGATCGCGCCGGGGCTGGCCCCTGTGGAGTCGGTACGTGAGGCCCCCGGCTCCCTCGCCGTACGCGAAGTGGCGGCGGCGGAGCTGGACGCGGCCGTGGTGGCGGCGTGCGAGGAGTCGCTGCGCCAGGAGGGCTCCGTCGGCCTGATCGCCGCCGACGCCCGTGTCCCGGCCCTGTCGGCGGCGCTCGCGGCGGCGGGCCACGCCTGCCTCTCCCCGGGCGAGGAGACGACCGCCGCGTCCCGGCTGACCCTGGTGCCGGCCTCGCTGGCCAAGGGGCTGGAGTACGACTACGTCGTCCTGGACGACCCGGCCGCCGTGGTGGACGGCGAGCCCGACGAGCGCACGGGCCTGCGCCGCCTGTACGTGTCCCTGACCCGAGCGGTGTCGGGTCTCGTGGTCCTCCACGCGGCGCCGCTGCCGGAACAGCTCGCCTAGTCGGGGACCCGGGCGGGGGCGGCCGGGCGGTGTGCGCGCCGCCCGGCCCCCCGAGTCCCGCGCGCGAGCGGGAAGTCCCGCCCACGGGAGGGAAGTCGGGCCGGTGGCTGCGCAAGCCGTTTACAGACCACCCGGTGCGCGCTACGTTTTTGGGAGCGCTCCCATAGGTGCCCCGCCCCCACCCGTCCCCCCACCCGCACCGCACGAGGGCAGGCCGAGGCGAGCCCGGTCCACGGGTCCCGCCCGTCGCTCCGGCATGCCCTCCGGCCGCCCCTCCCGGTGCGCCCCGCTCCGGCCGCTCGGCACTTCCCGTACACGAGGGCCGCCAGGGTCATCTGCCCCGACAGAGATTCCCCGAAGGAGACCAACCTCATGACCATGCGAAACACCATCCGGAAAGGCGCCAGGACGCACGCGCACCGCACCCTGGGCTTCATGGGGGCCGGGCTCCTGGCCCTCACCCTGGCCGGGTTACCCTCCCCCGCGTCCGCCCACGGCGTCGCCATGGATCCGGGCTCGCGCAGCTACCTGTGCTACAAGGACATGATCGCGAGCGGGAACCAGATGCCGTCCAACCCGGCCTGCGCCGCCGCGGTCGCGGCCACCGGCACCACTCCGCTGTACAACTGGTTCGGTGTCCTGGACTCCAACGGCGGTGGGAAGACCACGGGTTACATCCCGGACGGCGAGCTCTGCAGCGGCGGCCACAACGGCCCGTACAACTTCTCCGCGTACAACGCGGCCCGCAGCGACTGGCCGACGACGCACCTCACCGCGGGCACCACCAAGCAGGTGAAGTACAGCAACTGGGCCGCCCACCCGGGCAAGTTCAACGTCTACATCACCAAGGACGGCTGGTCGCCCACCAAGCCCCTGGCATGGAACGACCTGACGCTCACCCAGACGGTGACCAACCCGCCGCAGGCGGGTGGCGCGGGCTCGGACGGAGGCAACTACTACTGGAACCTCCAGCTCCCCCAGGGCAAGACCGGCAAGCACATGCTCTTCATCCAGTGGATCCGCTCGGACAGCCAGGAGAACTTCTACTCCTGCTCCGACATCGTCTTCGACGGCGGCAACGGCCAGGTCACCGGCATGAAGGGCGGCGGGATGTCGGCGGCCGAGCTGGCGGCGGCCGAGAAGAAGGCCGGCATCAAGCCCGCCCAGGTCCATGCGGAGCACGCCGGGCACGCTGCCGAGGCCGGTGAGGCAGGCCTCGTGTCCGCCGACGCCGGATCCTCGGCCGGTTACCTGCCCGCCGCGACGGCGGTGTCACTGACCGGCGCCGCTCTGATCTTCGCCGCCGGGGCGGTGGCCCACAGCCGTCGCCGCCGACAGGCCGGACGGGACTGACGGCACGGGACAGTGCGTGGCCCCGGCCCGGTGACGACCGGGCCGGGGCCACGACGCACGGTCCCCGCCTCATCCGTCCAGGGCATCGCGCCACTCACGTACTGCCGCCTCGTCGACCGGTCCGGCCCAGCCTCCGGGCCGGGCCGCCCCTCCGATGTGGAAGGCCTCGATGCCCGCGGCGCGCAGGCGCGGCAGGTGGTCAAGGCGCAGGCCGCCGCCCACCATGATCTGCGGCTCGTAGCCGGGCAGGTCGGAGTGTTCCGCCTCGGCGAGCAGGGTCTCCAGGCCCGCGTCGACGCCGCTCGGGGAGCCCGCCGTGAGGTAGGTGTCCAGGCCGGGGAGGTCGGCGAGGTGCTTGCGCAGGACGTCGCGGCCGGCCGCGCGGTCGATGGCGCGGTGGAAGGTCCACGAGCAGCCGTCCAGCGCGGCGACGAGCCGCTCGACGGCCACCAGGTCGACCTGGCCGTCCTGGTCGAGGAAGCCCAGGACGAATTCCTCGGCCCCGGCGGCACGCATCGTGCGGGCCTTCTCCACGAGGACGCCCGTGTCACCGGCCGCGAAGCCGTCCGCGACCCTGAGCATGACCCGCAGCGGGATTCCGACGGCGTCCCGGATCTCCTCGAAGACGGCGAGCGGCGGCGTCAGGCCGTCGGCCGCCATGTCGGTGACCAGTTCGAGGCGGTCCGCACCGCCCGCCTGCGCCGCGACCGCGTCCTCCGCGTCGAGAGCGATCACCTCCAGGAGTGCACGGTTGCTCATGGTGTTCCCATCCTTCGGAGCGGCTACGGACTACAGGTCTAGTCCAATAAACCAGACTACGGGTAGGCCACTCCGCGCGCAGCTCCCCGCGCGGACGCGCGCGTGAAGATGCGCGAGGCCGCGGCGGCGCCCGTGGGACGGACGCGCCGCGGCCTCGGGGGTCACGGGAGGAGGAGGGTCAGGGCTGGACCGGCATCGACCAGCAGTTGGACGCGGCCTTCCGGCCGGAGAGGCGGTCGGTCATCCACGCGATGGCGCTGCCCTGATCGGTGAGGTAGGGCGCGAGGTGGTTGGTGAGGATCTTGTCCCCGAGATTGGGCAGACGGACCGGCTCGTACGTCACGTTCACGCCCTTGCGGCACCAGTCGACCGCGAGCTGCCTCGCCTGCTCGTGCCCCACGATGTCGTCATGGACACCGGTCGCCAGGCGCACCGGCGAGGCCGGCTTCAGGGTGCCGATGCGCTGGTCCGCGAGGACGGCCTGCAGCTTCGGCTCGGCCGCGATGACGTCGGCGATCGGCTTGCCGTTCGCGGTCCACTTCTTGCTGTTGGTGAAGCCGTGGCCCAGGATCGCGTCGCCCACGCACATGGTCGAGGTGTCTTTCAGGGCGGCCTTGCCGACGTCGTTCGTGTTCGCGTCGATCACCGCCTTCAGGGACGGGTCGGACTGGGCGAAGCCGTTGATCGACCAGCCCAGCGCGCCGGCCAGGGCGCTGCCGTCTATGCCCTTCATCACCTCGGTGAGGTCGGCGGGCGGGGCTCCGGCGTAGGTGCCCGCCAGATTGACGTCGGGAGCGTACGAGGGCTGCAACTCGGCCGCCGATGCGCTGGCGCCGCCGCCCTGGCTGTAGCCGTAGAGGCCGACCCGGGATTCGGGGGTGAGCGAGGTGCCGGCGACGGAGCGCGCCGCGCGGGCCGCGTCGAGCAGGGCGTGCCCCTCGTCGACCCGGTTGACGTAGGTGTGGAGCCGGTCGGTGGCGCCGAGGCCCACGTAGTCGGTGACGACGACGGCCGCTCCGGCGGCGAGGAAGCGGTAGACCGCGAGGTTGTCGTAGCCGATGGAGACCGTGCCCTCGCCGATGGTCAGCGGGTGCTGGAGCGACAGCGAGGGGGCGCACTGGTCACCCTGGCCCATCGTCCCCGAGGCGAGCGCCACCAGGGGGCGGGGGCCCGCGCCCTTCCACGCGGCGGCCGGCTCGATGTACGCCCCGGTGACGGCGACGGGCCCGCCGCCCGCGTCGGTGGACTTGTACATCAGCCGCGTCGCCGTGCCGGGCAGCCGGCGGCCGTCCAGACCGGGGAGGCTCAGCCCGAGCGGCAGGGGCTCGGTACGGACGAGGGCCCCGTCGGCGGCGGGCAGCCGCGCCGGCGGGTCGTAGAAGGCGGGGATGGTCACACCTCGCGAGACCACCGGCCCGGACCCGGTGGACTCGGTGGCGGAGGCCGGCACTGCTGCCGCGCCCAGGCAGGCGGCGACGGCAAGCGAGACGGCCGGCAGGCGTCCCGCGCGGCGTCCCGGCCGACGGGTTTCCTCACGGTGGGGGGCACTCACGGTCGAGCTCGAACGGGTGGTCTTGCGCGGACTCACGGCTCACTCCTCGCTCTGCTCCGATGAAGGTGAGCGCAAGCTAGCACCGAGGCGTTACCCAAGGTAACTGATCAGTAAGTTACGCTTCGGTAACGTCGGTCGGCGCGTCGGCCGGGCAGGTCCGCGCCGCCGGCCCCGGCGGCGGGCCGCCTGCCGCCGATGCCCGCGTCCGGGTTCCCGTCACGCGCGGACGAAGCGCACCGGCGTCCCCGGGACCGCCTGTGCCGCCCCCGAAAGCGCCGCCTGTGCGACCACGCCCACGACCGGGTAACCCCCCGTGGTCGGATGGTCGTTGAGGAACACCACGGGCAGCCCGTCCGGTGGCACCTGGACTGCTCCCAGCACCATGCCCTCGCTGGGCAGTTCGCCGCCCCGGGCGCGCCCCAGGACCGGCCCCTCCGTGCGCAGCCCGATGCGGTTGCTGCGCTCCGACACCCGGTAGGGGGCACTGGTGAGCGTGCGCAGGGCCGCGTCCGTGAACCAGTCCTCGCGCGGGCCCGCGTGCAGGGGGAGCACCAGCTCGGCGGGGGCGCCCGGCCAGGGCACGGGGTCGGCGTGCGGGACGCCACCCGGACGGCCCAGCGGCAGGACGTCGCCGTCACGCAGGACCGGCGGACCGAGCCCCGAGAGCAGATCGGCGGACCGGCTGCCGAGCACCGGTTCGGGCACCAGGCCGCCCGCGAACGCCAGGTAGCCGCGCAGCCCGTGCACGGCGGGCCCGGCCTCCAGCACCGCGCCGGCGGGCACCCGGACGGGCGCGCCCCACGCGACGGGGCGGCCGTCCACCGTGACCCGGCACCCCGCCCCGCCGACGACCGCGATCACCGGCCGGGTGCCGGTGATCCGGACCGCGCACCCCGTGACCGTGGTCTCCAGCACCGCCGCGTCCGGCGCGTTCCCGACGAGCCGGTTCGCCAGCCGCCGGGCGGGAGCGTCCAGCGCCCCGGCCCTCGGCACACCGAGGTGGGCCCAGCCTGCCCGGCCCTCGTCCTGCACCGTGGTCAGGGCGCCCGCCCGGACCACTTCGAGCCCCTGGCTCATCCGGGAACCCCCGTCCGCACGAAGCGCACACGGACGCCGGGGCGGAGGAGCGCGGCGGGTTCGCGTCCCGGGTCCCAGAGCGCCTCCGGCTCCGGCATCCGGCCGATCAGCTGCCAGCCGCCGGGCGACTCGCGCGGATAGACGCCGGTGTACGGCCCCGCGAGGGCCAGGGCCCCGGCCGGTACCCGGGTCCTGGGCGACGCCCGGCGCGGCACCCGCAGACGGCCGGGCAGGCCCGTGAGGTACCCGAAGCCGGGCGCGAAGCCGCAGAAGGCCACCCGGAACTCCGTACGGGCGTGGATGCGGGGCACCTCGTCCACGGGGACGCCCCAGGCCCCGGCCACATCGGCGAGGTCGGGGCCGTCGTAGACGACGGGGATGTCGACGGCCTCCCCCGCGTCCCGGCTCAGGGGCGGGACGGTCCACGACCGCAGGCGCCGGGCCAGCGTGCGGTCCTCCACCCCGTCCAGCAGGACCGTCCGCGCACCGGGGACGATCTCACGCACGGCGGGCAGGTCCCCGGCGTCCCGGCGGCGGAGGAGCTCCGCGTGGAAGGCCTCCGCGTCCTCGCCGGAGGCCAGCTCCACGAGGAGGGCGCGTGGTCCGGCCTCCAGGACCCGGACGGCGTTCACGCGAACGCCCGCACGCTGACGCCCGCTTCCTCCAGGGCGGCCCGGACCCGCCGGGCGAGCGCCGCGGCCCCCGGGGTGTCCCCGTGGACACAGAGCGAACGGGCGGCGACGGCCACCCTGCCGCCGTCCACCCCGGTCACCGCGCCCTCGACGGCCATGCCGACGCTGCGGCGTACGACCTCGTCCGCGTCCTGCACCACGGCGCCCGCCTCGCCCCGTGGGACGAGCGTGCCCCGCGGGGTGTACGCGCGGTCGGCGAAGGCTTCCGGCACCGCGGTCAGCCCCGCCGCCTCCGCACGGCCGAGCAGCCGCGAGCCGGGCAGCCCGAGCACGGCCGGGCGGCCACCGGCGAGCAGCACGCCCTCGACCACCGCTGCGGCCTGCTCCTCGTCGTGGACGACCCGGTTGTACAGGGCGCCGTGCGGTTTCACGTACGAGACCGTGGAGCCGGCCGCCTCGGCGAAGACCCGCAGGGCGCCGATCTGGTACGCGATCTCGGCGGCCAGCTCGACCGCCGGCACGTCCATGGCCCGCCGCCCGAACCCGGCCAGGTCCCGGTAGGAGACCTGGGCCCCGATGCGTACGCCCCGCTCCGCCGCCGTGTCGCAGACCCGCCGCATCACCGAGGCGTCGCCGGCGTGGAAACCGCAGGCCACATTGGCGCTGGTGACACAGGTCAGCAACGCGTCGTCGTCGGTGAGGGTCCAGCGTCCGAACCCTTCACCGAGGTCCGCGTTCAGGTCCATCGGCCGCGCCGGGCGCGTCACTCTCGTCAGATCCGCCACGCACACACGCTAACGATTGTTCAACAATCCGACAAGGGTCCGCCCGATGCCTGAGACACTCGTACGGTTCACCGGCACCGCGCTCCGCGCACGGCTCACGGGACACCAGGCGCACCTCGGACTCCGGCGGCAGCGGGCGGAGCGGGCGCGACCGCACGACAGGCAGGGGACGGGGCATGGCGGGGACGACGAACGACGGAAGGGCCGGCGGCGCGCCGGACCTCTCCGAGCTGGCGGCACACAGCGCCTCGCTGGAGCGGTCCGGTACGGCGGAGCGGGTCGCCGCCGTCCTGCGGGAACGGATCACGGAGGGCTACTTCCCGCCGGGCAGCCGCCTGTCCGAGGAGAGCATCAGCGGCGCGCTGGCCGTGTCCCGCAACACGCTGCGCGAGGCGTTCCGCCTGCTGTCGCACGAACGCCTCCTGGAGCACCGCCTCAACCGGGGCGTCTTCGTCCGCGTCCTGGCCGTGGACGACCTGGTGGACATCTACCGGGTGCGGGTCCTCGTCGAGTGCGCGGCCCTGCGGTCCCTGGGCGAGCCCCCGTTCGACCTGACGGCGGTCGAGGCGGCGGTGTCGACCGGCGAGCGGGCGGCGCTCCACGGGGACTGGCCCGCCTGCTCCACCGCCGACATCCGTTTCCACCAGGCACTGGCGGGCCTGGCGAACAGCCCCCGCACCGACGAACTGATGCGCAGCGTCCTCGCCGAGCTGCGGCTCGCCTTCCACGTGATGACCGACCCCCGGCGCTTCCACGAGCCCTACCTCACCCGCAACCGCGAGATCGCGGACAAGCTGGCCAAGGGGGACGCGGCCGGCGCCGAGCGGATGCTCGCCTTCTACCTGGAGGACTCCCGGCGGCAGTTGGCTGAGGCGTACGCGGAACGGCTCGGCGACCGGTAGCCCCGCTCGTTCCACGAACCGCACGCCGCCCTCCCGGCCTCCGGAGCGCCCGCGTGCACCCCGAATGCGGGCGTATCCACGGGAACCACCCGCGCCCTCACCCTCCGGCCACGGCCGGCCCTGATCGATGCAGCGGGGATTGTTGAACAAGACCCTGAGGTGCCGCATACCACCTACCCCCGTCCGGTCAGGACTGTGCACCGCATCTCACCGGGCTGCCCACGGCACCCGGTCACTGAACGGGCGCCGAACAGCGGGGCGTACGTCCTACCCTCGGCGTATGAGCGGCATGAGCGAGAGCGGACCCCACCCATCCGACAGCGGCACCTTCGAAGGTCCCCCCACCGGCGGCGCGCTCCGCGACCGCTGGCGCGACGCCCTGCTCGCCGTACGCGGCGGGCACGGGCCCGACCCCGGTCCGTACGCCGACGCCCTCCTCGCGCGCTGGGCCGAACCCCAGCGGCGCTACCACACCACCGCGCACCTGATCCAGGTCCTGGACCACGTCGACACCCTGGCCGGCCACGCCCGGAACCCGGACCTGGTGCGCCTCGCCGCCTGGTTCCACGACGCGGTCTACCGCCCGGACCGCTCCGAGAACGAGGAGCGCAGCGCCGCGGTCGCCGAACGCGCGCTGCCCGAGGCCGGTGTCCCCGAGGCGGCGGCGGCGGAGGTCGCCCGGCTGGTGCGGCTCACCACCGGCCACGACCCGGCGGACGGCGACGCCGACGGAGAGGTGCTCTGCGACGCGGATCTCGCGATCCTGGCGGCCTCCCCGAAGGAGTACGCGGCCTACGCGGCGCAGGTGCGGGAGGAGTACGGCTTCGTGCCGGAGGACGCGTTCCGCGAGGGGCGGTCGGCCGTCCTGCGGCAGCTGCTGGCCCTGCCCAGGCTGTTCCGTACGCCCCACGGTGCGGCGGAGTGGGAAGCAAGGGCACGGCAGAACCTCACCACCGAACTTGACCTTCTCACCCACTGGGACGAGGGAATGACAGGCCCGTAGGCACTGTTACCCACTGTCATGCCCGACTCCGCCTCCTCCACCCCCGCCGCTCCCGGCCGTCCCCGTATGCCGGTGGCCGTCTACATCCTCGGCCTCTCGGTCTTCGCCCTCGGTACCAGCGAGTTCATGCTGTCCGGGCTGCTGCCGCCCATCGCCGACGACATGGACGTGTCGATCCCGCAGGCCGGACTCCTGATATCCGCCTTCGCGATCGGCATGGTGGTCGGTGCCCCGCTGCTGGCCGTCGCCACACTGCGGCTGCCCCGCCGTACGACTCTCGTCACGCTCATCACCGTCTTCGGGCTCGGCCAGGTCGCGGGCGCGCTGGCACCGACGTACGAGGTGCTGTTCGTGTCCCGGGTGGTCAGCGCGCTGGCGTGTGCCGGCTTCTGGGCTGTCGGGGCCGCCGTCGCCATCGCGATGGTGCCGGTGAACGCACGGGCGAGGGCGATGGCGGTGATGATCGGCGGACTGTCGATCGCCAACGTGCTGGGGGTGCCGCTGGGTGCCTTCCTCGGGGAGAGCTTCGGCTGGCGTTCGGCGTTCTGGGCGGTGGGCGCGGCGTCCGCCGTGGCACTCGCCGGCGTCCTCGCGCGCATCCCGCGCATTCCGCTGCCGGACGAGAAGCCGCAGCTCAAGAAGGAAGTCGCGATCTACCGGGACCGTCAGGTGTGGCTGTCGATCGTGATCACGGCGCTCGCGGCGGGCGGGGTGTTCTGCGCGTTCAGCTATCTCGCGCCGCTGCTGACGGATGTGGCGGGACTCGGTTCGGGCTGGGTGCCGTGGGTCCTCGGGCTGTTCGGCGTCGGCGCGGTGATCGGTACGGCCGTCGGCGGGCGGATCGCGGACGCGCACCTCTTCGGCGTGCTGCTGAGCGGCATCAGCGCCTCGACGGTCTTCCTGGTGGCGCTGGCCCTGTTCGCGTCGAACCAGGTCGCGGTGGTCGTCCTGGCCTTCCTGCTGGGCCTGTCCGCCTTCTACACCGCCCCGGCCCTCAACGCCCGGATGTTCAACGTCGCGGGTGTGGCCCCGACACTCGCCGGGGCGACGACCACGGCCGCGTTCAACCTGGGCAACACGAGCGGCCCGTGGCTGGGCGGCGTGGTGATCGACGCGGACTTCGGCTTCCGGGCCACGGCCTGGGCGGGCGCCGCGATGCTGCTCCTCGGTCTGGCGGCCGTGACGGTCTCGATGCGGCTGCGCGGCGGTGCGCCGTCCCGGCGGATCGCGGGCGCCCCGGCGCACGCCGCCCCGGTGCGGGGCATTCCGGGGCAGGCACTCGGTCCGGAGCGGAGCATCCCGGGGCAGGCGGTCAGCCCGGCGCGGGACGCCCCTTCGGCCGCCGCAGACCCGCGTCGGTGAGCCGGCGCACGATCTCCTTCGACCCGACCTCCCGCGCCCCGGCGCGCACCGCGTCCGCGTAGCGCTCCTCGGGGATGTCGTAGTGGTCCCGTTCGAAGGCCCGGGGCGGGCAGCCGATCGCTGCGGCGAAGGCGTGCAGTTCCGCGAACGACTCGTCGCTGACCAGGTGCGACCACATGCGGCCGTGGCCCGGCCAGGTCGGCGGGTCGATGTAGACGGTCACCGCCCGAGCACCCCGGCGAGCGATCCCACCGGCGCGACGGACACCGCCGTCTTCGTGCAGACCCAGCGCGGATCGGGTCCGAGCTCCGGCTCGACGTCCAGGGCGTGCGGGCCTCCCTCCGTGCACACCGGGCACAGCGGCCAGCGCCCGTGCTGTTCCAGGAGGGCGTCCTGCACGTCCTGCGCCACGAGGCCCGTGACGAAGGACACGCCCTCGGGCCACTGCTCGACCCACCACCTCCGGTGGGCCACCGCGTCCTCGACCATCGAGACGATTCCGGCCTGCGCCACGTCGCCCGCGACGAGGTCGGCCATCACCAGCGCACGCGCGGTGTGCAGCGCCTGTTCCAGGCTGTTCAACTCCATGGGCCCATTGTCCCCCCGCCCCGGACACCCCGGACGTGATCCTTCAGAGGTAGGGACCAAAGGGGGGTTGACGGGGTTCATCCGGTGAAAATATCTTTCAGACGTGACCAATGACGTGAAGGAAAGTTTCAATCCGGACTCGCCGCCCGCCCCCGCGGCACTCGCGGCCAAGGTCCGGACGCTCGCCCCGTCCATGACCCGTTCCATGCAGCGGGTCGCCGAAGCCGTCGCGGGGGATCCCGCCGGGTGTGCCGCCCTCACCGTCACCGGTCTCGCAGAGCTCACCGGCACCAGCGAGGCGACCGTCGTACGCACGGCCCGCCTCCTCGGCTACCCGGGTTACCGGGACCTGCGTCTCGCGCTCGCCGGTCTCGCCGCTCACCAGCAGTCCGGCCGGGCGCCGGCCGTCACCGCCGACATCGCGGTCGACGACCCCATCGCGGACGTCGTCGCGAAGCTCGCCTACGACGAGCAGCAGACCCTCGCGGACACGGCAGCCGGCCTCGACACGGTCCAGCTCGGGGCAGCCGTCTCCGCAGCCGCGAGCGCGCGCCGCATCGACATCTACGGCGCCGGCGCGTCCTCCCTGGTCGGCCAGGACCTGGCGCAGAAGCTGCTCCGCATCGGGCTGATAGCCCACGCCCACATGGACCCGCACCTCGCCGTGACCAACGCGGTGCAGCTCCGCCCCGGCGACGTGGCCATCGCGATCACCCACTCCGGCTCCACGGGCGACGTCATCGAGCCGCTCCGGGTCGCCTTCGACCGCGGCGCGACGACGATCGCGATCACCGGCCGCCCGGACGGGCCCGTCTCGCAGTACGCCGACCACGTACTGACGACGTCCACCGCGCGGGAGAGCGAGCTGCGGCCCGCCGCCATGTCGAGCCGCACGAGCCAGCTCCTGGTGGTCGACTGCCTCTTCATAGGCGTCGCCCAGCGGACGTACGACACGGCCGCACCCGCGCTGTCCGCCTCGTACGAGGCGCTCGCGCACCGCCACACCCCGCGCAGCCGCTGACACAGCCGCACCCGCACCCGCCCGCGCACCGTACGAGCACGAGAAAGCAGAGCCCCGTCCATGACCTCCCCCACCACCGACGCGAACGCCGGCTCAACCGCCTCCGGCGGCTACGGCGAACTGCGAGCCCAGCTCGCCACCCTCACCACGGAGGCGTTCCGGCCGGAGTTCGCCGAGATCGACCACCTGCCGACGCCGGAGATAGCCCGCATCATGAACGGCGAGGACGCCACCGTCCCCGCCGCCGTGGCCGAGAAGCTGCCCGAGATCTCCGCCGCGATCGACGCCACCGCCGAGCGCATGGCGCGCGGCGGGCGGCTGATCTACGCGGGCGCCGGCACCGCCGGCCGTCTCGGTGTACTCGACGCGAGCGAGTGCCCGCCCACCTTCAACACCGACCCGTCCGAGGTCATCGGCCTGATCGCGGGCGGCCCCTCCGCCATGGTCAAGGCCGTCGAGGGCGCCGAGGACAGCAAGGAGCTGGCCGCCGCCGACCTCGACGACCTGGGCCTCACCGCCGACGACACGGTGGTCGGGATCTCGGCCTCCGGCCGCACCCCGTACGCCATCGGCGCCGTCGAGCACGCCCGCACCGTGGGCGCGCTCACCATCGGTCTCTCCTGCAACGCGGACTCCGCGCTCGCCGCGGCGGCCGAGCACGGCCTGGAGATCGTGGTCGGTCCCGAGCTGCTCACCGGCTCCACCCGCCTCAAGGCCGGCACGGCGCAGAAGCTCGTCCTGAACATGCTGTCGACGGTCACGATGATCCGGCTCGGCAAGACGTACGGGAATCTCATGGTCGACGTCCGCGCCTCCAACGAGAAGCTGCGCGCCCGTTCCCGCCGGATCGTCTCCCTCGCCACCGGCGCGTCGGACCAGGAGATCGAGGCGGCGCTCGCCGCCACCGACGGCGAGGTCAAGAACGCCATCCTCACCATCCTCGGAGGGGTCGACGGCCCCACCGCCGCCGCACTCCTGGCCGACTCCCGAGGCCACCTCCGCGCCGCCCTGGCGGCTGTCCGAACCACCTGACGCACCACTCCCCGCACAGCAAGGCACCACGCACATGGCTACTGAAGACAAGAACCGCGCCACTGCCGCCGCGATCCTGCCGCTCGTCGGTGGCGCTGCGAACGTCAGCTCGATCGCCCACTGCATGACCCGGCTCCGGCTGGGCCTGCACGACCGTTCCCTCGTCGACGACGAGGCCCTCAAGGCGGTCCCCGCCGTGATGGGCGTGGTCGAGGACGACACGTACCAGATCGTCCTCGGCCCGGGCACCGTCGCCCGGGTCACCCCCGAGTTCGAGCAGCTGGTCGAGGAGGGCCGGGCGTCGGACGCCCCCGGTCCCGTGCACACGGCCGAGGAGCTGGCCGACAAGGGCGCGGCCCTCAAGGCGCAGCAGAAGGCGAAGAACTCCACGCCGTTCAAGCTGTTCCTCCGCAAGATCGCGAACATCTTCGTCCCGCTGATCCCCGCTCTGATCGGCTGCGGCATCATCGCGGGCCTCAACGGCCTCCTGGTGAACCTCGGCTGGCTGACGTCGGTCACCCCCGCACTCGCCGCGATGGCCTCCGGTTTCATGGCGCTGATCGCGGTCTTCGTCGGCTACAACACGGCGAAGGAGTTCGGCGGTACGCCGATCCTCGGCGGTGCCGTCGCGGCGATCATCGTCTTCCCCGGCGTGGCGAACATCGACGCCTTCGGCCAGACCCTGGCCCCCGGTCAGGGCGGTGTCCTCGGCGCGCTCGGTGCGGCGGTCCTCGCCGTGTACGTCGAGAAGTGGTGCCGGCGCTGGGTGCCCGAGGCGCTGGACGTCCTGGTCACCCCGACACTCACCGTCCTGATCTCCGGCCTCGTCACGATCTTCGGCCTGATGTACGTGGCCGGTGAGATCTCCTCCGCCATCGGTACGTTCGCCGACTGGCTGCTCTCCACGGGCGGCGCGGGCGCGGGCTTCCTGCTCGGCGGCTTCTTCCTGCCCCTGGTGATGCTGGGCCTGCACCAGGCCCTGATCCCGATCCACACGACGCTGATCGAGCAGCAGGGCTTCACGGTCCTCCTCCCGATCCTGGCCATGGCCGGGGCCGGCCAGGTCGGCGCGGCGGCGGCGGTCTACCTCCGCCTCCCCCGCAACGAGTCGATCCGCAGGACCATCAGGTCCGCCATGCCCGCCGGCCTGCTGGGCGTCGGCGAACCCCTGATCTACGGCGTCTCGCTGCCCCTGGGCCGCCCGTTCGTCACGGCCTGTGTGGGCGGCGCGTTCGGCGGCGGCTTCGTGGGCCTGTTCAACCAGCTCGGCGACTCGGTCGGCTCGACCGCCATCGGCCCGTCCGGCTGGGCCCTGTTCCCGCTCCTGGACGGCAACCACGGCCTCGGCTCCACCATCGCGGTCTACGCGGGCGGTCTGCTCGTCGGCTATGTCGCAGGCTTCGTCGCCACGTACTTCTTCGGCTTCAGCAAGGCGCTGCTGACGGAGTTCGACGTCTCCCAGGAACCGGCCCCCTCGACGGTCGCGGCCACCGGGCCGGCCGCCGCGTCGGGCGGCACCCCGGCCAAGGAGCCGGCCGGCGTCTGACCCGGCCGCCATCCCTCCGACGGCATCCGCGCGCGTCACGCGCGGGTGCCGTCGACGGCGTCTTGGTGCAGGCGTTCAGCGGCTCGACGGCCCGGGCCCGGCCGCCCGGTCCAGCGGTCCGGGCCCAGCATTGCGTGTCCAGCGGTTCCGGTTCGGCGGGTTCCGGCCGACTCCGGCTCGGGCGGTTCCGTTCAAGCCGGGAGCCGGGCCTCCAGACCGTCGAGGACGCGGTCGAGTCCGTACGCGAAGTCGGCGTCGCGGATCTGCCGGGGATGGACGTCCCGCCGGCGCGCGTCCTCCTGCGGCTTCCCGTCGCCCCGGTGCTCCTCGGCCGCCTCGCCCGCCGCCTTGCCTGCCGCCTCGCCGAAAGCCTCGTCGAAGGCCGGCCGCAGGCCCGCGACCCACTCCTGCTCCGTCTTGCCGTGCCGGGCGATCAGCGAGAGGTACGCGGCCTCCGAGACCGCGATCCCGATGACGTAGGCGGTGAGCGTCCCCACGGCCTGGTCCCTCTCGCCCGGGGGGAAGCCCGCCGCCTCGAACTGCGCGAGCAGCCCCGCGGTCAACCGCATGGCGTTGGGGCCGATGTGGACGAGACCGACCTGGCCGATCTCCGAGGCGATCCAGGGGTGGCGCAGGGTCATGGCCCGCAGTCCGGCGGCGGTGCCCGTGACGGCCTCGCGCCACCGCGCGCCGTCGGAGGCGGGCGGCACCTCCAGCTCTCCGTAGACGTCGTCCACGACCAGCTCGATCAGCTCGTCCTTGTTGGCCACATGCCGGTAGAGGGACGTGGCGGCGGCGCTCAGACGGGTGCCGAGCTTGCGCATGCTGAGGGCCTCCACGCCCTCCGCGTCCAGCAACTCGATGGCTGCGGCCACGATCTGCTCGCGCGTCAGCTGCTCCCGCTGCCGGGGGCGCGGACGGTCCCACACCGATGCGATCGGCTTGCTGTCGGCCGGCATACGCCCTCGTCCCCTGCTCGTCCCACTTCGTCCTCCTCACCCTAGCAACGCTGTACGCATCTTGCGTACAGCGTTCCGGCGTGCGTACAGTGTTCGCATCGGAGAACGACGTACGCATCGACTCGGGGGACAGCATGCCGAAGAACACCGCGACGTGGGACGAGCAGGGCGCATGGAAGGCCGAGGGCACCTGGGGGACACGCGACTCGGCGGGACGGAAGCTGGACCTCGCCCACTGGCAGGCCCGCCTCGACGCCCTGCGGGCCGAGCACCACGTCCCCGGGGCGTCCCTGGCGATTCTCGTCGACGGCACCGTCCACGAACTGGCCTGCGGGGTGCTGCACCGCGGCACCGGCGTGGAGGCCACGACCGACTCGGTCTTCCAGATGGGTTCGATCGCCAAGGTCTACACGGCCACTCTGATCATGCGGCTCGCCGAATCGGGTGCACTGGATCTGGACGCCCCGGTCGTGGATGTGCTGCCCGAGTTCTCGGTCGCCGGTCCCGACGCGACCAGGGCGATCACCGTGCGTCGGCTGCTCAGCCACACCAGCGGACTCACCTGCGACTTCACACATGACAGCGGGCGCGGTGACGACTGCCTCGCCAAGTACGTCGAGGCCGCGAGGAACGTGGCACTCGACTGTCCGCCCGGCACCGCGATCTCCTACAGCAGCGTCGGCTACAACGTCCTCGGCCGGATCATCGAGGTCGTGACCGGCAAGGTCTGGGACGAGGCACTGAAGGACCTGCTCCTCACGCCCCTCGGCGTCACGCACACCATGACGCTGCCCGAGGAGGCCCTGCGGTTCCGCGCGGCGATGGGGCACCTGGGCGAGGCGGGACAGGACCCGGACCCGGCGCCCGCCTGGGATCTGATGCCACGCTCGGCGGGGCCCTACGGCAGGGTCATCGCCACGGCCGGGGACGTCGCGCGGCTGGCGCGGATGCACCTCGGCGGCGGCGTCGCACAGGACGGCACACGCCTGCTGTCCGAGGAGACCGTCGCACTCATGCAGAGGCGCGTGGTCGACTCACCGGACAAGTGGACGGTCAGTGCGGACGGCTGGGGCCTGGGCTGGACCCTGTACGACTGGGACGGCGTCCAGGGCTACGGCCACGACGGCGCGTCGATCGGACAGTACGGCTACCTGCGCGTGGTGCCCTCCGCGGGCGTGGCGGTCGTCCTGCTCACCAACGGCGGCGGCGCCCGCGAGCTGTACGCGGCGCTCTACCGTGAACTGCTCGCGGAACTGGCCGGGGTGACGATGCCGGAGCCCTTCGCCCCGCCGGCCGAGCCGCCGGCCGTCGACCTCGCACCGCTCACCGGCACGTACCGGCGCGAGGGCGTCGTCATCACCGTCACCGAGCGGGACGGCGCGGGGCACGCGGTGTACAAGTTCGTCGACGGCATGAAGGGCTTCTCCGAGCCACTGTCGATCGACCTGATACCGGTGACCGGGACGGTCTTCGCCGGCACGGGGGTGGGCGCGGCGTTCAGCGAGGACTACATGCCCGTCGTCTTCTCCGAGCTGGAGGACGGCACGGGCTGCGTCTACATCGGCATGCGCTGCGGCCCCAAGGTCGCGTGACGGCGGCCCCGAGGCCGGGACGCGGCGCGCACCGCGCGGAGGCCGCAGGGGCGGGGGCGGGGCGCGGGCCGTCCTGCCGTGACCGGTCACGGGAAGCCCACGAGAAGCCCGCAGAATTTTCCTCACGAACACGTGTGTGTAGGAAATTGGTTGCCGGGCACCAGATGTCACGGAGGTTGATAACAATGGTTCCCCTGCTTCTCGTTCTTCTGCTCGCCCTGATCCTTTTCGGTGCCGGTTTCGCACTCAAGGCACTGTGGTGGATCGCGGTGATCGTACTTGTGGTCTGGCTCATCGGATTCTTCGTCCGTCCGGCGGCCGGTGGCGGCAAGCGCGGCCGGTGGTACCGCTGGTAAACGACCTCGACCGACACTGACGCGGGTGGCTCAGCTCCTTCGGGACCTGAGCCACCCGCTTTTTTTCGTGTTCACCCGCATTCGGCATGTGTGGGCGGCGGAAGTGCGGGCAGCCGAAATACTGAGCGGCAATTCTTCCCCATCGCGAGGGATTCGCCGCGCCGAATGAACCGTCTAGGAAGGAGCCAATCATGAGCGACAACCTGTGGGGCTACCAGCCCACGAGCGGTCACACCGCGGGCGCCGACCTGACCGGATTCTCGGTCGAGGCGACGGACGGCAGCATCGGCAAGGTCGACAAGCACTCCGACGAGGTGGGCTCCGCCTACATCGTCGTCGACACAGGCGTCTGGATCTTCGGCAAGAGCGTCCTGCTTCCGGCAGGGACGGTCAAGGGGATCGACACCGAGCACAAGACGATCTTCGTCGACCTGACCAAGGACCAGATCAAGGACTCCCCGGAGTTCGACAAGCACAAGCATGCGGGTGACCCGGGCTACCACTCCCAGGTCGGCACCTATTACGACAGCTACCGCGTATAGAACCTGACGCACCGTGTGCAGAGGCGGGGCCGGCTCCACGGGGAGCCGGCCCCGCTGTCGCACCCGCGCACCCCCGGCGGATGACATCGGGACGGATGCTCGGACCGCGAAGCCGGCCGTGGGCGGAGTGGCGTCGAAGACTCGCGCCCCCGACGCCCGGCGCTCGTGCCGGCGGCGACCGGCACGGCGGTCACCCGGAGGTGACCGCCAGGAGGACTCACCGCGGGCGCCGCACGCTCACGAGGGCAGCCGCCCCTCCCGGTTGACCTCCTTCACCCTCGCCCGCAGTACCAGCCCGGGCGAGGCCGGCCGGACGGCTTCCGGCGGACAGTCCCACTCCGCGCCGCCGCCCGGCGGGCGCAGTTGGACGTACGGTCCGACCCGGCCCATCACCCGGCCCACCCGGCCGTCCCTGCCGTCCACCGCGAACGTGCCGGGTTCCGGCCTGCACGGCTCAAGTCCTTCAACTGTCATGCGCGGCCTTCGCTTCGAGCTGCGCGCTCAGCCGAAGTGCCGTCTCGATCGAGCACCGGCCGAGGTCGACCAGCGGCACCGGCTCGTCACGCGCGAACGACACCGGGTCGATCCGCAGCGACGGCAGCTTCACTCCGACTCCCGCGAGCCCGGCCCGCAGCCGCGCCACCGCGTCCTCCGCAGCCCGCACTCTGCCCGCTGTCTCTTTGCGCCGTTCCGTAGCCGTCATCATGATCTTCCCCATTTCCACGCTGAGTAGTGGCTATGCCTACACAGCGTGGCCAATTCGCCGCTACCGTGGAAGAGGTGCGGTTCCAACACCCCCACGTGTGCCACAGGAGTCGTCTTGCCCGGACCCAAGAAGCTCGACCCCTCGTCCTCGCCCCGAGCCCTCCTGGGCGCCGAACTCCGCCACCGGAGGGAGGCCGCAGGCCTCTCGCAGGAGGACCTCGGGGCGCCGTTGTTCGTCAGCGGCTCCTTCATCGGACAACTGGAGGCCGGTACACGGCGCATGCAGGCCGACCAGGCCCAGAAGCTGGACGAGGTCCTGGGCGCGGGCGGCTTCTTCACTCGGAACTGTGCGGCCCTGAAGAAGTCCAAGTACCCGGACCACTTCGCGGAGGCGGCAGAGGCGGAGCAGGAAGCCACGGCCATCAGGGAGTACGCGCCTTCGCTGATCCCGGGCCTCTTGCAGACCGAGGCTTACGCGCGGGCCGTGTTCCGGGCATATCAACCGACCGCCACCGAGGAGGTCATCGACGAACTGGTGGCAGCCCGACTGGAGCGGGCGCGCCTGCTGACTGATCCAACAACCCCCCTGTTCTGGGTGGTTCTCGATGAAGCGGTCCTGCGCCGCCACAAGGGCGGCAGGGCCGTGATGGCCGAGGCGCTCAGGCACATCGCGTCACTGGCCCAGAGGCATCGTGTGATCGTGCAGGTCCTGCCGTTCTCCGCCGGAGCGCACATGGCTCTTGCAGGCCCCCTGAAACTGATGTCTTTCCCGAGCGCCCCGCCGCTCGCCTACCTACAGGGCCTGGGGACAGGTCAGTTGCAGGACGATCCAGCTACCGTCAGGCACTACTAACTGACCCACGATCTTGTCGTGGCCAGCGCCCTGTCACCGGAAGTATCCCTGGCCCTGATCGAATCGGTGGCGGAGGATTACGACCATGCAGACCAACAGCTCTGAGCACGACCTCTCCACAGTGACCTGGCACAAGTCGACCTACAGCGGCGGTGATGGCGGCGACTGCCTCCAAGTCGCCGACGGCCTCCCCGGCGTGGTCCCCGTCCGGGACTCCAAGATGACCGACGGCCCGGCGCTCGTGTTCCGGACGGACGTCTGGGCCGCCTTCGTCACCGGCCTCAAGCGCGCCTAGCAACGGCCCGGCGCGGCAGCGACTTTCGTCGTCCGCCGTCGCGACCAACGGTGACAGCGGCGCCCTGCCGGGGGTCTCTACGGTTGGCCCGTGACTCGTGCGACTTCCCTGGCCCCCGCAAACCCCTCGTCCCCGGCGTCGGCGGTGAGGACGCGTCTGGCGTCCTGGTCGGCCGGACCGGGGCGAGCCCTGCTCGCGCCGGGGATGTGGCCGGCCCGGCGCATCGTGGGCGAGTCGTTCCTGAGCCTGGCGCTCATGCTGCTCGCGGTGGGCGCCGGGCTCCTGGACGACGAGGGCACGGTGCAGGCCGTCGGCGTCGGGCTGCTGGCGGGAGTGTTGTCGCTCCTGCGGCGAGGGCTGCCCGCGTCCGTGCTGCTGGCGGCTGCGGCCGGCTCCGCGCCGTTCTTCGGGTTCGCGCCCCTGCTGCTCGTCGTCGCCTGGTCGGCCGGGCGGCGGATCGCCGGTCTCGGGAGGGCGTGCGGCGTCTTCGGTGTCGCCTACGGTCTCTGCCTCGGACTGACCGCCGCGTGGGAACCGCACACGTCGCTGTCGCTCCTGGCCGTCGCCGGGATGTTCATCCTGGTCGCGATCATCGTCCCGGGACTCGCGGGACGCTACTGGTCGCAGCGCCGGACGCTGACCGACACCCTCCACGAGTACAACGCCCAGCTCCTGCGCGAGCGGGCCATGCTCGTCGGTCAGGCCAGGATGCTGGAACGTCAGCGCATCGCGCAGGACATGCACGACAGCCTGGGCCATCAGCTCGCTCTGATCGCGGTGCACACCGGTGCGCTGGAGGTGGACCGCGAGCTGACCGGGCGGCAGCGTGAGGCCGTCGGTGTGCTGCGCGAGGCGTCGGTGGCCGCGATGCACGAACTGCGGGACGTGGTGGGCGTGCTGCGGGACGGCGCGGGCGCCTCCCCGGCCGGCGGGGACTCGGGCGGTGCGGGCGGCGAGGACCCCGGGGCGCCGTCACGTGGCGTGGCGGGCATCGACAGCCTGGCCGAGACGTCCCGGAGGGCAGGCGCGGACGTGGAGATCCGGCGCTCGGGCGAGGTGCGTCCGCTCGCCCCGACCGCCGACCACGCGGCGTACCGCGTGGTCCAGGAAGGCCTGACGAACGCCCACAAGCACGCCCCGGGGGCGCCGATCACCATCGGGTTGCGCTACGAGCCGGACTCGCTGGTCGTGGAGGTCGCCAACGGTCCGGTGGCGGTGCCCGTGGGCAGCGGAGTGGCGAGCGGCTGCCAGGGGCTGGCCGGTCTGGAGGAGCGGGCCCGGCTCGTCGGCGGCATGGTGCACGCGGGCCCCACGGCGAACGGTGGCTTCCGGCTGGCCGGTGTTCTGCCCTACACCTCGCCGGGTGACGCGAGGAAGACGTTCGTCGCTCCGCCGGACGACTTCCGGGCGCAGAACGCGGCGGGCCCCGCGGGTGAGAGTGATCCGGTCATCGACTGGAACGGTCTCCCGAAGGAGTTGGCCAAGGCAGTGAACAGGACCAAGAGGGGCAACGGCATAGCCATCGGGTGCGGCGTGGTGGCGCTGGTCGCCGTCGTGCTGGTGATCGGTGTCGTCGTCGCGGGCGTCTTCCTCGTGCGTGAGGCGGACAGGGCGATGATCGACCCCGCGCAGTACGAGGCCGTGACGGTCGGCCAGTCCGAGGAGTCCGTGCGTGAGCGGCTGCCGCGAGGCGACTCGTTCCTGAACACCGGTCCTGGCGACGGCGCTCCGCCGGAGCCGGCCGGGGCGAAGTGCCTCACCCTGCTCTCCACTAACTTCGGGAGCGGCTGGGACGCGGAACCGGTCTTCCGGTTCTGCTTCAGGGACGGCAAGCTGATCGAGAAGAAGTCCTTCGAGACGGCCTGAGGAACACGGGCCGGGGCGCAGGACAGGGCAGGCGAGGCGATCGGGGATGATGACCGGATGCCCGCGGAGATGACCGTTCAGGACCGCACAGGAGTGTCGTGATCAGGGTTCTTGTGACGGATGACGAACCGCTGATCCGGGCGGGCATCAGGATGATCCTCTCCTCGGCCGACGACATCGACGTCGTGGCGGAGGCGGCGAACGGCCGCGAGGCGGTCGAACTCGCCCGCTCCCGGTCCGTCGACGTCGCGCTGCTCGACATCCAGATGCCGGTCATGGACGGGCTGACGGCCCTGGCCGAGCTGCGCCGGACCGCCCCACGGGTACGGGTGCTGATCCTGACGACGTTCGGGGAACGGCACAACGTGCTGCGCGCCCTGACCGAGGGCAGCGCGGGCTTTCTGCTGAAGGACTCGGCGCCCGCGGAGCTCATGCGGGCCGTGCGCGCGGCTGCGGCCGGGGAGGCCTACCTCTCGCCGGGCGCCACCCGGCATGTCGTGGACTCCCTGGCCTCCGGCGGGACCACGCTGCGCGCCGAACAGGCCCGCCGCCGGCTGGAGAAGCTGACCGAGCGCGAGCGGGAGGTACTGGCCCTCCTGGGAGAGGGCCTGTCCAACGCGGACGCCGGCCAGCGCATCCACATGAGCGAGGCCACGGTGAAGACGTACGTGAGCCGCATCCTCGCCAAGCTGGGCTGCGAGAACAGGGTGCAGGCCGCGCTGCTGGCACGGGACGCCGGCCTGGGTGTGTGAGCGGGGCCCGCGAGCGGTGCCGCGGACCCCGTACGTGACGCTACGGCGCCGGTACCGCTACGGGCGCTGGACCTTCCAGTCGGCCACGTCCTGCGCGCGGTTGGAGTAGGCGTTGGTGCAGACGTCGTACGCGCCGCCGGCGGGGCCGCCGCCGTTGGTCTCCAGGAAACCGCCGTTGTCGGCGTAGAGGTTCCACAGGTGGATGACGTCGCCGGGGCGGATGCTCCCGTCGGCGGGCGTGGACGTGCGCGCGGTGATGCGCCAGCGCCCGGTACCGGAACCGGGCGCCCGGTCCTTGTCCTTGGACGTGGACACGTTGAACTTCGCGCCCGCGTTCCGCTGGTCCGTGGAGGCGTGGCCGTTGGTGTCGAGGTACCCGCCGTCCCCGCCGTAGAGGTTGCGCAGCTGGATCACGTCACCGCTGACGACGGGGGTACCGGCGGCCTTGCCGGTCGGCGAGAGGATCTCCCAGGTGCCGGTCCCCTCGCCGCGCGTGGGGGAAGCGGCGGTCGACACGGCGTACTTGCCGCCGGAGTCGCTGCTGTGGCCGTTGGTGTCCAGATAGCCGCCGGTCCAGCTGTTGTAGCCGTTCTGCAGGTGGATCTTGTCGCCGTACTTCAGCTCGTTCGCCATGGTCGCTCCCGCTCGGATCGGTCGACGGCATGCGAGTGCCCCTGGTCCCGGAACGTCCTGGTCAGGGCGCCGTCACCGGCCATCCTGGCGATCTTGTGGCGCGCCACGCCCGGCCTCGCGGCGGACTCCATCCGATCGGGGGTGCGGGCCGCCCGAGTTGACCCCGGGGCTCCCGTCCACCACGCGGTCTCCCCGATCCGCAGGCGGCCGGCCGACAAGCTGCCCCCGCACCCGCCCGCTCCGGAGCGGCGAGCGGCGCTGCTCACCCTGGAGTGCGGTGCGTGCCGGGCACCGGGCAGCCCCGAAGACCTGCGCGGCGGACTGTGCGGGGCACGGCCCCGGGCACGGCGTCCACGGAGGACGACCGCACCCGGGCCCGTGGCACGGCTACACGGGATCAGCCCGAGGTGCAGGCCCGGCCGTTCAGCTTGAACGCCCCCGGGTCCGGCGCCGGGGCCGCGGCGGAGGTGTTGAACCCGAAGTCGACCGCCGAACCGGGCGCCAGGGTCCGGTTCCACGACAGCGGCCTGGCGCTGACCGTGCGGCCGTCCTGGTCGAACTCCGCGCTCCAGGTGTGGCTCAGCCGCTGCTCACCGGGCAGCAGCCAGGTCAGCGACCACGGTGAGACGGGTTCCGAGCCGGTGTTCTGGACGCGGACCGTCACCGTGGAGCCGCTCTTCCACGGGTGCGAGGAGTACGCCACCTTGCACGTGCGGGCCACGGCCCCCTGTCCGCCCTCGCCCGCGTCGTCCAGGTAGGAGGCGATGAACGCCAGCGGCGCGTTCCAGTTGATGGTGATCTCGTTGGTCGCCCAGGAACCGATGTCGTCGATGTAGCACATGGCCGGGGCGCAGCCGGTCAGTTTCTCCGCCGCCACCGGGTCACCGGAGGCGGTCGCGGTCAGGTTGGGCCCGCCGGCGACCGAACCCGGAGCCGGGTGCGGCAGGGTGGAGTCGTTCTGGTGCGCCCAGAAGCGGTGGTGCTGGTTCTGCGAGTCCCGCTCGCCGTAGCCGGTGACGTAGGACTGGTTGAGGGGGTTGCGGCCGAACAGGTAGTCGGCTCCCCGCAGCACGGCCTCCTCGTAGGCGGCCTCGCCCGTCAGGTCGTGGGCCGTCGCCAGGACCACCATGTTGTTGAGCACCTGGCTGTTGGAACCCCAGACGTAGTCCTCGCCGTTCGGCGCGTACGGCAGCCCGTACGCCTGCTCGCGGGACTGGGCCGCGTAGCGGTCGGCGCCCGTGGTCACCACGGTGCGCACCCCGGTCAGCTGTTCGGGGGTCAGGGAGTTGGGCACGGTGGCCAGGGTGAGCACACCGAGTCCGGCGGTCGAGCCCCAGGAGATACCGCCGCCCGCCGGGAAGACCTTGTCCGCGTCACCGTGCAGGTCCGAGGAGAGAACCGCCTGTCGGTAGGCGTCCTTGCCCGTCGTGGTGAAGAGCTCCGCCGCCGCCCAGTAGAACTCGTCCGAGACGTCGTTGTCGCTGTACGCGCCGCCGCCGGTCCCGTCGTTCGGGTCGGCGAGCACGTCCGGGTGCTGCTTCGCCGCGCCCCACGCGGTCTCGGCGGCCCGCAGGCAGCGGTCCGCGAAGGCCTTGTCGAAGGGGGCGTAGAGCCGGGCGCACTGGGCGGCCGAAGCGGCGAGGTTCAGCGTGGCGGCCGTCGACGGGGGGTGCAGTTCGCGCTGCTGGGGGTCGAGATGCGGCTTCATCGGCAGCCCGGTCCACGCGGCGTCGTGCATCTTGTGATGGGCCATCCCCGCCAGCGGCTCCCCGGCCGGGACCTGCATCTTGATCAGGAAGTCCATCTCCCAGCGCGCCTCGTCCAGGATGTCCGGCACTCCGTTGTCGCGTTCGGGCACGCGCAGCTCACCGTCGCCGAGCTCCGCCGACTCGGCGTCCGGGGCGGTCAGGGTGCGCTCGTACGTGGACATCAGCTGGGCCACCGAGATGCCACCGTTGACCACGTACTTGCCGTGGTCGCCCGCGTCGTACCAGCCGCCCGACACGTCCAGCCGGTAGTCGCAGACCCCCGCCTGGCAGGGGACGTCCGTGTCGCCCTTGTTGGGCGCGACACCGATGTGGCCGGCCGGGCGCGCGTACTCCTCACCGACGAGGTCCGCCTCGATCGGGGTGCCGCTGCGGTTGTGGTAGAAGTACGCCAGCGCGTCGGAGCGCAGCCCGTCGTACAGGTCACCACGGATCGAGAAGGGCTCGCTCACCTCGCCGTCGACCTCGACGGTGTACCCGTCGCCCACTGTGGTGAGGCCGCCGAAGTCGAAGGTGTGGACCCGCTGGCGCGAGCTGGGGTCCTCGCCCTGCGGCACGGTCGACCCGGTGGCCGCCGTCGAGCCGTCCCCGGCCTTCACCGTCCATGTCAGCGGCGCGTCGGCGTCGGTGACCACGGTGCCGCTCTTGGAACCCTTCGGGAGGTATCCGACCTGGTTGACGCGGACCGGTGAACCGGTGTCCGGCACGTACACGGGCGGCTCGGCACCGCCCCGCAGCGACACGTCGTCCAGGCAGAAGGTCGTCGCCCGCTCCCCGCCGCCGATCTGCAACTGCACCGACGCGGCCGGCTGGTCCACCGAAGCCGTGAACGTACGGGTCACGGGTGTGGCCTCCACCCCCACCGGGTCAGCGGTGGCGAGGACCGCGGTGTACGGGTCGACCGCCTCCTGGATCCGGGTCTGCACGGTCAGGGGCACCGTCGAACTGGCCGTGTAGGTCAGCTCGTAGCTCTCGCCGGCGACGATCGGGATGTCGTTCTGGCCCACGATGACGTCCCAGGCGTTCGACGTACCGGCGGGCACCTCGGCACACAGCCGGCCGTCCGACACGGCCGGCGACGTGTTCGCCGTCCACCACCAGGGGGCGGTACCGGCGGCGAAGTCGCCGTTGGTGATCTGCTCGGGGCCGGGTTCGGCGTCCTCGGCCAGAGCCGTGCCGGGAACCGCCAGCGCGGCCGCGCACAGTAAGGCGGCGGCTGACATCCCGAACGCGCGCCGCCCGAGCCGGGGGCGGACGCGCACGGGCCGTGCGGAGAGTGGTGAGGCATTCACCGGGAAGGCCTTTCGTCGACAGCTGCGGTGGGGAACGGGGGCCCTCCGGAAATGGGAGCGCTCCCATCGGCATTGTGGAGGGGGATCGCGCGTTCCGCCAGGGTCATGACAGAGAATCCGGTGAATGCCGGTGAATGGAGTGAATGTCCGGGAGGACCGTCATCCCGGCTCCCGCGAGGCCCCGGCCTCGGGCCGGAAGCGCTCTCGGCCGTGCGCACCCTGGCGTTACGCTGTAGACGACTCGGCGGGGCCCTCGGTCCGTGCCGTCGCCCAGCCACGAGGAGCGCCCGCCTTGCCCGAGCAGCACCCCGGGTCCCGGCCCACCCTCGAAGCCGTCGCGGCGCGGGCGGGCGTGTCACGGGCGACGGTGTCCCGGGTCGTCAACGGGGGTGACGGGGTCCGCAAGCCGCTGGTGGACAAGGTGCGCCAGGCGGTCGAAGAACTCCGGTACGTCCCGAACCAGGCGGCCAGGACGCTCGTCACCCGGCGGACCGGAGCGGTGGCCGTGGTCATCGCCGAGCCGGAGATCCGGATCTTCTCCGACCCGTTCTTCTCCCGGCAGCTCCGGGGCATCAGCAAGGAACTGGCCGCCCACGACACCCAGTTGGTGCTGCTGATCGTGGAGGGCCCGGCGGACTTCGACCGGATCGCGCGCTACCTGTCCGGCGGCCATGTGGACGGGGCCCTCGCCTTCTCCCTGCACACCGACGACCCACTGCCCGCGATCACCCGGCGGGCCGGGGTGCCGACCGTCTACGGAGGCCGGCCGAGCTGGACCGCCGGCCCCGGCGAACAGGCCGTGCAGTACGTCGACGCCGACAACCGGGGCGGGGCGCGGGCCGCCGTGCAGTACCTGCGCGGGCTCGGGCGGGAGCGGATCGCCTTCATCGGCGGTCCGCCGGACCAGACCTCGGCCCTGGACCGGCTCGACGGCTACCGGGACGTCCTGCCGGAGGCGGACCCGGCGCTCGTCGCCGAGGGCGCGTTCACCGTGGAGAGCGGGGCCCGGGCGATGGCGGAACTGCTGGAGCGGCGGCCGGACCTGGACGCGGTGTTCGTGGCCAGTGACCTGATGGCCTCGGGCGCCCTCCGGGTGCTGCGTGAGCGCGGCATCGCGGTGCCCGGGCAGGTCGCCCTGGTCGGATTCGACGACATGGACTCGGTGGCCGAGGCCACCGACCCGCCCCTGACCACCGTCCGGCAGGACATAGAGGGCCAGGGACGGCTGATGGCGCGGCTGCTGCTCCAGGGCCTGGACAGGACCCGTGCGGAAGCCGCCCGGCAGGACTCCGTGATCACCCCGACCACGCTCGTGCGGCGGGCCTCGGCCTGAAGGGCACGGGACCCGCCGCACACCGGGATGCCTAGACGAACGGGATCTTCACGACCGCCGCGTCCGTGCCGGTCTGCACCTGGGAGGTGCCGTTGCCCAGCGCGTTCCAGACCTCCAGCCGGACCGTGCCGCCCTTGAGGTTGCCCAGGCTGCCGGTCACCGCCGCCGTCCCCACGGCCTGGGTGTACTCCTCCCAGCCCGTGACCGGGTCGGTCGCGAAGTAGCGGAAGGTCTCGGTCCGGTCGAAGGAGCCGTCACCGGTGAGGTCGTAACTCACCCTCACCTGCGGGGCGAGACCCACCTTGGTACCGGCGTCGACCCGCAGGCGGAAGGCGGTGGACGCGCCCGCCGCGAGTGTTCCGTCGACCTTCCTGACCTCGTAGACCGTCGGCCTGTACGGCGTGCCGTCCCGGTTGACGCCGTCGGCCGAGGCCAGCGTGTCGGCTCCCGCCGCGCCGTCCGTGGCGGTGGTGAGGGTTCCGCCGGACTTCAGCCGGAAGGTGTTGCCGGTGGACGGGCCCGGCTCCTCGGGCTCCGGGTCGGGGTTCCCGCCGCCGGTACCGGTGCCCGTGGCGGAGGACCGGGCCGGCACCGAGAGGGTCGCGCCGTCGGAGAAGGTGACGGTGCGGGCGGTGGAACCGTGGTTGTGGGCGCTGTACGTACGGACGCCGTTCTTGGTGAAGACCGCCGACGTCGGGATGTTCCCGCTGACGGTCAGGTCGGGCGCGCCCACACTGTCGAGCGTGGTGATCCAGTGGTACGTGTGCGCCTTGGACTCACCCTGCTCCGGGCTGTAACCCGCGTTGCCCGCGTCCCACTTGGCCTTCGCCGCCGCCGGATCGGCCAGTGACTCGAACTCCCACAGGAGGTCGCGCCACTCGACGGCCGGTCCGCCGTTCTCCCGCTGCATCTCGGCGATGTTGCGCTTGATGGCCGCCTTCTCACGGGCCAGGTGCAGGGAGCCACCGGTGACGGGGAGGACGTTGATGCCGTGGATTTCCTCCGGGTTGGCGGTCCACCAGGTGGAGTACGCGCCGCCGCTGCCCCACACCATCCCGACCGTGTCGTGCCCGAAGGAGCCCGGGAAGACCTGCTGGTCGGCGTCGAACCAGTACTGCGTGATCGCTTCCGACTCGGTGGTCAGCAGATAGCTGCCCAGATCGCGCAGCCCGGTGTCACCCGTCGCCGCGCCCCACAGGACCAGCCCGGCGCTCAGGTTGATGGACTCCGACGAGGACTCCTGGTTGTTGCCCGCCGCGAATCCCTGGTGGCCGGAGGCCCAGCTGTGGCCCGCGTACACGTCGAAGCCGCGCAGGAACGGGTACGCGGCGTCCGTGCGGCTGGGGTTCGCGGCGTCCCGGACCAGGGTCTTGACCATGGTGCCCCAGGCGGAGTCGGCGGCCCACGCCTGGTCGTACTGGGCGACGATCGCCGCCGCGTAGACGTAGTAGCTGTAGTGGAAGTGGTGGTCGTTGAGCTCGGTGTCACTGCCGTACGAGGCCGGGTAGCCGGTCAGCGTCTTCCAGTTCTTGTCGTAGCTGAACTCGCTGGCCCCGCCCGCCGTGAACCACTCCTGGAGCCGGCCCTTCATCAGGCCGAGCATCTTGTCCCGGATGCCCGTCTGGCCGATCTGGTCGGCGACGGGCACCAGCTGCGCGAGGCGGCCGAGCGCCTTGCCGGTCCAGTACGTGTCAGCGGCCCCGGAGAACGGGTCGGAGGCGTTCGCCACCTCGTTCAGATATCCGGTCAGCCTGGCCTTGTCGACCCCGCTGGACGCGGGGAGGGCGGGGAGCACGCCCTGGTTCTTCTGGCTGGTGGTGAAGGAGGCGGACTCCCTGACCTTCATGGTGCCGCGCGGGGAGACGTACGTGTACGGCGTGAGCGCGTCGGTGGTGTGCAGCCACTGGTGGCGGTACAGCGCCTGGAGCGTGCCCCGTTCGGTGCCCTCCTTGGCCTCGGTGGTCAGGCTGTAGGTCGCCTTGACCGTGCCGCCGGCGGACTCCCAGGCGACCGTGGATCCGGTGACGAAGCTGAAGGCGTACTTCCGGTAGGTCGCGAGCGCGTCCGTGGACGGCAGCACGGCGAGCGAGAAGTAGTCCTTGCCGCCGAGCCCGGCGGTGATCGCCGTGCCGGAGACGTTCCAGTCGCTGCCGGTCGGGGCGAACAGGGCGTAGTGGTGTCCGGCGACGGTGATGCCGAGGACGTTGCCGTTGTCCGCGAA
The DNA here is from genome assembly GCF_044385685.1 of Streptomyces sp. ALB3. Taxonomy (NCBI): domain Bacteria; kingdom Bacillati; phylum Actinomycetota; class Actinomycetes; order Kitasatosporales; family Streptomycetaceae; genus Streptomyces; species Streptomyces sp. ALB3. The sequence continues at coordinate 160,681 of NZ_JBISCE010000001.1, read as the reverse complement.
GACGGTGGGGGTGCCGGCCGTGGTGATGCGGGCGTCACCACCGGAGCCCTTGGCGTACACGAAGGGCATGCCGTGCCCGATGGTCGTACGCAGGGTGCGCGTGCCGTCCGACCAGTAAGGGGTCACCGTCCAGTCGGACCAGGCGTCGGCCTTCGTGTCCGGGGAGTTCAGACCGTTGAGGCCGACGGTGAGGTCGGCCTTGTGCGCGTACTCGTACTGGCGGCCGTCGCCGACGACCGCCGGCGTGGTCGGGTAGCCGACCTCCAGTCCGCCCGACGTGGCCTGGTAGGTGAGCGGGTGGCCGTACATCGGGGTCGAGTACGGATTGTCGCCGTACCGCTGGTAGGCGAGGGAGGACCACCAGTCGTTGGTGGGGACCGGCCGGTCCTTGGCCGCCGCCGTGAGCTTGGGCGTGACGGGGGCGCCGGTGTTGGTGGTGGGGCCGGAGGTACCGGCGGGCCGGCTGTCGGTGTAGCTGCCGGAACCTGCGGGGACGGTGGCGGCTGCCGCCGGGGACGCGGCAGGGCCCAGACCCACGGCGGCCAGAGCGATGGCCAGGACCGTCGCCGCTGCTGGTCTGGAGAGGGAGGCTTGCATGGGCAGCACCTCGTCATGGGGGGTCGGAACGCGGCTGAGAGCGCTCTCAAGTGTCAAGGAACGTAAAACTTCTGAAACCTCAGGTCAATAGAGCTGACACAGAAGGCAGTTGGGCTCACGCAAAGTCGCCATGCGTTCGAGTCTTGACGGGAGAGGGCGTGGGGGGCCGCTCCCCACCCTCACCTTCCGGGAGTGCTCCCGCTCGACGCCCGCCCCTGCCGCCCGGCCGGGGCGGGCACACCGGGGCCGGCACGCACGGGAACGACGCCGGCCCCCGGGAACGAGTCCCGGGGGCCGGCGTCGTACAGGTACTGCGGGTACCGCTGGAGCTGCTGATCCGAGGATCAGAAGTCCATGTCACCGCCCGGCATGCCGCCCGGAGCGGCCGCGGAGGCCTTCTCCGGCTTGTCGGCGATGACGGCCTCGGTGGTCAGGAAGAGCGCGGCGATGGACGCGGCGTTCTGCAGGGCGGAGCGCGTGACCTTCGCCGGGTCGATGATGCCCTCGGCGATCATGTCGACGTACTCGCCGGTCGCGGCGTTCAGGCCGTGACCGATCGGCAGGTTGCGCACCTTCTCGACGATGACGCCACCCTCGAGACCACCGTTGACGGCGATCTGCTTGAGCGGGGCCTCCAGCGCGAGCTTCACGGCGTTGGCGCCCGTGGCCTCGTCACCGGTCAGGTCGAGCTTCTCGAAGACGGCCGAGGCCTGGAGCAGGGCCACGCCACCACCGGCGACGATGCCCTCCTCGACGGCGGCCTTGGCGTTGCGCACCGCGTCCTCGATGCGGTGCTTGCGCTCCTTGAGCTCCACCTCGGTGGCGGCGCCGGCCTTGATGACGGCCACGCCGCCGGCCAGCTTCGCGAGGCGCTCCTGGAGCTTCTCGCGGTCGTAGTCCGAGTCGGAGTTCTCGATCTCGGCACGGATCTGCTTGACGCGACCCTGAACCTGGTCGCTTTCACCGCCACCGTCGACGATCGTCGTCTCGTCCTTGGTGATGACGACCTTGCGGGCGGTGCCGAGCAGGTCCAGGCCGGCGTTCTCCAGCTTGAGACCGACCTCCTCGGAGATGACGGTGCCACCGGTGAGGATGGCGATGTCGCCGAGCATGGCCTTGCGGCGGTCACCGAAGCCCGGAGCCTTGACGGCGACGGACTTGAAGGTGCCACGGATCTTGTTGACGACCAGGGTCGACAGGGCCTCGCCCTCGACGTCCTCCGCGATGATCAGCAGGGGCTTGCCCGACTGCATGACCTTCTCGAGCAGCGGAAGGAGGTCCTTCACGTTGCTGATCTTGGAGTTGACGATCAGGATGTACGGGTCGTCGAACGACGTCTCCATACGCTCCATGTCGGTGGCGAAGTACGCCGAGATGTAGCCCTTGTCGAAGCGCATACCCTCGGTGAGTTCCAGCTCCAGACCGAAGGTCTGGGACTCCTCGACGGTGATGACGCCTTCCTTGCCGACCTTGTCCATCGCCTCGGCGATCTTGGCGCCGATCTCGGTGTCGGCAGCGGAGATGGAGGCCGTCGAAGCGATCTGCTCCTTGGTCTCCACGTCCTTCGCCTGCTCCAGCAGAGCGGCGGAGACGGCCTCGACGGCCTTCTCGATGCCACGCTTCAGAGCCATCGGGTTGGCACCGGCGGCGACGTTGCGCAGGCCCTCGCGGACGAGCGCCTGAGCGAGAACGGTGGCGGTGGTCGTACCGTCGCCGGCGACGTCGTCCGTCTTCTTGGCGACCTCCTTGACCAGCTCCGCACCGATCTTCTCGTACGGGTCCTCGAGCTCGATCTCCTTGGCGATGGAAACACCATCGTTGGTGATCGTGGGCGCGCCCCACTTCTTCTCGAGGACGACGTTACGGCCCTTGGGGCCGAGGGTGACCTTGACGGCGTCGGCGAGCTGGTTCATCCCGCGCTCGAGACCGCGCCGTGCCTCCTCGTCGAACGCGATGATCTTGGCCATGTGAAGTGGTCCTCCCGGACAGGGGTGGATTTCTCCGGACCGAGTGGCGCCCGCGACGGACGGCCAGCGTGCTCAGTGGTTCCTTGCCCCACTGGGCCTGCGGGCCTCACCGGCCCGGTCCAAGTTCTGTCACTCTCACCTGGAGAGTGCTAACGCCAATGATTAGCACTCGACCCCTGAGAGTGCAAGCGCCTCCGGGGAAGGCTCGCCGGGTGCGACGGCCGGGCGACCGGCGGGCGCGGCCCCCACCGCCGGGTCCCGGAAGGCCTTCCGGGCGTCCGGCGCGGGCGGCGACGCACGTGAGGCCCGTACCCCGGCGGGGGTACGGGCCTCACGTGCGTGAGTAGTGTCGTTGGCCGACCGCGCCGAGCTCAGCCGACGGCGAGCTTGACCATGTCCGCCTGCGGCCCCTTCTGGCCCTGCGAGATCTCGAACTCAACTCGCTGACCCTCTTCGAGGGTGCGGTACCCGTCCATCTGGATCGCGCTGTAGTGGACGAAAACATCCGCACCACCGTCGACCGCGATGAAGCCGTACCCCTTCTCCGCGTTGAACCACTTGACGGTGCCCTGAGCCATGCCTAACTCCCCTATTACTGGCCCTTGCACGAGACCGCACTTCGCGGGCCCGGGTCAGAACTCACCCTCCGACAGGAGAGGGTGGCGTGCGCCGGAACGCGTCGACCGCGGCCGAATGTATCTGCCCAACTGCCCTCTGCAACAGGTCAATCGGACGAGAATTCTGGGCACACGTGACCGCACGCATAGGCTGGATTCATAGGATTCCAGGGCAAGTCGGGCCTGACAAAGGCCACTTATGCCTCAAGGAGTTCACGTACTTTGGCTGCTTCTTGTCGCGGCCGGGCGCATTCTCATATGCGGGCGGTGCGGGCAGCTGCGGGGACTTCCCCAACTCTACCGTGCTCAACCATGCAGAATGACCCCCTCCGTTTCTCGCTCGCGGAGGGGGTCATCCTGTGCACGCCCTGGTGGATCGGCGTGCGGCGTCAGCTGCGGTGCGCCGCACGGCGGAGGGACGCCCGCGTACCGGACATCCGGGCGTTCCGACAGCACGGCGAGGTGCCGTGACTGTCGTCGTGCGCCCGCCCGGGATGACGGGACAGTCCTCGCGTCCGGGCAGCCGGCCCGTGTCCGGTCAGCCTCCGGCGACGGCCGGGATGATCGAGACGCCCGCGCCGTCCGGGGTCACCGCGTCCAGACCGCCCTCGAAGCGCACGTCGTCGTCGTTGACGTACACGTTGACGAAGCGGCGCAGCTTGCCCTGGTCGTCCAGGACGCGGGCACCGATGCCCGGGTGGTTCTGCTCCAGAGACGCGATGACCTCGGAGAGGGTCGCACCCTCGGCCGGGACCTCGGCCTGACCGCCCGTGTAGGTGCGGAGGATGGTGGGGATACGGACCTTGACGCTCATGTGGGTGCCTTCCTTCGGTCTCGGGTGGTCAGTTGGCGGCGGCGAGGCCCGCGTCGCGGAACGCGTCCAGGCTGGGCCGGATCGTCGCCGACAGGCCGGTCGTGGGAGCGACCGCGTCGAGCGTCTTGAGCCCGTCGCCGGTGTTCAGGACGACGGTGGTCAGGGTCGGGTCGAGCAGCCCGGCGTCGATCAGCTTCTTCGTCACACCGACCGTCACCCCGCCCGCGGTCTCGGCGAAGATGCCCTCGGTGCGGGCCAGCAGCTTGATCGCGTCGACGACCTGCTCGTCGTTGACGTCCTCCACGGCACCACCGGTGCGGCGGGCGATGTCCAGGACGTACGGGCCGTCGGCCGGGTTGCCGATCGCCAGGGACTTGGCGATGGTGTTCGGCTTCTGCGGACGCACGACGTCGTGACCGGCCTTGAAGGCGGTGGAGACCGGCGAGCACCCCTCGGCCTGGGCGCCGAAGATCTTGTACGGCTTGTCCTCGACGAGCCCGAGCTTGATCAGCTCCTGCAGGCCCTTGTCGATCTTCGTGAGCTGCGATCCGGACGCGATCGGGATGACCAGCTGGTCGGGCAGCCGCCAGCCCAGCTGCTCGCAGATCTCGTAGGCCAGGGTCTTGGAGCCCTCGCCGTAGTACGGCCGCAGGTTGACGTTGACGAAGCCCCAGCCCTCGCCGAGCGGGTCACCGATGAGCTCCGAGCAGAAGCGGTTGACGTCGTCGTAGTTGCCCTCGATGCCGACCAGTTCGCCGCCGTAGACCGCGGCCATGACGACCTTGCCCTGCTCCAGGTCGTGCGGGATGAACACGCAGGAACGGAAGCCGGCGCGGGCCGCGGCGGCGCCCACCGCACCGGCGAGGTTGCCGGTGGAGGAGCAGGAGAGGGTGGTGAACCCGAACGCGCGGGCCGCCTCGACGGCGATGGCGACGACGCGGTCCTTGAAGGAGTGCGTCGGGTTGCCGGAGTCGTCCTTGACGTACAGGCCGCCGGTCACGCCCAGCTCGCGGGCGAGGTTGTCCGCCTTGACCAGCTTCGTGAAACCGGGGTTGATGTTGGGCTTGTCCGCGACATCCGAGGGGACGGGCAGCAGCGGCGCGTATCGCCAGATGTTGTCGGGGCCTTCGGCGATGCGCTTCTTCAGCTCTTCGGGTGAGCCGCTCGGCAGGTCGTAGGCCACTTCGAGCGGCCCGAAACAGGACGCACAGGCGAAAATGGGGCCGAGCTCGAAACGCTCGCCGCATTCGCGGCAGGAAAGCGCCGCGGCGGGACCGAGGTCCACGGCGGAAGAATTGGTGTTCGCTGCAACTGTCTGCACGGCCATGATGGCGGAGGCCCTTTCTCCTCATCTTCCTTGAGACGTATTTCGCCGCAAGACGGAATTGGCACCTTCCCCACCGTGACCTCGCGGTCGGCAGGAGGGTTGCCGGGACTTCAACGGGCCGTTCCCTCAGTCCCTCTGGATGAGCGCTATGGCACCGGACCAGGGATCCGGGCGTTTATCCGCAGGCGGACCCCGAGATGCGAGAGTCGTCCGCGTTGTTCAAGACTGTAACCGAAGCACCTGACGGTCGAGACAGTCGTCCGAACCGCGAGATGGATCACATACAGGGAGTACCGACCGTGCTGGAAGAGGTGGAATGCTGGCTGACCAGGCGTTCCTGGTCAGCTGCCGACCGCTCGCTCGACCGGCTCACGGCCGCTCGGGCCAGGGATCCGCACCGCTCACGCGTGAGCGTCGTCCTGCCCGCGCTGAACGAGGAGGCCACGGTCGGCGCGATCGTCGCGGAGATCCGTCGCGAGCTGATGGAGAAGGTCCCGCTCGTCGACGAGCTGGTGGTGATCGACTCGGGTTCGACCGACGGCACCGCCGGGGAGGCGCGGCGGGCAGGCGCCCGGGTCGTGCACCGGGACGCGATCCTCCCCAGGATCCCCACCGTGCCGGGCAAGGGCGAGGTCCTGTGGCGCTCGCTGCTCGTGACCAGCGGGGACATCGTCTGCTTCGTCGACGCGGACCTCAGGGAGTTCTCGGCGGACTTCGTCTCCGGGATCGTCGGACCGCTGCTGACCGACCCCTCGGTGCAGTTCGTGAAGGCCATGTACGACCGGCCGCTCGGCGAAGCGGCAGGCCAGGGCGGCCGGGTGACCGAGCTGGTGGCGCGCCCGCTGCTCAACCTCCACTGGCCGCTCCTGGCCGGCTTCGTCCAGCCGCTGGGCGGCGAGTACGCGGTCCGGCGCTCCCTGCTGGAGCAGCTCCCCTTCCCCGTCGGTTACGGCGTGGAGCTCGGCCTGCTCGTCGACGCGCTGCACACGGTCGGCCTGGACGCCCTGGCGCAGGTCGACGTGGGCGTACGCAAACACCGCCACCAGGACGGCCAGGCCCTCGGCCGGATGGCGGCCACGATCTACCGCACCGCGCAGCTGAGGCTCTCCCGGGGGCCGCTCGTGAGGCCCGAGATCACCCAGTTCGAGCGGGGTGACGGCGGCTTCGTCCCGCTCACCCACGCGGTGGACACCGACGAGAGGCCGCCGATGCGGGACATCGAGGAGTACGCCTCCCGCAGAGCGGCGTGACGGCTCCTCGTGCGGGGCTCCGGGCGCACCGCACGTTTGCAGGCTCCCCGAACGGGCTAGGTTCGAGTACATGGTCTCCGAGCACGCTGCCCAGGTCCTCGTCGCGTCCAACCGCGGTCCGGTGTCGTACGCACTGCGGGAGGACGGCACGCTCGACTCGAAACGGGGCGGAGGCGGGCTCGTCTCCGGCCTCAGCGCCGTCGACGACAAGCTGTGGGTGTGCGCCGCCCTCAGCGACGGCGACCGCGAGGCGGTCCGGCGCGGGGTGTCCGAGCCCGGCGTCCGGATGCTCGACATCGACGCCGGGGTCCACGCGGACGCGTACAACGGCATCGCGAACTCCGTGCTGTGGTTCGTCCACCACATGATCTACCAGACACCGCTGGAGCCCGTCTTCGACGCGGAGTTCCGCCGGCAGTGGGCCTCCTACGAGACCTACAACCGGGCCTTCGCGGAAGCACTCGCCCAGGAGGCGGCCGAGGGCGCCGCCGTCCTGGTGCAGGACTACCACCTCTCCCTGGTCCCCGGCATACTGCGCGAACTCCGTCCCGACCTGCGGATCGGGCACTTCTCGCACACCCCCTGGGCCCCCGTCGACTACTTCCGCCTCCTGCCCGACGACATCGGCGAGCAGTTGCTCAACGGCATCCTGGGCGCCGACCGCGCCGCGTTCCTGACCCGCCGCTGGGCGGACGCCTTCATCGGCTGCTGCACGGAGATCCTGGGCGGCACCGGCCGCACCCGGATCGGGGTGCACGGGCTGGGCGCCGACGCCGACTTCCTGCGCCGCCGCTCCCGCGAGGCGGACGTCGACGAGCGCATGGAGCTCCTGCGCGAGCAGGTGGGCGCGGACCGGCGCACCATCGTCCGGGTGGACCGCACGGAGCTCTCCAAGAACATCGTCCGCGGGCTGCACGCCTACCGCGCGCTGCTGGAGGAGCGCCCGGAATGGCGCGGGCGCGTGGTGCACATCGCGTTCGCCTACCCCTCGCGACAGGACCTCGCGGTCTACCGCGACTACACGGCGGAGGTCCAGCGGGTCGCCGACGCCGTCAACGCGGAGTACGGCACGGCCGACTGGACGCCGGTCCTGCTCCACGTCGACGACGACTTCGCCCGCTCCCTGGCGGCGTACCGGCTGGCGGACGTGGCCCTGGTCAACCCGATCCGGGACGGCATGAACCTGGTCGCCAAGGAGGTCCCGGTCGTCTCGGACCACGGCTGCGCGCTGGTGCTCTCCCGGGAGGCGGGAGCCTACGAGGAGCTGGGCGAGGACGCGGTCGTGGTCAACCCGTACGACGTCTCGGCCACGGCGACGGCCCTGCACGAGGCGCTCACGATGGACGCCGACGAGCGCGGCGCCCGCACGAAGCGCCTCGCCGCCGCGGCGACCGCCCTGCCGCCGCAGCAGTGGTTCCTCGACCAGCTGGACGCGCTGAAGGAGACGCCTAGCCCCGGCTGAGCCGCCGCGCCAGGGAGTGGAGCAGCTCCGCCACCGCCGCCGGGCCGGGCAGCACCAGGTCGGCCCGTTCCGCGAGTTCGGGGACCGCGGTGCCGCTGCACACCAGCAGGCCGGCGGTGCCGCTCTCGCGGAGCTTCTCCACGGCGGCGTACGCGGCGAGGTCGCCGAGGTCGTCGCCGGCGTACAGCACCGTGTCCGCGCCGGCCTCCTTCACGTACTCCTCCAGGGCCACGCCCTTGTCGACGCCGGGCGGACGCAGTTCCAGGACCATGCGGCCCGGTTCGACGATCAGGCCGTGGCGTGCCGCGAGACCGGCCAGCGGGGTCCGCAGCGCGTCGAAGGCGGCCTGCGGGTCGGCGGCCCTGCGGGTGTGGACGGCGACCGCGCGGCCCTTCTCCTCGATCCAGATGCCGCTGTCCGTACCGGTGCCGACGCCTTTCAGCACGGAGGGAAGCTCCGCCCCGGCGGCTTCCACTCCGGGGTCCGGCGCGGGGGCGTGCACGGTCCCGGTGGCGGCGTCCCAGCGTTCGGCGCCGTAGTGCCCGAGGACGACGAGGTGGCCCAGGCCCGGCGCTCCGGTGAAGCCGCCGTACCGCACGGCGGTCTCGGCGGGACGCCCGGTGATCACGGCGACGGCGGCGATCCGGGGCGCCAGCGCGGAGAGGGCCGGGACGACGGAGGGGTGGGCGCGGGACTGCTCCGGGTCCGGGACGATGTCCGCGAGCGTGCCGTCGAAGTCGAGCGCGACGACGGCGCGGGACGGGCGGGCGAGGAGTGCGGCGAGGCCTTCGCGGCCGGCCTGGGTGGACGGGGTCGGGAGGGGGTGTGCCGGATTTCCCATGGTCCGAGCCTATCGGTCACCGGGGCCCGTGGCGGGGCCGGGAACCGGCCCCGGGGCGCCGGCGGGCAGGACCGGCCCTCAGCGGCGTCCGCGCCTCGCTTCGCGGACCCGGCGCAGGCGGTTCACCGTGACCGGGTCCTCCTCCAGCGCGCGACGGTCGTCCAGGAGCGCGTTGAGCAGCTGGTAGTAGCGGACCGGCGAGATGCCGAGCTCCTCCCGCACCGCACGTTCCTTCGCGCCCGGTCCCGGCCAGGAGCGCCGCTCCATGGCCAGCACCGCGCGTTCCTGGCCGGTGAGGGGGGAAGCGGGATCGGCGGTCATACCGACCAACCTACCTACTCCGCGCTCTCCGCCTGCCGGGCCAGGGACGCGATCTCCACGAGGACGCCCTCCGGGCTGCCGCCGGGTTCGACGGCCGTGCCGATCTTCTTCTTGATCTCCTCGCTGGCCTGGGCCCACGAGGTCTTGCCGAACGGGTACAGCTGCGAGTTCGGCAGCGCCGTCAGGAACTCGTGCAGCGACTCGTGCTTGCTGTCGGCCGCCATCGCGTCGGACGCGCTCCTGGTCACGGGCAGCAGGTCGTACTGGTCGGCGAAGGCCAGCACGTTCTCGTCCTTGTAGGCGAAGTCGAGGAACTTGCCCGTCTCCACCCGGTGGCCGTTCTGCTTGAAGCCCATCATCCAGTCGGCCACGCCCATCGAGCCCTTGGTCGGCCCGTCGATCCCGGGCAGCGGCACCATGCCGACCTCGACGCCCTTCTTCTCGGCCTCCTGCATCAGCGTCGGGTGGCCGTTGAGCATGCCCACCTCGCCCTCGGTGAACGCGTCGAAGGCCTTCGCCCGGTCGAGCTTCCCGGGGGCGACGGGGCCGGTGAGGCCCTTGCCCACGAGGTTGTTCTTCAGCCACTGGAAGGTGGCTATGTTGGCCGGCGAGTCGATGTCGTAGTTGCCGAGCTCGTCCGTGTAGTTGCCGCCTCCGCTGAGCAGCCACATCAGGGTCTCGGCCTGCGACTCCTCCTGGCCGAGCGGCAGGGCGAAGGGGTAGGTCACCCCGCGCCGCTTGAGAGCGGTGGCGTCGCTGCGGATGTCGTCCCAGGTCTGCGGGGCACCGAGGCCCGCCTTGGCGAACAGGCCCTTGTTGTAGAAGAGGAGCCGGGTGCTCGCCACGAACGGGAGGCCGTACAGATCGCCGTCGACCTCGCCCGCGTCGGTGAGCGAGGGCAGGAAGTTGGATCCCGTGCGGATGGCGATCATCTCGTCGGCGGTGTAGAGCTTGCCCGCCTCCGCGTAGTCGGCGTACGCCCCGATCTGCGCGATGTCGGGGGCGTTGCCGGCCTTCACCATCTCGGCGACCTCGCGGTCGACGTCCTTCCAGGAGTAGACGCTGACCTCGACGTCGATGGAGGGGTTGGCCTTCTCGAACTTCTCGGCGACGTCGTCCCAGTACTTCTGGGAGCTGTTCTCCGGACCGGTCCCGTAGTCGGCCGCGACCAGCCGCAGGGTGACGTCGCCACCTCCGGTGTCCGAACCGCACCCCGACAACGTCACCGTCATACCGAGTGCGGCCACCACCGCGGTCAGACCCACAAAGCGCCGCTGCACAGCCCTGTCCATCCCTACATCGATCGGCGCGGGCGCCGTCGCTGCGGCGACGGACCCGCGTTACTGCCTCACGTCCACACGGAGGTCTACACCACCGGTGTATCGATTCGGCAATCTAGCAGGACCGTTTTGTATGGGTGGTCAACAAACCTCGATAGTGGACTAGACCTTTTAGGGGTCGTCGGGCGAAACTGTCTTCGTGAGACACGTCATCGCCCTCGATGTGGGCGGCACAGGAATGAAGGCCGCTCTGGTCGGGGCCGACGGCACCCTGCTCCACGAGGCGCGCCGGGCCACCGGCAGGGACCGCGGCGCCGAAGCCGTCGTGGAGACGATCCTGGGCTTCGCCGCGGATCTGCGCGCCTACGGCGAGGAGCACTTCGGCGAAGGCGCCGTCGCCGCCGGGGTGGCCGTCCCCGGCATCATCGACACGGAACGCGGGGTCGCTGTCTACGCCGCCAACCTCGGCTGGCGCGACGTGCCCCTGCGGAAGCTGCTCGGCGAGCGGCTCGGCGGCATACCGGTCGCGCTCGGCCACGACGTCAGGACCGGCGGACTCGCCGAAGGGCGGATCGGCGCCGGCAAGGGCGCGGACCGCTTCCTGTTCGTGCCGCTGGGCACGGGCATCGCGGGCGCCATCGGCATCGCGGGCACCATCGAGGCGGGCGCCCACGGCTACGCCGGCGAGATCGGCCACATCGTCGTCCGGCCCGACGGCCCGGACTGCGGCTGCGGGCAGCGCGGCTGCCTGGAGACCCTCGCCTCGGCCGCCGCCGTGTCCAGGGCCTGGGCCACCGCGTCCGGCGACCCCGGTGCGGACGCCGCGGACTGCGCGAAAGCCGTCGCCTCGGGCGACCGGGCGGCACTGCGCGTGTGGCAGGACGCCGTCGACGCGCTGGCCGCGGGCCTGGTCATCGCGCTCACTCTGCTGGACCCCCGCACGCTCATCATCGGTGGCGGTCTCGCCGAGGCGGGGGAAACCTTGTTCACACCACTGCGTGCGGCCGTCGAGGAACGGGTCACGTTCCAGAAGCTGCCCCACATCGTCCCGGCGGCCCTCGGGGACACCGCCGGATGCCTGGGCGCAGGGCTGCTCGCCTGGGATCTACTCTCCACGGAGGTATCCGCCTGATGGCCGGACGCGCAGACAGCACGGTTCTCGCAGGGGCCCGGGTGGTTCTTCCCACCGGCACCGTCGAGAACGGCCGGGTGATCGTCGAGGGCACCCGGATCGCCGGCAGCACGACGGACGGCGCCCGGACCGTCGACCTCTCGGGCCACTGGGTGGTCCCCGGATTCGTCGACATCCACAACCACGGCGGCGGCGGCGCCTCCTTCGCCACCGGCACCGCCGAGGACGTCCTGGCCGGGGCCCGGACACACCGCGAACACGGCACGACGACCGTCGTCGCCTCCACCGTCACCGGCGACATGGACTTCCTGGCCCGCCAGGCCGGGATGCTCTCCGAACTGGTCGAGCAGGGCGAACTCGCCGGGATCCACTTCGAGGGCCCCTTCATCTCCCCCTGCCGCAAGGGCGCCCACAGCGAGGAACTGCTCCGCGACCCCGACCCCGCCGAGGTCCGCAAGCTGCTCGACGCGGCCCGCGGCAGCGCCCGGATGGTCACCCTCGCCACCGAACTCCCGGGCGGCATCGAGTCCGTACGGCTGCTCGCCGAGCACGGGGTGATCGCCGCCGTCGGCCACACGGACGCGACGTACGAGCAGACCGTGGAGGCGATCGACGCGGGCGCCACCGTCGCCACGCACCTCTTCAACGCGATGCCCGCCATCGGCCACCGCGCCCCGGGCCCCGTCGCCGCCCTCCTGGAGGACGAGCGGGTCACCGTCGAGCTGATCAACGACGGCACGCACCTGCACCCCGCCGCCCTGGAGCTCGCCTACCACCACGCCGGCGCCGACCGGGTCGCCCTGATCACGGACGCCATGGACGCGGCCGGTTCGGGCGACGGCCACTACGAGCTCGGGCCGCTCGCCGTCGAGGTCAGGGACGGGGTCGCACGCCTCGTGGAGGGCGGCTCCATCGCCGGCTCCACCCTCACCCTGGACACCGCGTTCCGCCGGGCCGTGACGCTCGACAGGATCCCCGTCGAGGACGTCGTCAGGTCCATCTCCGCCAACCCGGCCAGACTCCTCGGCCTGTACGACAGGGTCGGCTCGCTGGACCCGGGCAAGGACGCCGACCTCGTGGTCCTGGACGCGGACTTCACGCTCAAGGGCGTCATGCGCCGGGGCGAGTGGATCGTCGAGCCCCGCCTCGGGTGACGGCGCGCCACTTGCCGGCGCCCTGTTGAACACGTAACGAAGAGACGGCGGTTGTCCCGGAGACCTGGGACGGCCGCCGCCTCTTTGGCATGATCACCAGGTCAGCGCCGCGAGGGAGACGGCGCGGGAACGGACGACCAAGGAACCGGGGGCCGGTGCAGGTGATACTGACCGTCACGCTGAACACGGCACTCGACCTGACGTACACCGTCCCCGCCCTCGTCCCACGGACCAGCCACCGCGTCCACGACGTGACCGAACGCCCGGGCGGCAAGGGTGTCAACGTGGCCCGGGTACTCTCCGCGCTCGGCCACGACACCGTCGTCACCGGCTTCGCGGGCGGCACCACCGGGGCCGTCCTGCGCGAACTCCTCGGCGCCCTCCCCCACCGCCCCGCCGACGCGCTCGTCACCGTCGCGGGGAACACCCGCCGCACCGTCGCCGTCGTCGACCGCTCCGGCGGTGACACCACCCAGCTGAACGAGCCGGGCCCGCAGATAGGCGCCGACGAGTGGGCGGCCTTCCTCCGGACGTTCCGTGACCTGCTCCCCGGAGCCGAGGCCGTCGCCCTCTGCGGCAGCCTCCCTCCCGGGATCCACGTCGGCGCGTACGCGGACCTCGTGCGGCTCACCCGAACGGCCGGCGTACCCGTCCTCCTGGACACCGACGGCGAACCCCTGCGCCGCGGGGTCGCCGCCCGGCCCGACCTCGTCAAACCGAACGCCGACGAGCTCGCCCGGCTCACCGGCGCCCGCGATCCGCTGCGCGCCACCCGGGACGCCCGCCGCCGCGGCGCACGCGGCGTCGTCGCGTCGCTGGGCGCGGACGGGCTCCTCGCCGTCACCCCCGAGGGGATCTGGCGGGCCGCACCGCCGTCCACCGTGCGGGGCAACCCGACGGGCGCGGGCGACTCCGCGGTCGCCGGACTGCTCTCCGCCCTCGCCGAAGGACTGGACTGGCCGGACCGGCTGGCACGCGCGGTCGCCCTGTCGACGGCGACCGTGATGGCCCCGGCGGCCGGCGAGTTCGACCGGGCCGCCTACGAGGACCTGCTGACCCGCGTCACCGTGGAACAGCAGGCCCCGGCCGCCTGAACCGGCCCCCGACCGGCGGGGCGCCCCCGGAAACCACCGCGTCCCGGCTCGCTGGGCGATGACCGGGACGACGGTGGTGCGGTGCGGTGCTCCCGCGACGGCGGGTCAGCTCTTGACGTGGCCCGACTTCAGCGACAGCTGGTCGAGGTTGGCGTCACACGAGTCGCCCTCGTTGCACGACAGCATCAGCTTGTTCGACCCCTTCTGGAGCTGGACGTACGCGTACGTCCTCGTCCAGCCCTTCTCCAGGTCGCCCTCCGCCGCCTTCGCGAAGTTCTTCATGTTGATGGAGCGGGGGTCCTCGTCGTTGACCGTGAGGGACGTCTTGGCGTCCTTCCCCGGCACGCCGTACGTCACGTACAGCGTGTACGCCCCGCTCTCCGGCACTTCGACCGTCCAGGTGGCCGAGCGGCCGACCTCGTTGAGGCTGATGTACTGGCCGTTCGCGCTCTTGGCGCCCTTGACCGTGTTGTCCAGGGAGGCCGTGCCCCCGAGCGTCAGCGTCGCCGCGTCCTGCTCGGGCAGCTCGACGGGCTCCTGGGACGGCTTCGTGGACTTCTCGGGCTTCGGGGACTCCTCGACCTCGCCGGCCGGACCCGCCGAGGCACCGGCCTCGTCCTTCTTGCCCTCGCCGTCGTCGCCCGTCATCAACGCGGCGCCGATACCGACGAGCACCACCGCGACCACGGCGACGGCCGCGATCAGCAGCGCCTTCGTGTTCGGACCGCCACGGCCGGGGCCGCCGTTCCTGCCGCCGCCGCTCGGCACCGACCCGTGCTGCGCGGTCACCGCGCCGCCGGGGTAGGTCTCCGGCGCCGCGTACTGCGGGTTCGGCTGGCCGTACTGGGGCTGCTGGCCGTACTGCGGCTGCTGGCCGTAGGCCTGCTGCGGCGGGACCTGCCCGTACTGGCGCTCACCGACCGTCCGCACCTGGTTGTACGACGTTCTGGGCACGCCGGGCTGCGCTGCCGGACCGGGGTAGCCGTAACCACCCTGCCCGGGCGGCTGTGCGCCTGCCGCCTGCCCGTCCGCGTACAGATAGCCGAACGGATCGTCGTCCTCGGGCTTGCTCGCGCCGTTGTTTCCGGCCGTCATCCCTGGGTCACTCCTCACCATGTCGCCAGCCGTCGCCGACCGGCCGAGCCTACCCCGAACGGAGCACGCGTCGAATTGCCCTCGGTCCCCCGGAAAACCGGGCGGGGTACGGGAACAGCCAGGGCGTGAACGTCAGCCGGCTCTGCGGTGAACCTTCGACCGGGACCGCTTTTCCACGTACATCCGCTGGTCGGCGGAGTGCAGGACCTCTTCGTCCGTCATGCCGCACTCGGCCCAGCCGATACCGAAACTCGCCCCGACCCTGACTGCCCGGCCGTCCACCCTGATGGGCGGAATGATGGCGTTACGCAAGCGTACGGCCAGATCCGCGGCATCTGCGGCCCCGAGGCCGTCCGCGAGGACGACGAATTCGTCACCCCCGAGCCGCGCGACGGTGTCACCGTCCCGTACGCAGGTCGTGAGCCGCCGGGCGACCTCGATGAGAACCGCGTCACCCGCGTGGTGCCCGAAGCGGTCGTTGATGGACTTGAAGCCGTCGAGGTCGCAGAAGAGGACGGCGAGCCCTTTGGTCCCGTCGTCGTGCTCCGGGTCGGGCGCCTCGATGTGCACGTGGTGGTCGTAGGGGCCGACGCCGGGCGCGACCTCCCCCTCGTACCCGTCCATCCGGTAGCCGTGCGCCGGGCCGTCGACATCGCCGTACGCCGCGTCCAGCGCCTCGATCGCGGTGGAGGTGAGCGAGTGAGGCCTCTCACACAGCCGCGCGCTGAGCCGGGAGCGCAGCTCGGCACTGTTGGGCAGGCCGGTCAGCGCGTCGTGGGAGGCACGGTGTGCGAGATTCAGCTCGTTGCGCTTGCGCTCCTCGATGTCCTCGACGTGGGTGAGCAGGAAACGCGGACCGTCGGTGGTGTCGGCGACGACGGAGTTCCGCAGGGAGACCCAGAGGTAGGTGCCGTCCCTGCGCCCCAGCCGCAGCTCCGCCCGCCCGCCCTCGGCGGACGTGCGGAGCAGGGTCCCGATGTCCTCGGGGTGCACCAGGTCGGCGAAGGAGTAGCGGCGCAGGACGGAGGCGGGGCGCCCCAGGAGCCGGCAGAGCGCGTCGTTGGTGCGCAGCAGCCTGCCGTGCTGGTCACCGCCCATCTCGGCGATGGCCATGCCGCTGGGGGCGTACTCGAACGCCTGGCGGAAGGATTCCTCACTGGCCCGCAGCGCCTGCTGTTCGCGCTCGAGCCTGACCAGGGCTCGCTGCATGTTTGCTCGGAGGCGAGCGTTACTGATCGCAATGGCTGCCTGGGAGGCGTACATCTGGAGGGCCTCACGGCCCCAGGCGCCGGGCCGGCGGCCGTTGCGCGGCCTGTCGACCGAGATGACGCCCAGGAGGTCCAGACCTCCGCCGGAGGCGTACATGGGGGCGTAGAGGCGGTCCAGGGGGTGCCACTCGTCCTCGAAGCGGGGCTCCGGCCCCTCGGTGTGCCACTGGGGGACGTCGTCGTCGAGGAGCACCCAGCCCTCGGTGTGGGGTATGAACCGGAGCTCGTCCCAAGCCTCACCCATCGACAGCCTGCGGTCCCAGGACACACGGGAGCCCACACGGCCGGTGATCAGGGCTTCGGCGGCGCTGTTGCCGGCGAACGCGGCGACCACGAGATCACCGTCGGGGCGGACGAGGTTCACGCAGCCCAGCTCGTAACCGAGGCCCGTGACGATGCCGTCGGCCACGGACTGCAGTGTGTCCGCCAGGCTCCGTGCCGTGTTGAGATCAGCGACGGCCTGGTGCAACTGCCGCATGGTCGCAAGACGGACGTACGGCTCCGACTCGGCCTCCATTGCTCGCACTCCCCGAGACCTCGACAGCAACTCCAGGTTTCATATCGACGTACTTGTTGCACTGTCACGGCCACTGAATCACAGTGAGCTGTGCACCCGGTACACAGGGTCAACAAATATTGCTCTCTGTGACTCAAGTCACAACAGGTGGTGACGTGTGCCCCCGGGCATCTTCCGGGGCACCTGGTGTTTTCCGTACGCAAATCGGCGCGTGTGGTTCCGGGGTCCTAGGACCCGGCTGGTCCTCTGGCCCGATGCGGCGCCTCGCCCGGCGGCACTACCGTGCCGGATGTGCCGCAGAAGACTCCCCACGCCCCGCGCCCCGAAGCCGTCCCCCATCCTGAGGGGGTGAGCAACGACGAATTCCGTGCCGCCCTGTCCCGCCTGGCCGCCGGCGTGGTGCTGATCACCGCCCAGGAGCCGCCGCTCGACGAGCACGGCCGGGGCGAGGACGTCGGGATGACGGCGACCGCCTTCATGTCGGTCTCCCTGGACCCGCCGCTGGTCATGGTGAGCCTGCGCAACGACTCCCGCATGGACGACCTGCTGGCCGAACAGCCGTTGTGGGCGGTGTCGGTCCTGACGCAGGACCAGCGGCAGATCGCCGGACGGTTCGCCATGAAGGGCCGCATCAGCGACCGGCTGCTGTTCGCGGACATCCCCCTCATACGGGGCGAGGTCACCGGGGCGCCCCTGGTGGGCGGCGCGCTGGCCACCCTGGAGTGCCGCACGGAACAGCGCGTCCAGGCCGGCGACCACACGCTGGTGATCGGACGGGTGCTGACCGCGTCGCTGCCGGACACCGACGGCGAGCCCCTGACCTACTTCAAGGGCCGCTACCGGCACCTGGGCTGACCGCGCGCCGGGCGGCCTACCAGTCGCGGCCGGAACGTCCGCGCTTCGTGTCGCCCCGCTGCTTCTTCTCGCGGAGCCGGCGTTCGTTGATGCCGCGCGGGATCTTCTTCTTGAGGCGCGGCTTCGGGGGCGGCGCCGTGGCCTCGGCCAGGAGCGCGGCGAGCCGCACGGCGGCCGTCTCGCGGTTGCGCCACTGGGAGCGGTGCTCCGAGGCCCGCACCGACACCACACCGCCGGCCAGCCGGCCCGACAGGCGGTCGAGCGCGCGGGCCTTCCACACCTCGGGCAGCGAGTCGGTCGCCGCCAGGTCGAAGCGGAGCTCCACCTGGGAGTCGCTCGTGTTGACGTGCTGCCCGCCGGGCCCCGAGGACCGCGAGAAACGCCACATGAGCTCGGCCTCCGGCAGGGAGACCGAACCGCGGATGACATAGGGCCCGGACATGACACCCATGTTCCCCGGCTCACGGCCGGTTCGTCACCTTGTTTTGCGAGCGTTCGGCCAGAAGTCCGGCAAAGAAAGTAAAGCGGGCAGGAACCTCGTGGTCTCTTGTCTGCGTTAGGACGGGTGACGGTAGCTTTCGTGATGGCACGAAGCCCGCACATGACGAGGAAAGGGACTTCCCATGGCTGTAAGCCTGTCCAAGGGCGGCAACGTCTCGCTCACCAAGGAGGCCCCGGGCCTGACCGCCGTCACGGTCGGCCTCGGCTGGGACGTCCGCACCACCACCGGCACCGACTTCGACCTCGACGCCTCGGCGATCGCGGTCAACAACGCCGGCAAGGTCTACTCCGACGGCCACTTCGTCTTCTTCAACAACAAGGCGACGCCCGACCAGACCATCGTCCACACCGGTGACAACGTCACGGGTCAGGGCGAGGGCGACGACGAGCAGATCAACGTCAACCTCGCGGGCCTCCCGGCGGACATCGACAAGATCGTCTTCCCGGTCTCCATCTACGACGCCGAGGCCCGCAGCCAGAACTTCGGCCAGGTGCGGAACGCCTTCATCCGCATCATCAACCAGGCCGGCGGCACCGAGATCGCCCGCTACGACCTGAGCGAGGACGCCGCCACCGAGACCGCCATGGTCTTCGGCGAGCTCTACCGCAACGGCGCCGAGTGGAAGTTCCGCGCGGTCGGCCAGGGTTACGCCTCGGGTCTGCGCGGCATCGCCCAGGACTTCGGCGTCAACCTCTGACCTGACGGTTCCTCACCGGGAGCCCCCGTCCGGCTTCGGCCGGCCGGGGGCTCCCGCGCGTTCGCGTCCCACCCTCGGCGCCTCCGCCGGCCACGGTGACCACCTCATCGGCGGGAGCCCCCGTCGCGACCGGGAAGTCCGCCACCGGCCTGTTCGTGGCCGGCAGCGCCGAACTCGCCGCCGTCCGGACCGCCTGGGCCGGCGTCCACGCCAAGTGACCCCGGAGGGCACGGGGAGCCGGTCAGCCGACGGGCGGCCGGCTCCCGCCGTCGAGCCACGTCTCCCACAGCTCCGTCAGATCGAGGCCCGACCTCCTCTCCGCGTACGCGGTGAAATCGGCCGTCGAGGCGTTGCCGTGCCGGTACTCCGCCGGCCAGCCCCTGAGGAGTCCGAAGAAGGCCTCGTCGTCGTCCATCTCCTGCCGGATCCGGTGGACGACCATCGCGCCCCGCCCGTACACCGGAGGCCGGGACAGGTCGGCGGCGCCCGGCGGACGGGACGCGGGGAAAGCCCAGTTCGCCTCGTCCGCGTAGGCCTTCCCGAAGCTCTCCGCCACGGGCGCGCCCCCGTGGTCCGCGTCCCACAGCCATTCCGCGTACGTCGCGAAGCCCTCGTTGAGCCACATGTCCCGCCAGCTCGCCGGCGTGACCGAGTCGCCGAACCACTGGTGGGCGAGCTCATGGACGAGCAGCCCCGTGTCCGGCGGGCCCGGGAAGAACGGTCTGGTCTGGGTCTCCAGCGCGTACCCCGCGTCACCGCGACGGCCCACGACCGCCCCGGCCGAGGAGAAGGGGTACGGGCCGAACCGCTCCTCCGCCCACGCGATGACCTCCGGGATCCGGGCCAGCACCCCGGCGCTCGCTCCGGCCACCTCCGGGGCGACGGCGGTGACCACCGGCAGACCGTCCCCGGTGACCGTCTCGCGCACCGTGTAGCGGCCGACCGCGACGGTCGCGAGATAGCTGGCCATGGGTGCGCGCGTACGCCAGTGGAACGCCGTGCGCCCGCCGCTCGTACGCCGTGACACCAGCTCACCGTTGGAGACGGCGCTCCGTCCTTCGGGGACGGTGACCCTGATGTCGTAGGAGGCCTTGTCGCCCGGATGGTGGTTCCCCGGGAACCACGCCGTCGAACCGGCCGGCTCGCCCAGCGCGACCGCCCCGTCGGCGGTCCGCAGCCAGCCCTCCTCGGAGCCGTCCGCGTCGGTCACGGTGCGGGGCGAGCCCGCGTACCGCACGACCGTGCGGAACGTGCCGCCCTCACGGAGACTCCCGGCGACCCCCCGGTCCGGCCGCAGGGTCAGCTCCGGACCCGCCCGGTTCACGGCGGCCGGCCGGCCCTCGACGGTCGCCGACCGGACCTCCAGCCCGGCGAGATCCAGGTTGAAGGCACTGAGGTCCTGGGTGGCCCGGGCGGTGATCACGGCCGTACCGCTCAGCCGCGACCCCGTGGAGTCGACGTCCAGGGCCAGGTCGTAGTGCGTGACGTCGTAGCCGCCGTTGCCGAGCCGGGGGAAGTACGGGTCGCGCACCCCGGCGGCGCCCGGTGTCCCCGCGCTCCCGCCCGGGTCCGCCGAGCAGCCCGCGACCAGGGTGAGCCCGGCCGCCACCAGCAGGGCGGCGCCGGGCACGGTGCGGCGTCCCGCTGCTGATGTCTGCTGGTCCACCCCGCCGATCCTAGGGAGGCGCGCCGGCCCCGGGGACGCGCGGTGGCGCTCCCGCGCGTCCGCCCACCCTGCTGCCCCTCTTCGCCGCGCCCTTTTGTCGCCGCCCTTCCCGGCCGCCCGGCGGGCGGCACCGGGCCGCTACCTGGAGACGGCCGCGACGCCCGCCGCGGCGAACTTCTCGTCGAGGGCGCCACTCGGCGCCCCCGCGACGCCGATCCCCGCCACCGGAGCACCCTTGGCCTGCACGGGCGAGCCGCCCGCCAGGAACAGCGTGCCGGGGATGTCCTTCAGGTTCGGGGCCTGCTCCAGACGCTTGACCAGCTCGGAGGTGGGCGTGTTCCAGGAGACGGCGGTGTACGCCTTCTTCACGGCCGACTCGGGGGACTGCGGGCCCGCCCCGTCACCGCGCAGGGTGACCAGGGTGTTCCCGTTGCGGTCCACGACGGCCACCGAGACGCGCTGGTTCTCCCTCTTCGCGGCGTCCAGGGCGGCCTGCGCGGCCTTGGTGGCGGCGGCGACGGTCAGATGGGTGGACTGCTGGAGATTCCGGTCGGAGGCGTCGGCCTTCACGGCGGCGGCGGGCGCGGCGGCCGGGGCGGACGCGTTCGCGGACATCGTGCCGAAGGTACCGGCGCCGAGCGCCGCGGCGGCGACGGCACCGGTCAGGACACGGGTGCGCAGCGACATCTTCTTCATGGGGTCTCCGTAAGGTGTGTGTCGGCTCGGCCTCGAACCGTTCGGCTTCCGGTACCGATCCTCCGGCCGGACCCGGGCCCGTGGCATCGGCGTACCGGCTTCGCGGCGCACCCGCGTCGGCTGACGGCCCCGTCAGCCGAACGGTTGATGCGCAGGTGGCCCCCGGGGGCGACCATGGGGTGTCCGCGCAGGTCAGCAGCCGCGCGGTGCTGCGGAAGCGCAGGCCTTGACCGAGAGAGCACGGGGTACGCAGTGCGGCGGGACGGAACCGAGCCGGACGGGGAGCGGACGACGCCGACGGGCCCGTCCCGGGCTCCGGTGAGCCCCGGGACACCGGGCGACCCGGCCCCGGCGGACCCGATGGACGCGATGGACCCGGCGGAAGGGCTCGGCGGCCCCGGCCGGGCGGACACGACCGGCGACCCGGACGCCCGGTGGCTGGCCTTCCTCATGCACGCCGCGTTCTTCCTGCTGCTCGGCGCCTCGCTCACGCGGTTCCTGATGCGCCACCCCGGCGAGAGCCGCACCCCCTGGATCATCGCGCTGTCGGCCCTGCTCGCCGTGCTGTACCTCCTCGGCCCCGTACTCGGCTCCCGGCCCACACCCCGCCGGCTGACCTGGCTCGGGGCCCTCGTCGCGGTGTGGATGGTCCTGGTCGTCCTCGCTCCGAGCTTCGCCTGGTGCGCCGTCCCCCTCTTCTACACGGGTCTGCGGATCCTGCCGCCGCGCGCAGCCCTGGCACTCGTCGCCCTGCTCACCCTGTTCGTCGTCGCCGCACAGCTGCGGCTCGCGACGGGCTTCGACCCCAACCTCGTCCTCGCCCCGCCCGCGGTAGCCGCCGTCGCCACCGCCGTCCTCGTGCACATGCAGCGCCAGGCCGCCCGCCAGCGCGACCTGGCGGCCCGCCGGCGCGGACTGATCGACGACCTCCTGCGCACCCGGCGGGAACTGGCCGCCACCGAACGCCGCGAAGGGACCCTCGCCGAACGCCAGCGGCTCTCCATGGAGATCCACGACACCCTGGCCCAGGGCCTCTCCAGCCAGCAGATGCTGCTCCAGGCAGCCGACCGCTCCTGGGACACCGACCCGGCCACCGCGCGGCAGCACGTCCTGACGGCGACCGGCATCGCGGAGCGCAGCCTCGCCGAGGCCCGCCGCTTCGTGCACGACCTCGCCCCGGCCGACCTGGCCGACGGCGGGGGACTGGAAGCGGCGCTGCGCACACTCGCGGCCCGGGAGACCGCCCAGGCAGGCGGCGCCCTCACCGTCCGCTGCCATGTGGAGGGCGTCCCGGCCGCCCCGCTCCCCGACCGGGTGCAGTCGGCGCTGCTGCGGATCGCGCAGGGCGCCCTCGCGAACGTCACCGAACACGCGCGGGCCACCGTCGCCGCCCTGTCCCTGACCCACCTCGACGACCGCGTCGTCCTCGACATCGCCGACAACGGCCACGGGTTCAGCCCCGGCCGGCCGGTACCCCGCCCGCCCGAGGGCGTACGCGGTCACGGACTGCCGGCGATGCGGGCCCGCGTCCAGCAGCTCGGCGGCACCCTGACCGTCGAGTCGGCCCCCGGCGAGGGCACGGTCCTGTCCGCCGCCGTGCCCCTGCCCCATCCCCCCGCACCGCCCACCCCGGAGGAACACGCATGACTCCGCCCGTACGGATCCTGCTCTGCGACGACCACGCCGTCGTACGGGCCGGCCTGCTCGCCCTCCTCGGCGGCGAACCCGACATCGAGGTGGTGGGCGAGGCGGGCAGCGGCGAGGAGGCCGTCGCCCTCGCCGCCAGGATCGGCCCCGACGTCGTCCTCATGGACCTCCAGCTGGGCCCCGGCATCGACGGCGTCGAAGCCACCCGCCGCATCGCGGCCGCCGGGACCGGCCACGTCCTCGTCCTCACCACCTACGACACCGACGCCGACATCACCCGCGCCATCGAGGCGGGAGCCACCGGCTACCTGCTGAAGGCCGAACGCCCGGAGGAGCTCTTCGGCGCCATCCGTGCCGCCGCGCAGGGCCGCACCACCCTCTCCCCACCGGTCGCCAGCCGGGTCATGGCCCGCATGCGCAGCCCCCGGCCCGCCCTGACCGGACGCGAACGCGACATCCTGGGCCAGCTGTCACAGGGCCTCGGCAACCGCGACATCGCCCGAGCCCTCTTCATCAGCGAAGCCACCGTCAAGACGCACCTGGGCCGGATCTACGAGAAGCTCGGCGTGGACACCCGGGCGGGCGCCGTCGCCGTCGCCAAGGAACAACGGCTTCTCCCCTGACCGGCCCCTCCGACCGACCGGACCCGCCACCGGACGAAGGCACACTCCCGCGACCGACCGACCGACCGACCGATCGCCCCGCCCCGCCCCGGGGCCCACGCCCCCGGCCCCCGCACGGCACGAGGCGCCCGCGCGGCATGACACCATCGAACCGTGCTCGACATCGGCTACTCCCTCTCCCGGCGCTTCCCGGACCCCCCGCAGACCGACTACCGCCGCGCGGACGTCCACGCCCTGCGGCACGACCTGTTCTCCGGGGACGTCTACCTCGCCGACACCAAGGCCGACCGCGAAGTGTCCACAGCCTGGGGATGGGTCCCCGTACTCGACTTCGCCTGGGCACTCTGCGACATCGTCGAGCAGATCGACCGGGACCCCCGGGGCAACCGTTCGCACCGCCGGCAGTACGCCGAACTCGACTTCACCGAGTCCTCCGACCGCATGCTCTTCGAACGACGCTTCGGCTGGGTAGACGTCGAGGCCGACTGGATGCCCGGCGACGAACCCCCGCTCACCTTCAACCACTCCCTGCTGCGCCGCGAAGCCCGCGACTTCCTGCACGACCTGATCGCCGACCTGGCCGACATGCACGAAGGCCTCGCCGACAACCCCGTCATCTGGGACCTCCAGGCCCGCTTCCCCCGGCTCTGACGCCACCTTCCGGCCCGGCACGCCCTACGCCTCCACCCGCACCCCGATCTGCGCCGCGAACGCCGGAGCCAGCTCCATCAGCTGGGAGGGGCTGATCACCGCCCCCGCCAGCCGCTCCACACCCCGCGCGATGTCCAGCTCGGCGACCGTCCGCAGATCGACGGACTCCATCCGCACGGAGCTGAAGTCCGCCCGCCTCAGCACACAGTCCCGGAACTCCACCCGCACCAGCTGTGCCTCCCCGAAGTCCGGCTCGGACAGCACGCACCCCTCGAAGACGACGTCCTTCAGCCGCGCCTTGCGAAGATTCAGATAGTCGATCTTCCCGCCCCGCACCAGCACCCGCTCCAGCACCGCGCCGTGCAACTGCGCCCCGCCCAGGCGCGCGTCCACGACCTCCACGTCCCGCAGCGACGCCCCCGCGAGATCGGTGCCCACACCCCGCACACCCGTCAGCACCGAGTCGATGAACCGGGCTCTCACCAGCTCCGCACGGTCCAGGGCGCAGCCGCGCAGCTCGCAGTCCATGAAACGCGCCCCCGGGCCCGACGCGTCCGCCAGATCCGTCCCCTCGAACAGCACGCCGTCGTAATCCCCGTCCGGCTCCAGCCCCTCACCGGCGTACCCCACGAGTGACGGCAGCCGGACCTCCGGCCGCCGCGCCTCCGCCACCCCTGACTTCCCGCCCGTGCCCTTGCCGCTCCAGTTGCCTGTACGTGCCATGCCCCCCATCGTGACGCACACCACTGACATCGCCCCGGCCCGGTGTCACAGAACCAGCCGGCCGAACCGTCCTCCATGCAGAAGCGCCCACCGCAAGGAGAACCAGCCATGCCGCGCATCCACGTCGTCGGCGGCGGCCTCGCCGGACTGACCGCCGCCATCACCGCCGCCGAGTCCCGGATCCCCGTCACCCTCCACGAGGCCCACCACACCCTCGGCGGACGGGCCAGGACCTCGGACGGTCCCTACCTCACCAACGAGGGACCGCACGCCCTCTACCGCCGCGGACCCCACTGGGCATGGCTCGCACGGCGCGGACTCCTCGGCCCGGTCGCCTCCGTGCCACCCCTCGAAGGGGCGCGCTTCCACTTCCGCCGCGGCGGGACCCTGCGGAGGACCCCGCCCCTCGCCCTGCTGCGGCTCGCCCGCCGCACCGCCCACCGGGCCCCCGTCGGCGCCGGCTTCCTGAGCTGGGCCACCGGCCAGGTGGGCGAGGAAGGGGCCCGCGCCGCAGCGCACTACATGGGCGTGGCCCTCTTCCACCACGACCCCGGGTCGCTCTCCGCCGCCTTCGTGCAGGAACGCCTGCGCCGCGCCACCGCACTGCCGCCGGAGGCCCGCTACCCCGTCGGCGGCTGGGCACAGCTCGTCGACCGGATGGCCTCCCGGGCCTGGAACCTCGGCGTACGCATCGAGACCGCCGTACGCATCGGCCCCGGGGACCTCTCCGGCCTGCGACGCGAAGGACCGGTGATCATCGCCACCCACCTCGACTCCGCACGGACCCTGCTGGAGGACCCCACCCTGACCTGGGAGAGCGGCCGGACCGCCCTGCTCGACCTCGCCCTGCGTACCCGCCGCGGCGACCCGTTCGTCATCTCCGACCTCGACGCCCCCGGCTGGATCGAACGGTTCACCGCCCAGGACCCCGGCCTCGCCCCCACCGGCGAACAACTCGTCCAGGCGCAGATCCCCCTCGTCCCCGGCACCCCCCGCGCCGACGCCGTGCGCCGCGCGGAGGACCTGCTCGACCTCGGGTTCCCCGGCTGGCGCAGCCGCACCACCTGGCGCCGCGAAGCACTCGCGTCCGGCCGCACCGGCGCCGTCGACCGACCGGGAACCACCTGGCGGGACCGGCCCGCCGTCGACCGCGGCGACGGAGTACTGCTCGCCGGGGACCAGGTGGCCGCCCCCGGGCTCCTCAGCGAAGTCGCCTTCAACAGCGGGATCGAGGCAGCGGTCCTCGCGGTACGGCTCCTCGGCGGAACCGCACCGCACACACCCCGCACCGCCGGAACTCCCTGACCCCCGGCGCTCCGGGGACCACTCAAGCCGCCCCGAGCTCCGCCAACGCCCCGTCCGTCAACCGGTACACCGTCCATCCGTCCTGCGGACGCGCGCCCAACGACTCGTAGAACGCGATGGACGGAGCGTTCCAGTCCAGCACCGACCACTCCAGGCGCCCGTACCCGCGCTCCACACAGATCCGCGCCAGCTCCGTCAGCAGGCCCTTCCCGTAACCACCGCCACGACGACCGGGGCGCACGTACAGATCCTCCAGATACACACCGTGCACCCCGCGCCACGTCGAGAAGTTGAGGAACCACAACGCGAAGCCGACCACCTCACCGTCGTCGTCCGACACCGCCACGTGCGCGTACGCGGCCGGCCGCTCGCCGAACAGGGCCTCGCGCAACTGCTCCTCGGTGGCCTTCGCCTCCTCCAGCGCCTTCTCGTACTCGGCGAGCTCACGGACCATGGCATGAATGGCGGGGACGTCCTCGCACGTGGCTGATCGAATCATGGAGGCAGCCTAGACAGACGGGTCCGCGGCGATCCCCTCAGTCCCGCCCCAGCAGCAGCCGGGCGATCTCCGCGTGGTCAGCGGGCAACCGCCGCGCCCCGCCCCTGATCCCCCACAAGCCGTTCTGCAGCACCCGCCCCAGCGTCCACGCCCGCGCCCGCTCCCGGTCCAGTTCCAGCACCCCGGACAGCAGGTCGAACCTCCACAGCACCTCGGACGCGTCGAACCTGTTGTGCAGCGCCGGGAACAGTTCGAACCCCGGATCGCCCCCCAGCGGCTTCGGGTCCAGCACCACCCACTCTCCCGCCCGGCCCTCCTCCCGGCACCCGGCCAGGACGTTGCCGAAGTGCAGGTCCCAGTGCAGCAACCGGTCCCCCGGCTCACCCGCCACCTCCCGCACCGCCGCCGCGCAGTCACGCAGCAGCCGCCGCTCGTCCGCGTCCGCCAGCCCTCCGGCCGTCCCGGGCGCCTCCGCCAGCATCCGGGCAGCGGCATCCCCCAGCCGCCGCATCCCCGGCGGAGCCGGCACCCCCACCAGCCGCGCCAACGACTCGGCGAGCACCCGCACCGCCACCCGCACATCCTCCACACCGGTCAACGGCCGCCGCTCGTCGAGCCGTTCCAGCAACATCACCCCGCTCGCGGCGTCATGCGCCAGCAGACCCACCACCCCCGCCCCCGCCGCACCCCAGACCCGCAGCGCGACCGGCTCCCCCACCGTCTCCTCGTCCACCATCTGCAGCTTCAGCGCGGCCCGCCGGCCGTCCGCCACCCGCACCACCGGAAGCACCAGCGCACACACACCGCTCATCGCGGCCCCGTCGAGCCGCAAGCCCCACTCCTCCAGGAACCTCCCGGCCAGCCCCGGCAATCCGGCGGCGAACACCCGCCCCGCCGCACCACCGTGAGCGCCCAGACTCACCACCAGGTCATCCGGCACCTCGATCATCCCGCGAGCGTAGAGGTAACGTCCCTCCAGCGACTGGGCCGCACACGGACAAACAGGGGACACATGAGCACCGTCAGCACCGTCAACGGCGGCATTTCCTTCTGGTACGCGAAGGAGGGCACCCCCGCCCCACGCGAACCCCTGGGCGGCGACACCAGCGCCGACGTCTGCATCGTCGGCGGCGGCTACACCGGGCTCTGGACGGCGTACTACCTCAAGAAGGCCGTCCCCTTCCTCAACATCACCGTCCTGGAAGCCAAGTTCTGCGGCTACGGCGCCTCCGGCCGCAACGGCGGCTGGCTCTACAACGGCATCGCCGGCCGCGACCGCTACGCCAGGCTCCACGGCCACGACGCGGCGGTCCGCCTCCAGCAGGCCATGAACGACACCGTCGGCGAGGTCATCCGCATCGCCGGCGAGGAGGACATCGACGCCGACATCCACCACGGCGGCGTCCTGGAGGTCGCCCACACCCCCTCCCAGCTCGCCCGCCTCAAGGACTTCCACTCCGTCGAGATCGCCTTCGGCGAGACCGGCCGCGTCCTGCGCGGCGCCCGGGAAACCGCCGAACGCGTCCGCGTATCCGGAGCCGTCGGCTCCAGCTGGACACCGCACGGCGCACGCCTGCACCCCGCCAAGCTGGTCAAGGGCCTCGCCGACGCCGTCGAAGCCCTCGGCGTCACCATCCACGAGTCGACCCCCGTCACCGAGATCAAACCCAAGCACGCCGTCACGCCGTACGGCACGGTCCGCGCCCCCTACGTGCTGCGCTGCACCGAGGGCTTCACCGCCGGCCTCAAGGGACAGCGACGCACCTGGCTCC
This sequence comes from Streptomyces sp. ALB3, assembly GCF_044385685.1. NCBI lineage: Bacteria > Bacillati > Actinomycetota > Actinomycetes > Kitasatosporales > Streptomycetaceae > Streptomyces > Streptomyces sp. ALB3. The sequence goes on along the minus strand of NZ_JBISCE010000001.1, from coordinate 132,309 downwards.
CCATGAACTCCTCCATGATCGTCACGGAGCCCCTGCCCCGCGCCCTCTGGGACACCATCGGCTGGGACGGCCGCGAGACCCTCGGCGACATGGCCCACGCCTACATGTACGCCCAGCGCACCGCCGACGACCGCATCGCACTCGGCGGCCGCGGCGTCCCCTACCGCTACGGATCGGCCACCGACGACGACGGCCGCACCCGGCCCGCGACCGTCGAAGCCCTGCGCGACCTGCTCGTCCGCTTCTTCCCCACCACCGCGGGCACCCGCATCGACCACGCCTGGTCCGGCGTGCTCGGCGTCCCCCGCGACTGGTGCGCCACCGTCACCCTGGACCGCAGCACCGGCCTCGGCTGGGCCGGCGGCTACGTCGGCTCGGGGGTCGCCACCGCCAACCTCGCGGCCCGCACCCTGCGGGACCTGATCCAACAGGACTCCGGGCAGGCCGGCCCCACCGACCTGACGGCCCTCCCCTGGGTCAACCACCGCGTACGCCGCTGGGAACCCGAACCCTTCCGCTGGCTCGGCGTCCACACCCTCTACGCCGCCTACCGCACCGCCGACCGCCGCGAAGCCGCCTCACCGCGCCTCGGCACCGACCGCCTCGCGAAGGCCGCGGACCGCATCGCGGGCCGGCACTGACCGACCCACGACACGGCCCGCTCCCGGACTCAGGCGGCCGCCACCCCGGCCGGCCGCCTCCCGTCATGGTGGATCGGCGTCGCCGAACCCGTGAGCGGAACACCCGTCCCGCCCCGCCGGGCCGCGACGATCTCCGCCGCGATGGACAGCGCCGTCTCCTCCGGCGTACGCGCCCCCAGGTCGAGGCCGATCGGCGACCTGAGCCGCGCCAGCTCCCTCTCACCCAGACCCGCCTCCCGCAGCTTGCGGTCACGGTCCGCATGCGTCCGACGCGAACCCATCGCCCCGACGAACGCGACCGGCATCCGCAACGCCTGCCTCAGCAGCGGTACATCGAACTTGGCATCGTGCGTCAGCACACACAGGACCGTCCGCCCGTCGGTCGCGGTGCGCCGCAGATAGCGGTGAGGCCAGTCCACGACCAGATCGTCCGCCTCCGGGAAGCGGGCCCGGGTCGCGAAGACAGGGCGGGCATCGCACACCGTGACGTGATAGCCGAGGAACTTGCCCGCACGCACGAGCGCCGCCGCGAAATCGATCGCACCGAACACGATCATGCGAGGCGGCGGCACACTCGACTCCACCAGCAGCGTCAGGCCGCCCGGGCAGTGCGTTCCGTCCTCGGCCAGATCACGGGTACCGGTACGTCCGGCGTCCAGCATCGCCCGCGCCTCCGCCGCCGCCGTCCGGTCCAGCTCCGTGGAGCCACTGCCGTACGACCCCTCGTACGACCCGTCGGAGCGCACCAGCAACGCCCTGCCCAGGAGTCCGGCCGGACCACGGACGATCCGGGCCATGGCCGTCGGCTCACCCGAGGCGGCCGCCGACAGCGCCGACCGGACCACCTCCCGGGCGGACGACCGCGCGCCGAACGGGGTGACCATCACATCGATGACCCCACCGCAGGTCAGCCCGACCGCGAAGGCGTCCTCGTCGCTGTAGCCGAACCGTTCGACGACGGTCCCCCCGTCCTCCAGCGCCTGTACGCACAAGTCGTACACCGCCCCCTCCACGCACCCGCCGGAGACCGAACCCACGGCCGTGCCCTCACTGTCGACGGCGAGGGCCGCACCCGGACCACGCGGCGCGCTGCCGCCGACCGCCACGACGGTCGCGACGGCGAACTCCCTTCCCTCCTCGGCCCAACGGACCAGCTCACCGGCAATGTCAAACATGCGGGCCTGCCGTGAGAACACGGTCGGGCCTGATCGGCAGGGAGCGGTGGCGCACACCCGTCGCGTGCCAGACGGCGTTGGCGATCGCCGCCGCCGCACCCACGATCCCGATCTCACCGATGCCCTTGAACCCCACCGGGTCGTCCGGATCGGGGTCGTCCACCCAGTGCGCCTCCACGACCGGCACATCGGCGTTCGTCGAGACGTGGTAACCCGCCAGGTCCGCACCGTAGAGGGCACCCGTGTTCCCGTCCCTGACCGCCTCCTCGTGCAGAGCCATGGAGATGCCCCAGGTCATCCCGCCCACGAACTGTCCTCGCGCCGTGAGCGGGTTGACGATCCGCCCGGCGGCGAAGACACCGAGCATGCGGCGCACGCGCACCTCCCCCGTCGACACGTCCACCGCCACCTCGGCGAACTGCGCCCCGAACGAGTGCCGCTCCTTCTGCGCGAGGGCCCCGATCGCCTCGGTCGTGTCCGACCGCACCGTGATGCCCTCCGGCGGAACCACACCGCTCAGGGAGAGCCGCTCCCGCAGCTCCTCCACCGCCGCAGTGACAGCCCACGCCCACGACCGGGTGCCCATCGAGCCCCCGGCGATCATCGCCGGGCCGAAATCACTGTCACCGATCCGTACGCGAACCCGCTCGGTCGGCACCTCCAGGGCATCGGCCGCGACCAGGGTGAGCGCCGTCCGTGCCCCCGTGCCGATGTCCGCCGCGTTGACCCGCACGGTGAACGTGCCGTCGGCCTCCGCGGTCACGGCCGCCGTCGACGGCATCGCTCCCGCGCCGAAGGAGGCCGCCGCCGTCCCCGTACCGAGCAGCCAGCGCCCGTCCCGGCGCACACCCGGACGCGGGTCCCGGCCGGCCCAGCCGAACCTCCGGGCGCCCTCCCGGAAGCAGGCCGGCAGGTTACGCGTCGCGAACGGCAGCCCGGAGACCGGACCCACCTCGGGCTCGTTACGCGCCCGCAGCTCGATCGGGTCGATCCCGCACTTCTCCGCGAGCTCGTCGAGCGCCGACTCCAACGCGAACGACCCGGGCGCCTCACCGGGCGCCCGCATGAACGTCGGACTCGGCACGTCGAGCCGCACCAGCCGGTTCGCGGTGTGGTGGGCGGGGGCGTCGTACATCACCCTCGCCGGTGCGGCCCCCGACTCGACGAACTCGTACACCGTCGACGTGAGACTCACGCAGCGGTGCTCCAACGCACGCAGCCGCCCCTCCGCGTCGGCACCCAGCCGGACCCGCTGGGTCGTGGGACTCCGGTAACCCGCGAGCGAGAACGTCTGCCGTCGCGTCATCACCACCCGCACCGGCCGCGACAGAGCGGTCGCCGCCATCACCGCGGCCACCTGGTGCGCACGGACGCCCTTGCTCCCGAACCCGCCACCCACGTGCTCCGACCGCACGCGCACCGACGCGGGATCCAGCGAGAAGAGATTCGCGAGCTCACCCGCCACCCACATCGTGCCCTGGTTGGAGTCCACGACCTCGAGCCGGCCACCGTCCCACAGGGCGGTCGCCGCATGCGGCTCCATCGAGTTGTGGTGCTCCTCCGGCGTGGAGTACACGGCGTCCAGGACGACGTCGGACGCCGCCAGTTCGGCCTCCAGGTCCCCCTTCTCCTCCACTCCCGCACCACTGGGGCCGGCCATCGCGTACGCCTCAGGGTGCTCACCGGCGAAGGTGACGTCGTGCGGTTCCTCCTCGTACCGCACCACCAGCGCCTCGGCGGCCTCCCGCGCCTGCTCGGAGGTCTCGGCCACCACCAGCGCGACCGGCCAGCCCGCGTGCGGCACCCGGTCGTGCTGGAAGACGGCGACGGTCGGGTCCGGCGGCATGCCGAGCATGCCGGTGTAATCCGTGTCGACCCGCGGGGCGTTCCCGTGGTGCAGGACCATGAGGACGCCCGGCATCCCCAGGACCGCCTCCGTCTCCACCGAGCGGATACGGCCACGGGTGATCGTCGACAGCACCAGCCATCCGTGCACGAGCCCGGCGAAGGGGATCTCGCCCGCGTAACGCGCCGCTCCGGTGACCTTGTCGCGGCCCTCCACACGGGTGTGCGCGGTGCCGACGGCCTCGGCCGCCCTGGTCCCGGTCGTCGTGGTGGTCATCGGGCGGCCTCCTCGGTGAGTTCGCTGAGCACGGCGACCACGAGGTTGCGCATCAGCGTCACCTTGTACGCGTTGCCCGGCAGCGGCCGGGCGGCCGCCAGTTCGGCATCGGCCGCGGCGGCGAAAGCCGCGGCGGACGCCGGCCCGCCGGTCAGGGCCTCTTCGGCCGCGGCGGCCCGCCACGGCCGGGACGCGACGGCCCCGAAGGCCAGCCGCACCTCGTGCACCACACCGTCACGGACGTCGAGCGCGGCGGCGATCGAACCGATCGCGAAGGCGTACGAGGCGCGCTCACGCACCTTGCGGTAGCGGGAGTTGACGGCCATCGGGGCGGGCGGCAGGGTCACGCCGGTGATCAGCGCCCCCGCCGGAAGGGCGGTTTCCCGGTGCGGGGTGTCCCCCACCGGCAGGTAGAACTCGGCAAGCGGCACCCGGCCCGGCCCGTCGGCCGTCTCGTACTCGACCACGGCGTCGAAGGCCGTCAGCGCCACACCCAGGTCGGAGGGGCTGGTGGCCACGCAGTGGCCGGAGCCGCCCAGGATCGCGTGGTTGTGGTGCTCACCCTCGATCGCGGGGCAGCCACTGCCGGGGACACGCTTGTTGCACGGCTTGGACACGTCGGCGAAGTAGCCGCACCGGGTCCGCTGCAACAGGTTCCCGCCGACGGTCGCCATGTTGCGCAACTGCCCGGAGGCCCCGGCCAGCACCGCCTGCGCCAGTGCCGGGTAACCCCGGCGCACGTCGGGGTGGACCGCCAGGTCGCTGTTGGTGACGGTCGCACCGATGCGCAGCCCGCCGCCCTCGGTCACCTCGACGCGTCCGAGCGGCAGTTCGCGTACGTCGACGAGCCTGCCGGGCCGCTCGACACCGGTCTTCATCAGGTCGACGAGATTGGTCCCGCCGCCGAGGAACCGGGCCTCCGGGTCGGCGTCGAGCAGCGCCAGCGCGCCGGAGACGTCGACCGCGCGTTCATATCCGAACTCCCTCATGCCGGGACCCCCTCGCGCTCGCCGTCCTGCGTGCTCCCGTCGGCCCGGACGGCCTCCGCGTGGATCCCGGCCGCGCGCTCGACCGCCTGCACGATCGACACGTAGGCACCGCAGCGGCACAGGTTGCCGCTCATCCGCTCCCGTATCTCATCGGGGGTCAGCGGCGGCGGCCCCGCCTCGGGACTCAGATCACCGGTGACGGCACTCGGCCAGCCGGCGGCGTGTTCCTCGATCACCGCCACGGCCGAACAGATCTGGCCGGGCGTGCAGTAGCCGCACTGGAAGCCGTCGAGGTCGAGGAACGCCTGCTGCACGGGGTGCAGTTCCTCGCCCTCGGCGATGCCCTCGATGGTGGTGATGTCCCGGCCCTCGGCCGCCACCGCCAGCTGCAGGCAGGCGACGGCCCGGCGTTTGTCGAGCAGGACGGTGCACGCACCGCACTGCCCCTGGTCGCAGCCCTTCTTCGTACCGGTCATATCGAGACGCTCACGCAGGGCGTCGAGCAGGGTGGTGCGGTGGTCGACGGTCAGCGTGTGCTTCTCGCCGTTGATGTGCAGAGTGACGGCGCTGTGGGTCGATGAGGGCGTAGGGGCCATGATCAGCCTTCTTTCGCGTTCCCGGACCACATCACGAGGACGGTCCGGCAGGCAGGGGAGACGGAGGACGCAGAGACGCAGAGGGAGACCGGTGCGTGCCACCGGCTGTCCACCCGGGCCGTCCACCGCTAAGGTGTGCCTAAGTGGACAACTGTCCGTTCATTGGAAAAGTAGTGGACAGTTGTCCACTTAGCAAGGGCGGGATTCGGCCACGAACCCGCGAGGAGGACGAGTGCAGCAGAAGAAGGACGCACCTCTGCGCTCGGATGCGCAGAGGAACCGCGAGCGCATCCTGGAAGTGGCCCTGACGGAACTGACGCTCTGCGCGGACGTCCCGCTCAGCGTGATCGCCAGGAAGGCGGGCGTCGGACAGGGCACGTTCTACCGCAACTTCCCCAAACGCGAGTCGCTGGTCCTCGAGCTCTACCGCCACGAGATGCAGCAGGTCGCCGACGCCGCGACCGAACTGATCAGGACCCACGAGCCCGACCGCGCCCTGCGCGAGTGGATGGACCATCTCGCCCGGTTCGCCATGACCAAGGCCGGCCTGGCGGACGCGATCCGCCAGGCCACCAGCGCACCCGGCAGCCCCGAGAAGCCGGGCCACACCCCGGTGACATCAGCGGCCGAACTCCTCCTCCGCGCCAACGAGGAGGCCGGCACCATCCGCCCCGGAGTCACCGCGGACGACTTCGTCCTCGCCATCGCCGGCCTCTGGCAGCTCGACCCCCACGGCGACTGGCAACCCCGCGCCGCCCGCCTCCTGGACCTGGTCATGGACGGCCTGCGCGCGGGGGCCAGGAAGCGGTAGACAACGGAAAACCCCAGGTCAGACACCATCTGACCTGGGGTTTCTCGGAGCCCCCTGTCGGATTCGAACCGACGACCTACGCATTACAAGGGCCCGCAAGATCGTGCCGGGCGGTGCCGGACGATGCCATAGAATCCCGTTTCCCCAGGTCAGGGACACCTGACCTTGATCACTATGACGCTGGGTCCACCCTAGTACTACCCAGTCCGCTCACGCAGCGCTCACGCAAGCGAGACGTGCAGCGACCGAAAAACCGCAGGTCGCTGGCGTTCGAAAGGCGACCATCCGTACGGGCCCTCACTCCTGGCCCTGCGTGACTCGCCCCCGAGCCGGGGGCCTCAAACCTCACCCCTCGGCTGGAGCCCAGGGGCCCCGGCGCTTCCTTCCGATCATCGCGCTGACCGATGAAGATGGCGGCGAGGTGGTGGTGGCTTTGTCGCAGCGGGTGGCTGGCCCCATCGCCGCTTCAGGGTGAAGCAGTTGCACGCATGCGGTGAGGCAGGGCCCGTCCAGCGAGATCCGGAAGGGCCCTGTCTGGCCTTGCCGGGATCATCACCCCTTGCTGATCACAAGCCCTGCCATCGCGGCGCTCAACGTGAGACAGGCTCCGAACGCCGTGCCAGCCTTCAGCAGGACAGCCGGAAGAGGGTTGCCGCCGAGGTGGTGCAGTACGCCCGTGATCCCTCCGCAGATCACGGCCGTTTCCAGGGCTACCACCCCGCTCAACACCCAGATGACGATGTACTCGTATGACACCTGCAGGCCTCCTTCGTCGTTGTCCGGACCTACCTTCCACCCGCGATCGACACTTTTTGTTCACCATGCACAATGGTGCACAGAGGTGAACAAGGGGATCGGGGGAGGGTGCGTGACGAACGACCCGCTGGCTGAACTGGGCCAGCGCCTGACTGACTTGCGTGTGATGAGCGGCTGGAACGTCAATCAGCTCGTCGCTAGGTGCGGTTCTCTGGGACGGACAGTGATCAGCAACGCACTGAACGCCCGTAAGGGCCGGAAAATCCCATCTGCGGATACGGTCGTTAGGATCTGCCAGGCTCTCGGCGCGGACTCGACCCCGTTGCTTGAACTGCTCAGGCAAGCCAAGGAGGATCGGCGGACTCCGCCCCCCGGGCCGCGAGCAGAGGACCGGAGCCGGCAGTTCGCCCGAGAACCCAGCCCTGACGTAGACGATGCCGCCGACACTTCAGGTCGGTTCGACCCGCTACGACGCGAGAACCTGGAACGGTCAGTGCAATGGGCGCTGGAAAGTGCTCCACCCGTCCCGCTTGCCTCGTTCCCTGCGGCGCCGGTCGAGGGTCTGTACGCCTTGTACTACGTGGGGTCGCACTCGCTCTATCGCCCGGTGTCCTCATCGGCTTGCGTGGTTCCGATCTATGTCGGCAAGTCCCTGCCGAGTGGGAAGACTCGTAGCGGGATGGCCGTCCGGGGTTCCATGAATCGTCGGCTGCGCACTCATCTGAGATCGCTCGAGGGCGTACACGACCTTGATGCCCAGGACTTCCTGGTGCGGTATCTCCCAGTAGACGAAATCTGGACGATTGGCCCTGAGCGGCTCATGATCGGTGATCACCGACCGGTCTGGAATGTCGTCGTCCAAGGCTTCGGGGTCCACATGCAAGGGAGCTTTCGGGCGGCAACGACCCCTCGGACGTTCTGGGATGAGCTGCATCCGGGAAGGCCGCAGTCCGAGCGCCAGAGGGACGCCGAGTTGAGCCGCGCCGATCTGCAACGGGCGGTACGGCAACACTTCGCTCGCACGGCAAGTGACTAAAGCGCATGGCTTCGACCGACGGACCAAGGGCTGGGGCTCCCGGACGGACTACAGCATGCCCTTCTCCAACAGATCACGGATCGCGTCGTCTCGCCTGCGAACAACGATTCGCCCATCCCCGGCGCTATACACAACGACAGCGGCTCCTGGAGACAGCCCCGCCTCCACGAGTACCCCCAAGGGAATCTCAATGGCGCCCGCTTCGGAGATGGTGGCCTGGGCTGGTTCCCTGATCATTCCGCCAGTGTGCCACCGCCCACGGGTCGCCCTAGAGCGGGATCAGATCGCTCCGGGGGGCCGCCCGGCCGCGCTCGTCGGAGGCGTTGCGTGCAGCTTCAGGTGCTCGCGGACCGCTTCTCGGAGTGGCACGGGCCCCGATGGCTGGGGGCGCATCCCGTCGGCCCACGCCACACCGGTGTGGACCTCATGCCACTTTGGTCGCATCTGTTCGGCCTGACGGGGCCCTCCCTGGGGGTTCACGCCGAAGCCCTCAAGTATCACGTTCCAGACAGGCTGAAGGTCTTGGATCATCAAGCGCTCGGCCATCGGCGTGAAGAGGTCATCGGCGGGGAGGTAGCGGACGTAGAAGTCTTCCAGTTCGAAATCAGCGGCCGCTTTGAGCTTCCGCCGATGGGTCGAGAGTCGCTTCCAAAGCGGCGTTCCTGCCCACGCTTCGGCGACCTCAACGCCCTTGCGGCCGCCCTCAGGATCAGACTTGCCCACATAAATGGGCACCTCGAACGATCCGGAGATCGGCGCGTACAGCTCGTGGTCCCCCGCGTAGTAGATCGCGTAGATCCCGCAGCCGTTGAACGACCGGACCCTGTCCATCCGAATAGGCTCGCCGGACGTTAGCGCCCAGAGCACACTGCGCCCGAGGTTTTCCCGCCGAAGCGGGTCGTAGATGCTGTCGGCGCCAGCCTTTGGCGGCTCGTCCACGACGCCGCCGAAGGGAAGTTGGGCTGACACGGCGGCTTCTCCGTTCTTGTTCGGAATCGTTGGCTACTGGATGGGATGCTGGTCCGCGCGGGCTGGGTCAGCCCCCTGTTGTTGGCGGATCGACTTCGATGTCCCCTGCCGGCTCGGCCTCGGGCACGGCGTTGACGCGTTGGCCAGCGCGGTAGTACCGCCACGCGCTCTTGTAGTCATTGGGGCTGTCGTCGTACATGATCACGTAGCCCATGAGAGCGGCGACCTGCCATTTAGCCGGTATCTCCGCCGAGACCAGCTGGAAGACCTCGTCGGCGGTCATTGCGGCCGATGGCACGTGAACGCTTCGAGCCTTGAAGTCCGCCGACTTTCCGTACCTGAAGTTGTACGGGAGGCCAGCCTTGATCGTCTCCAGGAGTTCCTGCAGCGTCGTCTCGCCGGGCAACAACCCCCTGATCGGCCGGTCAAGATCGATGGGGAACACGACGTCGAAGTGGTTCTGCTTCAGGACGGTGCTGTCCCGCTGGCGGCCAGGATCCTTGTTGCCGAAGCCGTTGTTGTTCCAGGGGATGTCGCCCATGCCCTTGTGGTGGGTAATGAGCAGCTGTTCCGGGGCGAGGGCGGAGAAGTCCTCGGCTACGTACAGGCACGAGAAGGCCATCTCGTCCGGGGAGATGTTGCGGCGCCCCGAGATCTTGCCGAGGTGGTCGCGGAGACGGGCCGGCAGGGACTTGTCGGCCTTGCCGACGTAGACGAACTCGCCGTTCAGGTAGAGCTGGTAGACCCCGGGCTTCTCCTTGAGCCGCGCGATGTTCGGCTCCGTGAGTGGAGCCCTGTCGAGTCCATCGAGGGCGGCGGCCAGCTGGTCACCGAGCGCCTTGGTGATGCTCAACGTGAAGTCCTTGTGGTACTGCGTCCCGTCGTCGGAGCCCACCACCGGCGTCATCGGTCCCACTCCCTTGTCGGCATGATCGCGGGCAGCCTATCGGCGACCTGCACACACTGACGAACCTTCAGCTCAAAGCGGCTCGAAGATCTACAACTCCGCGGTATGCTTTTGAAATGGCTGAACTGCAAGAAGGATCAAAGAAGGACCGCACGGGTGTCGAGCTCTTCGCTGGCGCCGGCGGTCTGGCCATGGCCGTCCACCGTGCCGGATTCCGCCCCCTGCTCTTCAATGAGTTCGCCAAGCGGGCGTGCGAGACCCTGGAGGCCAACGGGGCCCAGCGGCTGCCGGACGGCCAGAAGCCGACGCGGGCTCCCGAACCCGGCGAGAAGGTGCCCCTCGTCGCGGGCGATGTACAAGAACTCGACATGGACTACCTGGCCGGCGAAGTGGACGTCCTCGCTGGCGGCCCTCCCTGCCAGCCGTTCAGCCTCGGCGGCGTCGCCAAGGGCGACGAGGACAAGCGGAACATGTTCCCCCAGATGTTCAAGGCCGTCCGACAGATCCAGCCGAAGGCCGTGATCTGCGAGAACGTCCGCGGTCTACTCAGGCCCTCATTCCGTCGCTACTTCGACTACATCCAGCGCGAGCTGGAGCTGCCTTTCGAGGAGCGAGTCGACGGCACCGACTGGGAGCAGCACTACGAGTACCTGCTGGAGCGCCGCGAGAAGGAGCTGGACGATCCCGGGAAGCGGTACGACACCGTCATGATGCCGGTGAACGCAGCCGACTACGGGGTCCCGCAGATTCGCAATCGCGTGATCATCGTCGCGTTTCGTCGCGACCTGAACGTCGACCTTGAGCTCTTCAAGGACCTCGTGAGGCCGACACACTCCGAGACTGCACTCTTCCGATCCATGGAGGACGGGAGCTACTGGGAGCGGCACGCGAATGTGCCCGCCCACGTGCGCGAATGGGTCATGGCCCGCCTCCCGAAGACCATGCCTATGGACGACGGCCTGCTTCCCTGGCACACCCTGCGTGACGCGATCGTCGGTATCGGTGACAACAAGCCACTGCCAGAGGTACCGGACGAGTGGCTGGACCGCACCGAGCACTTCCTCGGCGGGTTCACGGAACACGTCGGTTGGCCCGGTGCCCGCATCTACGACGGGCACACCCCCAACGAACTCGACCGCCCGGCGAAGACCGTTAAGGCCGGCGTGCACGGCGTGCCCGGCGGCGAGTCGGTCATGCTCCTGGACGAGCTGGTGGCCGACAAGGCCGCTCAAGGCGGCGTCCGGTACAAGTACCGGTACATGACGGTTCGCGAAACCGCTCGCGTCATGACCTTCCCCGACACGTGGGAGCTCAAGGGCCCGCGGGGGGAGAAGATGCGCCAGCTCGGCAACGCCGTACCAGTTGCCCTTGGCGAGGTCTTCGCGAAGGCGGTCGCCGCCGTTCTGGACAAGGCGGAGGAGCGCCAGAAGTGACGGCGCCCACCAGCAGAGCGCAGAGCGGCTGGAAGCACGACCCGCCGCCGGACCGGGCGTGGAAGGGGCGGCCCGGCAGGGCACGCTCCGCCATCGCCGCTGAGCAAGACCGGGCGGCCGGCGGTCGTCACAGACGATCTGTGGACCTCGGCGAGGGGCGCTTCGCCCGGGCCTCTGTGGAGCTGAAGGTTCTCCCCGACACACGACGCATTCGCGCGTACCTGCGCTGGTCCGACGGCGGCAAGTCCCCGGCCCGCTACCTCGGACAGGTCGAACACGAGACCCGGGCCGCGAACCTCGCCGAGGGTTGGAGGATGGCCTGGGAAAAGGGCCTTCTTACCGAGGAACCGCCGGCTGAGGGCTCCTGGGCTTCCTCGCCATCCGTGCGTGCGGTGATGCGGGGCAACAGGAACAAGGACACCCGGCCAGAGCTGCGACTCCGCTCCTTGCTGCACAAGCAGGGCCTCCGCTACCGCGTGGCGGCACGGCCACTTCCCGAACTGCGACGAACCGCCGACGTGTTGTTCTCCAAGCCAAAGGTTGCGGTCTTCGTTGACGGCTGCTACTGGCACGGATGCCCCGAGCATCTTCGGGAGTCACACAAGAACGCCGAGTTCTGGCGTAGCAAGATCGAGGGCAATCGCGCTCGCGATGCCGAGACCGACCGCCTGCTTGGTGAAGCGGGGTGGACCGTCGTCCGCGTCTGGGAGCACGAAGATCCTGTGGATGCCTGCGCTCGGATCGAGGGCATAGTGCGACAGGAATCAAGGGACTCGACCGGTTAAAGGCAGCATCCGGGAAGTGCGTTCGCGGCTACTCGCTTGACTCCACCATTGAGGCATGAGGCATGGCATGAACGATTCGATCGTTGAGTGGGCGGCACTGGTGGCGGAGGCAGAGCTCCGGAGTCCTCTTCCCCGCCGGTGGGCGCATACGCGAGGTGTGGCTAGTCGTGCGGCCAAGGTTGTGTCCGCTATAGCCAATGACGCCGCCCTACTCGTCGCCGTCGCCACGCTGCACGATGTCGGGTACGCGCCTCGGCTGGCTCTCACAGGGTTCCACCCGCTGGACGGTGCTCGGTTCCTCCGCGACGAGCACGGGGCCCACGAGCGGCTGGTGCGGCTGGTGGCCAACCACTCGTTCGCGCTCCTTGAGGCAGAGGAGCGCGGGTTGCGCGAGGAACTTACGACGGAGTTTCCCTTGCTGGAGCAGCCGCTGCTTGTGGACGCCCTCGTGTACTGCGACATGACCACGACGCCCGACGGGGACCGGACCACCGCGCAGGACCGGGTCGCGGAGATCCTCAGCCGCTACGGGGACGACAGTGTGGTCGGGCGGTTCATTCGCCGGGCGGCACCGGAGATCTGCGCCTCCGTGGAGCGAGTGGAATCCGCTGTTGCGGCTCAGCCTAGGTAGGGGCACGTGCCGTCGAGGTAGTCGCCGATCTGCTGGCGCATGCTGGGGTGGATGCCGTAGTCGTCCAGGTCGTTCGGCTGGACGTAGCGGACGCCGTCAGCTTCATCGTTGATGGTGGGCTCGCCGCCCACGGGGCGGCCGATGTAGGTGTTCTCGTACTGCTGGCGGATCTCGCCGTCCGTGTAAGCCACGATGTGGTTCGGGTTCGTGTAGACCCCCAGGAAGCCCGTGACCTCGGCGATGATTCCGGTCTCCTCCAGGCATTCGCGCACTGCGCACTCGGCCGCCGTCTCGCCGATGTCCTGCGCGCCGCCCGGCAGGGCCCACTGGCCGGTGTCCCTGCGGCGCTGGAGGAGTATGGCGCCGTTGTCGTCGACGACGAGGAGGTTGTTGGCAGGGATGAGCGTGTTCGCCTTGGGGGCCTTGAGGTCGTTGTCCTGCCCATGTGACGAGGGCCCCTCCTGGTCTGGTGTCCAGGGCCGTGCGGTGGCCCAGACAGCTTCGAAACTCTGAGCGTAGTTGTCGAACCATCCCGTGGTGGCGGCTCTGCGGAGATGCAGGATGGGGTTGGCGCTGGCCGGTTGGCCCCAGACGTGCGGGTTGACCGCCACGGCGCGGCGACCCTCATGCTCACCGCCGGTATCGACATCTAGATCGTGTCGGACACCCTCGGACACAGCGACACCCGGATCAGACGGGGCATCTACCACAGCGTCCTGCCCCACATCGGCAAGAGCGCGGCAGAAGCCACCGCCAAAGTGGTCCCACTTCAGCCGAAGACCGAGGCGGAGGAAGCCGTCTGCAAGGCGGAGAAGCTACAGAAGAAGGCCCATCGCGCCAAGAAGGCCGAGAGTGAGAAGAGGGTCCCGGCCTCAAAAAGTAAAAGCAAGGAGCATAAGGCGCGCCGGAAGAAGCGGGCCGAGTAGGTGCGTCCCGCCCCCTCCGCCCGCCCCTCCTTCGCCTGCACTCCCGGCGATGCCCACTCCCACGGCTCCCGCCCGCCGTTCTAAGGGCACTTCTCCTCGGTCTTCACGACATGCAGGGTGACGGCTGGGTCCTCTACTTCCTCGCCGATCTGGGAGATCACTTCCTCGATCAACTCTCCAGGGGCGGGCTCCTGCGAGCAGACCTTCCAGTCATGGGTCTGGAGCAGAGTGCTGCGCCCTTGCCCCGTTGCATCTGCGTTCTCGACGCCGTTGACCAGGACGAGCACTTCGTCCGCATCGAACAGGGTCATGCCCGTGAGGTCCGGCATCTCGTCACCGGGACGTACCTTGAATCCCGGAGTGCCGACGGGACACTGCTCTTCCGTTTTCACCACAGTGAAGGTCACGAGCTGCTCGGGATCCGCTTCCCCTGGCTCGGGGTCCTGATCGCAGACCACCCAGTTACGGTCCCAGACCTGCGCCCTGCCTTGTCCCAGCGCATCTTCCGATCCGAGGTTGCTGAAACCAGCCTCCTGAGCCTCGTCCTGGGCAGCCTGTAGTTCGCGTCCCGCCATATCGGGAAGCGTCGACGTGCATGCGGTGAGAGCGAGCATGGCAAGCGGCAAGAAGAGTACGAGGCGATGCTTACAGATCTTTGATAGACGTGACGGCACGTTCCCCCCTAGGACGCGTCAACGATGAAGTGATCATAGAGAGCCTCCACCTCGTCAGCCGCCGAGGGCGCAATGCGAGACCTCGCGATCCGCGCTGTTCACTCCACCCCGGGCTGCCAAGCGTTGCGCTGCCAACCCATTCCGCTCACGCAGGCCCGCCCGCCGCGCCGCGACCATCCGGCACGCCATCCCCGGAACGACAGAAACCCCAGGTCACGGGCTATGTGACCTGGGGTTTCTCGGAGCCCCCTGTCGGATTCGAACCGACGACCTACGCATTACAAGTGCGTTGCTCTGGCCGGACTGAGCTAAGGAGGCGTGCGGGAGCAGTGTAACCAACGCCGGCACCGGAACCTGCCCGATATTCGGGACCCAGGACTACTGACAGATCCGAAAACGCCAGGTAGCGTCACCTCAGGTTCACTCCAGTGGACCACACCACTCCCTACTCGGATCGTCCGGCACGTTCCTGCCGGTTGAGGAGAAGCATCGTCATGGCCAGTGTCACGTTCGACAAGGCGTCCCGCGTCTACCCCGGCTCCACGAAGCCGGCTGTGGACCAGCTCGAGATCGACATCGAGGACGGCGAGTTCCTCGTCCTCGTCGGTCCTTCCGGTTGTGGAAAGTCGACCTCCCTGCGCATGCTCGCGGGTCTCGAGGACGTCAACGGCGGTGCGATCCGCATCGGTGACCGCGATGTCACCCACCTGCCGCCGAAGGACCGGGACATCGCCATGGTGTTCCAGAACTACGCGCTCTACCCGCACATGTCCGTCGCGGACAACATGGGCTTCGCCCTCAAGATCGCCGGTGTGAACAAGACCGAGATCCGCGCGAAGGTCGAAGAGGCCGCCAAGATGCTGGACCTCACCGACTACCTCGACCGCAAGCCGAAGGCGCTCTCCGGTGGTCAGCGCCAGCGTGTGGCGATGGGCCGGGCCATCGTGCGTGAGCCGCAGGTCTTCCTCATGGACGAGCCGCTGTCGAACCTCGACGCCAAGCTCCGCGTGTCGACGCGTACGCAGATCGCGTCGCTGCAGCGCCGCCTCGGCATCACCACCGTGTACGTCACCCACGACCAGGTCGAGGCCCTCACCATGGGTGACCGTGTCGCGGTCCTCAAGGACGGTCTCCTCCAGCAGGTCGACTCGCCGCGCAACATGTACGACCGCCCGGCGAACCTCTTCGTGGCCGGCTTCATCGGCTCCCCGGCGATGAACCTGGTCGAGGTCCCGATCACCGACGGTGGCGTGAAGTTCGGCAACAGCGTCGTCCCGGTCTCCCGTGAGGCGCTCACGGCTGCCGCCAACCGCGGTGACACCACCGTCACGGTCGGCATCCGTCCCGAGCACTTCGACATCGTGGAGCACGGTGGCGCCGCCGCCACCGGCCTCTCCAAGGCGTCCTCCGACGCCCCGGCCGGCCTGGCCGTCTCCGTCAACGTCGTCGAGGAGCTGGGCGCCGACGGTTTCGTCTACGGTGCCGCTCAGGTCGGTGGCGAGCACAAGGACCTGGTGGTCCGCGTCGGCGGCCGCGCCGTCCCGGAGAAGGGCACGGAGCTGCACGTCGTGCCGCGTCCGGAGGAGCTGCACGTCTTCGCGACGTCGACCGGTGAGCGCCTGACCGCCTGATCCGTCCGATTCTGTCGCCACGGCCCCGCGTCCTCATGGACGCGGGGCCGTTCGCGTGTCGCCGACCGGATCGGGTTTCGGTTCCGCAGACTGTCAAATACCCTGGCACACCGGTCAATTCGCCTCGGTCCGTCAACGCGCGAATCGAAAGGACCTCTCGAACCATCCCCCGCAGGGGTGACGAATTGTCGCCGAGTCATCACTGCCCGCTACGCTCGCCTGCGTGACCCACACCGCGCGCCGAATCGGCCGAACCCTAGCTCTCGTACTGCCCGTCGTCATGGTCCTGTCCGGGACCCTCGCGGTCACCCGTGTGCAGTGGTCGGGGCAGGACACCGAGACCCAGTTGCTGACCGCCGCCTCGGAGACCGTAGCCAAGCAGGCGAAGGCCCGGGCCCCTCAGGACGTTCTGCGGGACAAGCTCCTCCTCGAGCTCCGTGAGGAGGACCCGGGGGCGGCGTTGACGAGTCTCCAGCGCACCGTCGAGGGGCGTCCCTCTCTTGCCAAGCACTGCATGTCGATCGCCAGGGCGCTGGGCAAGGCCGCTGTCGACCAGTACGGCCCGACGCGTGCCCACCGGTTCTCCCGTCCGGTGTGCGACACCTCGTTCGCCTCGGGCGTGGCACAGTTCAGCTGAGCCGGGCGTGTCCCGGCACGGCATATCGTGCCTGGCATGCATACGTATCCGACGCAGGCCGTGATCCTGGCGGGTGGTCAGGGCTCGCGGCTGCGCCCGTACACCGATGACCGCCCCAAGCCGATGGTCGAGATCCCGGGGACCGGGACCCCGATCATCGGCCATCAGCTTTCCTGGCTGGCCGCCGAGGGTGTCACCGATGCCGTGATCTCGTGCGGCCATCTAGCCGATGTGCTGGAGGAGTGGCTGGACTCGGCCGATCTTCCGTTGCGCGTCACGACCGTCGTCGAGACCGAGCCGTTGGGCCGGGGCGGCGGTCTCAAGCATGCGGCGGCGCGGCTGCCCGATCCCTCGGAGCCCTGGTACGCGACGAACGGCGACATCTGGACCCGGTTCTCGCTGCGGGAGATGGCGGCCTTCCACGCGGAGCGGGACGCTACCGCGACGCTCGCGCTCGCCCGGCCGCGGATCCCCTGGGGTGCCGTGGAGACGGACACGTTCGGGCACATCACCGACTTCATCGAGTCACCGCCGTCGCCGTATCTGATCAACGCGGGCGTGTACGTCTTCGCGCCCGCGTTCACCGCGCTGCTGCCGGATCGTGGCGATCACGAACGGACGACGTTTCCCCGGCTGGCCCGTGAGCGCCGGCTGGCCGGATTCCCGCTTCCCCACGGGGCGTACTGGCGGGCGATCGACACCGCGAAGGACCTCACGGAGGCGGCGAAGGAGCTGGGCGGCCACGCGGGCGGCTGACCCGCTCCTGTACGTGTGCGAGGGCGGTCACCGGATGTCCGGTGACCGCCCTCGTGCCGTGCGGGCGGTGCGGTGGCGGCCGGCCGGCCCCCTGGTGAGCGGGAGCCGTGTCGGCCGGCCGGCCCCCTGGTGACCGGGAGCGTGTCAGCCGAGCAGGCCGCCGATGGGGTTCTGGCCCGCGCCGCCGGAGGATCCGCCGTCGGAGCCGCCGCCGGTGGAGCCACCGTCGTCGGAGCCGCCGGTCGTGCCGCCGGAGGCGGCGGACCCGGACGAGCTGGGGCCCGTGTCACCGGCGGGGGGTTCCTGCGGGGAGGGCTCCTGCGGGGGTGCCTGGCCCGTTCCCTGGGTCTGGCTGGGCTGTCCCGTGCTCGCACCGGCTGTGGGGCCGGTCTCGGGTGCGGGGCCGGAGCCGGGGGCCGACTCCTCGGCGGACGGGGTGCCGGGGGCGCTGGAGGGGGACGTCTCGGGGGTGTGGTCGTCCGCGGTCCGGGAGGGCTTGCGCTTCTTGCCCGTGGACTCCTCGGGAAGGGGAGAGCCGGGCAGCTGGTTGGTCGGGTAGCTGTCGGGGCCCGGCACGGTGACGACCTCGGTGGACCTGACCGCTCCGCCGAGCATGGAGCCGACCAGCAGGGTCAGGCCCACGACGACGGTGGCGACCACGGTGCCACGGCGCAGCACCCGGCGGCGGAGGTCCCAGATCGCGGAGCGCGGGCCGAGTGTGCGCCAGGCCTCCCCCGCGAGACGCCCGTCGAGGGAGTAGACGGGGGCACCGGCGATGACGAGTGGGCTCCAGGCGGCCAGCAGGAGGATGTCGGGGGTGTTGTAGTCCGACGAGCCGCGCCAGCTGAA
The DNA here is from genome assembly GCF_044385685.1 of Streptomyces sp. ALB3. Classification (NCBI taxonomy): domain Bacteria; kingdom Bacillati; phylum Actinomycetota; class Actinomycetes; order Kitasatosporales; family Streptomycetaceae; genus Streptomyces; species Streptomyces sp. ALB3. The sequence continues at coordinate 113,985 of NZ_JBISCE010000001.1, read as the reverse complement.
GGTGATCAGGATGGCCGCGGAGAGGAGGACGCCGAAGGCCGCTGCGACGCGCTGCCACAGTCCGAGGACGGTGAGGACGCCGACGACGACCTGGAGGAAGGCGACGGAGAGTCCGGCGGCGACGGGGTGGGTGAGGGCGAAGTCGCGCAGGGGTTCGGCCGTGGTCCAGGGGTGCAGCGAGGTGAGCCACTTGACCATGGACCCGCGGTCGCCACCGTCGAAGTAGGCGGGGTCGCAGAGTTTGCCCATGCCGGCGTAGATGGAGAGGAAACCGAGGATCACACGCAGGGGGAGCAGGACGACGCCGAGGTTCATGCGGCGGCCCGGGTAGTAGGCGTGCCGGACGGTGTCGTTGGCGTGGCGTCGTTCCCCGGTGGCGTTGTCGTCCTGGTCGTCGGGGTCGATGCCGTCGTCGTAGCTGTCACCGGGTGGTGTCCCGACGGTGTCGTAGGCGCCGACGGCCTGGCGCATGGGAGGCAGCAGCGGCCCGGTGCGGGGGCGTCCCGCCTGGTGGGGTGCGCGGAGCACGGGGTTGGGCTGGGTCTCGTCGAGGAGCGGGATGACCTGCGTTCCACCGCCCGTGTCGTCGTGACCCGCGCCGAAGTGCCCGCCGGGGCGGGCGTCGAGGTGGCCGGCGGTGGAATTGCGTACGGCCTGCAGGAGTCCGGTCGCTCCGGGGTCGCCCGGCTCCGACCTGCCGCTCCACACGACGGGGGCCCGCCTGCGGCCGCCCGCGCCGCTCATGGCGGGGATCCTGGCCGGTCCGGCGGAGCCCACGGGGCGCAGACGGGTGCGCTGGCCCGGGGCGAGCTGCACCCGGAAGCTGGCGTGGCTGACGATGACCTGCGCGGGGTCGCTGTCCACCTTCGTCATGCTCAGGGCGGGTTGGTCGTCGAACCGAGGCGTTCTGGTGTCCACACTCATCTAACCGAGTGATGTGTCATTAGGACACTGCCTTGACGCGTCCAGAGTGTCCGAGACCCGTCAACAGTTCCTCTCAGCAGGCGACACGGAGTATGCCAGGCATGCCGCAAGTGAGGGCAGTGTGCCTGCTCGGTCCGCCTCACGGAGGGTGGGAGCGGCGGCGTCCTTGTCCGACATCAGGAACGGGACATCTCTCGGCCAGTCGATTGCGAGCTGAGGGTCGAGCGGGTGAATACCGTGTTCGCGCTCCGGCTCGTAGCCCTCGGAGCAGAGGTACATGACCGTGGTGTGGTCCTCGAGCGCAAGGAAGGCATGCCCCAACCCCTCGGCGAGGTACAGGGTCCTCCGGTTGGTCGCGTCCAGTCGCACCGCTTCGCAGCGTCCGTACGAGGGTGATCCTGTGCGGAGGTCGACTGTCACGTCGAATACTGCACCTCGCAGACAGGCGACGTACTTGGCCTGGCCGGGCGGAACTTCAGCGTAGTGGATTCCGCGTAACACGCCACGCCGGGAGACGGACACATTGGCCTGTGCGAGTTCGAAGCGGTTCCCCGTGGCCCGTGAGAAGACCTCGGCCCGGTAGAGCTCGTGGAAGGTACCGCGCGGATCCGGATAGACAGCGGGCGTGTGGAGCCAGGCTCCGGGTATGGACAGTGGACGCATCAGGTGCCCCCTCAAGGCAGGGTCGGTTCCCACATCTTGTCGAAACGGCCCCGGCGCCGGACAGAGACGGATCAGTTGCTGAGACCGAGAGTGGGCCAGGCGTCGTCCAGCGCCTCAAGCCAGTGGCGCATCGGGGGGAGGCCGGCGGTACTCCAGCGCTCGTGGCCCAGTGTGGAGCGGTGAGGGCGACGTGCGGCCCGGGGCACATCGGCCGTGCGGGCCGGGTGAAGGCGGGCGGGGTCCGCTCCCAGACGGTCGAAGACCTCACGTGCCAGATCGAACCAGGTGGCTTCGCCCGAGTTGGTGGCGTGCAGGAGGCCGGGGCAGGGACGGACGACGAGTTCGGCGGCCCTGGCAGCGACGTCTCCGGTCCACGTGGGCTGGCCGTACTGGTCGGCGACGACGTGCACTTCGCGGCCCGGCTCCTTGGCGAGTCGGGCCATCGTGGCGGGGAAGTGGTGGCCGTACGCACCGTAGAGCCACGCTGTACGCAAGATCGTTCCGGTGGTGGGCAAGATGACCAGCACCGCCCGCTCACCACCGAGTTTGGTGCGTCCGTAAGCCGTACGGGGCCGGGTGCGGGCGTTTTCGGCGTACGGGCGGGACGCTTCTCCGTCGAACACGTAGTCGGTGGAGATGTGGATGAGGCGTGCCGGTGTCTGCGTCGGCCTGACACGAGCGACGGCTTCGGCGAGATGGCGGGGGCCAAGGGTGTTGATGCGCCAGGCCGCGATTTCGTCCTCCTCAGCGTCGTCGACCGCCGTGTAGGCGGCGCAGTTGACGACGGTGCGAGGGCGATGGCAGGCAAGTACGGAGGCGACCGCCTCTGATGAGGTGATGTCGAGCTCGTTCCGCCCCAGGAGGACGGTTCGGTGCCCGGCCCTGTGCAACGCGGTGGCCACCGCACGGCCGAGCATGCCTTGGGCACCGGTGACAAGGACCGTGTTCACAGGGGCAACCTTCCCGCCCGGTCATGGTCCCGCCCGAAGCGGTCGACGGCGTGGGCGGGTGCTACGGATGACGTATGGCCACGCGGTGACCACGTGCGCCGAGGCGGGCACTCGTGTACCGGTCGAACGGGTCGGCCTTGCCGGTTCCGCACACTTCTGTCCGGTTTTTGGCGGCCACGGCTCCTGCTGTGCGATGCAGGGACCCGGGCCGGACCCCTGCACCGGCGGGCCTCACGCCCTGCGGCGTGCCACCTCGTAGAGGACGATGCCCGCGGCGACACCGGCGTTCAGGGATTCGGCGCCGCCCGGCATGGAGATCCGGACCCGGTAGTCGCAGGTCTCGCCGACGAGGCGGCCCAGGCCCTTGCCCTCGCTGCCGATGACGATGACCACGGGGCCTTCGAGGGCCTGCAGGTCCTCGACCGTGTGTTCGCCGTCGGCGGCGAGGCCGACGACGGTGAGTCCGGCCTTCTGGTAGCCCTCCAGGGCGCGGGTCAGGTTGGTGACGCGCGAGACCGGGGTGCGGGCCGCGGTGCCGGCCGAGGACTTCCAGGCTCCCGCCGTCATTCCGGCCGCGCGGCGCTCGGGTACGACGACGCCGTGGCCGCCGAAGGCGGAGACGGAGCGGACGATCGCGCCGAGGTTCCGGGGGTCGGTGACGCCGTCGAGAGCGACGATCAGCGGGTCCTCGTTGTTGTCGTACGCGGCGGCCGTGAGGTCCTCCGGGTGCGCGTACTCGTACGGCGGGACCTGGAGGACGAGGCCCTGGTGGTTCAGGCCGTTCGTCATCCGGTCCAGCTCGGGGCGGGGCGCCTCCATGAGGTGGATGTTGCCGCGCTCTCCGGCGAGCTGGAGCGCCTCGCGGACCCGCTCGTCGTTGTCGATGTACTGCTGCACGTAGAGGGTGGTGGCGGGCACGCCGTCGCGCAGTGCCTCGAAGACGGGGTTGCGGCCGACCACCATCTCCGACGTGCCCTTGGCGCCACCCCGGCGCGGAGCGGGGCGGCGCGCGGCGGCCTGCTTGGCCTGGGCGTTCGCCACCCTGTTCTTCTTGTGCCCCTTGCGGGCGGAGGCGGGCGGCGTCGGTCCCTTGCCTTCGAGACCACGGCGTCGGTTACCGCCGCTGCCGACCTGCATGCCCTTCTTGTTGGACGTGCGGCGGTTCCTGCGCTGGCTGTTCCCGGCCATGACCTACCTGTTTCGTTGCTTCAGAAGTTCGTCGTCAAGTGAAAGTGTGCCGCCCGGACGGCCGGGCGGCACATTTGCGCTGCTCACGCATGGTGCGAAGATCCGCTCAGCGCGGGCCGAGAGTCCACCGGGGTCCGCTGGGGCCGTCCTCGATGACGAGGCCGGACTGGTTGAGCTGGTCGCGGATCGCGTCCGCGGCGGGCCAGTCCTTGCGCTCGCGGGCGGACTGCCGCTGGTCGAGGACGAGCCGTACGAGGGTGTCGACGACGCCGTGCAGGTCCTCGCCCCGGTCGCTCTCCCCCGCCCAGTGGGGGTCGAGCGGGTCCAGACCCAGGACGCCGAGCATCGCGCGCACTTCGGCGAGGCGGGCGACGGCGGCTTCCTTGTCGTCGGCGGCGAGGGCGGAGTTGCCCTGCCGGACGGTGGTGTGGACGATCGCCAGCGCCTGGGGGACGCCGAGGTCGTCGTCCATGGCCTCGGCGAAGGCGGGCGGCACCTCCGCGGCGGGCTCGACCGGTCCCCCGGCCTTCTCCACGACACGCTGGACGAAGCCCTCGATCCGTGCGAAGGCGGATTCCGCCTCGCGCATGGCCTCCTCGCTGTACTCGATCATCGACCGGTAGTGCGGGGTGCCGAGGTAGTAGCGCAGGACGATCGGGCGCCAGGCCTTCACCATCTCGCTGACCAGCACGGAGTTCCCGAGGGACTTCGACATCTTCTCGCCGGCCATGGTGACCCAGCCGTTGTGCACCCAGTAGCTCGCGAAGTCGTCGCCGTAGGCCTTGGCCTGGGCGATCTCGTTCTCGTGGTGCGGGAAGATCAGGTCCAGTCCGCCGCCGTGGATGTCGAAGGCGGTGCCGAGGTACTTGTGCGCCATCGCGGAGCACTCGAGGTGCCAGCCGGGGCGGCCACGGCCCCAGGGCGTCTCCCAGCTGGGCTCACCTGGCTTGGCGGCCTTCCACATGGCGAAGTCACGCTGGTCGCGCTTGCCCGTCTCACCGTCGCCGGAGGGCTGGCGCAGGTCGTCGAGGTCCTGGTTGGAGAGCTCGAGATATCCCTCGTACGAGCGGACGTCGAAGTAGACGTTGCCGTCGGCCTCGTAGGCGTGGCCTCGCTCGATGAGGCCGCGCATCATCTCGACCATCTCGGTGATGTGGCCGGTGGCGCGCGGCTCGTACGTGGGCGGGAGGCAGCCCAGGGCGTCGTAGCCGGCGTTGAACGCGCGCTCGTTCTCGTAGCCGATGGCCCACCAGGGGCGGCCCTGCTCGGCGGACTTCTTGATGATCTTGTCGTCGATGTCGGTGACGTTCCGGACGAACGTCACGTCGTAGCCGCGGTGGTCGAACCAGCGGCGCATGATGTCGAAGTTCAGCCCGGACCTGATGTGCCCGATGTGCGGGGCGGCCTGGACAGTCGCGCCACAGAGGTAGATCGAGACACAGCCCGCTGTGAGCGGGACGAAGTCACGGATCTGCCGGGCGTTGGTGTCGTACAGGCGAATAGTCACCCCTCAAGGGTAGTGGGCCCGCACCAGTGCCCAGCGCCCCCTGTGGAAAACGTGTCACAACTGATCGGTGACGGTGGTACCGGACTCCGGCGTGCGGCGTCCACCGGTCAGGGTCAGGGCGAGGACGGCCCCCGCCAGGGGGACGGCGGCGAGCACCGTCCACAGGACGGGCCCGGGAGCGCCGAGGAGCGTTCCGGTGGCGGCGCTCCCCACGAGGACGGCGAGGCCCGACACCGAGGACAGGGCTCCGGTGGCGAGCCCGAGCCGGTGGTCCTCGACCAGGTCCGGTACGAGGCCCCGGGCGGCGGGGACGAGCAGCATCTGGCCGAGCGTGAGCAGGACGACGAGCGTGGCCCCGGGGAGCAGCCCGGCGGGCCCGTCCGGCATGAGGGGCACCGCGGTGAATCCGGCGGCGACGACGGCGAGCCCGGTGGCGAGCGCGGTCCTGGGCGTGATGCGGCGGGCGGACCAGCGGGTCAGCGGGAGCTGGGCGACGACGACGAGGAGGGAGGAGAGCGCGAAGAGTCCGCCGAGTGCGCTCTGGGAGCCGGTGGCCCGCTCGACCTCCGCCGGAAGGGCGAGATAGAGCTGGTTGTAGGAGACGAGGTAGGTGCTGTGGACGAGGCAGAGCACCAGGAAAGGGCGGTTCGCGAAGACCTCGCGGGTGAGGAGGGCGCCCTTCGCGGAGGGTTCGGCCCGCAGGCCCCGGCCCCGGACGGGGCGCGGCCTGCGGGGCATGAGACGGGCGTGTCCGGCGAACACGCCGACGAAGACCACGGCCCCGGCGAGGCAGGCCGTGCGGAATCCGCCTCCCAGGAGCAGCAGCAGGCTGCCCAGCAGGGGGCCGAGGAAGGCGCCGGCCTGTCCGGCGGCGGAGAACACGGCCAGCACCTGGGCGCGCGGCGTCCCGGTGGCGCTCTCGTGGGCGACGGCGGTCCTGGCGGTCTCGGATTCGACGGCGGGTGAGAAGAGCGCCGCGGCGAAGCCGATGAGGAGTACGGCGCCGATGACGGTGGCGGTGGTGGCGGCCTGGGCGAGCCAGCAGAATCCGGCGACGCGCAGGACGCAGCCGGTGAGGACGACCGGCCGGGGGCCGTAGCGGTCGGTGAGGGCGCCGCCGACGACGAAGAGACCCTGCTGGCTGAAGGTGCGCAGCCCGAGCACGAGTCCGACGAGCCAGCCCGCCATGCCGAGCCCGTCGCCGAGATGGGCGGCGAGGTAGGGCAGGACGGCGTAGAAGCCGGTGTTGAAGGCGAACTGGGTGACGGTCAGGAGGCGGAGGTAGTGCCTGGGTTCCGGGGTGGCGCGGGGGTGGGTGGGCGCCGTGGAGGCCGTCATCGGCGCCCCGTGCCCCGTACGGCCGCCGAGGTCAGGACCGCGAGCGCGCCGAGGGCGGCGAGGGCGGCGGCGGGGGCGAGGACGGCCCAGGGGGCGCGTTCGGCGTAGGGCATGTTCTCCGAGAGCATGCGGCCCCATTCGGGCGCCGGGGCCGGGGTCCCGAGGCCGAGGAACCCCAGGGAGGCGAGCGCCAGGGCGATGGCCGGGACGCGCAGGGCGGCGTGGCGTACGACGGGTGGCAGGACGCCCGGCAGGATGTGGCGGCGCAGCCGGTGCCATGGCCCGGCGCCGAGGGCGACGGCGACGGCGACGTGCGGGGCGGCGCGCTCCTGGGCGTACAGCGCGGCGGTGTGGGCGGCGAGCGGTGCCCAGGCGACGGCGGCGACGGCCGCGGCGGCGCCCCAGGGGCCGGGGCCCGCGATGCCCGCGACGACGAGGCCGGCCAGGACCGCGGGCAGCGCGTTGGCCGTCTCGGTGAGGGCGCCGGCGCGGGCGGCGCCGGCGAGCAGCCCCAGCAGGAGGGTGACGGCGCCGACGGCGACGGCGGTGAGCACGGTCGTGGCCGCTCCGTGGCCCAGGCGGGCGAGGACGTCGCGCCCCAGGGAGTCCGTGCCGAGCGGGTGGGCCGCGGAGGGTGACGCGAGGCGGACCGCCGCGTCGGCGTGCAGGGGGTCGCGGAGCAGCCCCGTGACGACGACGGCGGCGAGCAGGGCTCCCAGGACCGCGGCGCCGGCGGTCACGGCGCGGCGGGTGGGCAGGGGCGGCGCGACGAGCGGGGGAAGGGCGCCGTCGGTCCGCGCGGGGCCGAGCAGGGCCCTGGTTCCGAGCCGGGCCGCGAGCCCGGCGGCGACGCCCAGGAGGAGCAGCAGCAGCACGCACGCCTGGAGGACGGGGAGGTCCTGGGCGAGTGCGGCGGCCAGGGCGGTGCCGCCGAGCCCGGGTACGGCGTAGAGCGTCTCCACGGCGACCGCGCCACCGGTGAGCCCTACGACGACGAGACCGAGCTGGGGAAGCAGCGCGGGCAGGGCGCGGCCGAGGGCGTGGCGCGCGATCCGGCGGGCGGGCACTCCGTGGGCGGTGGCGGCGCGTGCCCAGGGTTCGGCGAACGCCGCGGGCAGCGCGTCGTCCAGCAGACGCCCGAGCAGCGCGCCTGCGGGGACGCCCATGGCGAGGGCGGGCAGGACGAGTTCGCCGGGTCCGCCCCAGCCGAGGGCCGGGAACCAGCCCAGCTGTACGGCGAGGACGGTGGCCAGGACCGCGGCGAGGAGGAACTCCGGCAGCGCGGCGAGCACGGCCGCGCCGACGCCCGCCCGGGTGTTGACGAGCCGGCGGTGGGCGCCCCGCCGGAGCGTCCCGGCGACCAGGGCGAGCGCCAGGACGACGGCGACGGCGAGCGAGGCGCCCATGAGGGTGAGGGAGACACCGAGCGCGGACGTGACGTCGGGGCCGACCGGCTGTCCGGAGACCCAGGACCGCCCGAGGTCGCCGCGCGGCAGTCCGGCCGCCCATCCTCCGAGGACGTGCAGCGGTCCGCCGTCGAGTCCGGTCTCGGCGCGGATGGCGTCGAGCACGGCCGGGGTGGGCGGACGGTCCGCGTAGCGGGCGTGCAGGACGGTCAGCGCCGGGTCGGTGCGGGTCAGCCTCGGCAGCAGGCCGATGACGGCGATGACCGCCAGCAGTGCGCCGAGCCGTCCGGCCAGGTACTTCACGCGGTCACCGGACGTGTGTGCCGGCGGTGATGAGGGTGCGTTCCATCGGGTCGAGGGCGACGCCTCCCACCCGGGCGTCGTCGTAGCCCTGGACGAAGCGCTCGTGGACGAGCGGCACGAGGGCGTCGGCGCCGAGTACGGCCGCCTCGGCGGTCATCTCGGCGCTGTGGCGGGCGTCGGTGCCGGTCAGAGAGCCGGCCTTGTTCACGGCGGAGTCGACCCGCTTGTCGCACAGCTGGGAGATGTTGAAGCTGCCGTCGCAGGTGAAGTCGGAGGCGAGGTAGGAGAGCGGGTCGGCGGTGTCCAGGAGCGTGTTGCGCGCCTGGATGAACGCGTCGTACTTCCCCGCGAGCGCGTCGGCCTCCATCTGCGCGTAGTCGCGGACGACCTGCTCGACGGTGAAGCCGCGCTTCTCGAGCTGCTGCTGGACGAGCGTCGCGACCTCGGGGAGCTCGGGCCTGTTGGTGTAGGTGGCGAGGACGATCGGCTCCGCCGCTGCCACGTCCTCGCGGCTTGCCGCCGGCACCCGGCCGGCGGGTGCGGTGCGCTTCCCGGCGGCCCAGGGGATGCCGGGGCCGAGGAGACCCCGCGCGGTGTCGGCCCGGCCCTCGTACACCCCGTCGGCGAGGGCCTTCGAGTCGATGGCCTCGCGGGCGGCGGCCCGCATGGCCGGATCGGCGAAGACACCGCGCTCGGTGTTGAGCGACAGGCCGTTGGTCCGGGCGGACGGGAATTCGTGGACGTAGGAGTCACCGAGCAGGGACGCCTGGCTGATGGGTACGTACTCGGCGACGTCGACGGCCTTCGTCCGCAGCGCGTTGGCGCGGGCGGTGCCGTCCGCGGCGAAGGTGACGTCGACCCCGGGTGCCTTCGCCTTGTCGCCCCAGTAGTCGGCGTTGCGTTCGAGGGTGGCCGCGACGGCGCCCTTGACGTCGGTCAGGGTGAACGGTCCGGTGGCGTGGCCTGCGGGGTTCACCCTGCCGTTCGCGTAGGCGTCGGCGGACAGGATCGCGAGGGAGGGGTTGGCGAGCCGTTGCGGGAGCAGCGGGTCCGCCTCCTCGGTGACGATCCGTACGGTGTCCGCGCCCGTGGCCGTCGCCTTCAGGACCGTGTCGGACAGGACCCTGGGCAGCGGGGACGCCTTGCCGGCGGCGGTGAGGGACCGGACGACGGCGTCGGCGTCGACCTTCGCGCCGTCCTGGAAGGCCGCGTCACGGAGCGTGAACGTCCAGCTGGTGGGGCCGTCCTGCTTCCAGGACGCCGCGAGCGCGGGCTTCGCCGCGCCGTTCCTGTCCAGGGTGGTGAGGCCCTCGACGACGGCGAGTCTGCTCAGGGTGACCGCGTCGTCGCCGTACGGGGACATGGCCTGGGCCGGCGGGAACGCCATGACGATCCGGAGCCGCTGCGTGTCGCCGGACGCTCCTGAGCCGTTCGACGTGGAGCAGGCGGCGATCGGGAGCAGCAGGGCGGCGGCGGCGACGGCCGGCAGCGGGGAGCGGCGGCTTCGGGACGTAGGCATGACGAAGACCTTATATGAAAATGATTATCATCAGAGACGAGGGGCGAGGGGCCCCTGGGGAACGGGCATCGGCAGCTCGAAGTGGATGATGCCCTGACCGCCGTCCGGCAGCGCGCGTTCGTCGCAGACCTCATGGGCGAGCGACCGCCAGAACGGCTCGGCGCCCGGCACGGCCGGATCGGTGTGCAGATAGAGCGAGGTGTAGCCGCCCGCCTCCGCGGCGAAGCGGCCGAGCTCCCGCACCAGCCGGCGGGCCAGGCCGTGCCTACGATGGCCGGGGCGTACGTAGACGCGGCACAGCTGGGCCGTCGACCCGGAGGGGAAGCGGTCCGCGACCCACTGCGGATTGGGCGGCGACTGCGGGCCACGGTCCCGCACCGCACCCGTCGCCACGACCTCGTCGCCGCGCACGACGACCAGGAGGGTGCAGCGCGCGGGACGCAGGTAGGCACCCTCGAGGTCGATGATGTCGGCGTGCCAGCGGGGCACGTAGCCCGAACGCAGGTCGTGGTAGACGGTGTCCAGCATGACGGCGCGCGCACCGCCGACGTCCTGCGCCGTGGCGGTCCGCAGGACGTAACCGTCCGTGTCGGCCGGCGCCTCCGGCACCCTTGCCACCCCGGCGGTCGCGGTCACCACTGACGCTCACCCTCACTCTCGGCCGTACACATGACGTGCCACACCAGCGTACGTGCAAGCCATGTGCAATAAGCCGGGGGGCTTCCCGGTGCGCCTGCGTCCGGGCGGGTGCCGGCCCGGCCGGAGGGCCCCTGCGTCAGCCGGCGCGGTAGACCAGGGCGGTCGCGATGCCCGCGATGCCCTCGCCCCGCCCGGTGAACCCGAGACCGTCGGAGGTGGCGGCGGAGAGCGAGACGGGGGCGCCGACGGCATCGGACAGCACCTTCTCGGCCTCGTCGCGCCGCTTGCCGATCTTGGGCCGCAGACCGACGACCTGCACGGCGACGTTGCCGATCCCGAAGCCTTCGGCACGCACGATCCGTGCGGCCTCGGTGAGCAGGGTGACGCCCGAGGCGCCCGACCACTCCGGGCGTCCGGTGCCGAAGTGCCGGCCGAGATCGCCCAGTCCGGCGGCCGAGAACAGGGCGTTGCAGGCGGCGTGGGCCACCACGTCGGCGTCGGAGTGCCCGGCGAGGCCGGGGCCCTCCCCCTCCCACAGCAGTCCCGCGCACCAGAGCTCGCGGCCCTCCTCGAAGGCGTGGATGTCGGTCCCGATGCCGACGCGCGGGATCACGGGAGCCGGCTGCGGCTCCACCGTCTCAGAATCCATCGTGCGCCCTCCGGCGTGCGAGAACGGCCTCCGCCAGGACCAGATCCAGGGGGCGGGTCACCTTGAACGCCTCCTCGTGCCCGGGCACGACGACGACCGCCGAACCCAGCCGCTCGACCATGCCCGCGTCGTCGGTCGCTCCCTCACCGTCGACGGCCACCCCCTCGTGCGCACGCACGAGGGTGTCCCGGTCGAAGCCCTGGGGAGTCTGCACGGCTCGCAACCGCGCCCGCACGGGGGTCGACACGACCGGCTCCGGCGCGCCCGCCTCAGCGGGCTCGACCTCCTTGACGGTGTCCGCGAGGGGAAGCGCGGGAACGACGGCGGGAGCCCCGTCCCGTACGGCCTCGATGACGGAGTCCACGGTGTCGACGGGAACGAGGGGACGGGCCGCGTCATGGACGAGCACGACGGAGACGTCCGCCGGCAGCGCGTCGAGACCGAGCTTCACCGACTCCTGGCGTGTCGCACCCCCGGGGACGACGACGTAGTCGGTGCTCTCGGGCAGCGCGTGCCCGTCGATCAGGTTCTTGACCTCGGCCGCGCCGTCCGGCGGCGCGACCACGACGACGAGGGTGACGGCGCGGGACGCCGCCATGGCCCGCACGGCGTGGATCAGCATGGGCGTACCGCCGAGCGCGCGCAGCGCCTTCGGGGCACCCGGGCCGAGCCGGACCCCGCGGCCCGCCGCGGGGATGACAGCGGCGGTGCGGGAGGGGCTCGGTTCAGCAGGCGTCGGTGACATCGGTGACATCGGTTGCACTCCGAAGCTTCGGCAGGTTTGTTTCCACGGCCGACATGGGTATGGCCTGGGCGTGCCCCCGACCCCAGGCCGGGGGAGCGAGCCGGACGCGACGCCTTGACCCGACCAGGACCCTTCCGTGACCCCTGGGCGGCCGAGCGCGGCGGGGCCGGTGAGTTGCCTCGGGGGGCAGTACGCGGGTGCACCGCCCCGGGGTTGCCCAGGATCCTGTGCGGGTCCGGACATGCCGCAGCGCCCGACGACTTACCGTGAGAACGGCTGGTCAGCGGGCACCGCGGCACAATTGCTATGACCGGATTCGGTTCGCCGGCGTCATCCGGTCACCGGTTCGTCCGGTTCAGGACGCGAGAACCTCGTCGAGCAGGGCCTCGGCCTTGTCCTCGTTCGTGTTCTCCGCGAGAGCGAGCTCGCTCACCAGGATCTGGCGGGCCTTGGCGAGCATGCGCTTCTCACCTGCGGAGAGTCCGCGCTCGCGCTCGCGACGCCACAGGTCACGCACTACTTCTGCGACCTTGATGACATCGCCCGAGGCGAGCTTCTCGAGATTTGCCTTGTAGCGTCGGGACCAGTTCGTCGGCTCTTCGGCGTACGGCGCGCGCAGCACCTCGAAGACCCGGTCCAGCCCCTCCTGCCCGACTACGTCACGCACACCGACGAACTCCGCATTGTCCGCCGGCACACGAACCGTCAAGTCGCCCTGGGCGACCTTGAGCACCAAGTAGGTCTTGTCCACGCCTTTGATCTGACGAGTTTCGATAGCCTCGATCAGCGCGGCCCCGTGATGGGGATAGACCACGGTGTCGCCAACCTTGAACGTCATGTGACAGGTACCCCTTCCGTGGCTATCCAGAGTAACACGAGAACGGCTTCTCCTGAATGGCGTTTTCGCAGGTCAGGGCATATCTCGGGGCTTGACAACTGCGACACGAACGTGCTGCGGGAGGCTTCCGGAAGGCGATATTCGCAGGTCGGAGCGGGCGTACCGCCGGGCCGAAACGCCGCCGCCGCCAGCGCCGGAAGCCCTCCAGAAGGGGCTGAACGTCCCGGTTTGTCGGATTCCGGATGGTGAACTTTCTGTACTCCGTTCGGCCCTCGATCACCCGTACGACTCTTAGCGTCGATGGCCAATGAAATTGATCAACACCCTGCGTCCTGGTGGATTATGCGCGGGAAATGCGCCACCGCCGGAAATCGATCACCGTCCGGCCGGCGCGCTGCTCACCCCGCGTTTTGTGAACACCCTGCGAATCGTCATGGCCGGGGAGCGGCCGTGACGCGGCCGGGAGATGTCGCGCGCCGGCGGCGGGTTACCGGCCCACAGGTCGGCCGGCCGGAGGGGCGGGTCGGGTGCGGGCCCCGGTCGACGGCTCGGTAACCTGAGGCCGCTGACACACTTAGGGCGGCTTCACAGTCGCTCGGGCCTTCCTGTCCGCAGAGTCCGAAGTCCGCAGTCCGAACGTTCAAGGAGTTGCCGCCGCCGTGAGCCGCAGCCTTCGACACGGCGCCTTCGCCGCCACTGCCCTCGTGTTCTCGATCGGCACGCTGTCCGCGTGCGGTGCCGGCAACGACGCGCAGACGCTTCAGGTCAGGCCGGACAACGCAGCCACCGCTGTCGACTCCATCAAGATCCAGAACCTGAACATCATCACCCAGGCCGAGCCGGACGCCGAGGGCCCCGCGGTCATCGCCGCCACCCTCTTCAACGACGGCACGAAGCAGGAGGTCGTGGAGAAGGTCACCCTGCCGGGAACCCGCGCCACGGTGGAGCTGAAGCCCGCCAAGGGCAAGGGCCCCCTCGTGATCCCGGCCGGCGGACGGCTCATCATCGGCGGGAAGAACAACGCCTCCGCCGTCATCGAGAACGGACGCCAGGCAGGCGACGACGGCGGCGTGCAGAACGTCGCCTTCACCTTCAGCGAGACGGGCGACGTCGAACTCGCCGCCTCCATCGTCCCGGCGACCAGCTACTACGAGGGATTCGGCCCGACCGCGCTTCCGTCGGCCGAGCCCGAGCCCACCCCGTCGGACTCCGGCACGCCGGACACGCCGTCGGACGTGGAGTCCGAGAGCCCGTCGGGCACGGAGACCGAGCCGGCCTCGGGTGCGGAGAGCGACTCCGACGCGGGCACGGACGCCACGCACTGATCAGGAGCGTGAGGGGTGTCCTCGGCGAGGACCCCCCTCACGGCCCGCAGCCCTCGGTCTACGGCTCGAACTTGTAGCCCAGGCCCCGCACCGTCACGAGGTAACGCGGCGCCCCGGGGTCGGGTTCGATCTTGGCGCGGAGCCGCTTGACGTGCACGTCCAGGGTCTTGGTGTCGCCGACGTAGTCCGCGCCCCAGACCCGGTCGATCAGCTGCATGCGCGTCAGGACGCGTCCCGCGTTGCGCAGGAGCATCTCCAGGAGGTCGAACTCCTTCAGCGGGAGGTCCACCTTGCCGCCCGAGACCGTGACGACGTGGCGGTCCACGTCCATCCGGACCGGCCCGGCCTCCAGAGCGGCCGGGGTGACCTCCTCCGGCTCGCCCCGGCGACGCAGGACCGCACGGATGCGGGCCACCAGCTCCCGCGAGGAGAAGGGCTTGGTCACATAGTCGTCGGCTCCTATTTCCAGGCCCACGACCTTGTCGATCTCGCTGTCCTTGGCGGTGACCATGATCACCGGGACGTTGGACCGGACACGCAGCTGCCGGCAGACCTCCGTGCCGGGCAGGCCCGGGAGCATCAGGTCGAGCAGCACGAGGTCGGCGCCGTTGCGCTCGAACTCGTCGAGGCCGTCCGGGCCGGTGGCCGCGATCGCCACCTCGAAGCCTTCCTTGCGCAGCATGTAGGACAGGGCGTCGCTGAAGGATTCCTCATCCTCGACGACAAGCACTCGGGTCACGGAAGAGCCTCCGGGGCAGGGAATGGTTCGTAGGAATCGGTCTCGTACGGCCCGTCGTCGTCGACGGCACCGTCGAGGACGAGGGGTCCGCCGGTGGTGCGACCCCGCACGACGCCCGTCTCGGGCAGGCGCAGGGTGAACGTGGAGCCCTGTCCCTCCGAGCTCCAGACGGTGACCTCCCCGCCGTGCGAGGCGGCCACGTGCTTGACGATGGCGAGGCCGAGACCGGTGCCACCGGTGGCCCGGGAGCGGGCCGGGTCGACGCGGTAGAACCGCTCGAAGACGCGCTCGCGGTCCTTCTCGGAGATGCCGATGCCCTGGTCGGTCACGGCTATCTCGATCAGGTCCCCGCCGGGCGCGGACAGTTTCCGGGCGGCGATGCCGACGCGGGTGCGGGCGGGACTGTAGTTGACGGCATTCTCCACGAGATTGCCGAGGGCGGCCGCGAGCTGGCTCCGGTTGCCCCACACGGAGAGGTCGGCGGTGCCGCCCGAGGCCATGGTGATCTGCTTCGACCCGGCCTGCTGGCGGCACCGGTCGATCGCCTCCGCGACCAGATCCTCCACCCGCACGGGCTCGGCGTCCTCCAGCGGGTCGTCGTTCTGCACCCGTGAGAGGTCGATGAGCTCCTGTACGAGGTTGGTCAGCCGGGTCGCCTCGATCTCCATGCGGCCGGCGAACCGCTGAACCGCCTCCGGGTCGTCGGAGGCGTCCATGACGGCTTCGGAGAGCAGGGAGAGCGCGCCGACCGGGGTCTTGAGCTCGTGGCTGACATTGGCGACGAAGTCGCGCCGCACCGCTTCTATCCGGCGGGCCTCCGTGAGGTCCTCCACCAGCAGGAGCACCAGCCGTGAGCCCAGCGGGGCGACGCGGGCCGAGACGGCGAGCGCCTCGCCCCTGCCCGTTCCGCGACGCGGCAGGTCCAGCTCGACCTGTCGTATCTCCCCGTCACGCCGGGTGTCCCTGGCCATGTGGAGCATCGGCTCGACCGCCAGGCGTCCGCCCCTGACCAGGCCCAGCGCATACGCGGCGGAGCTGGCCTTGACGACGCTGTCACCCTCGTCGAGCACCACGGCGGACGAGCTGAGCACGGAGAGGACCGTGTCCACCCCCGGGGGCAGCGCGGCGTTGCCGTCGGGCCGCAGGGACGTACGCGTGGGGCGCTTCTGCTCGCGTTCGCTCCAGCGGAACGCCAGCATGGCGATCACACCGGTACACAGCCCGGCGATCGCAGCAGCTGCGGCGACCGCCGCGTTCACGTCCATGCCTCAAGGTTATGCGGGCTCATCGGCACTCTCCCAGCCATCCGGGTGCCATCTCGAACACTCGTCGCCCAGAGTTCACCAAGGGGATAGTGACGGTTCACTTCGGGGGCCGGATCCCGACGCGTTGACCGCGCAACGTGGCAGCGTGGGGGCGGACCCGATACCCCGGCCCCGGCAAGCCCGGCCGTCACCCGGGGCCGTGCGACGCCGCCCCGGCCGCCGGCCGGTCAAGGAACTGGAGAGGGACTTCCATGCGCGACGCTTATCACGAGGAACTCGATTCGATCGGCGAAGGCCTCGTCGAGATGGCCCGGCTCGTCGGCTCGGCGGTGGGACGGGCCACGACGTCCATGCTCGACGCCGATCTCAAGCTCGCCGAGAGCGTGATCGCCGCGGACCAGAAGGTCGACGACCTCCAGCACGACCTGGAGGCCCGCGCCATCGCCCTGCTCGCCCGCCAGCAGCCGGTCGCCACCGATCTGCGGATCGTGGTCACCTCGCTCCGGATGAGCGCCGACCTGGAGCGCTCGGGCGACCTCGCCCAGCACGTGGCCAAGCTGGCGAGGCTGCGCTTCCCCGAGTCGGCGGTGCCGCACGACCTCCACGCCACCATCCTGGAGATGGGGCAGCTCGCCCAGCGGCTGATGGCGAAGGCCGCCGAGGTGATCATCACGAAGGACGTCGACCTGGCGCTCCAGCTGGAGCAGGACGACGACGAGATGGACCTGCTGCACCGCACGCTGTTCCAGCACCTGATGGACGACCGCTGGAAGCACGGCATCGAGACCGCCGTCGACGTCACCCTGCTCGGCCGCTACTACGAGCGCTTCGCCGACCACGCCGTGTCGGTCGCCAAGCGCGTCGTCTACCTGGTCACGGGCGAGCACGCGGACGACATCCAGGCGGCGGCGCCGGTGGAGGGGGCGTAGAGGGCGCGGCCCTCACGACGGACGCACTTCTGTTCCAGCGCTCGTGCGCCGTTGATGCGCCCTCCGGGCTGGGCATGGAATGGGTGCGGGGGCGGCACGCCATGCCGTCGCCCCGCCGTACACATGATCGCCGTACGCGTGCGCGTACGGCGTCGAGTCGTACCCCTGAGGAGGAACCATGGCCGATTCCCCGGTGACCGAACCCCAGCAGGACACCCCGACCGAAGTGGTGCACCTGCCCCTGCTGGGGGCCTGCGGGTGCGGGTCGGGCTGCGGGTGCGGCTGCCAGTCAGGCGCACCGTGCCAGTGCGGTGGCTGAGCAGGACCGGACGAGACGGCTCACGGCTCAGCACGCCCGGTGAGGCCGAGAACGGCAGCGGCGCCTTCGCGACGGACGTGTGTCCGTGGCGAAGGCGCCGCTGCCGTGTGCCGAGGTGACCCGTGCCGGTGAGGCGGTGAGGCGTGTGCCGGTGTGCCGTGTGCTCGTGTGCCGTGTGCCGGCGTGCTTCAGACCACCGGCCCGGACGGGGCCCGGTCTGCGGGGGCCGGAGCGAGCGGGACCTCCACCGCGGGAGCGCCGAGCGGAGCGGGAGGGACGAGCGGAGCGGGAGGGGTGACCGCAGCGGCATCCGGAGCAGGGCCGGTGGGGGTGGCGGGGACGGTGGGCCCGGTCACGGTGGTCTCCGCCTCCGAGGGGCTCATGGTCCGCATCAGCAGCCAGTAGCCGAACGCGGCGACGGTGCCCAGCACCGCGCAGGTCCCCCACAGCCAGGCCGCTCCGTAGTGGTCGATCACGAAGCCTGACATCAGCGGGGCGACGAGCGCCGCCACCGACCAGGACATCGTGTACATCCCCTGGTAGCGGCCCCGGCCGTGGGCCGGGGACAGCTGCACGACGATGCCCGTCTGCGTCGGCGCGTTGACGATCTCGGCCAGGGTCCAGACGCACACCGTGAGTGCGTACACCCCGACCGACCCGGCGAAGGCGGTCAGTCCGAAACCGTAGCCCGCCAGCAGGGACGACAGGATCAGCAGCGTGCGCGGGTCGCGGTGCTGGATGAAACGGGTGACGGGAATCTGCAGGACCACGATCAGCACACCGTTGACGGCGATGGCCGTGCCGAAGTCGGAGCTGGACAGGCCGTCCGTCCCCATCGCCACCGGCAGTCCCACATACCCCTGCTGGAAGATCAGGGCGACCACGAACGACAGTCCGACGACCCCCATGTAGCGCCCGTCGCGCAGGACCGTGCTCAGCTTCACGTCGTCCGGCGCCGGGCTCCCGGCGGCCCGGGGTGCGGCCTCGGGCCGGGACTCCGGCACCTTCAGGAAGACGACGACGGCGCAGAGCAGGGTCAGGGCGGCCTCGCCCATGAAGCCGGCCAGATAGCTGTACTCGGCGATGAACCCCGCTGCGGCCGACGAGACGGCGAAACCCAGGTTGATGGCCCAGTAGTTGAGCGAGAAGGCCCGCACCCGGTCCTCGGGCCGGACGATGTCGGCCATCATCGCCTGCACGGCCGGCCGTGACGCGTTGCTGGCCATACCCACGACGAAGGCGACGCCCGCGATCGCCACCGGGTGCACCATGAAGCCGAGTACGGCCACGGACACCGCGGTCGAGAGCTGTGCGATCAGCATGGTCGGGCGGCGCCCCAGCCGGTCCGTCATCACCCCGGCACCCAGCGACGACACGACCCCGCCGAGCCCGTGCAGGGCAGCGACGAGACCGGCGTACGACGCGGAGTAGCCGCGGTCCAGGGTCAGGTAGAGCGCCATGAAGGTGGCGACGAACGCCCCCAGGCGGTTGACCAGCGTGCTGGTCCACAGCCACCAGAACTCCCTGGGGAGACCGGCGACCGTCTCGTGTGCCGCCTTTCTGAGACCGGCGACAGACATTGGGCTTCCCCCTCGGAGGACGTGCGCGTACGGATGTGGAGGCGGGCGGTGTAAGCGGCCCGACGACTGTCCGAACATTACGAACGCGGATTCCCCGGCCGCCACTCAATTGACGCCACCCGTCAATCGACACGTCCCGGCCCCGCCTCCGTCCCGCCCTTCGGCCGGGCGAGCGGAGGCCGCACGGGTTCGATTACGCTCGGACCCATGGCCGACGCACCGTACAAGCTGATCCTCCTCCGCCACGGCGAGAGCGAATGGAACGCGAAGAACCTGTTCACCGGATGGGTGGACGTAGACCTCACCGACAAGGGCGAGAAGGAGGCGGTCCGCGGCGGTGAGCTGCTCAAGGACGCCGGCCTGCTCCCCGACGTCGTGCACACCTCCCTGCAGAAGCGCGCGATCCGCACCGCCCAGCTCGGGCTGGAAGCCGCGGACCGCCACTGGATCCCGGTGCACCGCTCCTGGCGGCTGAACGAGCGCCACTACGGCGCCCTCCAGGGCAAGGACAAGGCCCAGACGCTCGCCGAGTTCGGCGAGGAGCAGTTCATGCTGTGGCGCCGCTCGTACGACACCCCGCCGCCCGCGCTCGAGGACGGCACCGAGTTCTCGCAGAGCGCCGACCCGCGCTACGCGACGATCCCCCCGGAGCTGCGTCCGCGCACGGAGTGCCTCAAGGACGTCGTCATCCGCATGCTGCCGTACTGGTACGACGGCATCGTCCCGGACCTCCTCGACGGCAAGACCGTCCTGGTCGCCGCCCACGGCAACAGCCTGCGCGGCCTGGTGAAGCACCTGGACGGCATCTCGGACGACGCCATCTCGGGCCTGAACATCCCGACCGGCATCCCGCTCGCGTACGAGCTGGACGCCGACTTCCGCCCCCTGAAGCCGGGCGGCACGTACCTCGACCCGGACGCGGCCAAGGCCGCGATCGAGGCCGTGAAGAACCAGGGCAAGAAGAAGTAGGTTTCTTGATCATGCCCCCGACCTGCGCATACGGCGCGGATCGGGGGCATTTTCACGGCCTGGGCCCCCTGTGGGCCCTGGGGCAGCGGAACCCGCGCGGTCGTGTCGTGGTGCCTGCGGCGGGCTGAAGCTGGGGTGCCTGCTCTTTGGTGCCCTGATCGCCCTTGGGTTCATCTTGCTGGTGACGTACGGACAGCCTGGCCGTCAGTACGCCGTGTCGCTCCCTGACCAGCCGGTGCGTGAAGGTCCTCGCCTGGCCACGAGAAGCCCGTATGACCCCTGCTGACCGCTGCCGGCCGCCCGGTCACGGCCCGCGACGGGCGTGAGCACACCGCCGTGTGGGCCGCCGTGTTCGTACCGGACGGCCCGCCGTCACTGCTGCCCGCATCGGGAATCGCAGGCGCTCCTCACCGGGTTCGGCCACGGTCCACGGCACAGTGGAGGAATGGACGCAGACGACAGGAACCTGCTGGCCGGGGCGCGCGGTGCCGCGGCCAGGCTGCCCGCCCAGGATCTGGAGCGGGCTCGGCGCTTCTACTCCGAGAAGCTCGGTCTCGAACCCGTCGACGAACGGCCGGGCGGGCTGCTGTACCGGTGCGGGCAATCCGAGTTCGCCGTGTTCCGGTCGGCCGGGACCTCGCCCGGCACCTTCACCCAGATGGGCTGGCAGGTCGACGACATCGAGGCGGTCGTGGCCGAACTCGGCGGGCGCGGCGTGGTGTTCGAGACGGTCGGCCTTCCCGGCCTCCGTACGCGTGACGGCATCGCGGAGATCGAGGGGAACTACCCCGGCAAGGGCGCCAGAGGTGAGCGCGCGGCCTGGTTCCGCGACAGCGAGGGGAACATGCTGGGCATCGGCCAGCCGGTCGCGTGAGCCGGTAGGTCTCCACGACGTTCGCCGCTTCCCGGACGGGCCGCGCGGCTGGGCGTCCGCCTGGCGGCGCGCTGGGGCCGGGAGGCAGGCGCCGTGCACCGGCGGCACCCGCTAACGTGGCCCCCACACCTGCCTGTTACCCAGGTGCACACCCCGTCGGTACGGGCACGCAGGGCGCGGACGGCAAGGAGATCGGGGAGAGCGGTCATGGGCGAGTCTTTGAAGACCTTCGTCGGCGGCACCGAGGTCGAGGTGCCCAACAGCATTCCGGCGATCCGCGCCGCCCTGCCCGAGGAGAGACGCGAGGAGTTCGACCTCGCGATCAACGAGGCCGGGGTCCACGAGATCCAGGCCGTCATGCGCCACTGGATGCTCGAGTCCGTGCCGGACCCCGAGGCCGAGCAGATCCTGGACCGGCTGGCGCAGGACGAGGCCGAGAGGCGGAACGTCGCTTGAGTTTCCGCATCTCCTACGCGCCGCCCGCCGACGACACCCTGGCCAAGATGCGCGACGGTGACTCGTTCCGCGACGAGATGGCGCGCACCCTGGGCATGGATCCCTACGGGCACGCCTCGACCGCCGTGAAGCGCGAACGTGACCGGCGCGAGGCGACGGTCTACGGGGCGATCGTCCTCTACTACGTCTCCGGCTCCGTGCTGACGGTCACCGTCGTCAGGCTCGTACCGCTCCCGTGAACTGGCCCGTCACCCCAGCCTGACCTGGCGGTCGGTGTCCCCGAGCGACTCCAGCAGCCCGCGCAGGTCGTCCGCGACCCGGTCGCGCTGCTCGCCGGTGAGGCCCGACAGCAGGCGGTTCTGGTTGGCCACGTGGTCCACCAGCACCCGGTCGATCAGCTCCCTCCCCGTCCGGGTGAGGGAGACGTGCACACTGCGGCCGTCCTCGGGGCGGCGGGTGCGCACGACGAGTTCTCGCTCCTCGAGCCGGTCCAGCCGCTGAGTGATCGCTCCCGAGGTGACCATGGCGGACCGCATCAGCTCCGCGGGGGTCAGCCGGTGGGGCGCCGGGCTGCGCCGCAGGGTGGCCAGGACGTCGAAGGCCGCCGGGTCGAGGTCGTGCGCGCCGAAGACGGTGCGCTGTTCCGCCTCGACGATCCGGGCCAGCCGCTTGATGCGCCCGATCACCCCCATCGACGAGGAGTCCAGTCCGGGGCACTGCTCCGCCCACTGCGCCAGCACGCGGTCCACATGGTCACTCATGCGGCCAGCATAGCTTTACCTTAGTACTGAGCTACCTGGTTGCTTAGCGCTAAGCAAAAGCGCTACGGTCCGGTCATGACGCTGGACACAGGCTCCCTGACCGCGCCGCAGGCGATCCGTGCGCGCCGCAGCATCCGCCACGACCTGCCCGACCCGATACCGGACGGGCGGCTGTCCCAGCTGCTGGACCTGGCCCTGGAGCCACCCTCCAGCCGGAACCCGCAGGCACGTTCCGTCGTGGCCGTCTCGGACGACGAGGGCCGGGCCGCGCTCACCCGGGCCACCGGGGCGCGGCCGCACCCCCGGGAAGCGCCGCTCACGCCCGTGTCCGCCGCAGCCGACCGGACCTGGCGCGAGGACCTGAGCGACGTCCACGGCCAGGCTCCGGGCAGCGGCGCTTGGAACGTACGGTCCGTCAGCGGTCTCCCGCCGGCCACGCAGGACTTCCGGCGGGACTTCCGGCAGGACCTCGAACAGCCCGGGTCGCTCGCGGAGTACGCCGTCAAGGACGCGGCGACCTACGCGGTGCTCGCCGCCACCTCCATGGGGCCGGCCACCTCCCCGGTGAACGGCTGGGACGAGCGGCAGCGGGCCATCGGTGTCGAGGACCGCGACGGCCCGCACATCGCGATGCTGCCGCCGGTGGGCAGACCGGCGGAGACCCGCGCGCACCCGGGACGCCGCCCGTCCTCCCGCCAGGCGTTCACCGGCCGTTCCGGCTCGGTGGGAGGCGGCACCCGATGAAGTCCGGCCGGATCGCCGCCGACTCCGCGATCACCGCCCTGGCCCCACTGGTCTGGGGCTCCACGTATCTCGTCACCACCGAGTTCCTGCCGCCCGGCCGGCCTCTGCTCGCCGCCACCGTCCGGGCCCTCCCGGCGGGCCTGATCCTGCTCGCCATCGGCCGCACCCTGCCGCGTGGCCACTGGTGGTGGCGGGCCGCCGTGCTCGGCACGCTGAACATCGGGGCCTTCCTCTATCTGCTCTTCGTCGCCGCCTACCACCTGCCCGGCGGAGTGGCCGCCCTGGTGATGGCCGTCCAGCCGGCGATCGTCCTCGTCCTGTCCGCGCTCCTGCTGAAGGAGCGCATCACGGCGACGCACGCCGCGGCCTGCGTCCTCGGGACCGCGGGTGTCGGCCTGCTGGCCCTCACCCCCCGCGCGGGCCTGGACGCGGTGGGGGTCTGCGCGGGGCTCCTGGGCGCGGTGAGCATGGCGAGCGGCATCGTGCTGACCAAGCGCTGGGGACGGCCGCCCGGGGTGGGCCTCCTCACCGTCACGGGCTGGCAGTTGAGCTTCGGCGGGATCCTCCTGCTGCCCGTCACCCTGATCGGGGAGGGGCTGCCGCATTCGGTCGACGGCCGGAACGTCGCCGGTTTCGCCTATCTCGGGTTCGTCGGCGCCCTGCTCGCCTACGCGGTGTGGTTCCGCGGGGTGGAGCGGCTGCCCGCGCTCACGGTGTCCGTCCTCGGTTTCGCCTCGCCGCTCACCGCGATGGCGCTCGGTTATCTCGTCCTGGGCGAGACCCTTTCCCCGGTGCAGCTCGCCGGAGCGGTGACGGTCGTCGTCGCCGTGGTCCTGGCCCGCCCCCGGACGCCGAAGGGGCGGGAGCCGTCCTGCCCGCCCCCGCCCCCTCATCGCCCGTGTGTCAGCCGAGCTTCTTGACCTGGGCGTCGATCAGCGCGGTCGGCAGGGCGAAGTCGGAGTCCGCGCCCGTCTGGCCGAGGTTGAAGGAGAAGAACGTGGCGACCGTGCCGCCCTGACGCACGCTCACCAGCTTGAAGGGGGCCGCCGCGTCGCCCTCCCCCATCTGCACGCGCCAGGCGAGGGCCTCCTCGCCGCCCGTGACCTTCTCCTCGGTCAGCTTGGTGACCTTCTGCTTCGAGCCCTTCATGGACAGGGTGAACCCGCCGGTCGCGCACTCGGCGGCGGACTCCCGGAGCTCGGCAAGGCTCTTCTCGGCGCCGTCCCCCTCGTACGAGGCGAGCGTGACGAGGGAGGACGTCACGTCGAGGATGCCGGCGAGGGCGTCCTCGGGGTCGGCGGACTCGTCCTTCTTGGGCTCCTGGACGACCTTGCGCCCCGCGTTCCCGACCGGGGTGCCCCGTTCGACCCCGTAGAAGGCGAAACCGACGGGCTCGCACTCCTTCTTGTCGACGGTGACGTCCCCGGGCTTGGCGATGTCCTCGGGGCCCGTTCTGGTGACCTTGTGACCCGCGACATCGCCCTGTTCCAGCGACACCTTCTCCAGCTCGGCCGACGTCAGCGCCTTGACCGCTGCGGGCTTCGCGGAGGCGTCGTCCTTCGCCCCCGAGGCGCCGCCGTCACCCTTCGCGTCGGCGTCCGATCCGCCGCAGGCGGTGGCGAGCAGGGCCAGGGACGCCACAGCGGCGGCGAGGGCGGTACGGCGTACGGCGGTGGCGCGCATGGTTCGTTCATCTCTCCGTCTGATGGGGCAACGGCCCCGCTCCGGGCCGGAATTCAAGGCCCGCACGGCAGGGCTGTCGCGGTGCCGCACACTCTACGATCGGACACCTGTCCGATGATCGCCCCGAACGGTCACGGGATGTGATCGTGATTCGGTCGTGATCACCCTGTGAAGCTCCTGTGGGGTGGTCGATTCCGCAGTCGAGCCCGGGGGGACCCGTCCGTGTCCGTCGACGCAGCAGCCGTACTGAAAGCCGTCGGGGCCCGGGGGCCCGCCTCCCACGAGTCGCTCGGCGGGGGCACGTACAACACCGTCACGCGCGTCAGGTTCGAGGACGGCCGGGACTGGGTGGTGAAGATCCCCCCGTCCCACGGCGCGGGACTGAGCTACGAGCAGCGCCTGCTCGTCAACGAGGTCACCTTCTACGGTGCCGCCGCCCCCGCGGGCGGCACCGCGATCCCTCGGGTCGTGCACAGCGAGTTCGACCCGGGTGCGCCGGCCGGCGCGTACCTCGTCATGACCGCGTGCGCGGGACGGCCCTGGAGCGCCGTCGCCGGTGAACCGGCACCCGGCGGGACCCGTGCTCTGCGCCACGGGTTCGGAAGCATCGTCGGGCGCCTGCACGGCGTCACGGGACCCGGGGGGTTCGGTTATCCCGCCGAGCCGCTGGGGCCGCTCTCCCCCTCCTGGCGCGGGGCGTTCACCGCGATGACCGACGGTGTGCTCGCGGACGCCGAGAGGTTCGGGGCGAGGCTGCCGCTGCCGGCGGGGCGGATCCGTGAGGTGCTCGCCGGCGCCTCCGGCGTCCTGGACGAGGTGACCCGCCCCGTGCTGGTCCACTTCGACCTGTGGCAGGGGAACCTCCTGCTGACCGGGGAGCCCGGCGGGCGGCGCATCGGCGGGATCGTCGACGGCGAGCGGATGTTCTGGGGCGACCCGGTCGCGGACCTCGTCTCCACGCACCTGTTCGGCGACCCGGAGGCGGACGGGGACTTCCTCGCCGGATACGCGTCCGCCACGGGCACGCCGCTCGTGTTCACCCCGTCCGTGCGGCGCCGGCTCGACCTGTACCGCAGTTATCTCTACCTGATCATGCTCACCGAGACGGTGCCCCGGGGTGCGGGGCCCGAGGCGGCTGCCGCGACGTGGAGCCAGGTGGCACCGCGGCTCGTCGCGGCCCTGGACGCACTCGCGTAGTCCACCGCGGCGGGGTCAGGACGGGCGCTGCGTCAGATGGGCGAAGGCGTCCAGGTTCCGGGTCGACTCGCCGCGTTCCACCCGCCAGGCGTACTCCTTGCGGATCGCGCTCGCGAAGCCGAGTTCGAGCAGCGGGTTGAACGCGCCGTCCGCCGCTTCCAGCACGACGCCCAGCAGCCGGTCGAGCTCGTCCGGTGTGACGACCGAGAGCGGGAGCCGACCGACGAGGTAGATGTCGCCGAGCTGGTCGATGGCGTAACTCACTCCGAAAAGGCGGAGGTTGTGTTCCAGGAGCCAGCGGTGCACAGCCGCGTCGTTCTCGTCGGGGTGGCGGATGACGAACGCGTTGAGGGAGAGGGAGTGCTGCCCCACCAGCAGGGAACAGGTCGTGGACAGCTTGCGCGTGCCGGGCAGCTTCACGACGTAGTTGCCGGGCTCGGGGCTCTCCCATTCGAGCTCCGCGTCGTTCAGCGTCGTCTCGATGACCTGCGCCGCTGCTGCTTCGTCGGATACGTCAGCCATGCTGCGAGCGTACGACAACGCGCCCGGGCGTTCAGCCCGGCACCGCCGCTCAGCCGTGGTGCGAGCGGGCGCGGCGCCGGTGGTCGTGCATCGCCGCCGTGTACACGTCGGCGGTGGCCGACGCGGCCGTGTCCCAGCCGAAGGACTGGGCGTGCTCGGCCGCGGCGTCGCCCATCCGCCCGGCCAGCTCCGCGCTGTCCGCGAACCGGCCCAGCGCCTGTGCGTAAGCCTCCGGGTCGTGCCCCGGGATCAGGAAGCCGGTGACGCCGTCCCGCACAGCGACGGGGAGGCCGCCCACCGCCGCCGCGACGACCGGCGTGCCGGCCGCCTGGGCCTCTATGGCGACGAGCCCGAAGGACTCGCTGTACGAGGGCATGACCAGCACGGACGCCGCCCGGAACCAGTCGGCGAGCTGGTCCTGTCCGACCGGCGGGTGGAACCGTACGACGTCGGCGATACCCAGGCGCGCGGCCAGCTTCTGGAGGCCCTCCGGCTTGGCGAGCCCGCTGCCGCTGGGGCCACCGACGACGGGTACGACGACGCGTGAGCGCAGTGAGGGGTCGCGGTCCAGGAGGACGGCGACGGCGCGCAGCAGCACGTCCGGCGCCTTCAGCGGCTGGATGCGGCCGGCGAACAGCGGGATCAGTGCGTCCTGAGGCAGACCGAGGCGGGCGCGTGCGGCGGCGCGGCCGTCGCCGGGCCGGAAGCGCTCCAGGTTGACCCCGGGGTGCACGACGGCGACGGACGCCGGATCGGCGTCGTAGAAGCGGACGAGTTCGTCGGCCTCTCCGGCGGTGTTCGCGATGAGCCGGTCGGAGGCGTGCACGATCTGCGTCTCACCGATGACGCGCGCGGCGGGTTCGGGGGTGTCGCCCTCGGCGAGCGCGGCGTTCTTGACCTTCGCCATGGTGTGCATGGCGTGGACGAGCGGAACGCCCCAGCGCTGCGCGGCGAGCCAGCCGACCTGACCCGAGAGCCAGTAGTGGGAGTGGACCAGGTCGTAGTAGCCGGGACGCTGACCGGCCCATGCCTGCATCACGCCGTGGGTGAAGGCACAGAGCTGGGCGGGCAACTCCTCCTTGGCCAGCCCTTCGTACGGCCCCGCGTCGACGTGCCGGACGAGGACACCGGGCGCCAGCTCGACCGCCGGGGGCAGTCCGCCGGTGGTGGCCCGGGTGAAGATCTCGACCTCGATGCCGATCGCGGCGAGGCGCCTGGCCAGCTCCACGATGTAGACGTTCATGCCGCCCGCGTCCCCGGTGCCGGGCTGGTGCAGCGGCGAGGTGTGCACGGAGAGCATCGCGACCCGGCGCGGCTTACGGTGTCCGGCGAAACCGCCCGGGAAGCGGATGCGCGGTGCCGCACGGCTGCTGCCGAGCCGGGAGACGTACTGGCTCACGGGTCCGCTCCTCCTCGCTCAGGGCATGACACGTACAGGGCACACGGTCCCCTGAAGGGCGAGAACAGCGGAATCCGGCCTTTCATTTCCGTTTTGCCAAATCATTACGTATCCCGTCGGCGTGCCGTACGGACGCCCGGCGCTCCCGGCCGCTCCGCGGGTGCTTCGCATACGCTCCCTCTCATGCACCAGCGCCCCATCGGCACCGCCACCCGCGGGACCACCAACCCCAACCGGCTGCGCCGCATGGACCGCTGGATCGCCGCCACCCACGGCCCCGCCCTGCGTCGCAGCGACTCGCCCCTCGCGGTCGACCTCGGCTACGGCGCCGCGCCCTGGACCGCCGTCGAGCTGCTGGAGCGGCTGCGCACCGCCGACCCCCGCACGGCCGTCGTGGGCGTCGAGATCGACCCCGGGCGCGTCGCGGCGGCCAAGCCGTACGAGCGCGAGGGTCTGACCTTCGTGCACGGTGGCTTCGAGATCCCCACGGCGGGCCGCCCGGCCCTGATCCGGGCCGCGAACGTGCTGCGCCAGTACGACGAGGGCGAGGTGCCCGCGGTCTGGCGGCGCCTGTGCGACCGGCTGGCGCCCGGTGGACTCCTGGTCGAGGGCACCTGCGACGAGATCGGCCGCCGGCACGTATGGGTCGCGCTCGGCCCGGAGGGCCCGCGCACCGTCACCTTCGCGACCCGGCTCGGCTCGCTGGAGCGCCCCTCGGACCTCGCCGAACGCCTTCCGAAGGCCCTGATCCACCGCAACGTGCCGGGCGAACCGGTGCACGCCTTCCTGCGGGACCTGGACCGCGCCTGGGCCGCCGCCTCCCCCTACACCTCACTGGGCGCGCGGCAGCGCTGGATCGCGACGGTCCGGTCGGTCTCCGCCGACTGGCCCGTGGCGGACGGCGTACGGCGGTGGCGGCAGGGCGAGATCACCGTCCACTGGTCCGCGCTGCGGCCCGTCGCCGGGTGACGGGAGGCGGTGACGGGAGGCGGTGACGGGACGCGAACGTCCGCGGCCGGCCCCGGGCGGAATCGATCGGTGGGACCTGGCCGGAACCGGGAACACCCGTGGATCACCGTTCGTCCCCCTGTGTGACGAGGGCGGTGACGCGGACCTCTGTTGCTTTACCGGACAACATGGCACGATCGCGTCGTCACTCGAACGTTACTGACGGTAAGTCACATGTCCGCGATACGGCCTTCGTTGCCTTTCGCCTGGAGGGGGAGCCTGTGAACCGACGCCACTGTGCCGCTGCCGCGATCACCCTGGTATGCGCACTGGCTCTGCTGACCGCGCCCGTCCAGGCCATGGCCGCTCCCATTCCCGAGCCCGGCCCGACGGCCGGAGCCCCCGCCGCTCCGGGGAAGAGCCTCGAGGAGGTGCGCGAGGAGATCGACACCCTCTACCGGAAGGCCGGGGCGGCCACCGACGCGTACAACCTCGCCGAGGAGCAGTCCGAGAAGCAGTCCGGCGAGATCGCCCGGCTGACGAAGGCGATCGCCGACGGCCGGACGAGGATCGCCGAACTGAAGGACAGGGCGGGCGCCCAGGCCCGCGAGCAGTACCGCACCGGCGGGCTCCCCCCGGGCGCACAGCTGATGCTGAGCGGCGATCCGGACCTCTTCATGGACGGCATCAACCAGGCCCGTCAGGGCCAGCAGGCCACCAAGGGCATGCTGACCGAGCTGAAGCAGGCCCAGGAGGACCTGGAGACCTACACGCAGGACGCGAACCTCAACTGGCGGAAGATCGAGGCGAACCGCGTCAAGCAGGCCAAGGCCAAGAAGAGCATCGACGCGCAGATCGCGGCGGCCGAGAAGCTCGAATCCCAGCTGGCGAAGGAGGAGCGCGCCAGGCTCCTCCAGTTGGAACGGGACGCCGCGTCCACGGCGCAGGCGGCCTGGCTCTCCTCCGGCGCGCTCAAGGACATCAACCGCGAGGCGAGCCCGGCCGGCAAGCGGGCGCTGGCCTTCGCGACCGCCCAGATAGGCAAACCGTACGTATGGGGAGCCGAGGGCCCCGGCTCGTACGACTGCTCGGGACTGACCTCACAGGCCTGGGCGGCGGCGAAGCGGCCCATCCCCCGCACCTCCCAGGAGCAGTGGCGGCAGCTCCCCCGCGTCCCCGTCCAGGACATGCGCCCCGGCGACCTGATCATTTACCACGGCGACGCCAGCCACGTCGGGATGTACGTCGGCGACGGCTCGATCGTGCACGCCCCCCGGCCCGGCCGGGACGTCACTCTGGCGGGCGCCGGCTCGATGCAGATCCTGGGTGTGGTCCGCCCCGACAAGTAGGAGCCGGACGTCGGACAGGACAGCAGTCGCCCGGACCGGGCGCGGGCCGTCTCCCGCCCCCGGTCCGACGGGGGCGAAGGAGGCGGGCGCCCCTCGCGCCCGTGGACGCCGCCACGCATGTGTGCGACGCGTGTCGGGCGCGTGATGTTCGTCATGACCTCATGTCCGTTTCGTGTACGACCAACCCGCCGGATCCGTGGTGGGAAGCGGCTTATGGCCGCGCATATGACAGACGATGATCGCCGGGCGCCATTCCGTTCACCCGGCGTCGACCGCTATCGTCCCCGTCGGCGGGTCGTCGATCGTCGGTCCGCCGCGCCCTCGGGGGGAGGGAAGGAAACCCGAACCGATGCCCGTACCCGTACCGCAGCAACGTGCCGTTCCCGCTGCGGAGAGCACTCATGGCGCCGACCTCACACTTCTGGTGATCGAGGACGACCCTGCGGGCACGTTCGCCGTCCCCGAGCTGTCGTCCACCCCGGGGGGACGGGTCCGCGTCCGTACCGCCCGTAACCTCACCGAGGCCGCCCGGCTGCTCACCGACGACGTCGACTGCATCCTGCTGGACCTCGATCTCGAGGCGGCAGCCCTGCCTCCCGGCGCGCGCGGCGACGAGACCGGCCGCCCTGACGGCCTCGCCACCCTCGAGTACGTCCTGCGCATCGCGCCGCGCCATGCCGTCCTCGCCCTCACCGCGGAGGACGACGCCGAGCGCGCCGCCGAGGCCGTACGGGTCGGTGCCCAGGACTACCTCTTCCGCGGCGAGCTCGACGGGCGTCTCCTCAGCCGCGCCATCCGGTACGCCGTGGAGCGCAAACGCGCGGACACAGCCCAGCACCAGCTGACCGAGTCCAGGCTCCGCGCCCAGGAGAACGCCCGGCTGGAACGCGGGCTGCTGCCCACCCCGCTCCTCGACGGCTCGGACCTCGCCTTCGCCGCCCACTACCGGCCGGGCCGTAGTCGCGCCCTGCTCGGCGGGGACTTCTACGACACGGTCCGCACGCCCGACGGCACGGTGCACGCCATGATCGGCGACGTCTGCGGGCACGGCCCGGACGAAGCGGCGCTCGGCGTCGAGCTCCGTATCGCCTGGCGGGCGCTCACGCTGGCCGGGCTCTGCGGAGACGACCTGCTCTCCACGCTGCAGCAGGTCCTGGAACACGAACGGCAGAGCGAGGAGATCTTCGCGACGCTCTGCACCGTCGACATCGCCCCCGACGGGCGGCGCGCGGGCCTGTGCATCGCCGGCCACCCCTCACCGCTGATCGCCCGCCAGGGACGCGCGGCGCACCTGCTCCCGTACGAGGACGGCGGCCCCGCCCTCGGCCTGCTGCCGCACGCCCGCTGGCCCCGTCGGCAGGTCGAGCTGGGCGGCTCCTGGAGCCTGATGATGTACACCGACGGCCTGATCGAAGGACGCGTCGGGCAGGGCGGCACCCAGCGACTGGGCCAGGACGGGATGGTCGCCATGGTCAACGGCAGGCTGGACCAGGGACTGGGCGGCGAGGCCCTTCTGGAGGCCGCCGTCACCCAGGTGCAGGAGCTGAACGGCGGAGAGCTGACCGACGACGTGGCGGTCCTGCTGCTGGAACGCGACGAGGCCCGGATACACCGGAGGGGCAGGAGCGCGTCGCGCTCCCGCCCCGGTGCCGCCTCGTCCTCGGGGGCTCAGCGCCCGCCGTTGTAGGGGCCGTACGGTCCGTCGCTGCTGGAACCTCCGCGCCGGCCGCCGCCCCCCGACACGGCCTTGATCGCCGGCCGGACGTCCACCATGAAGACGATGGACGCGATGACGCCCGCGATCTGCAGGAACAGGATCGGGATGACGAGGTTCACGAAGACGGTGACCCCGAGGATGATCAGCCAGAAGGACTTCTTCTGCTTGTCCGCCGCCCGGTAGGCGTCCTCGCGCGCCGTCACGGCGAACACCAGCGCGACCACGGCCAGGACGAGCATGGCCAGATACAGCAGCTGGAGGAACGAGCCGAATGCTTCGAGCAACACGGTGAGCACCGCCTAGTGAGTGGATGAGCGCCTCGCGGCCAAGGTACCGGGACAACGACCCGGGCACCCCTAAGGTGCCCGGCCCGTTCTTCCGGTACTCCCCGGACCGGCTCCCTCTACTTCGAGGACGGCGGGGTGGTCTTCTTCGCCACGGGCTTGCGCACGGGCGCCGGCTTCTTCGCCGCCGCGGCGGGTGCCGCCTTGGACTCGGCAGCCTTCGGCGCGGGCTTCTTCGCCGCGGGGGCGACCGGCTTCGCGGGGGCCACCGGCTTCACCGCCGCGTCGGACTTCTGCTTCGGCACGGGCTTCGGCTCCGCCTCGACGACGGCGGCGATCTCGACGATCTCGTCGGCCGTCTCGCCGCGCCAGGTCCGCACGGTCTGCTCGCCGCGCTCGGCCACCTTCTCGTACGTCTCACGGGCCCGGACGGCGTACTCGGCGGCCACGCCCACGCTCCGCAGCGCCAGGT
Organism: Streptomyces sp. ALB3; assembly: GCF_044385685.1. Taxonomy (NCBI): domain Bacteria; kingdom Bacillati; phylum Actinomycetota; class Actinomycetes; order Kitasatosporales; family Streptomycetaceae; genus Streptomyces; species Streptomyces sp. ALB3. Next base: position 81,784 of record NZ_JBISCE010000001.1, on the reverse strand, counting down.
CCTGGGCCGTCTCGCCCCACTTCTTCAGGTCGGTGTCCAGCGCCCCGAAGACCTCGGTCACCTTCGCCTGCACGGTGGCCTGGGCCTCCCTGGCCTGCGTGGTGACCCGCTCCTGCACGGCCTTCGGGTCGGTGTTGCGCACCGCTTCGATCCGCTCGGGCGTCTCGGCCCGCAGCTGCTCGATCAGCGCCGGGACCTTGCGCGCCTGCTGCACGGCGAGGTCGGCCGTGCCGGCGGCGAAGTAGAGGGGGGTGGGGTCGGTGAGGGTCTTGCGCAGGTCATCGGTGATGGCCATGACTGTGGTCCTCCCGGATCATCAGAAGTCAGTTCGCTGGTGGGTCTGCATCACTGCCGCCGGCCGTGCGGGGGCCGCGGGCATCCGGACCGGCACCGTTCGCTCCACCGGTACCGCTTTCCGCATCGTCGTCGATTCTGCTCTCCGCGCCTGCGGCACCGTGGACCTCGGTGCCGGTGTCGGGCGCGACATCGAAACCGTTCTCCCGGCGGAAGGAGTCGTAGATCTGCAGCAGCACGTTCTTCTGCCGCTCGTTGATCGACGGATCGGCCAGTATGACCGCTCGCGTCTCCAGCTCCTCCCGCTCCCGCTCGTCGAGGATCCCGGCCCGCACGTAGAGCGTCTCGGCCGAGATCCGCAGGGCCTTGGCAACCTGTTGCAGCACCTCGGCGCTCGGCTTGCGCAGCCCGCGTTCGATCTGGCTGAGATACGGATTGGACACTCCGGCGGCGTCGGCGAGCTGCCGCAGGGAGAGCTGCGCGGTACGCCGCTGCTCACGCAGGTACTCGCCGAGATTGCCGACGTTGAGTGATGCCATGCCTCGATGGTGCACCACCTTTGCTAACTATTGCAAGCGCCCGCTTGCAAAAGTGTTCCACGCCATGCCCGGACGGGCCGGGCCGCGTCCGCCACGTCGCGCGGGCCGAGGGGCGAAAAGGCGATGACCACGGGAGGCCGGCGCGGCAGACTCGGCACCATGACCGCACCTGACGCCAAGGCCGACCTCCACCACTACCTGCAGTCGGCACGGGAGGCCCTGCTCTGGAAGCTCGAAGGGCTGTCCGAGTACGACGTCCGACGCCCGCTGACGCCGACCGGCACGAACCTGCTGGGCCTGGTCAAGCACGCCGCCGGTGTGGAACTGGGCTATCTGGGCGACACCTTCGGGCGGCCGTCCGGTGAGCCGCTGCCGTGGGTGGAGGAAGGGGCCGAGCCCAATGCCGACATGTGGGCCACCGCCGACGAGACGCGCGGGTACATCGTGGAGCTCTACCACCGGGCCTGGGCCCACGCGGACGCGACGATCGAGGCACTGCCGCTGGACACGGTCGGCACGGTGCCGTGGTGGCCGAGCCACCGCAACGGGACGACGCTGCACCATGCCGCGGTGCGGGTGGTCGCCGACACCCACCGGCACGCGGGGCACGCCGACATCCTGCGGGAACTCATCGACGGCGCGGTCGGGATGAGCAAGGGCAACGACAGCATCCCTCCGGGTGACGCGGCCTGGTGGGAGAACCACAGGAGCCGGCTGGAGCAGGCGGCACGTGAGGCCGGCCGGGATGCCTGACGCCGACGCCCGGCCGGCCGCCTCCACGCCCGGGGCCTCCCCTCCGGTAGCGGCTCCGGCAGTCACCCTGGACGCCGTCGACCCGGATCACCCGGACGCCCGGTACTGCCTGCACGCCTACTTCACCGAACTGCGCGAGCGTTTCGACACCGGTTTCGATCCCGCCCGAAGCCTGCTCCCGGACGCGGGCGGGCTGCGCGCCCCGCACGGCCTGTTCCTGGTGGCCCGTCTGCACGGCGAACCGGCCGGCTGCGCGGGGCTGAAACTTCCGGCCGGGGCTCCGGCCGAGATCAAACGCATGTGGGTCGCCCCCCACGCCCGAGGCCTCGGCGTCGCCCGCCGCCTCCTGACCGCGCTGGAGACGCGGACCGCCGCGCTCGGCCGCGACGTCCTGCGCCTGGACACCAACAGCGCTCTCGCCGCCGCGATCGGGCTGTACCGCTCCGCCGGCTTCCGCGAGGTCCCCGCCTTCAACGACGAGCCGTACGCCCACCACTGGTTCGAGAAGCGGATCGGGGAGGAGCCGCACGCCCCCTCACAGGAGGGCGCCCGGTCCCGTAGCGTCGGGCCATGAGTGACCTCCTGCCCCTGTTCGTGCTCGCGGTCGTGCTGGGCGCCGTCCTGGGCTGCTTCAGGTGGCTGGCGTCCCACGTCCGGCGCCGTGGTACCGGGGGCGCGGCGATCAGCGCCGCGCTGGCGTCCTACGACGAGGCCTTCCGGGTGACCGCCCACGAGGCCCATCACGAGATCCGGGCCCAGGCCGAGCGCAAGGGCCCGCTGCTCGCGCCCGGTCGCCCGTGGGAGACCGGCCGGGGCGAGAGGCCGTCGTCGTGGGAACGCCCGCGTCGCCGGCGGCCGGCGATCCGGCGACGGGCCGGGCGCCTGTGGGGGCGGGAACGGGAGCGTGGCCGCCGGGACCGGGCGTGAGCCAGGGCTTCGCCGATCGTGGTTCCGGAGGGGCGCCGCACAGGGAACGAGGTGCCGGGGGCGCCGTAAAGGAGTCGAACGGCCGGGCGCCGCGCCCTACTCTGGCGCCATGCCTCCCTCGAAGACCTCGTACGTCTGCCTGCCGTGCCGGGCCTCGTACAAGCAGCCCTACGACGGGGAGCGGCAGGACCGCGTCTGCCCCCGGTGCGCCCGGACGCTCATCCGTGCCGGCTCCGCCTTCGCGGCGCCGCGAAGGCGGGACGCCGCGGCATGGCGCACCCTCTCCGTCCTGCTGAACGCGGGCGTCCGCTTCCACAAGAGCTGCTGCGGCGGTCCGGGCTACCGCCCGCGCACGCTCCGCGAGGTGAAGGAGCGGATGGCCTACGCCGAGAGGACCGGGGAGCCGTTCGCGCGGGCGCTGCTGCGGCACGAACTGCCATGACGTCCCCTTATGGATGATCCGCAACGGTACGGATTGTTACGCTGGCCCGCATGACCGCCCTGACTCCCGCCCGTACGGCACCTGACCTGTCCTACCTCCTCGACCACACCAGCCATGTCCTGCGGACCCGGATGGCGGCGGCGCTCGCCACGGTCGGCCTGACCGCACGCATGCACTGCGTCCTGGTGCACGCCCTGGAGGGGGAGCGCACCCAGATCCAGCTCGCGGAGATCGGCGACATGGACAAGACCACGATGGTGGTGACCGTGGACGCCCTGGAGAGCGCCGGACTCGCCGAACGGCGGCCGTCGAGCCGCGACCGGAGGGCCCGGATCATCGCCGTCACCGAGGAGGGCGCCCGGATCGCCGCCCGGAGCCAGGAGATCGTCGACCGGGTGCACCGGGAGACCCTCGGATCCCTCGCCGACGGCGACCGCGAGGCCCTGCTGCGCGCCCTGGACCAGCTGGCCACGGGCGAGCTGGCCACTCCGGCCGAGAACGCCGGGCCGGTCCGCCGCGCACGCCAGGGCGGCCAGGGCGGCCAGGGCTGACCATCCGGGCCGCCCCGGACGCCCGACGGCGGTCGGACCGGTCGGACCGGAAGATATAGTCTGCAACGAAACCATCTGCTACGGTCACTCTTGTCGGTCCACCCGACAGGACGAGACCGATGGCCCTCGCCGCTCCGTGCCCGCGCCCTCTCGGCCCCTCCTTCCATCCTCCTGAGCTCTCGGCCCCCGAGCCCCACGGCCTGAAAGGTGCGCACCGTGAACACCACCGAAGAGACGAAGGGCGGGCCCGCGCCCCGCACCCTCGACGACCGGGCGCTCTCCCGGATCCTGAGTGAACGGCAGTTCGGAGTGCTCGCCGCCGTCCGTTCCACCGGTCATCCGCACCTGTCGACGGTGCTGTACCGCTGGGACGCCGAAGAGCGGATCCTGCGGGTCTCCTCCACCGCGGGCCGCCTCAAGGCCCGCATCCTGGGGCGGAATCCGCACGCCTCCCTGCATGTGGACGGCGGCGACGTCTGGTCGTTCGCCGTGGCCGAGGGGCTGGCGCAGGTGTCGGAGCCGACAGCCGTGGCCGGTGACGCCGTCGGCCGGGAACTGCTCTCCCTGACACCGGGGTTCGACGACCGGGCAGCCGAACAGGCCTTCCTGGAACAGGCGGTGGCCGAGCGCCGCGTCGTCATCCGGATCCAGGTGTCGCGGCTGTACGGGGCGGCCCTGGACGTCGCTGCGGCCGGGCAGTGACCACCCGGGGCGGGCCCTGCGAGGCCGTGCTGTGCGATCTGGACAACGTCGTCCGCTTCTACGACGTGACGCACGTGACCGCGCTGGAACGGGCGGCCGGCCTGCCCCCGGGAACCACGGAGGACATCGCCTACGCCCCCGAGGTCGACCTCCCGCTGCTCCTGGGCCGGGTGACCGAGGAGGAATGGGTCGAGGCCGTCGCGCGCGGGCTCGCCGGCCGGGTCGACGCCGACAGGGCACGGGAACTGGGACGGGCCCTCGCACGGGCGCCGTTCCGGGCCGACGAGGCGGTGGTGGCCCTGCTGCGCCGGATACGTACGCGCGTACCGCTGGTGCTGATCACCAACGCCACGCTCCGGCTGGACGAGGACCTCGCCGCCCTGGGGCTCACGGATCTGGCCGACCACGTGGTCAGCAGCGCCGTCGAGGGGGTCGCCAAGCCGGATCCGGCCCTCTACCGGATCGCGGCGGCGCGGGCCGGGGTGCCGATGGACCGGTGCCTCTTCGTGGACGACAGCCGGGAGAACGTCGCGGCGGCCGTCGCGCTCGGCATGACCGGCGTGCGTTTCCGCGAGCCGGCCGACCTGCACGCACCGTTCGGCCTCATCCTCGAGGAGGCGTGAACAGCCCGTCCTCCAGCTGGGCGAAGGCGAGGCCGGCCGCCGCGACCGCGTCCCCGTACACCTGGCCGGCACTCTCCCCGGCGTCGATCCGCCGCCAGTTCTCCTCGGCCAGGATGCGCAGCACGGCGATGATCTGACCCGCCGCGAGCCGCGCCGTCACCGGACAGCCGGGATCCAGCGCACGGGCGAGCGCCGCTTCGGAGCGGCCCTGGTAGGCGTACAGGCGCGCGACGAGGGAGGGGGTCCCGTAGAGGAGCCGGTGGAAGGCCAGCACGGGCGGGGCGTCGCAGAGCCCGGTCACCGGGTCGCGGCGGTCCAGCCCGTCCAGGAAGTGCCGGCGCAGCGCGTCCAGCGGCGGGACGCCGTCGGGGCGGCCGGAGACGACGCGGGCCGCCTCGTCCTCGTGGTCGGCGAACCGGTGCAGGACCAGGTCCTCCTTCGCCGGGAAGTACCGGAACAGCGTCGGCTTCGAGATGTCGGCGGCAGCCGCCACCTCGGCCACCGAGACCTTGTCGAAGCCCCGTTCGAGGAACAGGGAGATCGCGGCTTCGGAGACGGCCTGATAGGTCAGCTGCTTCTTGCGTTCGCGCAGGCCGCCGGTCTTCCGGGCACTCATGACGGCGTTCCCTTCCGGATGAGGGCTTCGACCCCGTCGAGCGCCCGCTCGAGACCGAACACGAACTCGTAGTCGGCCTCGTCGGGCTCACTCATGACCTCGGTGCCCAGCAGCCTGCACAGCGCGGGATGGCGGACGGGATCGATGAGGCGTTTCACCGTCCGCTCCCACTGCGCCATCACCTCCTGGGGCGAAACGCCCTTCGCCTCGACGGCGGCGGCGAGATCGCTCATCAGCAGGGCCTCGTTCCTGACGAATCCCGCGACGAAGAGGATGACCGAGATCTTGTCGCCCTCCGCCAGGCCGCTGCCCTCCAGCGCCTGGAGGCCCTGTTCCCACCAGGCGACCGAGTGAGGGCTGGCCGGCGGGCCCGAGATCGGGATGCGCAGGGACCAGAGGTTGCGGTGGAACACCCGGCGCTGGGCCCACGCCCACTGGCTGAGCGCTTCCCGCCAGCCCGCCCCTTCCTCCAGTGCGGGCAGCGGCTCGGGGGCTCCCATGGCCGCCTCCTGCATGAGGACGTACAGCTCCTCCTTGGCGGAGACGTAGCGGTACAGCGACATGGTGGAGACGCCCAGCTCCTTGGCGACCCGCCCCATCGAGACGGCCGAGAGCCCCTCCGACGCGGCCACGTCCACAGCCGCGGCGACGATGCGGTCGAGCGTCAGGCCGGGCTTCGGCCCCTTGGCCGTACGCGGGCGCAGTCCCCACGCGGCCTCGATGCTCGGCGGCAGGCCCGTACCGCCCGACGCGCCGCTGTTCTCCGTCACCCGAAGCCGCCTTTCCCAGTACTGGCTTGCCACCATCCTAGGTTTGCGTAATGCTTACGCAGTAACGCGTATGCCATACGCAGATGGGGGACCTCATGACCACCGCCGTCAACGACGTCATGATCGAGGCACACGGCCTGACCAAGTCCTACGGCAGACCGGGCACCCGGGTGCTGGACGGAGTCGGCCTCCGCGTCGCCCGGGCGGGGGTCCACGCACTTCTCGGCCCCAACGGCGCGGGCAAGACCACCACCGTGCGGATCCTCGCCACACTCACCACCGCCGACTCCGGCACGGCGAGCGTCGCCGGGTACGACGTCGTCACCGACCGGCGCCGGGTGCGCCGCGCCATCAGCCTGACCGGGCAGTTCGCCGCCGTCGACGAGACGCTGACCGGAGAGGAGACCCTGCGGTTGATGGCGCGGCTGTCCGGGCTGACCCGCGCCCAGGCCCGGGACCGCGCCGGGGAACTCCTCGTCCGCTTCGGCCTCACCGACGCGGCCCGACGCCAGGCCCGCACGTACTCCGGGGGGATGCGGCGCCGCCTCGACCTGGCGGCTGGGCTGGTCGGCTCGCCCGAGCCCGCCGTCTTCTTCCTCGACGAGCCCACCACCGGCCTCGACCCACGCAGCCGCCGCGAGCTCTGGCAGGTGGTGCGCGACCTGGCGGACCGGGGCGCCGCGGTCCTCCTCACCACCCAGTACCTGGAGGAGGCGGACCAGCTCGCCGACCGGATCACCGTCCTCGACCAGGGCCGTATCGTCGCCGAGGGGACCGCCGAAGCCCTGAAGTCACGCGTCTCCGGACACCGCCTGGACCTCGTCCTCAACAGCCGCGAGGCCTATCTCCGGCTCGCCACCCGCGCCGTCCACCACTCCCCCGAGACCCTCACCCTGGGGCTGCCCACGGACGGCACCGCCCTCCACGCCCGGGCTCTGCTCGACGAGATCGACCCGCACCGCACGGACGTCGACCGCTTCTCCGTGCACAGCGCCACCCTCGACGACGTCTTCCTCGCCCTGACCACCGAGAAGACGGAGGCACCGGCCCATGTCTGACGCACCCGGATCCCTCACGTACGCCACGGTCATGACCGGCCGCAGCCTGCTCATCAGCCGCCGGAACGTGGACGCCGTCATCACGTCGATGATGCTGCCGATCATGCTGATGCTGATCTTCGTCTACTTCTTCGGCGGGGCGATCGACACGGGCACCGCCTACGACTCGTACGTCTCGTACGTCGTACCCGGTGTGCTCTTCCTGTGCGCCGGCTTCGGCTCGGCCACCACGGCGGTCGCGGTGAGCGAGGACATGAAGGGCGGCATCATCGACCGGTTCCGCTCGCTGGACATCGGGGCGACGCCGATCCTGGCCGGCCACGTCGCGGCGAGTACGGTGCGCAATCTGGTCTCCACCACGCTGGTCTTCGCCGTCGCCCTGCTCATCGGCTTCCGCCCGGCCGCCACCCCCGCCGGCTGGCTCGCCGTCGCCGCCGTCCTGCTCGCCTACATCGTGGCCCTGTCCTGGATCTCGGCGGCGATGGGCCTGCTCGCCCGCACGCCGGAAGCGGCCGGCGGCTTCACCTTCTTCATGTCGTTCCTGCCCTACCCGAGCAGCGCGTTCGTCCCCGTCGACAGCATGCCGGGCTGGCTCCGGGGATTCGCGGACCACCAGCCGGTCACCCCGGCCATCGAATCCCTCCGGGGCCTCCTCCTGGGCCAGCCGGTGGGCGACGCCCCCTGGACCGCGCTCGCCTGGGCGGCCGGGATCCTGCTGGCGGCAGTGGTGCTGTCCAGCGTCCTCTTCCGGATGCGGACGCGGTGACCCGAGGGACGGGTGTTCCGGAGAGCCGCCCCTCAGGTCGGGGGCGGCTCTCCGGAACGCGCGCCCCCTGCACCCCTCAGAACATGTCCGGGCACCACGGCCGCCGGGGCGTCCGGAACACCGTGTCCGCCCTCGCCGCCGCGCCCGCGCGGTGTTCGTCGAGCCGGCCGAGCGCGGCAAGCCGGACCGGCGACTCGTCGCCCAGGTAGAGCGTGCCCAACTCCGCCACGTCCAGCGTGAGGTCGGCGTCCCGGGTCGTGGGGACACAGGACGCGCCGGACGGCGAGACATCGAGCAGGAACCGGCCGGCCGCCAGGCCCGTGGCGTCGCGGACGTCCAGGACCAGAGTGGCTTCGCTCGTGTACGCACGCGCCTCCAGCGCCCTGGGCACGTCCAGGACCCGCAGCCACAACCAGTCCGCCTGGGTCACGACCCGGGCGGCCCGGGGATCGGGGAGGAGGAGGGGCAGCACGTCGTCGGGTGCGCGGTACCCGGAGCGGACGGTGGTGATCCAGTCGACGGAGCAGACGAACCGCCACAGCGCGCGTTCCGCCGCGGGGGTCACGGCGATCATGCCGACGACCGTCGCCTTGTTGAGCGGCTGCTTCCGGTCGCCCCAGTGGTCGTCGGCGCGGTAGGCGATCAGCCCGTCCGTCTCCCCGTCCGCCGACCGGTACACCGCGTAGAAGGGCTCCGTCCACGACTCGTGGGCCGGGACGTCGATGCCGGTGCCGCGCTGCCACCAGCGCTCGTCGCGGGAGACGACGCCGGGCTGCGCGGCCGCGAGCCGGCCGTGGAGTCCGGGGCCCAGCTTGCGCACGTCCGCGCCGTCCACCAGCTCGATCCGGCCGCCGTCCTCCTCCGAGGGAACTCTGCCGCGCGGGTCAAGGCCGGACCGGGGTACGTCGATCTCCCACTCCGTGGTCCAGGTGGCGGGGCCGAAGCCGTACCGCCGGTAGATCGGGTACTCCGCGGCGATCAGCGAGGCGACCACGTCGCCGCGCTCCTTCGCCGCCGCCAGGTCCCCGGCCATCATCCTGCCGAGGAGGCCGCGACGGCGGTGCGTGGGTGTCACCGTCACGCCGGTGACGGCGTCGGCCGGCACCGTGGCACCGCCGACGACGGTCAGTTCCTGCGCGAACGACCGGAAGGTGGCCACACAGCGCCCGGCGTCGAACACCCCCTGGACACGGGCCAGATCGGTGTGGGCCAGGCGTACGGCGACCTCCTCATCCGGCGGCGGCCCCGAGGACGACCGCAGGAACCCCGTACCCACGGCACGGAGCCAGTCCGGGAACTCGGCTTCGGAGACGGGACGTGGATCAGGGTTCATACGGTCACGCTAGGCACAGGCGTCCGCGTTGTCGCCCGTATTTACGGCCGCCCCGGCAAGGCCGTGGCCGGCCCCGCCGTCGCTCAGAAGGCGGCCCGGATACCGCCCACCACCGCGTCGCCACCCGTCAGAGGCGCCCGCCCGATACGGGACACCACCGGCGCGTCCACGCCCAGCAGTCCGAGGGCGCGGGCCAGCACCGGGCCGAGGGCGCGCGTGGAACCGTCGTCGATCTTGAAGGCGAGAGCCCTGCCGTCCGGGAGCGCCACCGCCTGGACCGCCTCGGCACCCATCTTGGACAGCGTGCCCGGCACCTCCCGCATCAGCCAGGTGTCCGGCCGCCGCGTGCCGGCGACGTACTCGGGGTGCGCCCGCATGGCGTCGGCGACCCGGCGTTCCGGCGTGCCGGGCCCGGCCAGCACGAAGGCGCGGAACGCGCGGGCCAGGCCCACCAGTCCGATCGCCATCAGCGGGGCGCCGCAGCCGTCCGTGCCGACCGCCGCGACGGGCTCGCCCGCCGCCTCCGCGACGACCTCGCCGATCAGCAGCTGCAGGGGGTGGGACGGGTCGAGGTAGGACGCCGTGTCCCAGCCGTTGCGCAGGCAGACGGCGAGCATCGCCGCGTGCTTGCCGGAGCAGTTCATGGTGAGCGGCTCCCGCACACCCCCGGCGGCGAGGTACGCCTCCGCCTCGACGGGGTCCAGCGGAAGGTCGGGCGGTGTCTGGAGATCGCCGGCCTTCAGCCCGTGCTCGGCGAGCATGGTGCGCACCAGGTCGAGGTGGAAGCCCTCACCCGAGTGGCTCGCCGCGGCCAGAGCCAGCCGCTCCCCCGACAGGTCCAGCCCGGCGCGCAGGATCGCTGCGGCCTGCATCGGCTTGTTGGACGAGCGCGGGAAGACCGGGGCCGCCGGGTCGCCGAGCGCGAGCTCCACACTCCCGTCCGCGGCCAGGAGGACCAGCGACCCCCTGTGGTGGCCCTCGGTGAAACCGGACCGTACGACCTCGGCCAGGACCGGGAGCACGGGCGCCGAGGGCGCCGAAGGGGAGGGGGCTATGGAGGAGGTCATGCTGGCGGGTGGCCTTCCGGGGGCGGGCGTGACCCGCCCCCGGAAGGGTCGCTTCAGGCGAGCAGGTCCTCTACTTGTGCTTCACCGTCACGGTACCTGCGGGCGATCTCCGCGCTGCAATCGTCGACGGTCCGCTGGAGCCGGTGGCGGCGCCTGGAAACCTGCTGCTCGTAGCGGACGAGCCGCCCCATGGCGGTCAGGAGCTCTTCGTCCGTCCGGGCGTCGAGGTCCGAGAGGCCGACCTCGGCGAGTGTGTCCGCGGCCAGTTGCCGGTACTCGTCGCTGCGCGGGGTGGTGAGGGTGACGTGCCGTGCGGAGGAGCGGTGGACGGACGGGGTGTCGGCGAGGATCTCCGAGAGCCGGTCCACCACGGGCGACTCGGGGTCCACACGACGGGCGAGCTCGGCCCGCAGGATGTCGATCCGGCCCTGGACCAGACGGCGTACGTAACTGAGGTCCGCCTCGTCGCGCTGGGCGTCACGGCGCAGGGTGCGCAGCTCCGGCAGCCGCAGCCCGCCGAACTCGGGCTGCGGGCGTACGGACGCCAGGCCTTCGACCGCACCGCCTCCGGCCTGCCCGGGCACGGACACCGCTCCGGGCAGGTGTACGGGCGGGGTGGGCAGCGGGCCGGGCACAGCAACGGTCCGCTGCACCGGCGGCCGCAAGCCGGCTGCCGCGCGTGTCCCTGGTACGGCACCGGGCGATGGCCCGTTTCCATGTGTCGTCATGATGATCCGTCCCCTCGACCGGTGCGTCGGCACACCGACATCGTGCATGGTGCCACTACGCAGGGTGTTCACGCAGGTGCTCTGTACCCGTTCAGCCCAAGATAGGTTGGTCTGTATGCGTGCAGTGATACAGAGAGTGGACGGCGCGAGCGTCACCGTGGCGGGCGCCGCGGACGGCCCGCCGGGGACCGGAACGGTCGGCGAGATCGTCGGCGAGGGACTGTGTGTGCTGGTGGGGGTCACTCACGGCGACACCGCGGAGAAGGCGGCCCAGCTCGCCCGCAAGCTGTGGACACTGAGGATCCTGGAGGGCGAGAAGTCCTGCTCGGACGTGAATGCACCGCTTTTGGTCATTTCGCAGTTCACTCTCTACGGGGACGCCAGGAAGGGCCGCAGGCCCACGTGGAACGCCGCCGCCCCGGGCGAGGTCGCCGAACCGCTGGTCGACGAGGTGGTGGCGCAGCTGCGCGCGCTCGGCGCGCAGGTGGAGACGGGCCGGTTCGGGGCGGACATGCGGGTCTCGCTCACCAATCACGGCCCGTTCACCGTACTGGTCGAGGTATAGCAGCGCGGGCAGGCCGAGTGGACGGCCGCGCGTAGTCGCTCTACGGCTCGACGATCGTCTCCTGGGCCGCCGCGGTGTCGCCCGCGATCAGTTCCGCGTCCACCGCCACGTTCCGCTTCACCAGCGCCAGGGCGATCGGCCCCAGTTCGTGGTGGCGGGCCGAGGTGGTGATGAACCCGAGCTGACGGCCCTCCTGGCCGTCGGCGGCCAGCCGGACCGGCGTCCCGTGGCCGGGCAGATGCACCTCGCTGCCGTCGAGGTGCAGGAAGACGAGCCGGCGCGGCGGCTTCCCCAGGTTGTGGACACGGGCGACCGTCTCCTGGCCCCGGTAGCAGCCCTTCTGGAGGTGCACGGCGCTGCCGATCCAGCCCAGCTCGTGCGGGATGGTGCGGTGGTCGGTCTCGAAGCCCAGGCGCGGGCGGTGCGCCTCGACGCGCAGCGCCTCGTACGCCAGGATCCCGGCCACCGGGCCGTGCGCGGCCGCGAAGTCCTCCAGGGCGGTCCGGGGCAGGAACAGGTCGCGGCCGTGTGCCGTCTCCCGGACGGCCACTCCGTCCGGGACCTGGGTGATCGAGCCGGCCGGCAGGTGCACGACGGCGAAGTCCTCGGTGCGGTCGGCGACCTCCACGCGGTAGAAGAACTTCATCGACTCCAGGTACGCCACGAGCTCGCCCCGGGTCTCCGGCTCGGCGTGCATCCACACCGTCGCGCCGTCGTCGACCAGGTAGAGGGCGTGTTCGATGTGCCCGTTGGCGGAGAGGATCAGCGCCTCGGTCGCCTGGTTCGGAGCGAGGTCGCTGACGTGCTGGGTGAGCAGCAGGTGCAGCCACGTCAGCCGGTCGTCGCCGGTGACCGTGACGACCCCCCGGTGCGAGAGGTCGACGAGGCCGCCGCCGTCGGCGAGGGCGCGTTGCTCACGGAACAGGTCGCCGTAGTGCGCGGCGACGCCTTCGTCACGCCCCTCGGCGGGGACGGCGCCGGGCAGGGACAGCAAGGGGCTCTTCATGCGACCAGCGTACGACCCGGGTGGGCCGGCCCTACCGCGCGCTGTCCGGTCCCTCCGGGGACCCGGCCTCCGCGGCCTTCGCCGAGCAGTCGGCGCAGCGCCCGAAGATCGCGAAGTGCTTCATGTCGGTCTCGAAGCCGAACGTGCCGCGCAGCTTGGCCGTGAAGTCGGCGACCACGTCGACGTCGGCCTCGATGACGTCCGCGCAGTCCCGGCAGACGAGGTGGATGTGGTGGTGTCGGTCCGCCAGGTGATAGGTCGGGGCCCCGTGCCCGAGGTGGGCGTGACTGACCAGTCCGAGCTCCTCGAGGAGCTCCAGGGTCCGGTAGACGGTGGAGATGTTCACCCCCGACGCCGTCCTGCGCACCTCGCAGAGGATGTCGTCGGGAGTCGCGTGCTCCAGGGTGTCGACGGCCTCCAGGACAAGCTGGCGCTGGGGCGTCAGCCGGTAGCCGCGCTGCCGAAGATCGGTCTTCCAGTCGGTGCTCACCACAGCCCCAGTGTAGGGCTGGGCGGGCGCGGGCCCGCGGATCCGTCCGGAACGGGCCCGTGCCTGCTACTTGAAGAACGCGATGCCGTCGTCAGGCATGTCCCCGAGGCTCTTGGCCATCTCGGCGACCTCTTCCGGGGTGACGACCTTCTTCAGGTGCGCCGACATGTACGGCCGCAGCTCCACGTCGGGGGTGGCCTTCTCGCCGACCCACATCAGGTCGCTGTTCACATAGCCGTAGAGGCGCTTGCCCCCGCTGTACGGGCCGGAGGCGGCGGTGCGGGCCACCGCGTCGGTGACGATGTCGATCTGCGGCTTCTGCTTCGCCAGCTCTCCGTACCAGACCTCGACGATGCCCTGGTCGCGGACCATGACGATCTCGACCTTGCGGTCCTTGTCGATGCGCCAGTACCCGGACTCGGACTCCAGCGGCTTGACCTGCTTGCCGTCGGCGTCCAGCACCCAGGAGTGCGAGACGTACTCGAGGAAGTCGCGGCCGTCGTGGCTGAAGGTCACTTCCTGACCGAAGTTGCACTTCTCGGCGCCGGGGAAGTCGGAGACGCCCGCACCCGCCCAGTTGCCGAGGAGGAAGGCCAGCGGCACGAGGTCCGGGTGGAGGTCGGACGGAATCTCGATCATGAGCGGCTCAGACGATCTGTGAGGGGGTACGGAAGGGGTTCGGCGAGGGTCAGCGCTGGCCCTGGTACAGCTTCTTCACGGTCACGGCGGCGAAGGCGAGCACACCGACGCAGACCAGGACCAGCAGGGCGGAGAAGAAAGCCTCAAGCACGGGAGCTCCTCGGTACGAACGACATGACGGCAGCAGGCGGCCGGGCCCCCAGCCTAATGGGTGGGGGCCCGGCACGGCGGCCCGGGGTTTGCCCCGGGCGCGGCCGGTTCAGCCCAGGAGCTGGTTCCGCGGGGCCACGGTCCGGTGGAACGGGACCGTCGTCCGGTTCCACAAGGGTCCCCTCGGGAAGACCTCGGGCGCGGGCGCCCTGACCCGCGCACCCGACTGACCCACACGTCGCGGGGAGGCTGACCGGCCGGGGATTACAGTTCGGTACATGCCGAAGAAGCTCGTGATCAAGGTGACCGCCGGAGCCGATGCCCCCGAGCGCTGCTCGCAGGCCTTCACCGTGGCGGCCGTGGCCGTCGCCAGCGGGGTCGAGGTCTCGCTGTGGCTCACCGGTGAGTCCGCCTGGTTCGCGCTGCCGGGACGCGCCGCCGAGTTCGAGCTGCCGCACGCGGCGCCGCTGCCCGACCTGATCGACTCGGTCCTCGCGGGTGGCGGGATCACGCTCTGCACCCAGTGCGCGGCCCGTCGCGACATCACGGAGCAGGACGTCCTGGAAGGCGTGCGTATCGCCGGCGCACAGGTCTTCGTACAGGAGGCCGTGGCGGACGGCGCCCAGGCCCTCGTGTACTGAGCAGGGGGCTCCGTCGGCCTACCGCCGGCGGTTCCTGCCGTCCAGTTCGTCCCACCACGCGTCCGACGTCGGGTCGCCGGTGGGCGCCTCCCGGGGCGACCGGGGCCGGGGATCCGGGCGCCCGGCTTTTGGAGGTCCGGTGCCCGGGGCCCTGACGTCCGGAGGATCGTCCCGGGCCCCGTCGTCCCACCAGCGGTCCTCGGGACCCCGGCGGTTGGCGACGACCGCCGCCACGGGCGGTATGACCATGGCGACCACGCACATCGCCACCGCCGCCGGTACGGACCACAGACGCACGACGGCCCAGGCGGAGACGAAGAGGAAGAGGCACCCGCCCATCATCACGAAATAGGCGCGCCTTCGCCGGGCGTACATGTGTCCAGCGTAGAACTCCACCGTGCGGACGCGCATGTGGACGGCGCGAAGGGCCGCACCCCTGTCCAGGTGGCGTCCAACCCCCCTGGGGTGCGGCCCTCCGGCCGTTCGTGCGCGTGAACTACACGGCGATGGCGACCTCGGCGAGACCACCGGTCTGCGCCACGACCGTACGGTCGGCGGTGCCGCCCGGGACCAGGGCGCGGAGCGTCCAGGTGCCCTCGGCCGCGTAGAAGCGGAACTGTCCGGTCGCCGAGGTCGGGACCTCGGCGGTGAACTCACCGGTCGAGTCCAGCAGACGGACGTACCCGGTGACGGGCTCGCCGTCGCGGGTCACGCTGCCCTGGATGGTCGTCTCGCCCGGCTTGATCGTCGAAGCGTCGGGGCCGCCGGCCTGTGCTCCACACATGGTGTTCTGTCCTTCGGGTCGGGGTCCTGCTGATCGGGTCCTGCGGAATTACTTGTTGGCGCCGAGCTCGATCGGCACACCCACGAGGGAGCCGTACTCGGTCCACGAACCGTCGTAGTTCTTGACGTTCTCCTGGCCGAGCAGCTCGTGCAGGACGAACCAGGTGAGCGCGGAGCGCTCACCGATGCGGCAGTACGCGATGGTGTCCTTGGACAGGTCCACCTTCTCGTCCTCGTAGAGGGCCTTGAGCTCGTCGTCCGACTTGAACGTGCCGTCGTCGTTGGCGTTCTTCGACCACGGGATGTTGCGGGCGCTCGGCACGTGGCCGGGGCGCTGCGACTGCTCCTGCGGGAGGTGCGCCGGGGCGAGCAGCTTGCCGCTGAACTCGTCGGGCGACCGCACGTCGACGAGGTTCTGGCTGCCGATGGCGGCCACGACGTCGTCGCGGTAGGCGCGGATCGACTCGTCCTGGGCCTTGGCCTTGTACTGGGTGGCCGGCCGCGTCGGGACGACGTCGGTCAGGTCGCGGGAGTCGAGCTCCCACTTCTTGCGGCCGCCGTCGAGCAGCTTGACGTTCTCGTGGCCGTACAGCTTGAAGTACCAGTAGGCGTACGACGCGAACCAGTTGTTGTTGCCGCCGTAGAGGACGACCAGCGTGTCGTTGGCGATGCCCTTCTCGGACAGGAGCTTCTCGAAGCCGGCCTGGTCGACGAAGTCACGGCGGACCGGGTCCTGGAGGTCCTTGGTCCAGTCGATCCGGATCGCGTTCTTGATGTGGTTCTTCTCGTACGCCGAGGTGTCCTCGTCGACCTCGACGATGGCGACCTGCGGGTCGTCGATGTGGGCCTCGACCCAGTCGGCGTCGACCAGAACGTCTGCGCGGCTCATGTGTTTCTCCTCCGGGGCAGTCTTCGGCGGGGCGGTGCGGTGTGCGGGGTGCGGGGTGTACGCGCAGGTGCTTGCGGCGGAACGCGTACGCAAGGCACGGGATCCGGCCCTGACTTCGTCGAAGGGCCGGGGGGAAACGGGAGGGTGTCCCGCTCAGAAGGTGCGACAGAGCATGGCGGCGACGCGGCACAGGTCTACTGCCCGCCGCTTCGTGAGGTCCGCCTGTCGCTTCATGCGTCCGATCGTAGGGAGGTAAGGGCGCAGATGCCACCGTCGTATCGGATGATGAGACACGATCGTCCGCCATACGGGACACGATGTCGGTCAGCCCTGTCGGAGGCCCAGCGCACGGGGCTCCTGGCCCGGTCGCCATCTGCTGGACGGACGGCCCGGTCTCAGCATCTGGATCAGCCGTCCGGCCGTTCTTATGAGGCTCCGCCCCGCCCGGAGGATGTCCGTCGTGGTGCGTGCCGCGCCCGCGTCGTCATCCCGCCAGCCGGATGTCGGCGCCGGTCATCGAGATCTCCAGGCCGTCCGGCGCCACCTCGATCTTCTCCAGCTTGAGGCCCTCGGGCAGCCCGCCGATCCCGCGCTCGAAGTCCGTCTTCTTCCTGACCAGGTCCTCCAGGCCGGGGATGCCCTCACCCGGGACCTCGTCGGCGCGCACCTTGACGGTGTCGCCGTCGGCCAGGGTGACCGTGGAGAGCACGCTGCGCGTGACCGTCTGTCCCAGCAGGGGGATCCGGACGGAACCGGTGACCTTGACCTTGCCGTCGCCGCCGTAGGCGACCGTCACGCCCTCGTCGGCGGCCTCGGTGAGAGCCGCGTACGAGACGACGGCCGTCCCGGTGGCCCGGGAGGCCGTCGCACTGGAATAGCCCGCGCCCAGCGTGACGTGCCGCAGCTGGGCCCGGATCTCGCTGATCCGTATGGCCCGCCCGGCCGCGCTGGCACGGATGTCCTTCACCGTGACGTCCACACGGTCGAACTCCGACCCGGCGACCTGCGTCAGGAACGGGAAGCCCTTGATCGAGACGTCGGTCGAGCCGGCCTCCGCGCCGCCGAAGGCGACCCGCCCCTCGGCCTCCGACTCCGCGAAGTACACGGCGGCGCGGTCCACGGCGACGAAGACGCCGCCCAGCACCACGGCGATGATCAGCAGTATTCGCAGTGCTCGCATGCCTGTTGTTCCCCCACTCGGACCGGACGGACCTCTGGTGCACGTGAGCCTACTGCCGCCTGTGCGGCGCACCCGGAATGATCGACGAGCAGAGGGCCCGGCCGGTTCCCCGGCGGCGGGGTCGACGTGAGGGTGCGTCAGGACCGTCAGGCGATCGCACGGCCGATCAGATAGACGGCGGGAGCCGCCGCCGTGAGCGGCAGCGCCACCCCGGCCGTCATGTGCACGAAGCGGGACGGGTAGTCGTAGCTCGCGACCCGCAGTCCGATCAGCGCGCAGCCGCCGGCCGCGAACCCCAGGAACGCGGCCTGCGCACCGAAGTCCGTGAGCCCTCCGGCGGCCAGTCCCGCACCCGCCGAGGCGAGCAGCGCCACGACGACCGAGGCCGGCCCGGGCAGTGGCAGGGCCCTGACGAGCACGGCCACGGCGACCGCGACACCGCCCACCGTCACCGCCTCCGGGACGGCCGCCAGGTGCCCGGCGGCCAGGACGGCGAGCGCCGCCGACGCGACGGTGGCCGTCAGGCCGTACATCCGCTCGTCGGCCCCGGCGTGGCTGCGCAACTGGAGGACGAGCGTGAGCAGCACCCAGACGCCGAGCGTGCCGAGGATGGCCGCCGGAGCGTTGTCCCGGCCCGCCGCGAGCAGCACCGCGTCGGCCACCGCACCGCCTGCGAAGGCGAGCGCGATGCCCTGCCTGGCCGGCCACATGCCGTTCAGCCGGAACCATCCCGCGGCTGTCACGGCCTGGAGCAGCACGAGGGGTACGAGCAGGGCGTAGGCCCCGACCGCGGCACCGAGCGCGAGGAGCAGACCGAGGCCCGCGGTGATCGCGGCGGGCTGGATCCCCGGCGCGATGATGGGCGAGCGTCCCTCCGCGCGGGCTCGCTGGGCGTCGGTGATCCGGCTGTTGCCCAGAGTGGTGGGGGCGCTGTAGTCGGAGCCGCCGGGGGCGGACGCCGAGGCCGCCGGAGGCTCTGGGGCGAACGGGGCCGCCGGCGCCTCGGGCGGCAGCGGAAGGGCACCCTGCGGCGCCGCGGGCGGCGCGGCGTGGTGCTGCGGCTGGATCGTCGGCTGGTACTGGGTGTCCCAGGTCTGCCCCTCCCACGTCTGGGCCGCGCCCTCCCCCTGGGACGCCTGGTGGCCACCCTGCTCCGGGTACACGGCGGGCTCCGGGTAGAGAGCGGGCTCCGGGCACAGGGGCGGCTGCTGCCCGTACGCGGGCTGGGCGGGCTGCCCGTACGCGGGCTGGGCGGGCTGCTGCCCGTACGCGGGCACCTGGTCCTGCTGCCCGTGCACCGGCTGGTCCTGCGGCCCGTACGCGGGGTCGTAGGACTGCTGCCCGTACGCGGGCCGCGCGGGCTGCCCGTACGCCGGGTCATAGGGCTGCTGCTGCCCGTCCTGCGGCCCGTACGCCGGGTCATAGGGCTGCTGCTGCCCGTCCTGCTGCCGCCCGGGTCCCGGGTCGTACGGATACTGCTGATGGTTGTTGCTCATGGTCTGGGGTTCACCCTCCTGCGAACGGCGGGAGCACCTCGACCGTGCCGCCCTCGGCAAGCCGTACGGTCTCATGACCGCGGGTCCCCACAGGATTCCCGTCGATCAGGAACGAGCATCGGAGCAGTACGCGCGTCAGCTCACCGGGGTGCCGCTCGCGCACCCCGTCGAGGGCCTCGGCGAGCGTCTCCGCCGTGTACGGCTCCTCCGCGGTCCCCGCGGCGGCCTTGGCCGCGGCCCAGTAGCGGATCGTCCCCGCTGCCATGGCGGCACCCCTTTCGTCGTACGTCGGCTGTCCATCATGGATCACGCCGACTCCGTCCAGTCGGCGATACGGGCCAGCAGCTCCCCGCCGGCGGCGTTCTCCGCGTGGCCCATGCCGTGCTCCAGCCAGAGCTCGGCCCCCTCACCCGCGGCTTCCGCCAGCATCCGCGGGTGATCGACGGGGAAGTACGGGTCCCGGTCGCCGTGCACGATCAGCAGGGGCGCGGTGATCAGCGGGACGGCCTCCACCGGCGAGAGCGGCACGGGGTTCCAGTCCTCGCGGTGGATGCGGGTGCGGAAGCCGTAGCGGCCGACGAGCCGCCCCGTGGGGCGGGTGACGACCCAGTGCAGGCGGCGCATCGGGGCCGTGCCCCGGTAGTACCAGCGGGCCGGTGCGCTCACCGAGACGACCGCGTCCGTGTGGGCACCCACCGGCGCATGAGATCCGCCGGAGTGCGCTCCTGCACGCCCCCCGTGCGCCTTCTGCGCTCCGGTGTGCCCCTCCACCCGTTCGGCTCCCGCACGGCCGTATTTCTCGACCGGGATTTCACCGCCTTCCGCAGCCGTATACAGAGCGGCGTGCCGGAGCACCACGGAACCTCCCATCGAGAACCCGACCGTAACGATGCGCCGGTGCCCCAGGGACCGCGCCCAGGAGACCGCGGCCGCGAGGTCCAGCACCTCGCGATCGCCCACCGTGGAGCGTCCGCCGGACCTTCCGTGGCCCCGGAAGGAGAACGTGATCACGGCCGCACGCTGGGAGAACACCTCGGCGGCGCGCAGCAGCGCCGGCCGGTCGGCGGCGCCGGTGAACCCGTGCGCGAGGACGACGGCGGTCCCTTTCCGCACACCGTCCCCGACCGACCCGGAACCCGCCGTACACGGGGTGTACACCGCCTCGATACGCACCCCGTCACCGGTCAGCAACGTGGTGCGCCGGGGGACCGGCGTGATCGAGGGAACAGAAGAACTCAGGAAACGACCCTCGGACACAGAACTCATGTGGGCTATTCTGCTGCGAAGAGGATCCGGGCAAAGCAGCCCCCGGGTCCTTTTGTGCTTTCCGAGCGTTGTTACGGCGACGTTTCCACAAGCTCAGCGGTCCCCGGGCGCGGGACCGCACGGTAAGAACCGTATGACGGTCGTCGCGGGTGATGGCCGTACGGGAGTACGAAGCAGTGCCGCATACTCCCCCGGGTCCGACCCGGGAGTGCCCCTCTCGCAGGGAACGAGGAGGACCGACGTAATGGGCGAGCTGAACGTGCACGATCGACCGACGACCCAGGCAGGTGGGCGGCGATGAGTTCACTGCTGCTTCTGACGAATGCCCTCCAACCGTCGACGGAGGTGCTCCCCGCCCTCGGCCTTCTGCTGCACAGCGTGCGGGTGGCCCCCGCCGAGGGACCAGCGCTCGTCGACACCCCGGGTGCCGACGTCATTCTCATCGACGGCCGTCGCGACCTCCCCCAGGTGCGCTCGCTCTGCCAGCTGCTGCGGTCCACCGGGCCCGGCTGTCCGCTGATCCTCGTCGTGACGGAGGGCGGCCTCGCGGCCGTCACCGCGGACTGGGGCATCGACGACGTACTGCTGGACACCGCGGGCCCCGCCGAGGTCGAGGCCCGGCTGCGCCTGGCGACCGGCCGCCAGCAGATCACCGCCGACGACTCCCCCATGGAGATCCGCAACGGTGATCTCTCGGTCGACGAGGCGACGTACAGCGCCAAGCTCAAGGGCCGGGTCCTGGACCTGACCTTCAAGGAATTCGAACTGCTCAAGTACCTCGCCCAGCACCCGGGCCGGGTCTTCACCCGCGCCCAGCTGCTCCAGGAGGTCTGGGGCTACGACTACTTCGGCGGCACCCGCACGGTCGACGTCCACGTACGGCGGCTGCGGGCCAAGCTCGGCCCGGAGCACGAGTCGTTGATCGGCACCGTGCGCAACGTCGGCTACCGGTTCGTCACCCCCGAGAAGGCGGACCGGGGAGGCGAGGACGCCAAGGCCAAGGCGGCGTCCAGGACGGCGGACGGGGAGGTCACCCGTACGGAGCAGTCGACGGATGCCGAAGTCGTGGAAGAAGCCCCGGTCCGGCCTGCCAAGCGGTAGGTCGATCCGCGTAGACTGCCGCGCGTGGCCAAGGTGACGCGGGACGATGTGGCGAGACTGGCGGGGACCTCGACAGCGGTCGTCAGCTACGTCATCAACAACGGACCCCGGCCGGTCGCCCCGGCCACGCGCGAGCGGGTGCTGGGCGCGATCAAGGAGCTGGGCTACCGGCCCGACCGGGTCGCCCAGGCCATGGCCTCGCGGCGCACCGATCTCATAGGGATGATCGTGCCGGACGCCCGGCAGCCGTTCTTCGCCGAGATGGCGCACGCGGTCGAACAGGCGGCGGCCGAGCGCGGGAAGATGGTGCTCGTCGGGAACTCGGACTACCGGGACGAACGCGAGGTCCACTATCTGCGCGCCTTCCTCGGCATGCGGGTGTCCGGGCTGATCCTCGTCAGCCAGGGTCCCAGCGAGCGCGCGGCGGCCGAGATAGAGGCCTGGGACGCCCGCGTGGTCCTGCTGCACGAACGCCCCGAGGCGATCGACGACGTCGCGGTCGTCACCGACGACGTCGGTGGCGCCCAGCTCGCCACCCGCCATCTCCTGGAGCACGGCAACGCCTATGTGGCGTGCCTCGGTGGCATGGAGTCGACCCCGGTGGTCGGTGACCCGGTCGCCGACCACATCGAGGGATGGCGCCGGGCGATGCAGGAGGCCGGGCGGCCGACGGAGGGCCGGCTCTTCCACGCCCCGTACAACCGCTACGACGCCTACCAGGTGGCCCTGAAGCTGCTCTCCGGTCCCGACAGGCCCCCGGCGATCTTCTGTTCCACGGACGACCAGGCCATCGGCGTGCTCCGGGCCGCGCGCGAGCTCCGCATCGACGTGCCGGGTGAGCTCGCGGTCGCGGGCTTCGACGACGTGAAGGAGGCGGGGCTCACCGACCCGCCGCTCACGACGGTCTTCTCGGACCGCCCGGCCATGGCCCGGGCGGCCGTGGACCTGGTCCTCGACGACTCCCTGCGGGTCTCGGGGTCGCGGCGCGAGCGGCTGAAGCAGTTCCCGTCCGCGCTGGTGGTGCGCCGGTCGTGCGGCTGCGGTGAACCGACCGTGACCGGGCCGTAGCGACACGCTTCCTCATATCGGGCATACGAGGTTCTGCCGGGCTTCTCAGGACGTACTCAGGCTGCTCTCATGTTCGCTGGCCACTCTCGGGGACATGACCGACAGCCACCGCCCGAGCGGCGAGTCCCCGATGCCCCACTCGAACGACGACGGTTCGTACGACGACGGCGCCCACGGCACGGGTCCGTACGGCAGCACGTCGCACGGGACCGGTCCGTACGGCAGTGCCGCGTACGGCGGTGGCGAGCGGGCCTGCCCGCCACCGCCGGCCTACGGCCCCGGGCAGGGGACCGCCGGGACGCCCACGACCACCCACACCTGGCCGGCCCCGGCGCCCCAGCCCCTCACGTCCGCCGGCACCCCGAGGCCCGAGCGCCGGGTCAGGCGGCCGTTCGCCCTGCTGACCGCGGTGGCCATCGCCGCCGCGGCCATCGGCGGGGGCACCGCCACCCTCGTCGGCGAACTCTCCGGTGGCGGCTCCGGCAGCACCGGCACCGGCGGCGCCGTCAGCGGCACCACCGTCTCGCAGAGCAGCGCCGGCACCGTCTCCGGTGTGGCGGAGGCCGTGTCGCCGTCCATCGTCGAGATCAGCGCGACGTCCTCGTCGGGCGAGGCCACCGGCTCCGGGGTCGTCATCACGGCGGACGGCGAGATCGTCACCAACAACCACGTCATCGCCGGTGCCTCCGCGATCGAGGTGGCCCTCAGCACCGGCAGGACGTACACGGCCGACGTCGTCGGAACGGACCCCGACAAGGACCTGGCGCTCATCGAGCTCCGGGGCGCGAGCGGGCTGAAGACGGCCTCGCTCGGCGACTCCTCGTCGGTGAAGGTCGGCGACCAGGTCGTGGCGATCGGCTCCCCCGAGGGCCTGACCGGCACGGTGACCAGCGGCATCGTCTCCGCCCTGGACAGGGACGTGACGGTCGCCAAGGACGAGGACCAGAGCCAGGGCCAGCAGCAGCAGCAAGGGCAACAGGGCGGCCAGAACTGGCCGTTCGAGTTCGGCGGGCAGCAGTTCAACGGTGACACGGGCTCGTCGAAGACGACGTACAAGGCCATCCAGACCGATGCCTCGCTCAACCCGGGGAACTCCGGCGGCGCACTGATCAACATGAACGGCAAGATCATCGGCATCAACTCCGCGATGTACTCACCCAGTTCCTCCAGCGCCTCGGGCAGTACGGCGGCGGGCAGCGTGGGCCTCGGCTTCGCCATCCCGGTCGACACGCTCAAGGCCGACCTGGACGCCCTGCGGGCCGGCGGCGGCTCCTGACGGGGGCGCCCCCTGCACCGGCTCCCGTCCCGTGGCCGCCGTCCCCGCTCCCGCCGGCCCGGTATCCGCAGCGGTGCCGGTCCGTGGGCGACGTGCCGCGCGACGCCGTGCGGTGGCCGTGCGAGGCTGAGAGCCCGGCAGACAGCACCGGCACGAAGGAAGAGGACGAAGAAGCGATGAGCCCCGCCGAAGACGGTCCGCAGCGCGTCCTGATCGTCGACGACGAACCCGCCGTGCGCGAGGCACTGCAGCGCAGTCTCGCGTTCGAGGGGTACGGGACGGAGGTGGCCGTGGACGGCTACGACGCCCTGGCCAAGGCCGAGTCGTACGCCCCCGACCTGATCGTCCTGGACATCCAGATGCCCCGCATGGACGGCCTCACCGCCGCCCGGCGCATCCGGTCCACCGGGTCGACCACACCCATCCTGATGCTCACCGCCCGCGACACCGTGGGCGACCGGGTCACCGGCCTCGACGCCGGCGCCGACGACTACCTCGTCAAGCCCTTCGAACTGGACGAGCTCTTCGCCCGCATCCGGGCCCTGCTGCGCCGCAGCTCCTACGCCGTCGCCGCGGGCGGGCCCCTCCCCGACGACGACGTCCTGTCCTTCGCCGACCTGCGCATGGACCTGAGCACCCGCGAGGTCACCCGGGGGACCCGGCGGGTGGAGCTCACCCGCACCGAGTTCACCCTGCTCGAGATGTTCCTGGCCCACCCCCGTCAGGTGCTGACCCGCGAGCAGATCCTCAAGGCGGTCTGGGGCTTCGACTTCGAGCCCAGCTCCAACTCCCTGGACGTGTACGTGATGTACCTGCGCCGCAAGACGGAGGCGGGTGGCGAGCCGCGTCTCGTCCACACGGTGCGGGGCGTCGGCTACGCCCTTCGTTCCGGCGGCGGTGACGGGTGACCGGCCTTCCCCGCCGGCTCCGCGCGCTGCCGCTCCGCTCACGGCTGGCCCTGCTGGTCGCCGCGGCGGTGGCCGTGGCGGTCACCGCGGTCGCCGCCGCCTGCTGGTTCGTGACGCGGGAGCAACTGGAGGGGCAGCTGGACGATTCACTGCGCAACTCCCCGACCGTCGACAAGTCCTACGTGACGGAGCTCCTGGCCAGTTGCAGGGGTGCGGGGCGCGGTCCGCTGCGTTCGCCGGGCTCCTACTCCCTGCAGATCATCGACGCGTCCGGCACGGTCTGCGCCGGCCCCGAGGCGTCCCGGATCACGCCGACGGAAGAGGATCTGGCCGTGGCAGGCGGCAAGCGCCGGGACGTGCTGTACTCGGCCACCGACGCCGACGGCCAGAAGATGCGGGTGTACACCTACGGCCTGGAGCTGCGCCCTTCCGGTGAGGTCTACGCCGTGTCGGTGGCGCGCCCCGAGAAGGAGGTCACCGGCCCGCTCTCCACCCTCGCCTGGGTCCTGGTCCTGGTCGCCGGCATCGGTGTCGTCGGTGCCGGCGCCGCCGGACTGTGGATCGCCCGCACGGGGCTGCGCCCGGTCGACGACCTCGCCCGCGCCGTCGCCCACGTGGCGGAGACCGAGGACCTCACCATCCGTATCCCCGCCGAGGGCGAGGACGAGATCGCCCGGCTCTCACGCTCGTTCAACTCCATGGCCGGCTCCCTGGCCACCTCCCGCGACCGTCAGTCGCAGCTCATCGCGGACGCGGGCCACGAACTGCGCACCCCGCTCACCTCGCTCCGTACGAACATCGAGCTGCTCGCCCGGAGCGACGACACGGGCCGTGCCATCCCGCCCGACGACCGCAAGGCCCTCATGTCCTCGGTCAAGGCCCAGATGACCGAACTGGCCGCCCTCATCGGCGACCTCCAGGAGCTCTCCCGCCCCGACGCCACCCAGCCCGGCCCCCTCCAGGTGGTCGCGCTGCACGAGATCACCCGGAACGCCCTGCGGCGCGCCCGGCTGCGTGGCCCGGAGCTCACCATCACCGCCGACCTGGCGCCCTGGTACGTACGCGCCGAGCCGGCGTCCCTGGAGCGAGCGGTCGTCAACGTCCTGGACAACGCGGTGAAGTTCAGCCCGGCGCGCGGGACGGTCGAGGTCGTCCTGCACCGTGGGGAACTGACCGTACGGGACCACGGCCCCGGCATCCCGGCCGAGGACCTCCCGCACGTCTTCGACCGCTTCTGGCGCTCCCCCTCCGCCCGCCAGCTCCCCGGCTCCGGTCTCGGCCTGTCCATCGTCGCCCGCACGGTCCAGCACGCGGGCGGCGAGGTCGCCCTGCGGCCGGCGGCCGAAGGCAGCGGCACGGTGGCCTCGATCAGACTCCCGGGCGCACCGACGCCGCCACCGGGGGTGTGAGCGAGCCGGGGTTCAGAGCCGACGGCGGAATTCGGCCGCGAACTGCGGGGCACCGCCGGCGTCCAGCCTGTCCAGCAGACCATGCAGGTCACGTGGCGCGCGCCGGCAGCGTCGACTCAGCCGATTCCGCGCTCAGTTGTCGTACAGATCCGCATCTTCGGTCACCCGAACCAGTTCGTCCAGCCCGTGTTTGCGCTGTGAACGCCTCTTCTCCTTGTAGGTGAGGACATCAGCCAGCAGCACCCGACGGTGTCTGCCCGGACGCGAGAACGGGACATCTCCCTCATCGAGGATCTTGACGAATGTGGGTCGGCTGATTCCCAGCAGGTCGGCGGCCTCTTGTGTGGTGAGCGTGGTGTTCACCGGGGCGACAGTCACCGCCTTGCCCTCCGACAGCGCTCGCACCACCGTCATGAGCGCCTCGTAGACCTCCGGGGGGATGGTGCGCGTGCTGCCGTCCGGGCCGCGCAGCAGGGCAGGCTCGGTTGCTTGTGGCGTGCGGTCGAGGAAGGCGCAGAGCTCGGCGATCTCTGCTCGATGCTCGGGTAGGAGAGTGCGGGCCGCAAAGGTTCCGTGCATGCTTCTGTCTCCTTTTGGGTCACCTCAGCATCGCACAATTCGAAAGAAACGAAAGCAGGGAAGCAGCCCTGCATCCCACACGCCTTCGACCGTTTCCGGCACTCCCCCTCCGCCCGCCGGCTCCCCGGCTCCGGGGGTGCGGGCGAACCGGGGTCGAGGGCCGACGGCGGGGCCGCTATCCCGTGCCGCGCGGTGACAGCTGTCGCGTGATCCGGTCGAACAGCTCCGTCAGCGGCTCACCGACGTCCCGGCCGAACTCGGTCAGCCCGTAGGTGACCTGCGGCGGCGTCGTCGGCTCGACCTTCCGCCAGACCAGGCCGTCCTCGACCAGCGCGCGCAGGGTCTGGGAGAGCATCTTCTCGCTGATGCCCTGGATGCTCTCGCGCAGCTCGTGGAACCGGAGGCCGTTGCTCCGCAAGGAGATCAGCACCCAGACACCCCACCTGCTGGTCACGTGGTCGACCATGTCGCGCGTGGGACAGTCGGTGGGAAACACGTCGCACTGTTCCCCGGCCACTGCCCGATTGCGCTGCACGCCTCCTCTCATGTCATGAACTGGACGTCCAGCAGGTCCTCGGCCGAGCCCCGCGCCCCTTCGCCGACTGGGCCGCCCGCAACGTCGCCGCGTTCCGCTGAGGCCGGCCGGCCCGTCCGGAACCGCTCCTCGTACTCGGCGATCCCCTGCTGATGCCCGAGGAGCTCGCCGTGCGGCCGGCTCCGGCCGGCCGCACCGCCCGGAAGGTGGCCGCCCACTACGCCGAGGACCCCGACGACGCGCTGGGCCTCTACGGGACCCGGTTGTGCGCCTACGCCGCCGGGCGGGCCGCCCTTTCGGCGTAGTGGCCCCTCAGCCGGCCGGATTGTGCCGGATCAGCGACTCCACCAGCCCCGAGCGGGTCGCGGGGTAGTCCAACGGTACGATCCCGAGCCCGGTCCAGCCCGCCGCCTCCGCCCCGTCCAGGAAGGCGTGCACCTGCGGGTTGAGCCGGTCCGAGTTCCAGCGCGGCGGCAGCAGGGCGGCGGTGCTCACGTAGTTCACGAACAGCTTGCCGGGCTGCTGCGCGGCCCTGCGGAACTGGGTCACGATCTTCGGGTACTTGGCGAACGGCTCCGCCATGTAGTCGTCCTGGACGTCGAAGAGCGCGGAGTCGGCGTACCGCACACCCGGGAGACCACCGTTGTCGGCGAGCAGCACGACCTTGCCGCGCGCCCCGCCCAGGTCGGGGAGCGTGGGGTCGAGGCGGAGGAGCGACCGCCAGCCCTTGCCGTCGAGGTACAGGTCGAAGATCCTCCGGAACGCGGCGTCGCTCTCCTCCGAGTACTCCTGTTTGACTCTCATCAGGACCGTCTCGGACGGCCGGGCGGCCAGGAAGTCCCGGCAGGCGGTCAGGACGTCGTCGAAGTTCAGGCGCTGGTACGACGCTCCGTGGTGGATCGCGAAGGCGTCGCCGCTGATCCGGCAGCGGATGTCCAGGAAGCGGATGCCGCTGTCGAGCTGCTCGGCGACCGTCGTGTTCTGGCACGCCGTCCAGAGGCCACCGTGGCGCGCGCCCGAGTTGTGTGTCCCCGGGATCGTGAGGCGGCGCAGCGGGGTGCTGTCCGCGAGTGCGCCCATCCAGTCCTGGGTGCCGCGCACCGAACGCGAGACCGCGCCCGCCGTACCCGGTACGGCACTCAGCAGGGCACCCGCGGTGAGGCCCGCCGCTCCTGTCAGGAAGCGCCGACGGTCGATACCGCGGCTGCCGTTGTCGCTTCGCCCGGTCGCGCTCAGGGTCACCATGGACCGGATTATGGCGCGTACAGAACAACCAGGGAATGGGGCGTCCCACGAGGCCGGCGCCCTCGCGGGACGGCGCCTACGCGGCCTTCGCCCCGCCCTGCTCCGCCTTGCGCAGACGTGCCGTCATCCGGGAGCCGGATTCCCTGCGAGCGGCGCGGCGCAGGAGGGGGATCGCGAGGAGGAAGCCGATGACCACCCAGGCGGTCAGCACCAGGGCGACCATGGGCAGCTCCCATGAGCCCGCCGGCTCGGCGGCCTGCGCGGAGTCCGGCAGCAGCGCGGAGCGCAGCCCCTGCGCCATCCACTTCAGCGGGAAGAGGGAGGCCACCTGCTGAACCGGCACGGGAAGCACGGTGATCGGGAACACCGCCCCGGAGGTGACGAGCAGTCCCATCGTGGGCAGCATGATCAACGCCAGCGCCTCGCGCGGGTTGGGCAGCACGGCGCCGATGGCCGCCCCCAGCGGTACGACCGCCAGCAGCCCGAGGGTGGTGACCCACGCGAGCGTCAGCCAGTCACCGGGCCCGCGCGGCAGCGGCCCGTCCGCCACCAGCGCCGTGGCCGCCAGGAGCAGGGCCAGCGAGCCGACCGCCGTGACGACCACCAGCAGGCACTTGGCGATGAGGTAGGCCGGAATCCCGCCGGGCGTGGCACGCAGCCGCAGCAGGGCACCCTCCTCCCGCTCCGTCACGAGCATCTGCGGAAGGCTGATCAGCCCGGCCTGGAACAGCAGGTAGGCGGCGAAGCCCGCGATCACGAGATGGGACATCGGCGTCTGGGTACCGGGCACGTCGTCGTCGATGTACACGGCGACCAGCAACGCGACGACGACGTTGGTCAGATGGCCCGACAGCTCCTTCGGGTTGCGCAGCAGGTGCCGCAACTCGATGCCGCCCCGGAGGAAGCCGGCCCGCCAGTAGGCGCGGGTGGGGCGGGACCTCTTCGCCCCGCTCGGTGCGTCGTTCACTTCCACCACATCTGCCACGTCCGCCACACCGGCCTCGTCCGCCTTCCCGGTCATGCTCGTCCCCTTCATACGGCCCGTGCCTCTCCGGCCACGGACTCGCCCGCGCCGCCGTCCTCGCGGTGCACCATGTGCAGGTAGGTGTCCTCCAGCGTCGGGCGGCGCACCTCCAGGCCGGCGATCGGGCCCGCCGCGTCCTGGTGGAGTTCCCAGACCAGCCGCGAGGGGTCCTCCGTGCGTTCGCGCCGGGAGGTCCCGTCGTCGTCCGTCCAGCGGACCTCCGCCTGCGCGGCGGCCCGCCGGGCCAGTTCCGCCGGGGTTCCGCAGGCCCGGATCCGGCCGCCGACCAGCATGGCGATCCGGTCGGCGAGCCGCTCGGCCTCCACCAGGTCGTGCGTGGTGAGCAGCACGGTGACGCCTTCCTCACGGGCCAGCCGCTCGACCAGGAGATGGAACTCGTGCCGCGCCTCCGGATCGAAGCCGGTGGTCGGCTCGTCCAGGAAGAGGAGTTCGGGGCGGCCGACGATGCCGAGGGCGACGTCGAGCCGCCGTCGCTGGCCACCGGAGAGCCGGTCCACCTGCTGCCCCGCCTGGCCGGTGAGGCCCACGAGGTCCAGCAGCCCTGCCGGGTCACGCGGATCGGGGTAGTACGTGGCGAAGTGCGTCAGGAGCTCGGCGACCCGCCAGCGGCGGTGATCGCGCCAGGACTGCAGGACCAGTCCGATCCGGCCGCGCCAGGCGTCGTCGCCCCGCTCCGGGTCCGCACCGAGGACGCTGACCTCGCCCGAGGAACGCCGCCGGAAGCCCTCCAGGATCTCGACCGTGGTGGTCTTCCCGGCGCCGTTGGGCCCGAGCAGCGCGAACACCTCGCCCTGGTGGATGTCCAGGTCGATGCCGTGGAGGACGTCGACGTCGCCGTACGCCATGGTCACCCCGCGTGCCCGGATGACGGGCCGGGCGGTCGTGCCGGGCGGTGCCGGCCGTACGGGTGTGGGCCTGAGTGCCGTCATCGTCCTGCCTCCGCGTGGTGCTGCTGCCGTGGTGCCGCCCCGGTCGCGGCCGTCACCGTGCCGCCGTCAGCCGCAGGGCCGGCCGGCGCCGCGGCGGACCCGGCGGCGCCCTCGACGATCGCCCTGAGCGCCGCCACGTGGCCGTCGAAGGCGGCGCGGCCACGGTCCGTCAGCCGTACCTTCGTGCGCCGCTTGCGTCCGCCCCCCTCCTTGTGGAGCTCCAGGTATCCGGCCTCTTCCAGGGTGTGCAGCTGTTTGGAGAGCGCGGAGTCACTGAGCGAGAGGCTGTCGCGGACGAACGCGAAGTCCGCCCATTCGGTGGCGGCGAGCAACGCGGCCACCGACAGCCGGGTGGCGGGATGGATCAGCTCGTCGAAGCCGGCGGGGGTGCTCATCGACCCGCCCCCTCGCCGACGCGCAGGGAGTCGGCGACCCAGCGGCGCGCCGGCCCGACGAACAGCAGGAACACGGCCGCCGAGGCCGTGGCCTGGATCAGACCGGCGGCCATCGGCTCCAGCCCGCCGGCCAGGTGACCGGACAGCAGAGTCGTCCCGCCGGTCAGCACCGCCCCCGTGACGAACAAGGCCGACATCCGCCGGTTGCAGCGGGAGTGGTGCAGCCTCATCCGGCTCCTGCGACCCCAGATCACGGCCACCGCCCCCAGCAGCGCCACGTACACGACGAGGGACAGCAGGACGCCCCACAAGGGCAGGTCGAGGCCTTGGCCCGCCAGGAAGACCCACATGACCGCGGCCGTCGCGTAGGCAGCGCCGGGGCCGCCGGACGCGCTCCGCTCGATCTCGTCGTACACCCGCTCCTGCGGCACGCGGATGCGTTGCAGGTCGTTCCATGCCTGTTCGGCATCCACCGGCGTGCTCACGGCTGTCGCCTCCCCTGACGTTCCGGGACGGCCGGGGCACTCACCCCAGCTCGACTTTCCTGCTGGGAAAGTTACCTTCGGCTTTCCCGAGGGGCAAGCTTTCCTGGCAGGCAAGTCGAAGACGTGCCCGTCGGCCGCCGCGGCGGCGACCCGCGCCGGACGCGCGACGGCCCCGAACCCTTGAGGGCTCGGGGCCGTGGAGAGACGCGTGCCGGCGCCGTCGGACCGGCGGGCGGTGACGGCTGTGCCGTGCGCCCCGGCCTGACTACTGCACGATCGTGATCCGGTCGGTGGCCGGCGGGGCCAGCGGGGCGGAAGCGGTCGAGTGCGCCGCCAGATAGGCGTTGAACAGGTCCAGGTCGGACGGGCCGACCAGCTTGTTCGTGCCCTGACCGAGAGCGGCGAAGCCGTCGCCGCCGCCCGCGAGGAACTCGTTCATCGCGACGCGGTACGTCTTCGCCGGGTCGATCGCCTCCCCGTTCAGACGGATCGTGTCCGCCACCACCCGGTCGGCGCCCGACTTCGTCAGGTCCAGGGTGTAGGTGAGGCCCTCCGAGACCTGGAGGATCTTCGGCGACGCCGCGTTGGAGCCGCTGACCTGCTGCTGGAGGGCGGTCACCAGCTGGGCGCCGGTCAGGTCGACGACGTTCATCATGTTGGTGAACGGCTGGACGGTGAACGCCTCGCCGTACGTCACCACCCCGTCACCCTCACTGCCGGACGCCGCGTACACCAGGTCGGAGCGGATACCGCCCGGGTTCATGAACGCGACGACGGCGCCGCCCTTGTCCGCCGGGGCCAGGCCCTCGAGCTGGGCGTCGGCGATCACGTTGCCGAGCGGCTTCTCGAGTGCCGTGGAGCCGCGGCCGTCGATGTCGGCGGAGACGAAGCCCTGCGGGCGGCCCGCGATCGGGGCGGCGATCTTGTTCCAGCGGGTGATGAGCGTCGTCATGTCGTCAGCCGGGTCCTGGGACCGGCTGACGACGTGGTTCGCCGACTGCACCGACGTACGGACGATGTCCTTGGTGCGGCGGTCGTAGGTGAGGGTCGTGTCCGTGTAGACCTTGCCGAACGAGGAGGCCGAGGTGACCATGCGCGGCTCGCCGGACGGGTCCGGGACCGTGCACACGTACGCCTGGTGGGTGTGACCGGTGACCAGGGCGTCGACCTTCGGCGTGATGCCCTTGGCGATGTCGACGATCGGTCCTGAGATGCCGTCACCGGCGCCCGGGCTGTCGCAGTCGTAGTTGTACGAGGAGGAGGCCGGGGCCCCGCCCTCGTGGATCAGCGCCACGATGGACTTGACGCCCTGCCGGTCCAGCTCCTTGGCGTACTTGTTGACCGTCTCGATCTCGTCGTGGAACTTCAGGCCCTTGACGCCGTTGGCCGTGACGATGTTCGGCGTGCCCTCCAGGGTCACACCGATGAAGCCGATCCTGACGCCGTTCTTCTTCCACACCGTGTACGGCTTGAGGACCGGCTTACCGGTCTTCTCGTTCGTCACGTTGGCCGCGAGGTAGGGGAAGTCCGCACCCTCGAACTTCCTGCCCTTCTCGTAGCACCCCTCGACCGGGTGGCAGCCGCCGTTCTGCAGGCGGGCCAGCTCCGTGGCCCCCTCGTCGAACTCGTGGTTGCCCACGGCCGTGACGTCGAGGTCGAGCCCGTTGAGCGCCTCGATGGTGGGTTCGTCGTGGAAGAGCCCCGACAGCAGCGGGCTCGCGCCCACCAGGTCACCGCCGGCCGCGGTGACGGAGTACGGGTTGCCCTTGCGCGCGGTACGCAGCGAGGTGGCGAGGTACTCGACGCCACCGGCCGGTACCCCCTTCACCGTGCCGTCGGCCTGCGTCTCGTTGACCGTGCCGGCGGAGCCGGCCGGCGGCTCCAGGTTGCCGTGGAGGTCGTTGAAGGAGAGCAGCTGCACGTCGACGGTGCGGGACGGGTGGCCGTGGCCATGACCGTGCCCACGGTCGTGGGCGCCGGCCGGCATCGCGGCGACGAGCGCGCCGACGGTGACCAGTCCGGCCGTCGCGGCGAGCACCCGCCTGGGCACACGGTTCTTCTGCGGATGCGGAGTCGCTGACATCGGTCCCCTTCGAGTCTCTGGATCCTGCGTGCCGCAGCCTAGAGTCAACGCGCGTAGCGCGACAGATATCCGGGGTTACGAACTGGTTGCCATGGCGCCGGAAAGGGACCGATCACCCGCAGGGCGTACACATACCAGCAGAAACGTCACCGCACGCGTACGTGCCGAAAGCATGCGCCCGGAGGACAACGCACTCATGGCCGGCACGGCGGTGCCGGCACGGCGGTGCCGGCCCGGCAGCGGGTCGAGCTGCCCCGGGCTTCTACGGGATAGCAGCACGTACGCGAGCCGTCGCCCGGCCGTACGAGAGCTGATGCCCGGCTCGGACGGCCTCTCCCGCGCCACCCGGGAGGTCCTGCGCCGCGAGGGGTGACGGGAGGGCGGCGGCGACCGCGAGGGAGCGCGCCACGACGTGCCCCGGCCTTCCGCCCCCGCCCCGTACGCTCGTAGCCATGACGACTGACGCACCCCTCCCCTCCCCCGGGCGCGAGATCGAGACCCTCGACGCGCTCACCCCCGAGCAGGCGGACGCCGTCCTCGCCCTCCTCGCCGAGGCCGCCGGGACCGACGGCCGGCAGGCCGTCTCCGAGCAGGGCCGGTTGCAGTTGAGGGGCGGACACCGTGAGGGCGTCAGGCATTTCCTGCTCACCGTCAACGGCGAACTGGCCGGGTACGCACAGCTGGAGGACACCGACCCCGTCGAGGCCCCGGCCGCCGAGCTGGTCGTGACCCCCGCCCACCGGGGCCGGGGGCACGGCCGGGCCCTGGGCGCCGCGCTCCTCGCAGCGACCGGGAAGAGGCTGCGGGTCTGGGCGCACGGCGGCAAGTCGGCCGCCCGGCACCTCGCGCAGGTGCTCGGCCTCTCCCTCTTCCGTGAGCTGCGCCAGCTGCGCCGCCCCCTGACCGACCTCGACATCGCCGAACCGGCCCTTCCGCCAGGCGTCACCGTCCGCACCTTCGTGCCGGAGCAGGACGACGCGGCCTGGCTGTCCGTCAACAGAGCGGCGTTCGCCCACCACCCCGAGCAGGGCTCCCTCAGCCAGCGGGACCTGGACGACCGCAAGGCCGAACCCTGGTTCGACCCGAAGGGCTTCTTCCTCGCCGAGCGGGACGGCGCGATCATCGGCTTCCACTGGACGAAGGTGCACGACGAGGACGAGCTCGGCGAGGTCTACGTCGTCGGCGTCCTCCCCGACGCCCAGGGGGGCGGGCTCGGCAAGGCGCTCACCGCGATCGGGCTGCGGCACCTGGCCTCCCGGGGGCTGCCGACCGCGATGCTCTACGTGGACGCGGACAACCCGGCCGCCCTCTCGGTGTACGAGCGGATGGGCTTCACCACGCACGAGGTCGACCTGATGTACCGCACGGAGTCCTGACCAGGAACAACCACCATAGGGGCGGCGTCATTTGACTCCGCCCCTCCCTTACGCCACCCTTTCACTACTCAATTAGTGAAAGGGTGGTGCAGATGGCAGGATCCGCAGCGGTCGAGTTCCGCATCGACCGGCGCAGCGGCGTCGCCACCTACCTGCAGATCGTGCAGCAGACCAAGCAGGCGCTCCGCCTGGGTGTGCTGGAGCCGGGAGACCGACTGCCGACGGCCCGTGAGGTCGTCGAGGCCACGGCGATCAATCCGAACACCGTGCTCAAGGCCTACCGCGAGCTGGAACGCGAAGGCCTCGTCGAGGCCCGTCGCGGCCTCGGCACCTTCGTCCGCCGCACCCTGGGCAGCGCCGCGGTCACCGGCGACGCGCCCCTGCGCGCCGAACTCACCGCCTGGACCCGCAGGGCCCGCGCCGCGGGACTGGACAAGGACGACGTGAGCGCGCTCTTCACCGACGTACTGGACAGCACATTCAAGGGGGACCAGGACTCATGACAGGCGCCGCGATCGAGGCGAACGGCCTCGGTATGACGTACGGACGGAAGCGGGGGTGGGCCCTGCGCGACTGCTCGTTCCGGCTGCCCGCAGGACGGGTCTGCGCCCTCGTCGGGCCCAACGGAGCCGGGAAGTCGACGCTGCTCGCCCTCACCGCCGGCCTGCTCCGGCCCACCGAGGGCTCGGTGCGCGTCCTCGGCACCGGCCCCGAGGAGGCACGGCCCCGCATCGCCTACGTCTCCCAGGACAAGCCGCTGTATCCCCAGCTCACCGTGGCCGACACCCTGTGGGCCGGGGCCGAGCTCAACCCCGCCACCTGGGACCGTGAGGCCGCCGCCCGGATCGCCGGCCCCCTCCCTCAGGAGGCGAAGGTCCGGGCGCTCTCCGGCGGGCAGCGCACCCGGCTCGCCCTCGCGCTCGCACTGGGCAAGCGGCCCGGACTGATGCTGCTGGACGAGCCGATGGCCGACCTCGACCCTCTCGCCCGCCACCAGCTGATGGGCCTCCTGATGGCCGAGGCCGCCGAGAACGCCACCACCATCGTGATGTCCTCCCACATCCTCACCGAGCTCGAAGGCTCCTGCGACTACCTCCTGTTCGTCGACGGCGGCCGGGTCCGGCTCGGCGGCGAGAGCGAGGACATCGTGGCCGCACACGCCCTGGTCACCGGGCAGCTCCGTGACCTCGCCCCGCACACGGTCGTCGAGTCCCGCACGACGGGACGTCAGCTCACCGCGCTCGTACGCACGGAGGGCCCGGTGGATCCCGCCGACTGGGACGTCACACAGCCCTCCCTGGAGGAACTGCTGCTCGCCCACCTCCGCTCCCCGGAGGCACCGCCGCTGCTCACCCCCAGCGCGTCCAACGAACCGGCCCGGACGGTGGCAGCCGCATGAGCACTCTCACCCCCCTGCGCGGCCCCGCCCGCGTCGTCGTACGCCAGCACCGCAGCACCCTGCGCGTCGCGGGGCTCCTCGCCCTGGCGGGAGCCGTCGCCGTCATCGGGTTCGCACTGTGGGCGTCCCACGTCATCGACAGTTTCGAGGCCGGTTCCTGCGAGGCCTCGGGCCTCTCGGGCCCCGCGTGCGACCAGCGGATCGTGGACTTCAGCGGGTCGATGTCCTTGTTCCAGCGCGAGCTCACGTGGGCCGGGCTGGTCCTGACGGTTCTGCCCGGGCTCGTGAGCGCGTTCGTCGCCGGCCCTCTGATCGCCCGGGAGCTGGAGAGCGGCACCTACAGAGTGGCCTGGACCCAGTCCGTCACGCCCACCCGCTGGCTGGTGGCCAAGCTCTCCGTGCCCACCGTGTTCCTCGTCGCCGGCGTGACCGTGCTGTCCACCGTCCTCGCCTGGGCACAGACGCGGACGGCCACCGACTACACGGTCGACTGGTTCGACGCCCCGGTCTTCGGCGCGACCGCTCCCGTGGTCATCGGCTACACCCTGCTCGGCATCGCCGTCGGCGCGCTCACGGGCCTGCTCGTGCACCGCACCGTGGCCGCGATGACGGTGGCCGTCGTCGTCACCGGCGCGGTGACGGCCGCGCTCGTGTCCCTGCGAAGCAGCCTCTGGCCCCTGCGGACCACGATCGGCGCGACCGACGGACGCCTGGACGTCCCCGTCGAGTCCTGGGTGCTCGACCTCGGCCGCGTCACCGCGAGCGGCGACCGGCTGCCCACGGACGTGTGCTGGCGGGGCGGCGCGAGCGAGGCGCAGGAGGCCCGCTGCATGGCCGACCGCGACATCACCGGCTGGTTCGTCGACCACCACCCGCCCTCCCACCTCTGGCCCCTCCAGCTCGTCGAGACGGGCATCCTGCTCGCCCTGGCCGCCCTGGCCGTCGTCGTCGCCTTCCGGGTCCTGCGCCGCCGCACCG
Organism: Streptomyces sp. ALB3; assembly: GCF_044385685.1. Lineage (NCBI taxonomy): Bacteria > Bacillati > Actinomycetota > Actinomycetes > Kitasatosporales > Streptomycetaceae > Streptomyces > Streptomyces sp. ALB3. The sequence goes on along the minus strand of NZ_JBISCE010000001.1, from coordinate 44,699 downwards.
CCTGAGAACCCCCCTCCTGCCCGGGCCCCGGGGGAGCCCGGGCAGGAGGGGCAACCGCGGTGGGAAAGGGGGCGGCACCCGCAGTCACACCGCTTCCTGTACGTCATGTCACCGTTACCGGCCATTCAGACAGCCTTGCGACCCTCACGGGATGCAGCCAGCTGTGCCCGCCCCCCGCGACGGGAGCGGCCCCCGCCCAGGGCCCGCTCCCGCCTCTTCCGCGATCTTTACGGGCTCCGACGCGCCTGAGGAGCCGATCACGCGGAAGAATAGGTCCATGAGCCAGCAGCCCAGCTCCGAGGTCCCGGTCCAGCCCACGCAGCCGTCGGTCGGCTCCCTCGCCGCCCACCGGCCGCACGCCGTCGCGGGCCCGGTGCCCACAGCTCTGTCCACAGCCGCCGATCTGGATCCCGATCTGGACAACGACGCTGACGCGTACGAACCCGAGACCGACGGCGACGAGCTGCCGCAGGGCCGTTTCCTCGACCGGGAGCGCAGTTGGCTCGCATTCAACGAACGTGTTCTCGAGCTCGCCGAGGACCCCTCCACACCGCTGCTCGAACGGGCCAACTTCCTCGCGATCTTCGCCTCGAACCTGGACGAGTTCTTCATGGTGCGGGTCGCCGGCCTGAAGCGCCGTATCGCGACCGGTGTCGCCACCCGCTCAGCCTCCGGACTGCAGCCCCGCGAGGTCCTCGACCTCATCTGGACCCGCTCCCGCGAGCTCATGGCACGCCACGCCGCCTGCTACCAGCAGGACGTGGCGCCCGCCCTGTCCGACGAGGGCATCCAGCTCGTCCGCTGGCCCGACCTGACCGAGAAGGAGCAGGCCCGCCTGTTCACCTTCTTCCGGCAGCGGGTCTTCCCCGTGCTGACCCCGCTGGCCGTCGACCCCGCGCACCCGTTCCCGTACATCTCCGGGCTCTCGCTGAACCTCGCGGTCGTGGTGCGCAACCCCGTCAGCGGCCACCGGCACTTCGCCCGCGTCAAGGTGCCGCCGCTGCTCACCCGCTTCCTGGAGGCGTCCCCGCAGCGTTACGTCCCGATAGAGGACATCATCGCGGCGCACCTCGAGGAGCTCTTCCCGGGCATGGAGGTCCTCGCCCACCACATGTTCCGGGTCACCAGGAACGAGGATCTGGAGGTCGAGGAGGACGACGCGGAGAACCTGCTCCAGGCCCTGGAGAAGGAACTCATGCGGCGCCGCTTCGGCCCGCCGGTCCGCCTGGAGGTCGAGGAGTCCATCGACCCGTACGTCCTGGACCTGCTCGTCCGCGAGCTGAACATCTCCGAGACCGAGCTCTACCCGCTGCCGGGGCCGCTCGACCTCACGGGACTGTTCGGCATCGCGTCGCTGGACCGGCCCGAACTGAAGTACCCCAAGTTCATCGCCGGCACCCACCGCGATCTCGCCGAGGTCGAGTCCGCGTCCGCGCCCGACATATTCGCCGCCCTGCGCGAACGCGACGTCCTGCTGCACCACCCGTACGACTCCTTCTCCACCTCCGTCCAGGCGTTCCTGGAGCAGGCGGCGGGCGATCCCGACGTCCTCGCGATCAAGCAGACCCTCTACCGGACCTCGGGCGACTCACCGATAGTGGACGCCCTGATCGACGCGGCCGAATCCGGGAAGCAGGTACTCGTCCTCGTCGAGATCAAGGCACGCTTCGACGAGCAGGCCAACATCAAGTGGGCCCGCAAGCTGGAGGAGTCGGGCTGCCACGTCGTCTACGGACTCGTCGGCCTCAAGACCCACTGCAAGCTGTCCCTCGTCGTCCGCCAGGAGGGCGACACGCTGCGCCGCTACTCCCACGTCGGCACCGGCAACTACCACCCCAAGACGGCACGCCTCTACGAGGACCTCGGTCTGCTGACCGCCGACCCGCAGGTCGGGGCGGACCTCTCCGACCTCTTCAACCGGCTCTCCGGCTACTCCCGCCGCGAGACCTACCGCCGGCTGCTCGTCGCCCCCAAGTCCCTGCGGGACGGCTTGATCGCCCGCATCAACAAGGAGATCACCCACCACCGCGCCGGCCGCCCCGCCTACGTACGCATCAAGGCCAACTCGATGGTCGACGAAGCGGTCATCGACGCCTGCTACCGGGCGGGGCAGGCGGGCGTGCCGGTCGACATCTGGGTGCGCGGCATCTGCGCGCTCCGCCCCGGCGTCAGCGGGCTCTCCGAGAACGTCCGGGTCCGCTCGATACTGGGCCGCTTCCTCGAACACTCCCGGGTCTTCGCCTTCGGCAACGGCGGCGAGCCCGAAGTGTGGTTCGGCAGCGCCGACATGATGCACCGCAACCTCGACCGCCGGATCGAAGCACTGGTCCGCGTCACCGACCCCGCGCATCGCGCCGCCCTCAGCAGGCTCCTGGAGACAGGCATGTCGGACACCACCGCGTCCTGGCACCTGGGCCCCGACGGCAACTGGACCCGGCACTCCACGGATGCGGACGGGCAGCCCCTGAGGCACGTGCAAGAGATGCTCATTGACGCCCGGAGGCGCCGGCGTGCGACGCCCTGACCACCCCACGACGACCCTCTCCGCGGAGGCCGTCCTCGCGCCCTATCTGCGCGAACAGGCCGCCTGCTTCCTGCGGGGCCTGCGGCTGCACCGCGAGCACAGCGCATCCGCGGACGCCGGCACCCGGAGCGCCGACGAGGCGGCCCGCGCGCTGCGTCACGCGGCACGCAGGATCAGCGGCACGCTCCACACCTTCCGGGGAGCGCTCGAACCGGCCTGGGCGGACCAGCTCCGCGCGGAACTGGCCTGGCTCTCCGGCACGCTGGCCCGCGAACAGGCGTACGCCACCCGGCTCGGCCGGCTCCTGGAGGCACTGCACCAGCTCTCGGGAGCCTCCCTCCCGGCAGCCCGCTCCTCGTCCCCGGGGGACGGCCAGGCCGGGGACGACAAGGAGCGGGCGGCGCTCGGGGTCGGCGCGGCCCGCGCGGGAGCGCTCCTGGAACGCCGGCTGACCCTCGCCCGGACCCGGGCGCACTCGGCGGCGCTCCAGGCGCTGGGCTCCTCCCGCTTCCACGCCGTCGCGGACGCCGTCGCGCTGCTCGCCTCGGACGTCCCCCTGTCGCCCTCGGCCTCGGGACCGCCCGCCGTGGTGCTGCACGCCCCGGCCGAGCTGGCCGAACAGCGGATGCTGGACGCGGTGGCCGCACTCCCGCCCGACGGGTCGGTCGAACCGTACAACGAGGCCCATGACGCCCTCTGGCACCAGGCCCGCCTGCTGCTGCGGCTGCACCGGTACGCCCACGAGATGCTGCGGGGATCCCCCGACCCGGCCCTGTCCGGGCCGGGACACGCCCTGGACCTGCACCGGGATGCCGCGGAGGCCGCCGCCGCGGCGTCGGCCGCGGCGCGTACCCCGCGCATCGCCCCGACGACCGCGTACGCCCTGGGGGTGCTCCACGCCGACCAGCGGCACGAGGTGGAGGCCTCGCGCTCCGTGTTCCGCGAGGCCTGGCCGTACACGGCGGTGAGCGCGTCGTGAGCGATCCCGTCCTGGCAGCGGGCTGCGTGCTCTGGCGCCGGTCCCCGGACGGTGGCGGCCTGGAGATCTGCCTGGTCCACCGCCCCCGCTACGACGACTGGTCGTTCCCGAAGGGCAAGCTGAAGCGCGGCGAGACGGCGCTGGAGGCGGCCCTGCGCGAGGTCCTGGAGGAGACGGGTCACCCCTGCGCGCCGGGCGTCGCCCTCCCGACGGCCCGGTACACGGCGAACGGGCGCCCCAAGGAGGTCAGCTACTGGGCTGCGGAGGCGGCGGACGGCACCTTCGTGCCCAACGACGAGGTCGATGAGCTGGCGTGGCTCCCTCCCGGCTCCGCCCGCGCCCGCCTGAGCCGTCCCGGTGACCGCGTCCAGCTGGACGCCTTCCTGCGCGCCGGCCCGCCGGATCAGGACCCCTCCGACGGTTCCGCACACATGAGCGGCTGATTCGCGCCCTTCCGCGGCTGCGGGCCCTCCCGCGCTCCGGACCCGCGCGGCGACCGAGGGCCCTTCCGTACCCGCGCCCCGCAGCAGTAACCCGTGGCCGGGCCGGGCGCACAGGCCCGGCGGATGGCCGGCCGGACCCGTGTGCCCGGCCCGGTACGCACCCCGTTACGCGCCCCGGCCCGCCGGTGCCACACGGCGGAACCGACGGAACCAGCCCGCCCAGCACGGTTCACCTGCCGTTCACTCTGCCCCGTAGGGCGCTTCACCTGTTCTGCCTAATTTCGGACGTACACGGTGCACGGCGCCAAGCCGCCGCACCATTCCTCATCGCACGCCGCCTCGCCCCCACCAGCCGCGGCGGCTCCTGGAAGGAACACCCCGAAAGTGAAGCTTCAGCGCAAGAACCGGCTTCGTGCCACCGCGCTCGGTGCCCTCGCCGTCTCCGGCGCCCTGGTCCTCACGGCGTGCGGTTCGGACGACAACACCGGCACCGACGCGGAAGGCGGCAAGACCAGCGCCGCCGCGTCGGACATCAAGTGCGACGGCGCCGAGGGCCAGCTGCGCGCTTCCGGCTCCAGCGCCCAGAAGAACGCGATGGACCTCTGGGTCAAGAACTACATGGCCGCCTGCTCCGGCGTGGAGATCAACTACAGCTCCTCCTCCTCCGGTGAGGGCATCGTCGCGTTCAACCAGGGCACCGTCGGTTTCGCCGGCTCCGACTCGGCCCTGAAGCCCGAAGAGGTCGCCGAGTCGAAGAAGATCTGCAAGACGGGCCAGGGCATCAACCTCCCGATGGTCGGCGGCCCGATCGCGGTCGGCTTCCACCTCGAGGGCGTCGAGAGCCTGACCCTGGACGCCTCCACGCTCGCCAAGATCTTCGACACGAAGATCAAGAAGTGGAACGACCCGGCGATCGCCGCGCTCAACGAGGGCGTCAAGCTCCCCGCCAAGGACATCCAGGCGTTCCACCGCTCCGAGGACTCCGGCACCACCCAGAACCTCGGCAAGTACCTCAACGCCGCGGCTCCGAGTGACTGGAAGTACGAGGCCGAGAAGAAGTGGCCGGCCCCCGGTGGCCAGGCCGCGTCCGGTTCCTCCGGCGTCGCCAGCCAGGTGAAGGCCGTCGACGGCTCCATCGGCTACTTCGAGCTGTCGTACGCCAAGTCGCAGCAGATCACCACCGTCGACATCGACACCGGTGGCGCCGCGCCGGTCGAGGCGACCTCGGAGAACGCCTCCAAGGCCATCGCCGCCGCCAAGGTCAAGGGCACCGGCAAGGACCTGGCGCTCGACCTCGACTACACCACCAAGGCCGAGGGCGCCTACCCGCTCGTCCTGGTGACGTACGAGGTCGTCTGCGACACCGGCAACAAGGCCGACACCCTCGGCACCGTCAAGTCCTTCCTGACCTACACCGCCTCCGCGGACGGCCAGAAGGTCCTGACCGAGGCCGGCTACGCCCCGATCCCCGAGGCCATCAACGCGAAGGTCCGTGAGACGGTCGCCGGCCTGAAGTAACCGGCCCGCACGACACGCACGCACAGGCGGGCCGGTCCGGCGCACCCCTCCGGACCGGCCCCCACCGCCCCACCCCATCCGGTGCACCGCCGCCAGGGGAGCCAGCCGCTCCCCCACACAGACCGGAAAGACCATGGCTTCCACCACACCGCTCGACATCCCACCGGCTCCGCCGGGAACACGCAGCCGCCCCAGGTCCACCGGGCGCGCGGGCGACAAGGTCTTCCTGGGCCTCTCACGCGGCTCGGGCATCCTGCTGCTCGTGATCATGGCCTCGATAGCCGTCTTCCTCAGCTACCGCGCCTTCCTCGCCATCTCGAAGGACGAGGGGAACTTCCTCACCACCTTCGACTGGAACCCGGCCGGTGACCCGCCGGTCTTCGGCATCGCGGTCCTGCTCTTCGGCACCGTCGTCAGCTCGATCATCGCGATGGTCATCGCGGTTCCGATCGCTGTCGGCATCGCCCTCTTCATCTCGCACTACGCGCCGCGCAAGCTGGCCGCCCCCCTCGCCTACGTGATCGACCTCCTCGCCGCGGTGCCCAGCATCGTCTACGGCATCTGGGGCGCCCTCGTCCTCGTCCCGTACCTGGAGGGCCTGAACCTCTGGCTCGACCAGTTCTTCGGCTGGACGTACATCTTCGAGAAGACCGAGATCGGCGTCCCCCGCTCGCTCTTCACCGTCGGCATCCTGCTCGCGATCATGATCCTGCCCATCGTGACCAGTGTCAGCCGCGAGGTCTTCCTCCAGGTCCCGAAGATGAACGAGGAAGCCGCCCTCGCCCTCGGCGCCACCCGCTGGGAGGTCATCCGCCTCTCGGTGCTGCCGTTCGGCCGCTCCGGCATCATCTCGGCCTCGATGCTCGGCCTGGGCCGCGCGCTCGGCGAGACGATGGCCGTCGCCACGGTCCTGTCGCCGAGCTTCCTCATCTCGCTGCACGTGCTCAACCACGGCGGCGGAACCTTCGCCCAGAACATCGCGGCCAAGTTCGGTGAGGCCGACGAATTCGGACGCGACGCCCTGATCGCCTCGGGCCTCGTCCTGTTCGTCCTCACCCTGCTGGTCAACGGCGCGGCCCGGCTCATCATCGCCCGCCGCAAGGAGTACTCGGGGGCCAACGCATGACCCACGTCATCAGCACGGACGTCCAGGACGGCCGTCCACGGACCTCGCCGGAACCCGGCAAGGGCGGCCTCAGCAGCCGCGCTCTTCCCCGCTGGTCCCCGCTCGGCTTCGCCGCCGTGGCCATCGCGCTCGGTGTGGGGGTCTCCCTGGCGGCCGGCTGGCACAGCCGCGTCCAGTGGGGCCTGCTCTCGGCCCTGCTGTTCCTGGCCATCTCGTACGTCACCACGACCGTGGTCGAGAACCAGCGCCAGGCCAAGGACCGCCTCGCCACCAGCATCGTCTGGGTGTGCTTCCTCGTCGCCGTCGTGCCGCTCGCCTCGCTGCTCTGGACCACCATCAGCCGCGGCGTCGAACGCCTCGACGGCTACTTCCTCACCCACTCCATGGCGGGCGTCCTCGGCCCCGAGGCCAGCGGCGGCGTCTACCACGCGCTGATCGGCACGCTGGAGCAAGTGGGTATCGCCACGGTGATCTCCGCCCCGCTGGGCCTGCTGACCGCGGTCTACCTGGTGGAGTACGGCAAGGGCTCGCTCGCCAAGGCCGTCACCTTCTTCGTCGACGTCATGACGGGCATCCCGTCCATCGTGGCCGGTCTGTTCATCCTGTCGATCATGCTGATGGCCGAGCTCGAGCCGTCCGGCCTCATGGGCGCCCTGGCCCTGACCATCCTGATGCTCCCCGTCGTGGTCCGCTCCACCGAGGAGATGCTCAAGCTCGTCCCCAACGAGCTCCGCGAGGCCTCCCTCGCGCTCGGCATCCCGAAGTGGCGCACCATCCTGAAGGTGGTCCTCCCCACCGCGATCGGCGGCATCACCACGGGTGTCATGCTCGCCATCGCCCGGATCGCGGGAGAGACCGCACCGATCATGCTGCTCGTCTTCGGCAGCCAGCTGATCAACACCAACCCCTTCGAAGGCGCCCAGTCCTCACTGCCGTTCTACATCTACGAGCAGTACAAGGTCGGCGAGGCCGCGTCCTACGACCGCGCCTGGGCCGCAGCACTGGTGCTGATCGCCTTCGTCATGATCCTCAATCTGGTGGCCCGCGGCATCGCCCGCTGGAAGGCCCCGAAGACCGGCCGCTGAGGCCACTCAGAAAGCAGTTGATTCCCCATGGCCAAGCGCATCGACATCGGCGGCCTCACCGCCTACTACGGCTCCCACAAGGCCATCGAGGACATCTCGATGACCGTGGAGCCCCGCTCCGTGACCGCCTTCATCGGCCCCTCCGGCTGCGGTAAGTCCACCTTCCTGCGCACCCTGAACCGCATGCACGAGGTCACCCCCGGCGGCCGCGTCGAGGGCAAGGTGCTGCTGGACGACGAGAACCTGTACGGTCCCGGCGTCGACCCGGTCACCGTGCGCCGTACGGTCGGCATGGTCTTCCAGCGTCCGAACCCCTTCCCGACCATGTCGATCTTCGACAACGTCGCGGCGGGCCTGCGACTGAACGGCTCGTACCGCAAGAGTGAGCTGTCGGACGTCGTCGAGAGGTCCCTCAAGGGCGCCAACCTCTGGAACGAGGTCAAGGACCGCCTGAACAAGCCCGGCTCCGGCCTCTCCGGCGGCCAGCAGCAGCGTCTGTGCATCGCCCGCGCGATCGCCGTCGAGCCGGACGTGCTGCTGATGGACGAGCCGTGTTCCGCCCTCGACCCGATCTCGACCCTCGCCATCGAGGACCTGATCGGCGAGCTGAAGGAACGCTTCACGATCGTCATCGTGACGCACAACATGCAGCAGGCGGCACGCGTCTCGGACCGTACGGCCTTCTTCAACCTCTCGGCGGTGGGCAAGCCGGGCCGGCTGATCGAGATCGACGAGACGGAGCGGATCTTCTCCAACCCGTCCGTGCAGGCGACCGAGGACTACATCTCGGGCCGCTTCGGATAACCACAGACGGCCTTGGGGTGCTGCATGGCGGTGCCACCACAAGGCGAAGGGTCCGCCCCCGTTCTCCACAGGAGAGCAGGGGCGGACCCGTTCCCGGTCCGGCGGGCCGGGCGCCCGCAGCGCGTGCGCGACACCCCGGCCGGGGAGCACCGACGCGTCACCCGAAGAGGAGCACGACGATCCCGTAGCTGAGCGCGGCCATCAGAGCGGCGGCCGGCATCGTGATGAACCACCCCAGGATGATGTTCTTGGCCACCCCCCAGCGCACGGCGTTCACCCGCTTCGTGGCACCGACGCCCATGATCGCCGACGTGATCACGTGAGTCGTGGAGATCGGCGCGTGGAACAGGAACGCCGAGCCGAACATGATCGAGGCACCGGTCGTCTCGGCGGCGAAGCCCTGCGGCGGGTCCAGCTCGATGATCTTGCGGCCGAGTGTCCGCATGATGCGCCAGCCGCCCGCGTACGTCCCGAGGGACAGCATCGTCGCGCAGGCGATCTTGACCCAGATCGGGATCTCGTCGTTCGGGCCCTCGACGTCGGCGATGACCAGGGCCATCACCACGATGCCCATGGTCTTCTGCGCGTCCTGCAGACCGTGACCGAGCGCCATACCCGCCGCGGAGACCGTCTGCGCGATACGGAAACCGCGCTTGGCCTTGTGCGGGTTGGCCTTCCTGAATATCCACATGATGGCGACCATCACCAGATAGCCGGCCACCAGACCTATGACCGGCGACAGGAACATCGGAATGACGATCTTGGACAGCACGCCGTCCCAGTGCACCATCGTCCCGCCGGCCAGCGCCGCGCCGACCATGCCGCCGAACAAGGCGTGCGAGGAGGACGACGGCAGACCGTAGTACCAGGTGACCAGGTTCCAGATGATCGCCCCGACCAGAGCCGCGAAGAGGATGCCCATCCCCTTCTGGCCCTCCGGAGTGGCGATCAGCCCCTCACTGACGGTCTTGGCGACCCCCTGCCCGAGGAAGGCGCCTGCGAGGTTCATCACAGCGGCCATCGCCAGAGCCGCACGCGGGGTCAGCGCCCGGGTGGAGACCGAGGTGGCGATGGCGTTCGCCGAGTCGTGGAAGCCGTTCGTATATGTGAAGCCGAGCGCGACGCCGATGGTCACGACCAGCGCAAAGGTGTCCACGAGGTTCAGGACTCCTTGACCGCGATGGTCTCCACGGTGTTGGCGACGTGCTCGAACGCGTCAGCCGCCTCTTCCAGCACGTCCACGATCTGCTTGAGCTTCAGCACGTCCATGGCGTCGTACTTGCCGTTGAAGAGCTGGGCCAGCAGCTTGCGGTGGATCTGGTCGGCCTGGTTCTCCAGACGGTTGACCTCGATCCAGTACTCGGTGAGGTTGTCCATCGTGCGCAGACTCGGCATGGCCTCGGCGGTCAGTTCCGCCGCCCTGGCCAGGACCTCGATCTGCTGCTCGACACCCTTCGGGAGCTCGTCGATCTGGTACAGCACGACCAGGTCGACGGCCTCCTCCATGAAGTCCATGATGTCGTCGAGCTGCGAGGCGAGGTTGTAGATGTCCTCGCGGTCGAACGGCGTGATGAAGGAGGAGTTCAGCTGGTGGAAGATCGCGTGGGTGGCATCGTCCCCCGCGTGCTCCGCTGCCCGCATACGCTCCGCGATCTCGACTCGGGAGGCAGAATCCGCCCCGAGCAGTTCCATGAGGAGTTTCGAGCCCGTGACGATGTTGTCCGCGGATGCGGAGAACATGTCGTAGAAGCTCGTCTCCCTGGGGGTCAGACGAAAGCGCACGTGGGGTCCTCGGGGTGCTTTGGATTCGGTCAGGCTGATGCTAGGCGCATCATCCGGCCACGGCTAACCGGCGTTCCTCAGTGTCGCGCATCGGGCACAGTGATCAGCACGGCCCCCCGGTCACGTTTCGGCTGGATTCGTTACGATATACCCACCAGGGGTATACAGACAGCACAGAACGTCACGATCACCGCAGGCCACGAGGACAACGGGAGGACCCATGACCACCACCGAGGCCACCGACGCAGCCGGTGAGGACGCGGTCGTCACCGATCACGACCGCGGCATCCACGGATACCATCACCAGAAGGAGGAGCACCTCAAGCGGCTGCGCCGCATCGAGGGGCAGATCCGGGGTCTCCAGCGGATGGTCGACGAGGACGTCTACTGCATCGACATACTCACCCAGGTCTCGGCCTCCACGAAGGCCCTCCAGTCCTTCGCCCTCCAGCTGCTGGAGGAGCACCTGCGCCACTGCGTCGCCGACGCCGCGCTCAAGGGCGGTGCCGAGATCGACGCCAAGGTCGAGGAGGCCACCAAGGCGATCGCCCGCCTCCTGCGCACCTGACGGCGCCCGGGACGGAAGACGTCATCCCCGGTGACGGCCCTGCCGGGGAATCGTCGGCGCCGGCTCGGCCGGGCGCGCCCCGACGTTGAGCACCTCGTCGATACGGTCGGGACTGAGCCGGTCCTCACGCGCGTCCGCCGCCGCGATCATGAGCTCGCCGCACAGCTCGATCTCGGCGAGGGCCACACGGTCCTGAGCATTCGGAGCGCTGAGCGTCACCACCTGCGTCACCTTTCTCTGCTGTCGCCGACTCCTGGCGCACCGACTCCCTAGCGTAGGGAGCGCGGGACACACCGCGCATGGCACGGACGGACCATTTCGGCCCCCTCCCTACGGCGCTTCCGGGCCACTCGACCCCCGCTGGACCCGCCCCGTGTAGATGTCCTTCTCCGGGGGCAGCTCCACGGAGACCGGCGCCCCGAAGCCGTACAGCAGCATCGTCGACACCACCGTCACCGCCGGCCCCTGCATCCCGAAGGTGAAACGGTGGCGGACCTTCCGCAGCAGGCCCTCGTCGTCCAGATAGGCGTCGAAGGGCACCGAGTCCGTGCTGAACCCCTTCGCCGCGGCGGCCAGGGCCCCACGCGAGGACGGCGAGGCCGCCCGCGCCGCCCGGCCGATGTCCGAGGTCCCGCGATAGTGCCGGACCGTCACTCCGGCCAGTTCCGTCCGTCCGACGTACGTCACCCCGGCCGCGCCGCGCAGCAGCTCGGCGGAGGCCGTCGGATCGGTCACCCCGCCCGTGACCAGGTTGCCGTCCTCCAGCGTCGTGGTGTCGATGCGCACCCACTTGTCGTCGGGCACCCCGGCACCACGGTTCTTCATGTAGAGCGCTCCCGGTGCCAGCAGCTCCGTGATGGGCCGGTGGCCGTCCGTCCCGGCGGCGTCCTTCGGCAGGACGACCCTGATACGGCCCAGCTGCCTGCGGAAGTCGTAGGCCCCCTCGCCCCTGATCGTCACCCGGGTCCCGCCGGACGCGGTCTCCATGGACGTACGCGTCTCGGCACTCCCCGCGCCGGCCAGCTCCTCGGCGGCCCGCCGGACGGCGTCCTCAGGAGTACCGGCCGGGCCGGCGCGGGCGACGGCGCGTCCGCCGTCACCGCCGTCGCCGCCCGCACCCGAGCATCCGCTGCCCAGGGACATCACGCCCGCGACGGCCAGGGCGCACACAGCCAGTGCCCCGCCTCCGCACCTGTGCTGCTGCACCACCATCGCCTGCCAACCCCCAACGACGTACACCTGACCGAGTTCCCGCCCGTCCCGCCTAACGACCGCCGGAGCGCCCCGTCACGCCACAGGGCCCCTTCCGGCAGCCGATCGGCCCACTCCCCGACCGCCCCACGGCGCTCCCAGTACCGTGGACGCGTGCATCAGGACTTCACGGACCCGCCCGTCCACAGCCCCGCGCCGGCACACAGCACCACGACCGTCGAACGGGGCTCGTTCTGTCTGGCGCGATGCGCCTGCGGCTGGTCGGGACCGGCCAGACGCTCGCGCGACCGCGCCCGCACGGACGCGGAGGAACACCTCGCGGAGCCGGACGGGTCCCGTTAGGGGGTGTCCCGCAGCCGCCGCACGACCGACGCGATGACCGGCGCCGTCCCCGGGGCGACCTCGGACACGAAGCGGAGGTCCTCGATCGTGTCCGTGACCAGGTCCTCCTCCGCCCCGACGAACGCCTCGCACCTGATGGCCGCCGCCTCGCCGTCGAGTTCGGCGCAGGCAAGGACGAGCAGCCCCTGGCGCGCGCCCACGGCCTTCTCGCTGTCGCCCGCGTCGGCGGCGGTGAAGCAGCGCGTCGCACGTGCGAAACGCGCACGAGCCCCCTGGGTGTCGCCCGCCGAGCGCAGGGCGAGGGCGTACAGCATCTGGTTCCAGCCGTCCTCGGCGTCGATCTCGACGGTACGGGCGCAGTCGGCGAGAGCGTCCTCGTGCCTGCCCAGGCACAGATACGTCCGAGCGCGGAGATACAGGGGCCAGTCGGACGACGGATCGCTCCCGACGGCACGGCTGAGGTCCGCGAGAGCCTCCTCGTACCGGCCGAGCCGCAGGTGGAGAGCGCCACGCGCGGAGACAGGCCAGGCGTAGTCCGGCGCCATTTCCATGGCCCGGGTGTAGTCGGCGAGCGCCTCCTCGTGGCGCCCCATGGCCTCGTACGCCTTCCCGCGACCGGTGCGGGCCCAGGAGGAGTCCGGCGCGGCCTCGACGGCCCGGCCGAAATCGGCGAGCGCCTCCTCATGACGGCCCAGTTCGGCATGGACCTGAGCCCGGCCGACGAGGGCGCCCAGGTACTCGGGCACGATCCCGATCGCCCGGGTGTAGTCGGCGAGAGCCTCCTCCCGCCGGCCCAGGGCCTCGTAGACCTGCGCCCTGTTGCCGTACGCCCAGGCGTACTGCGGATCGATCTCCACGGCCCGGCCGAAATCGGCCAGCGCCTCCTCGTACCGGCCCATCCGCTCGAAGAGCTGCGCCCGGCTCCCGACGGCCCACTCGTACAGCGGGTCGATCCCGATCGCCCGGTCGTAGTCGGCGAGAGCCTCGTCCTGCCGGCCCAGGGCCCCGTACACCTTCGCGCGACCGGCATAGGCCCAGGCGTACTGCGGGTCGATCTCCACGGCCCGGCCGAAATCGGCCAGCGCCTCGTCATGGCGGCCCATCCGCTCGAAGAGCTGCGCCCGGCTCCCGACGGCCCACTCGTACAGCGGGTCGATCCCGATCGCCCGGTCGTAGTCGGCGAGAGCCTCCTCCTGTAGGCCCAGGGCCTCGTACACCCGCGCTCGGCTGGCGTACGCCCAGGCGTACTGCGGATCGATCTCCACGGCGCGGCCGAAATCGGCGAGGGCTTCGTCATGGCGCCCCAGATTCCGGTAGGCGTCACCACGGCTCCCGTAGGCGAGGACGTACCGCGGCTCGATCTCCACCGCGCGCGTGCAGGAGGCGACCGCTTCCTCGTACCGGCCCAGGACCCGGTAGGTCTCCCCGAGCCCCGCATGGGGCCGGGCCGAGTCCGGCGCGAGGGCGACGGCCGCCGCACAGTCCGCGAGCGCACCCTCCGCGTCACCCGCGCCCCGGCATTCCGCGGCACGGATGGCGTACGCCGACGCCCGTCCCGGTGCGTCGAGTTCCGACGCACCCAGGAGCACGGTCAGCACGGCCGCGCCCGGCCTCTCCTGTTCGGACGCCGCCTCGAGACGGTGGCCCCATGCCGCGAGGACCGCGGAGTCGGTGTCCACTCCCGCGCGGCCGATGATCTGCGCCCAGCGTCGCAGCGTCGCGACGTCGGCTTCGACGGCGAAGGGGCCCTGGCCGAGTGCGTCGGGCAACGCGGTACGAGGATGCGCGCACAGCCGGTGGTACGTCTCGTTCAGCCGGTGCTCCCGCCAGGCGGAATCCCTCCAGTGGTCCTCCGTGTCGGTGCCGACCTCCGCCTCCACCGCCAGCCGCCACTGCTGGAACAGGTCGGCGAGCCGGGTGTGTGCCAGCTTCCACCGGGCGGGCGACCGGGTCCGCTGCAGGCGGAGCATCGCGGCGCGTACGACGTCGTGGTAGCGGCAGCGGCCCGCCTGCACAGACACGAATGCCAGGGTCCGGAGCCACGCATAGCTCCCGGCCGCCTCCGGGACGACCGCGCGGTAGATGTCCTCGTCGATCTGCAGAGGAAGCGCGCAGGCCAGCGCCGCCTCGCGCCGCTCCGCGTCCGGCTCCCACTTCAGGAACCTCTCGACGGCCGTCTCCGACGGGTCCCCGAAACTGTCGCCGGAGCTCGCACCGCTGCGGGCCAGCATGTCGACCAGCAGGGGGAGCCGCCCCGACAGACGCAGCACCAGCTCGATGCTGGGCTCGTCGGTGACCCCGTGCCCGGCGAGCAGGGTGCGGGCCTCCTCCTCGGTGAACACCTCCAGGCACACCTCGGTGACCTGGCCCAGCCGATCGCCCCACACCCGGGGGTCCAGGCGCGGCTGCCCGGACAGCACGACCTGGACGTTGACCGGCAGCCCCCCGTACTCCTCGCCGAAGACGATGGCGTGCAGCCAGGCGTCGAGCACCGGCCCCGTCCGCTCGTACACGTCGAAGAACAGCACCACCCGCTCGCACCGCTCCGCCAGGTCGGCAAGGTCCTCCAGGAAGACCGGGGCGAGAACCGCCACCGGATTCATCACCAGCTGCACGTCGTCATGGCTGCGCAGGCGCATGTTGAGGGCGGCCCGCACCCGGTCCGCGCCCAGCGCGACCTGCTGGGGATCGACCGCGCCGGCGAAAGCCCCGACCCCGGGCACCATGCCCAGCCCGACGAGCCCCACCTGCGCCGCCACCGTGCTCGACGGCGAGGCGGCCGGTACGGGCGCCCCGGCCTGACCGTTCGCGATGTCGGGCTGGGGCGCGGGGGCGGCGCTCTCGGCCTGGTGCCGACGCTGACGGTAGGTCGCCAGCTGCTTGTCGAACCTCTTCAGCGGGTGCCCCTGGCGGCCCAGCCGGGCACTGACGGCTTCCATCGCCTCGACCGCGTCGTGCACCTCGTCGTCCACGTACGCCGTGACGACCGAGGGCTGCTCACGGGCAGCCGACTCCCACTGCCGTACGAGAGTCGTCTTCCCCACGCCCCCGTTCCCGCGCACATGGAACAGGAACGGGAAGTCGACCTCCTCCGGGTCCCGGGCGAAGGTCTCCCGGAAGACCGCCAGCTCGCCCCGGCGGCCCACGAAACCCGTACGCTCGCGGCGCCGATTGACTTCCTGCCGTGACGGCCGCCGACCGGCCACACACATCACCCCCCGGATCTCCGGACATGATGCCCCGACGCCGGAACGGGCGAGGAGGACGCGACGATCGAATTCCGGCCAATGAACAGCGCGCCCCTCTCCTGCTCCCTCCCGCGACGGGTACCCGCGCAACCGCGCACGGCGGCAGGCGGGCACGACGGTAGGGCGGGCACGACGGCAGGGCGGGCACGACGGCAGGCGGGCCGGACATGCGTGAGGGGCGCCCTCGCCGGACGCCCCTCACTCACACCGTCGGACCACCTCGTCAGGCGGCGAGATCCCTCTCGCCGGGCACATCGCCACGTCCGGCACCCGCGCTGTGCTCGGGTACCCCGCGCGCCGCGTCCCGTCCGTCAGCCGCGTCGACCGCTCCGCCCGAGCGGACGAGCCGGCCGACCGTGCCGGTCCGGGCCACGGCCCCCACCAGCGGCGTCAGCAGCATCATCGCGAGCGGGGCGAGAAGCAGCGCCACCGCCGTGCCGAGAGCCAGGCCGCCGATCACGTCGGTCGGATAGTGCACGCCCATGTAGACGCGGCAGAAGCCCTCCAGGAGCGCCAGCGCGATCGCCACCAGGCCGAACTTCCTGTTGGCCACGAAGAGCCCCACCGCGATCGCCATAGCCATGGTCGCGTGGTCGCTCACGAAGGAGAAGTCCGTCTTGCCCTTCACCAGGACTTCGAGGCCCTCGTGGTCGAAGAACGGGCGGGGCCTCTCCACGAATCCCCGGATGGGAATGTTGATGAGGAGCGCGATCCCGGCAGCCAGCGGCGCCCACACGAGTCCGGCGACCGCCGTCACCGAGTCCTCGGTCGTCCCGCGTCGGCGCACGCTCCACCAGCACCACAGGACCACCAGGACCATGGCGAACATGATCCCGAATTCACCGACGAACTCCATGGCCCGGTCGAACCAGGTCGGAGCGGCCTTCGCCAGCCCGTTGATGTCGTAGAGCAGGCTGACATCGGGGTTCGACCCATCGAGTGCGAGTCCAGCCATCTGCCGCGGCCCCTTGCCTTGTCTGCTGCTGCGACGCACAACGCCGTGCGTCGCCTTGGTATGACCCCCGTGGTCGGTGCGGATTCAGTGCCGCGTCACGCCATGATGCCGTCACGCCCGACTGGTCCGGGCAGGCACGCATGGTCATGTGCGCATGCTGTCCCAGTCCAGGGAACGGCCTGTCAGCTGTGTACGTTCCGTTCTCCACCGAATGATCACCATGACGTTATCGAAGAGTGACTCATCGTCGCAGCTCAGGGCCCGGGCTTCACGGAGAGTTCCAGCCATGGCCGACTGGGCGTCAGCTTTCCGGGAGGGTGGTCGGGAGGGCCGCGGCCCCGTCCTTCGTGACCCTTGTCGCACCGAAGTAGTCCGGGGTGTCGATCTTGTCGAACCGGATCACCGCACCGGTGTAGGGCGCGTTGATCATGTACCCGCCGCCGACGTAGAGGCCCACGTGCCGGATGGCCCGCGAGTTGTTCAGATCGTCCGAAAAGAACACCAGGTCGCCGGGAAGGAGCTCGTCCCGGGAGGGATGGGGCCCTGCGTTGTACTGGTCGTTGGCCACCCGGGGCAGTTCGATGTCCACCGTCCGGTAAGCGGCCTGGGTCAGCCCGGAACAGTCGAACCGGCCACCCTGGTCAGCCGTGCCGTTACCGCCCCAGAGGTAGGGAGTGCCCAGCTTCTTCTGCGCGAAGTAGATCGCCCCGGCCGCCTGCTGCGAGGGCTGCACCCGGCCGACCGGCTTGGCGAAGCTCTTCTCCAGGGACCGGATGATCTTGACGTAGTTCTGCGTCTCGCTGATCGCGGGGACCCCACCCGACCGGATGACCCGGTACGCACCCGCGTTGTACGCGGCGAGCATGTTGTCGGTCGGGTCGCCGGGCACCTTCCTGACGTACCCGGCCAGCTCGCAGTCGTAGGACGCGGCGGACGGAATCGCGTCGGCCGGATCCCAGACGTCCCGGTCCCCGTCCTTGTCCCCGTCGATCCCGTGCGAAGCCCAGGTCCCGGGGATGAACTGCGCGATGCCCTGTGCTGCGGCGTGACTCTGGGCGCGCGGATTCCAGCCGCTCTCCTGGTACAACTGCGCCGCCAGAAGCGCGGGGTTGATGGCCGGGCAGAGGTTGCCCCACTTCTCCACGAGCGGCTGATACCGCGCGGGTACCGCCCCCTTGGCCAGCCCGACGGCCCCGCTCGCCCCGGCGATACCGGCGGCGGCGGAGTACGTACCGACGACGAGCAGGGCGATGAAGCACAGGCCCAGCCCGATCCCACCGCCGACGAACACCCAGTATTTCCGCACCCCCCAACCATCCCCCATACGGGCCTGGTTCACGACGCGATTCGCTGGTGTGTACGGATCGATGGGGGCATGAGGGGGCGTCAGGGGCGGCCACGGGGGGTCAGGGGGCGCCGGCGGACCAGAAGGGGGAGCGGATGTTGGGGCGGGGGATGTGCTCCTCGCCCTCGTAGGTGGGCGCGGTCGCCTGCGTGGTGGACTCGGCGACCTCGGACTCCTCGACGCAGGGGGTGTCGACCTCGAAGAACACCTGCCCTTCACCTCCGACGATCAGGCTGACACCGAACCCGTCCTTCGTCTGGGCGAAGATCGCGGGAACGTCCGGATCGTTGTTGATGGATTTCATCCGGTATCCGTTGCTACGCCAAGCCCGGTCCACCACGCCGAGGAAGTTACCTCTGCGCTCTGCGGACACGATGGTCATGACTGCGCGCCGTCTGGTTACATCGCAGCTTCCGAGACTGGTTGTGTCGTGCGTCCACTTCACTTCCGGCCTGATCTCCTTAAAAAGATCATCAAGGATATCGTCCGCCCGCCGCGCCGCTTGCTGCATGTCCATATCAGACCTTTCGCTCCCACCCAAAGTTTCCATTCCACTTGCACAACCCGCGATCGACGCCAGGGCGGTAAGAGAAACGATCGAAGTAGCAATCCAGCACTTCATCGGTACTCCTGAGTGTTGATTTTCTGCGAACGCCCCGCGGAAATAAGCGAGATATTATGTGCCGATGCCGCATCCCTCTTGGGGTCAAAGTATTGAGAGTGCGCATCCAAAGACATACCACTGGCACTAACTAGGTCAGGGCCGTCGTCGACACGAAATCGCTTGGCGCCAAATGTTTCACTCGCTGGATCTTTACCGAACCAAAGATCATCGTCACCCTGGTCTGCAACGTCACCCACTACATAGATGAACGGCCCAGAAAGGGCAGCCACGGCGCCAGCAGCTGCTTGCTGTTTCGAGGGCAGTTTTGTCACCACGTCATTCTCCGCCGCTCCGACGAACACGTGCTCCTTCCCCACCCCTAGGTCCTCAGCACGATCGACACCCACCCCTGGACTGCCCACCAGAACGAT
This sequence comes from Streptomyces sp. ALB3, assembly GCF_044385685.1. Classification (NCBI taxonomy): domain Bacteria; kingdom Bacillati; phylum Actinomycetota; class Actinomycetes; order Kitasatosporales; family Streptomycetaceae; genus Streptomyces; species Streptomyces sp. ALB3. Next base: position 25,733 of record NZ_JBISCE010000001.1, on the reverse strand, counting down.
GTCGTCAATCCCCGGAAGCCCGTCGCCCTGTTGAGTCGCCGCCCCCACGGTTCGAGACCCATACGAGTGACCAATGGCCGTCATATGCGGATCTTCATTTTCGTTCGTTGCGACTAATCCTGCCGTGAAATCATTCAAGCGCCTACCACCGTCCATCGCCCTCCCTTCACCGGCCACAGCCAAGCTGCTCAGGCCGTCGACAGCCTGCGGCGCGTCGTATCCCAGCCAGGCGACTGCTGCGCTCGAAGGATCGTGGTAGCGGGCACCCTTCGCTGTATCCAAAGCCCGCTTAAGATCGTTCTTCGCGAAGTCTTGATCCAGCGACGTATTCAACCCCGGCACATACGTCGCCACATGCCTCGCCGTGTCGGGATTGCCGTACGAGACAATCGCTCGCCCGTTCCCTTCGTCACTGATGCCCAGCAGGAACATCGGCGGCTCCCCCGGTTTGGCCGCCGCCCCCAGCTGCCGGTCGATCTCCCGTAGCCCCGCCAGCTGCGTGATCGACCTCTCGTCCTCCCGGCCCTCCAGCTTGCCGATCAGCAACTGCAGGTTGTCCCGGTTGGCCGCGTCGCGGACCAGGGCCGGGATTCCGTCCAGGTTGCCGATCTGGTCCGGGTACACCGCGAGGTACTCCTCGCGTTGTTCCTGGGACAGGCCCGCCCACCAGTCCCGCCGCTCCGCCGGTGACGCATCGTGCGGGATGGCGTCCTTGAGGTAGGCGCCCGCCGCGTCACGGACCTCCGCCGCGTCGCCCGCCGCGTCCTTCCAGGTGGAGTCCGGAACCTTCAGGCCCTCCTCCGCCTTCAGCCGGCGCAGGATCCCCGCGTAGCGCCAGTCGATCTCGGCCGCCGCCCGCGCCGCCCCGGCCACCCGGTCGGCGATGTCCTGGGCCTTCGCAGCGTTGGGGTTGGGGGCGACCAGGCCCGTGGGCTGTACCAGCCCAGGCGTCCCGCTCGACGACGCCGTACCGCCTTGCAGTGGCGAGCCGTCGATCAGCCCTTCCCCTGCCGCCGGATACGTCACCGTCCCGTCCGCCTGCACCGTGAACCTCAGCGCCGCCGCGTCGTCGAGCGCTTCGTTCAGGGCCCGCTGCTGGGTCCTCATCTCGTGGGCCAGGGAGTTCAGCGTCGTGCGGAGCAGCCCGCACTCGGTGTAGACGTACTGGAAGTTGCGCCCGAGCTGTCGCAGCCGCGTGACGGCCGCCTGCGCCGCCTCACCCTCCTGCGTGTCGCGGAGCCCGGTGAGCAATTGCTGCTCGACGCGGTCCCGTGCCGCGTCGGCCCGGTTGCTCGACCTGCCCCAGCCGTCCGCCGCGCCTTCCAGCTCGGCGCACTTCAGGTCCCGTAACTGCGTCCAGGTCAGCGTCGGAGTCACTGCTCGGCACCCGTGCGCGGGAACACCCCGGCGAAGGACGACCTGACGGCCTCGTTCGTGGCGCCCTGAGTACGTGCGACGTCCCGCAGCTTGGCCGCGAGGCTGCCGCACTCGCCCTGGGCCGCCTGGATCCGCCGTTCCCAGGACTCCCGTACGGCCGCCAACTCCGCGAGCGCGGTCAGCCGGCCCGCACCCGCCAGCAGTCCCTGATGGGCCACTGCCAACTCACCCCGCACCGGTCCCAGATGGGACACCAGCTCGTCCGCACCCCCGGCGGCCCGCAGCCACGGCCCGTCGCTGTGCTTCAGCCTCGGCCCCTGGCCGCCCCCGCCCGCCGGTCCCACCGGGTCACTCAGCCCCTGCACCACGGTCATCCCGCTCACCCCGTTCCTCGGTCACGGAGCGGCACTGTGCCAAACGCGGCGTACCCGACACGCCCGGCATTCCGACGACAGGAGCCGGGCCCCCTGTCGCGACAAGGACGCGCCCGTTCCGGCATCACCCGAACGCGCGACCCCGCGCGGCCCCGATCCCGACCGGAGCCCGGAACCGGCCGGAGGAGGAGACCGTCAACCCCTGCATCCGCACCACCAGCCGAAAGGCCCACCATGACCACCGTCGCCCCGACCCCGGTATCCACCCGTTTCCTGTACATCGCACGGCACGGCGAGGCGTCCCCGGACGAGACCGAGCTGACGGACCGGGGTCGGCACCAGGCAGCTCTCCTCGGTGAGCGGCTCCGGGACATACCCCTCTCCGCCGTCCACCACGGCCCGCTCCCCCGCGCCGCGCAGACCGCCCGGCTGGCCCACGAGCGGCTCGGGCAGGACATCCCCCTGGTGGTGTCGGAGCCGGCCGGGGACTACGTCCCGTACGTCCCGCGCCGGGACGAGCTTCCGAGGGAGTCGGCGGACCGGTTCCTCACGTTCCTGGAGCAGTTCCCGGAGCACGAGCGCCGCCACGGCCCGGAGCTCGCGCGCGCGGCGGAAGCACGGTTCACCGGGGCCGTGGACGGTGACGAGCCCCGCCACGAGCTGCTCATCACCCACGCGTTCCTGGCCGCCTGGCTGGTACGGGCCGCCCTCGACGCTCCCGCCTGGCGCTGGCTGGGCCTCAATCACGCCAACGCCGCGCTGACCGTGATCCGTTACGCGCCCGGCAGCCCCGCCTCCCCGCTCATGGTCAACGACATGGGCCACCTGCCGGCGGACCTGCGGTGGACCGGTTTCCCCCCGGAGCTGCGCGCCTGACAGCCCGGGCGGTCGGCTGTCCCCCGGACGGATGGTTTACGGGGCTTGGCCCACGCGCTCCCGGGTCACGCGCGCCACTCTTCGTGATCATGCGAGGCGTGATCTCCGTACACCACAACTCAGCGCGACTCCGCCGGTTGTTGACAGCCACCGGGCTCGCAGCGGCGGCTCTCGCCGCGTCCCTGCCCACCGGCCCCTCCGCACGGGCCGCCGCTACGGTCTCCGTACCGCCGCCCAGGACCACCACCCCCGCCGAGGCCCGCACGGCTGCCTGGCTGAACACCCATCCCACGGAGGCGGCCCGCTTCTTCCGTGATCTTCCCAAGGGCGGTGACCTGCACAATCACCTGTCCGGTGCGGTACGGACCGAGTACCTCATCCAGCTCGCGGCCGACGACGGGCTGTGCATCGACGCCACGATGACCGCCGTCGCGCCGCCGTGTGCCGCCGGCACCCGGCCCGCCGCCGACGCGCTCACGGACGCCGGCTTCCGACAGAAGATCATCCGGGCCTGGTCCATGCAGGACTTCCCCCAGGGGGAGTCGGGCCACGACCACTTCTTCGCCACGTTCGGCAAGTTCGGGGCCGCGACCTCGCACCGGGGGAAGATGCTCGCCGATGTGGCGGGCACGGCGGCGGCGCAGAACCAGACGTATCTGGAGACCATGGTCAGCCCCGCCTCCGCGGGAGCGAGGCAGCTGGCAGCCGACGTCGGCTGGGACGCGGACCTCGCCGCCCTGCACCGCAAGCTTCTCGCCGGCGGCAGGCTGGACAAGCTGGTGTCGACCGCCGAGCAGGAAGCCGACACCGCCGACGCGGAGTTCCGCGAGACCGCGCACTGCGCGACCACCGCTCCCCGCCCGGCATGCCGGATCACGGTGCGCTGGGTGTCCCAGGTGTCGCGCAACAGCGCCCCGGAACGCGTCTTCACCCAGATCGCCCTAGGCCTCCGCCTGGCCGAACGAGACCGGCGTTTCGTCGCCGTGAACCTGGTCCAGCCGGAGGACGGCGAGATCTCCCTGCGCGACTACCGCCTGCACATGCGCATGCTGAACTACCTGCACGGCGTCTATCCGGATGCCCACATCACCCTGCACGCCGGCGAGCTCGTCGCCGGCCTGGTGAAGCCCGACGACCTGACCTTCCACATCGACGACGCCGTACGCACCGGCCAGGCCGAACGCATCGGCCACGGCGTCGACCTCGTGCAGGAGGACGACTGGCAGCGCCTGGCACGCGACATGGCACGCCGCCAGATCGCCGTCGAGGTCCCCCTCACCAGCAACGCGCAGATCCTCCAGGTCGAGGGCGACGACCACCCGTTCCCCGTCTACCGGAAGTACGGAGTCCCGGTGGTGCTGTCCACCGACGACCCCGGGGTGTCGCGCGGTGACATCGGCCAGGAGTACCGGCGGGCGGCCGTCACCTACGGGCTCGGCTACCCGGAGCTGAAGGACCTTGCCCGGGCGTCCCTGGAGTACGCCTTCCTGCCGGGCCGCAGCCTGTGGCGCCCCGACCCCGTACGGCAGGGCTTCCGCCCGGTCGCGGAGTGCCAGGCCCCCGATTCGGCACGCTGCGCCCGGTTCACCGCCCAGAACCCGAAGGCGCGCCTGGAATGGCGTCAGGAGCAGTCCTTCCGGGCCTTCGAGGCCCGGTACACCACCGGCTGATCCCGCCGGGCCCGATCAGGGGTGGCGCGGAGCCGTGCACTCCACCCACAGCACCTTCCCGCCCTGCCCCGGCAGTCCGCCCCTGATCGGGTACGCGCCCCAGCTCTCGGCGCACTCCCGTACGAGCTGAAGCCCTCGCCCCCGCTCGGCCGGAGCGCCCGGCTCGTCCATGCCGCCTCGGGCGAACGGATCCGGGATCACCGGGTTGCTGTCCCACACCCCGACCCGCACCCGGTCCCGCCCCGCTCCGCGCAGCCGGAGCGAGTAGGGCGCCGAGGAGTGCCTGTAGGCGTTGGTGACCAGCTCGCCCGCCAGCAGTTCGGCGGTGTCGATGAGATCCCGCATCCCGTGCACCAGCAGCACGGTCCGCAGAGTGGCCCGCGCGATCCCGGGCCCACGGGGATCCTGCGGAAGTTGGAGGGTGTACGCCCAGGGCGGCGTTACGGTGGCCAGAGCCATGGAAGTCTCCGTTCACGGAGGAGTGTGGGGATGTGCGTGTCGCATGGCCCGGTGACGAGACCGCTCCGTCGAGCGGGGTACTTCCGGGCAGGTGGCCTGGAGCCCACGGTAGTCAGGGCTGGCTAATGTATTAACCGAAAGCTGGCTAATGAGTGCACTTCTACCCGTGTGGGTGACAAGACGTTCAAGGGGGCGAACCGACCGGTGAGAAGCAACCCGACGGGACGCCAACTGCGTCTCGGCAGCGAACTGCGCAAGCTCCGTGAAGTAGCCGGACTCACCGCGACGCAGGCCGGCCGACTCCTGGGCGTGAAGCAGAACCAGATCAGCAACATGGAAGCCGGCCGCGTCGGGGTGAGCCCGGAAAGGGTCCGCACCCTGGCCGACCACTACCGGTGCGCCGACACCGAAGTGGTCGAGGCGCTCTGCGGTATGACAAGCGACCGTACGCGCGGCTGGTGGGAGGAGTACCGGGATCTGCTGCCCGCGCCCCTCCTGGACCTCGCCGAAGCCGAGCATCACGCGGAGCAGCTGCGCACTTCCGTCACCGTCCACATCCCCGGCCTCCTCCAGACGTCTGAGCATGCCCGCGAGGTCTTCCGCCAGGACGCGCCGGAGCTCTCACCACCCGAAATCGAGCACCGCGTCTCATTCCGCATCAAGCGGCAGTCGGTCCTCTTCCGCGATCCGCCGACCGTCCAGCGCGTGGTCATCCACGAGGCCGCGTTGCGGATGCAGTTCGGCGGCCCGAAAGTGGCCCGCCGCCAGCTCGAGCACTTGGCGGAAATGAGCGAGCGCCCCCACGTCCGGCTCCAGGTCATTCCGTTCTCAGCCGGAGCGTTCGCCGGCTCGGGGCAGTCGATCTACTACATCAACGGTGCCGTACAGCAGCTCGACAGCGTCAATCTCGATCAGTCGCACGGTCCCGTCTTCCTCGACGCGGAGGAGCAGTTGCAGAAGTACCGCGTGCTGCTGAGCCGCATCGAGGCCATCGCGCTTCCACCCATGGACTCGCGCGACTTCATCAGCGCCATCGCCCGGAATCTGTGAGGGATCCGCCATGTCAGCACTTGTTTGGCAGAAGTCGTCCTACTGCGCCCAGGGCAACTCGTGCATACACGTCGCCGCCGACCAGAACCTCGTCGCAGTGACCGAGAGCAGCGACCCCGGCGGCGCGATACTCCGGACCACCCCGTCCGCCCTGGCCGCCCTCATCCGCACCGTGAAGGAGGCCGACGCCCGTGACTGATACCCCGGCCGGCCTCACCTGGACCCGCGCCGCCCCGGAGAACGCGGAGGGGACCGGCCCGTGGATCGAGATCGCGTTCGCCCCCGGAGGCCTCGTGCACCTCCGTGGAACCGGCGACCCGGACACGGTGGTGACCACCACCGCGGAGAAGTGGAAGGTGTTCACCCAGGGCGTCGTGGCGGGCGAGTTCGACCACTTCACGGACGCCCACGACACCGCCACAGGCAACTGACGTACTCAACAGCCGCCTTGCCACGCACGCCTGGGCAACCCACCGGGCAGGCCCACTGGTTGACTGACCGGTGACGGCCCGGGGAAGGGTGTGCTCATGACCAGCAGCAGGCACACCCTCTCCCTCGCCGCCACCGCCCTCACGGGCGTCCTCGCCCTCTACATCGCTCTCGTCGCCTTCGGGAACATCACCGACTTCGGCACCAACCAGCAGTTCGTGCGTCACGTGCTCGCGATGGACACGACCTTCAAGGACGACGACGTGATGTGGCGGGCGATCACGGACAAGACCGTCCAGGACGCCGCGTACGTCCTGATCATCGTGTGGGAGACGGTGGCCGCGCTCGTACTGCTCCATGCCACCTGGCTGTGGATACGCCGGGACCACACGGCAGCGCGTCGCATGACGACGTACGGCACGCTCATGCTGATGCTGCTCTTCGGCGCCGGATTCATCGCGATCGGCGGTGAGTGGTTCTCCATGTGGCAGTCGGCGGACTGGAACGGGCTGGAAGCGGCGACCCGGGTGTTCCTGTTGAGCGCGGTCGTGCTGATCGTCGCGCACCTGCCGTCCGGACAGGTGGAGGACACCCGCCCACGGTGATACCGCCGTGCCGGACGGCCGAGCCCGTCACCGCCCGTCTCGGGCCGGCGCGACGCACAAACCCCTGCCCACGGCGGTCAGCGCCCCGTCAGCCCTCGACGTACTCCCGCAGGTGGCGCGCGGTGAGCGTGCCACCGTCGGCGACCAGGTCGGCCGGAGTCCCCTCGAAGACCACCCGGCCCCCGTCGTGCCCGGCCCCGGGGCCGAGGTCGACGATCCAGTCCGCGTGAGCCATCACCGCCTGGTGGTGCTCGATGACGATCACCGTGTTGCCCGCGTCGACCAGCCGATCGAGCAGTGCGAGGAGCTGGTCCACGTCGGCCATGTGCAGTCCGGTGGTCGGCTCGTCGAGTACGTACGTCGCGGCCTTCTCCGCCATGTGGATGGCGAGCTTGAGGCGCTGGCGCTCTCCACCGGACAGGGTGTTCAGCGGCTGGCCCAGCCGGAGGTAGCCGAGCCCCACGTCACGCAGCCGTCCGAGGATCGCGCGGGCCTGACCGGACGTGAAGAAGTCATGGGCCTCCGCCACCGACATCGCCAGGACCTCGCTGATGTTCTTGCCGTGCAGGGTGTAGGTGAGCACCTGAGGCGTGAACCGCTTTCCCTGGCACTCCTCGCACACCGAAGCGACTCCGGCCATCATGGCGAGGTCGGTGTAGACGAGCCCGAGCCCGTTGCACTTGGGGCAGGCGCCCTCCGAGTTGGCGCTGAAGAGCGCAGCCTTGACGCCGTTGGCCTTGGCGAAGGCCGTCCGGATCGGGCCGAGCAGACCGGTGTACGTCGCCGGGTTCGAGCGTCGTGAGCCACGGATCGGTGTCTGGTCGGCGACCACCACGCCCTGCCCGGCGGGCAGGCTGCCGTGGATCAGGGAGCTCTTGCCCGACCCCGCCACCCCGGTGACGACGGTCAGGACGCCGAGCGGGATGTCGACGCTCACATCCTGGAGATTGTGCAGGTCCGCCCCCTCGATGGACAGCTGCCCGGTCGGCTTGCGCACCTCGTCCCGCAGCCGCGCACGGTGTTCCAGGTGGCGCCCGGTCAGGGTGCCCGAGGCCCGCAGCCCGGCGACGTCACCGCTGAAGCAGATCCGCCCGCCGTCCGTCCCGGCACCCGGCCCGAGGTCGACGACATGGTCCGCGATCGCGATCACCTCGGGCTTGTGCTCGACGACGAGCACGGTGTTCCCCTTGTCGCGCAGGCGCAGCAGCAGGTCGTTCATCCGGCGGATGTCATGGGGGTGGAGCCCGATGGTCGGCTCGTCGAAGACGTAGGTGACATCCGTCAGGCTGGATCCGAGGTGCCGCACCATCTTCACCCGCTGCGCCTCACCGCCCGACAGCGTGCCGGCCGGCCGGTCCAGGCTGAGGTAGCCGAGGCCGATCTCGACGAGTGAGTCCAGAAGGTCCTTCAGTCCGGTCAGCAGCGGCGCCACACCGGGGTCGTCCATGCGCCCGACGAACGCGGCGAGGTCGCTGATCTGCATGGCGGCGCACTCCGCGATGTTCACCCCGTCGATCCTCGACGACAGGGCGGCGGCCGTCAGCCGCGTCCCTCCGCAGTCCGGGCACTCGCGGAAGACCACGGCCCGGTCGACGAAGGCGCGGAGGTGCGGCTGCATCGCGTCGCGGTCCTTGCTGAGTATCGTCCGCTGGACCTTCTGGACGAGCCCTTCGTACGTGAGGTTGTTGCTGTCCACCTTCACCTTGGTCTGCGGCTTGTGGAGGAAGTCGGCCCACTCCTGCTCCGTGAAGTCCTTGAGCTTCTTGTCCGGGTCGTAGAAACCGGACCGGGCCATGACCTGCCAGTACCAGGAGTCCACAGCGAAGTTGGGCACGGTGATGGCGCCCTCGTTCATCGACTTCTCACGGTCGACCAGCTGGTCGATGTCGATGTCCGAGATCTCGCCGACTCCCTCGCACCGCGGGCACATACCCTCCGGGAGGTTGAAGCTGAAGGCCCCCGACGTGCCGATGTGGGGAGTGCCGAGGCGCGAGAAGACGATCCGCAGCATCGTGTACGCGTCGGTGGCGGTGCCGACGGTCGAGCGCGAGTTGGCTCCCATCCGCTCCTGGTCGACCACGATCGCGGCGCTCAGATTGTGCAGGGCGTCCACGTCGGGCCGCCCCAGCGCCGGCATGAACGACTGGACGAAGGCGGTGTACGTCTCGTTGATCAGCCTCTGGGACTCGGCCGCGATGGTGCCGAAGACCAGCGAGGACTTCCCCGACCCCGACACCCCGGTGAACACGGTCAGCCGGCGCTTCGGGATGTCCAGCGACACATCCGCGAGGTTGTTCTCGCGCGCGCCGCGGACCTGGATGACATGGTGGCCGTCGGCAGGAGCCGTCGCAGGAGTCGTCATGCCACCGACCGTAATCGAGGCCACTGACAACGGTCCCTGCCGTTGACACCGCCGAGCGACCGTTGCTTGGCTGGGCGCACGGGGAACAAGCGCTTACGCGCCGGATTCTGGAGCGTGCTGGTGGAGCTCTCGCGTCGATCCGCACTGACCGTGATCCCGGCGGCCACGCTCTGGGCGATCTCCCAGGCCCTGCGGGCCGGGGCAGAGCCCCGGCCGGGACGGCCCGCCGCCTCGGGCTCACCGGCATCCCCGGACGCGGACCGGACCGCCCTCCTCCGCAACACCGTCGCGGTCCTCACGGGCACCACCGCGTCCAACGCCCGGCCCGAGGTCGCCCCGAAGCTCGCCTCCCTGCGGGCGACGGCGCGTGCCCGGCTCGCAGCGATGGACGGTGCCGGGCACGGCGAGCTCTTCGAGGGACTGCCGCTCGGCACGAGCGACCCCAACCTGAGCACGTCGTACCAGTACCTCTACGAGATCGCCCTGGCCGCTTGTCTACCCGGTACCGGCGGTTCCGGCGACCCGGAGATCCGGCGCCGGGTCGTCGACGGCCTGGCCGCCCTCCACGAGGGCTGGTTCGGTGACCAGTCGAAGGGCTACTACGGCAACTGGTTCCACTGGGAGATCGGGATCCCGGCCCACGCGACCAGGACCCTGGTCCTCCTGAGGGACGAGGTCGCGGCGTACCGGCCGGAGCTCCCAGCGGCGTACGTCGCGTCCATGGACGCGTACCTGCGCAACGGCGAGGACGGCGACGTCGACCTCGACTCGCGCTTCCACACCGGCGCCAACCTCGCCGACATCACGACGAACCGGATCCTCCAGGGCGCCCTGCTCGCCGACGACGCACGCATCACCAAAGCCCTCGCCGACCAGCTGACCGTCTTCTCGACGATCGACCCGTACCGGCCCCGCCACGGGGTCACCGACGGCTTTTACGCCGACGGCTCCTTCGTCCAGCACGGCTCGGTGGCCTACACGGGCTCGTACGGCAAGGGCCTGCTCACCCGGATCGTCCAGACGATCAAGATGCTCGACGGCACCGGCTACGTCCCCGGCGACAGCCTGACCGGCGTCGTGCGGAACTGGGTCACCGACAGCTTCGCCCCGCTGGTCTTCGAGGGCTGGATGATGGAGATAGTCAAGGGGCGTGCCGTCTCACGGACCGGCACGGGGTACGCGGACGTCACCGCCGTCGTGGAGGCCGTCGTCGACCTCTCCGCGCACACGTCCGGCGGCGACACCGAGGCGCTCGAGGGATACGTCAGACACATCCGGCAGACCGCGAGGGCGGGAATCGACACGACGTCCTTCGTCTCCCCCGTCAGCATCGCCCGTTACGCCGACATCCTGGCCTCGTCCGCTCCCGCCAGGGACCTCACGCCCGCCGCTTCGCACGCCGCGTTCAACGCGATGGACCGCACCGTCCACCGCCGTCCCGGCTACGCCTTCGCCCTCGCCCGCAGCTCCGCGCGCATCAGCATGTACGAGTACATGAGCGGCGAGAACCTGATGCCCTGGTTCCAGGGCACCGGCGCCCACTACCTCTACCTCTCCGGCGCGGACCAGAGGCAGGCGTTCGGCGTCGACTACTTCACCGCCGTCGAGCCGCACCGCCTCGCGGGCGTCACCGCACCCGTCGAGACGCGGCGCACCGTCCCCGAGCTCTACGGCACCCTCTGGTACGACAGCCCCGAGCACGGCTTCACCTCGTCCTCCGAGTCGCAGAACACGTACGTCTACTTCCCACGGGCCACCCACGGGTTCTCCGGCGGCGCGCGTCTCGGTGCCTACGGGGCCGCCGGTCTCGTGCTGTCCGACGACGCCGCGTACGCCGCCCAGCAGGCGGGGAAGCTGCCCGAGGACTTCGTCGCGTACCGGGCTGCCGACGCCACCAGGTCGTGGTTCATGTTCGACGACGAGATCCTCGTACTCTCGGCGGGCGTGACCGGTCCGGCCGGCCGCGCGGTGACCACCACGGTCGACAGCCGCATCGCCGCCCCCTCCTCACCCGTCGTCCTCACCGGCGGCCTCCGCGACGGAACCCCCTGGCAGCGGGCCGCGTCCACACCGCCCGCCTGGCTGCGGTACGCCGACGAGGAGCAGAGGACCGCGGTCGGGTACGTCTTCCTGTCCGGCCCGCCGGTGACCGTCGCCCTCGACACGGTCACGCGCAGCAGGCGCCTCGTCCGTCTCGCCAACGCGGACACCGCGGTGACCAAGCAGGTCTTCACACTGTCCTACGAACAGGCTGCGGGAGAACCGCCCGCCTCCATGGCGCACGCCCTCGTCCCGAACGCCTCCGCGCGGCAACTGGCGTCCTACGCCCACGGCCCGCTCACCGTCCTGTCCAACACGGTCCGCCTCCAGGCCGCGGCGCACACCGGCCTGGGCATCACCGCCGCCAATGCCTTCACTCCGGGCGCACACCGGGTGGGACGCCTATCGGTCGACGGCCCGGCGTCGGTCATGCTGCGGCGGGCCGGGGACGGCACGTACTGCGTCGCGGTGTCCGACCCCACGACGACGCGGAGCTCCGTATCGGTCACCCTCCACGGACGGCGTCTGCGGCGCGTCTCGGCGGACTCCGGAGTCCGCGTCCGCCATGTGTCCGGCGGCACCCGCATCGACATCACGACCCGCCAGGCCTACGGCCGCAGCTTCACAGCTGTCCTGCGCGGAAGGCCCTGACGGAGCCGCCCCGCCCGACGGTCGGCCTCCGCCGCCCGGTAGCACCAACCGCCGTTGGTCTTAGAATCGTGCCGTGAGCAGCAGTGAGGATTCCGCCCTCGAGGCGTTGGTCGTGCTGGGAGACCCGGTGCGGCGTGGACTGTACCGGCACGTCACCGCGACGCCGGGCGAGGTGGGGCGTGACGCGGCGGCCGAGGCGGCCGGGATCTCCCGTTCACTGGCGGCGTTCCACCTGGACAAACTGGTCGAGGCGGGGCTGCTGGAGGTCTGCTTCCGGCGGCTTTCGGGGCGCAGCGGGCCGGGCGCCGGGCGGCCCTCGAAGATGTACCGGCGCGCCGAGGGCGAGCACGCGGTGTCCGTGCCGCCCCGCTCCTACGACACGGTGAGCCGGCTCCTCGCCGAGGTGGTGGAACGGGCCGGGCTCGACGCGGATCTGCAGGCGGCGGCAAGGGCGGCGGGTGAGTCCGAGGGCGGCGCGCCGGGCGGGGAGACCGATCCGGTCGAGGCCCTGCGTGCACGCGGCTACGAGCCGTACCGGGACGGCGAGAAGGTGCGGCTGAACAACTGCCCGTTCCACGCGCTGGCGGATCAGTTCCCCGCCCTGGTCTGCGGAATGAACCTGGCCGGGATCGAGGGTCTCCTCGCCGGACTCCCGGCGGGTGACGACTGGAACGCGGAGATGGATCCGCTTCCGCACGGGTGCTGCGTGTCCCTGCGAGCAGCCCGGGAGGTCTAGAAAGGTCTGGAACCTCTAAAAATAAATTTCATTGACTTTAGAACGTCCACCCGGGCATGCTTGGCCCCGTGAACGCATTCCACCTCGCCCAGGTCAACGTCGGGCGCATGCTCGCCCCGCTCGACAGTCCCCAACTGGCGGACTTCGTCGCGCACCTCCCGGAGATCAACGCCCTCGCCGACCGGTCCCCCGGCTTCGTCTGGCGCATGGTCGACGACGGCGGAGCCGACTCGACGGGCCTGCGCCCCCAGGACGACGACGACTTGTTCCTGATCAACTGCTCCGTCTGGGAATCCGTCGAAGCCCTGCAGGACTACACGTACCGCAGCGCGCACCTCAAGGTGCTGGCCCGCCGCCGGGAGTGGTTCGAGCGTCTCGCCGACTTCCACCACGCCCTGTGGTGGGTCCCCGCAGGACACCGCCCGAGCGTCGACGAGGCGATGGACCGGGTCGCCCTGATCCGCGAGACCGGCGAAGGTCCCGAAGCGTTCACCTTCCGGGCACCACACCCGCCACCGGCCGGCTCGCCCTCCACCTGACCGGCAGCACGGCGGCAACACGGCCGGCAGGTCCGGCTTCCGGCACAGCAACGCCGGGAAGACCTAACAAACCTGACACCCGGTGAAAGAATCCGATGATGGCCTCATCATCGGAAACGATCACCGCATCGGCGTCCGGCACCTGGAAGCTCGGCGACCTGACGGTCAACCGCATCGGCTTCGGCTCCATGCGCCTCCCCCAGAACGGCACGGCTTTCGCCGACGCGACCCCCAGCGACCGGGGCCGGGCGCTGCACGTCCTGCGTCGCGCCGTCGACCTCGGCGTGAACCACATCGACACGGCCGCCTTCTACTTCTCACCCCTGCGATCGGCCAACGAACTCATCAACAGCGCGCTCGCGCCGTACGCCGACGACCTGGTCATCACCACGAAGGTCGGGCCCGGCCGAGACCCCTCCGGCGCCTGGGCCTGGGCCACTCCGGAGCAGTTGCGCGGCCAGGTCGAGGAGAACCTGCGCCAGCTCGGCCGCGACCACCTGGACGTGGTGAACCTGCGCCTCCCGGCCGGCCAGGCCTCCGCGTCCGTCGCCGACCACTTCGGCGCCCTCTCGGAGCTCCGCGAGGCCGGGCTCATCCGCCACCTCGGGATCTCCAACACCTCGCCGGAACAGCTCGACGAGGCCCGGGCCATCGCGCCCGTGGTCTGCGTACAGAACGCGTACGGCATCGACGCCCCGGCCGACCAGCACGCCTTCCTGCGCACCTGCGGTGACCAGGGCATCGCATTCGTACCGTTCTTCGCCATCGCGGGAGAGGGCCGCGAGGGCGGAGCGAGCCGCGCCGAGAGCGAGGCGGTGCTGACCGTCGCCCGCAGGCACGGGGCGACGCCCGCACAGGTGCGGCTCGCCTGGACCCTCCACCAGGGACCGCACGTGCTGGCCATCCCCGGCACCGGTAACCCTGACCATCTCGCCGAGAACGTGGCCGCCGGCGCCCTGCGGCTCACGGCGGGCGACCTGGCACTCCTCACCCGATGAGGACAGCCGGACGCGATGCAGGGACCGGGGTGACGGCGGGCCGCATCCTCCGCTGGAACCTCTTCATCGGCGGCCACCTGAGCTCCTCGGTACCCGTACGCCTGGTCGAACGCACGGACGAAGGCCAGTTCCTGTGGCTGGAGACCGGCACACCGATGTGGCGTACGCGGCTGCCCCGTGGCGCTCATCTCAGGGACATCGCCCCCGAGGACCGGCCCGCCCACGGCTACCCGGCGAGGACCGGCCGGTGGCCCATGGGCAGCGCCCTCATCCACCAGCCGGCCGGGGCCCGGCACGCGGTGTTCTGGTTCTTCGGGAGGAAGCAGAAGTTCGGTGGCTGGTACGTGAACCTGGAGCACCGCACCCACCACGGCGACGACATCGACGTGTCCGATCACGAGCTGGACATCACCGTGGCGGCGGACCGGAGCTGGAAATGGAAGGACGAGCGGTCGTTCGTCGAGAAGACCGGGCACCCCGCCTACTGGTCCACTCGGGAGGCGCCGGAGATCCGCGCCGAGGGAGAACGGGTGGCCCGGCTCGCCGAGTCCAAGGCGTTCCCGTTCGACGGCTCCTGGTGCGACTTCAAGCCACCACCCCACTGGACCACACCACCACGAGGCCCGGCGCCCTTACGCACGGTGCTCCACCCTCCGCCGCCTGACCACCCTCTTCCGGCGGAGCCTGACGGACCGTCGGCCTGAAGCCACCGGAGCGCACACGGCTCTCGAACAGCGCGTACGAATCCCGCGCCTCCCGTGAACGCATCAACCGACACCGAACCCGTGGCCCCCGTCGTTGCTAGCCGTCACAGCGCGTGATACACAGAGTAACCATGCATATGCAAGAGGATCCTGACAGGAGCCGCAGGTCAGGGCGCCTCCTCCGGTCAAACGTGCGAGATCCGGGTAAAGAGACCCGGGAAGGCGTCGTGCGATGCCGGTTTCATCAGCGAAGATAGAGACCGACTCGTGTCGCACGGCGCGGGCTGCGAACTACCCGACAGGGGCGGTGACTTACATGAACCTGGCAGCGGAAAAGGGCGACATCACCACCATCATCGGCGGAATCGCCCCGAACTGGGGGCCGTTCGGGACCCTGGGCAACGAGGCGCGCATCATGATCGAAGTGGTGATGGCGATCGCCATCCTGCTCTGTCTGGGCATCGCGATCTGGGGTGCGGCCAAGCAGCGCATCGGCGCGACGGCGCTGCGCGACACCTTCAGCGCGGAACAGGGCAAGGGCCTGATCGTGGCAGGGCTGACCGGCGTCTTCATCATCGGGTCGCTGGGCACGCTCTTCACCATCGTGTACGGGATGGCTGTCTGACCGTCCGCCAGTCCCCCACCCTGCCCCCGGGTCCCTCCCCGCCCACCCCACACCATCCGTCCGTCGTGCCCACCGGCAGAGGTTGCGTCCCCTGATGTCGAGTCACCACACCGCGTCCACGCGGCACCCAGCACCGCTACCGTCGTACCACGCGGAACTGCACACGGCTGAGGGGGCGGACGCGGCATGAGCCAGGGTGATGAGCGCGGATACGGGAGCGATCCGGGTGCCCGGCCGGACGACGTGTACAGCACGCTCGGCGGCACCCGCCAGACGCGCACGCGCCTGCCCGGCGGCGCCGACGACGGCGACGGCTACGGCCGCCGGCCCGCACGGAACTCACGCTCACTGATCATGGTGGTGGGCGTGGTCGTGCTGCTGATCGCGGCGATCGCGTTCGCGAACCAGGGCGGGGGCGGGGCCTCGGGCAGCGACGGCGGGCAGAAGACGGACACGGCGGAGGCAGGACCCACCGCCGCGACGGGCACGAAGCCGGTCCAGGGCAAGAACGGCACGATCGCCTCGGGCTTCGCGCACGACGAGCAGGGGGCGCAGAGCGCGGCGGCGAACTACGCGGTGGCGCTGGGGTCGGATGGCATGTTCAACAAAGCCCGGCGACACGGCATTGTCCAGGCGATCGCGGATGCCAGCAGAGTCGACGATCTTCAGGCAGGCTTCGATGCCGACTACTCGGAACAGTTCGTCACACAGATCGGTCTCAGTGCGGACGGAAGCGCTCCGACCGGCTCGACGTTCGTCAACCGAACTCTTCCAGCCGGTACGAAGGTCAGAAGCTATTCGGCGGACACTGCCCAGATTGATGTCTGGTGCTCAGGCCTGTTCGGCCTGACCGGTGACACCTCGACCAAGCCCGTCACGAACGGATGGTTCACCGTTTCGATGACCCTCAAGTGGGACGGGACGGACTGGAAGGTCCTGGAGACCGGTCAGCAGGAAGGACCGACGCCGGTGACGGGTGACAACCCCGTCTCCGGCTCCGATGAAATTGCCGATGCAGTAAATCAGTTCGGAGGGTTCACCTATGCCCGGTAGCCCTCGAACTCGCGTGCGCAACAGCATCGGTGTGTTCGGCGCCGTACAGGCTGTGCTGATCCTGCTCGCAACCCGCGCCTCGGCAGCACCCAGCCCTACTCCGTCGCCGTCAGGTAGTAGCGACCCCTGCGAACTGATCGCGGGCCCGGCACGGGATTACTGCGATGGCGGCGACAGCGCCCCACGCAGCACGCCCGCCGTCGCCGACGACGCCCTCGACCCCCTCACCTCCCTCGCCCGCGGCTGCGCCGACGCCGCCGCGTACCTCGTCGGCAAGCTCAGCGAGGCCGTGGAGAGCACGGCGACCGTCGACTTCACCAATCCCACCTTCCGCACCCAGTACGCCGTCGTCTTCGCCGCGTCCACCATCCTGACCCTGGTCCTGTGGCTCTTCGCCGTGGCCAAGCGCGCCATCAGGGGCGTGCCCTTCACCACCGCGATCTCCGAGGCCATCGGCTTCCTGTGGCTCACGGTCCTGGCCTCGGCCTTCACCCCGCTCATCCTCTACGTGGTGGTCTCGGCCACCGACGGCGTCACCGAGGTCATCTCCGCAGCGACGGGCGGGCAGACCGACGTGTTCTTCGGATCGTTCGCCGAGGCCCTGAAGAAGGGCACGGACATCGGCGGCGGGCCGATCATGCTCATCGTCGTCTCGCTCGTGTCGATCCTCGCCGCCGGCATCCTGTG
The DNA here is from genome assembly GCF_044385685.1 of Streptomyces sp. ALB3. NCBI lineage: Bacteria > Bacillati > Actinomycetota > Actinomycetes > Kitasatosporales > Streptomycetaceae > Streptomyces > Streptomyces sp. ALB3. The sequence goes on along the minus strand of NZ_JBISCE010000001.1, from coordinate 8,498 downwards.
GCTCGAGCTCGTGATCCGGGCCGCCCTGCTCTACGTCGGTGCCCTGCTGGGTGTCGTCGTCTACTCCGGGCTCGTCGACAAGAACATGTGGGGCCACGTCCGCCGCTGGGCGGGCATCATGATCGCCGTGATCATGGTGAAGCCCGTCATCGTCATCGTGCTGGGACTGGCCGGGGCGCTCTCCGCGGACGACGGGCCGAACGCCTTCTCCGCCGTCGTGTCCGGCCTGGCCATCATCCTCCTGGCCATCTTCGCCTCCGCGATGATCTACCGTTTCGTCCCCGGCTTCGGTGACGAGATCCAGGGCGCCCGAACGAACCGCAAGCAGGCCACCGACGGCTCCCAGGCCGCCGCGATGATCAGCTCGCCCGCGGCTCTCGTCTCCCAGGGCATCAAGACCCACAGCGGCCGCAGCGGAGGCGGCGAAGGCGGGGGCGGAGGCGCCCGCCCCGCCAACCCGGCCAGCGGCGGTGTCGCCGCCCACAGCTCCCGGACCACGGGCGGCGGCTCCGCGCCCTCGCCCCGCAGCGGTGCCGGACCCACCTCCGGCACCCCCCACGGCAGCCGCTCCCCACGCGGCGGTTCAGGCAGCACAGGTAACACGAGCACAGGAGGTGGAGGGCGTTGACGACTCAGTCCCACCCGATCGCGCCCCGCCGCACGTATCTCATCGGCCGCGCCCGGCCGAACGCGATCGTCGGCAAGAACCGTGAGACGGGCGAGATCGCCCTGATCATCGCCGGAGCGTTCCTCGGCATGATGAGCGGGCTCCTCGTCCCGGTCCTCTCCCTGCGGATCGTGGCACTCATGGGCTTCCCCCTGCTGGCCCTGGCCGTCGTGTACGTCCCCTACAAGGGCCGCACCTTCTACAAGTGGTTCGAGATCAACCGCAGCTTCAAGCGCACCCTGCGCCGCGGCACGGCCTACCGTTCCGCAGCCATGGAGGCGGGTGTCAGCGCCGACGGGCGTGAGGTGGAGATCGGGCCGCCGCCCGGCATCGGCCGGATCAGCTGGCTCGCCGCGCCGTTCGGCCCCGACGAGATCGCCGTACTGCTGCACGCCGACCGCCGTACGGTCACCGCGGCGATTGAGATCGAGGGCCCCGGCGTCGGCCTGCGCGACAGCGAGGACCAGGAGGCCCTGGTCGACCGTTTCGGCACCCTCCTCAAGCACGTCGCCAACGGCGACGGCTTCGTGACACGCCTCCAGATGCTGGCCCGCACACTGCCCGCCGATCCGGACGCCCACGCCAAGGACGTCGCCCAGCGCGGTGACAGGAACGCGCCCGGCTGGCTCCAGGAGTCCTACGACCAGCTCCAGTCGATGGTCTCCACCTCCAGCGAGCAGCACCGCGCCTACCTCGTCGCCTGCATGCACTACAGCCGCGACCTGGCCGCCGAGGCCAACGCCATGGCCCGTGCGATCCGCCCCCAGGGCGGCCGCCGGATCGACCGCGACGCGGGTCTCGCCGTCGTCATGGCACGCGAGCTGACCGACATCTGCGCCCGGCTCGCCGAGGCCGACATCCGGGTACGCCAGCCGCTCGGCCAGAGCCGTCTGGCCTCCCTCGTGCACTCGATGTACGACCCGGACCACCCCATCGACCACATCCAGGCGATGACGAAGCGAAACGCCTGGCCGGCCGAACTGGACGCCGTGGAACCGACGTTCCTCCAGGCCAAGACCCGTGAGTCGACGACCCGCGCACCCTGGTGCCACGCCACGGCCTGGGTGAAGGAATGGCCGATGACTCCCGTCGGCGTCAACTTCCTGGCCCCTCTCCTCGTCCACACGCCCGACGTGATCCGCACGGTCGCCGTCACCATGGACCTGGAACCCACCGAGGTCGCCATCGAGCGGATGCTGACCGAGAAGACCAACGACGACGCCGAGGCGAGCCGCCAGGCCAAGATGAACCGCACGGTCGACCCCCGTGACATCGCCGCCCACGGCCGGCTCGACCAGCGGGGTGAAGATCTGGCGAGCGGCGCGGCCGGGGTGAATCTGGTGGGGTACATCACCGTGTCGTCCCGGTCCCCCGAGGCACTCGCCCGCGACAAGCGCACGATCCGGGCCTCGGCCGGCAAGTCGTACCTGAAGCTGGAGTGGTGCGACCGGGAGCACCACCGCGCCTTTGTGAACACCTTGCCGTTCGCCACCGGCATCCGTCGCTAACGAGAGGGCAGTCACGCCATGCGAGATCCGCTGTCCGCGTTGTCGGATGCCTTCACCGGTTTCCTCTTCGGAAACGTGGAGACGACCCGGCTGCCGGTACGTACGTCGACGGGCCAGGCCCAGGCCGTCTACCTGCCGACCGCCGCACCGGGACTCGGTGACTCCGGCGTGATCATCGGGCGTGAGGTGTACTCGGGCAAGGGTTACATCTACGACCCCTTCCAGTTGTACGGGCAGCAGCTGCCCGCCCCGCACTGGCTGGTGCTCGGGGAGTCCGGCAACGGGAAGTCGGCGCTGGAGAAGACGTACGTGCTCCGCCAGCTCCGCTTCCGCGACCGCCAGGTCGTCGTCCTGGACGCCCAGGGTGAGGACGGCGTCGGCGAGTGGAACCTCATCGCCCAGGAACTGGGCATCACGCCCATCCGGCTCGACCCGGCCGCCGCCCTGAACGACGGGATCCGGCTCAACCCGCTCGACCCGTCGATCACCACGACCGGGCAGCTCGCCCTGCTCCGCACGATCATCGAGGTCGCCATGGGCCATGGCCTCGACGAGCGGTCCGGCTTCGCCCTCAAGGTCGCCCACGCGTACGTCAGCGCGACCATCACCGAACGCCAGCCCGTCCTGATGGACATCGTGGAGCAACTGCGCCACCCGAAGCCCGAGTCCGCCGAAGCGATGAACGTGGACATAGACGACGTCCGGGCCTGGGGCCTGGACGTCGCCCTGGTCCTGGACCGGCTCGTCGACGGTGACCTGCGGGGCATGTTCGACGGTCCGACCACGATCGGCATCGATCTGGACGCACCGCTGATCGTGTTCGACCTCTCGCACATCGACCGGAACTCCATCGCGATGCCGATCCTCATGGCGATCGTCGGCGTGTGGCTGGAGCACACCTGGATCAGGCCCGACCGGAAGAAGCGCATCTTCCTGGTCGAAGAGGCCTGGCACATCATCAACTCACCCTTCGTGGCGCAGCTCTTCCAGCGCCTGCTGAAGTTCGGACGGCGCCTGGGACTGTCCTTCGTGGCGGTCGTCCACCATCTCAGCGACGTCGTCGACGGAGCCGCCGCGAAGGAGGCCGCGGCCATCCTGAAGATGGCCTCCACCCGCACGATCTACGCCCAGAAGGCGGACGAGGCCAGAGCGACGGGCAAGGTCATCGGCCTGCCCAGGTGGGCGGTCGAGATCATCCCCACGCTGACCCCGGGCATCGCCGTATGGGACGTCAACGGCAACGTGCAGGTCGTCAAGCATCTGATCACCGAAGCGGAACGCCCCCTGGTGTTCACCGACCGCGCGATGACCGAGGGGTCCACGGCGGATCTGCTCCCCGAGGACGTACGGGCCGCGGAGCTGGAGGCGGAGCAGCGGGCCGCGCGGATCGAGCACCAGCAACGGCTGAACGAGTCGTCCGAGTCAACGGTGGCATGACATGGCGCGCCAGGCACCACCCGGTCCGGGGCACGGCGGCGAGAACCGGGGCGGCATCCCTGACGGGCTGCTGATCGGCCTCCTGGTCTTCCTCTTCGGGCTGACGGTGCTGGCCTGGACGGCCACCGGCCTGGCCGGGCTGTTCGCCCACGGGGGATGGCCCGACGGTGTGACGTTCATGCGGACACCGCTGGCCCTGCGCGCCCTGGCCGTCGAGCCGACCGACCTGCCGGGTGCCTGGCCGGACACCCCGCCGGGCGACCTCTCCGGCTACGGGCTCTTCTGGGGCCTGCTCATCGGTGAGGTGATGGTGCTCCTGGTCCTCGCGGTGTTCGTGGTCGGTGTGGTGGCGCGCTGGCGACTCGTCCGGAAACGCCGGAATGAGGCACCGTACGCTCCCGAAGAGGACGCCCCGCGCGCCCACCCGGCGGCCCGGGAGCCTGCGCGGAAGGCGACACCCGCCGAGGCGCCCCCGGCTCCCGCGCGCGTCGCGGCCTCCTGGGCCCCTGCACCCCCCGAGACGGCCACGGACCCCACAACTGCCACGGCCTGCGCACCGGAGGCCGCCCCCGTCGCACCGCTCACCGCATACGCGCAGGAGACCTCCTCCCCCCTGGTCCCCACGCCGCGCACCCCCGTCGTCGTCTACGGTGCCTCCGCCACCCGGCGCCCCACCGTCGTCCAGGCCGTCCGGGACGCCGTCGGTCCCGCCCTGGTCGTGACCTCGGACCCCACCGTGTGGGCCGAGACGAAGGACGCCCGGAGCAAGCTGGGCCCGGTCCTGGTCTACGACCCCGGCCACCTCTGCGACACCCCTGCCCGCCTCCACTGGTCGCCCACCGCCGGCTGCGAGGACCCCGCCACCGCGGCCTCCCGGGCGGCCGCGCTCCTCGCGCCCGTCCGCCCCCTCGCCCGGATCGACGCGGCCGTCGCCGACACCGCCCAGACCCTGCTCCGGTGCTGGCTGCACGCCGCCGCCGTGGACGGCCGCCCCCTCCGCCAGGTCCATCGCTGGGCCTCCGGCTCGGGCGGCCAGGACCCGGTGCGGGTGCTCCGCACCCACCCCGGAGCGGCGTCCGGCCTCGCCGGCCTCCTGGAGTCCGCGCTCACCGCCTATCCCGAACGCCGTGATCTGGCGCAGGAACTGACCGTACGAATCTTCGCCGCCCTCTCCTCTGTCCACATCCGGGAGGCGTGCACACCCAACCGATCCGACGCGCTCGTGCTGGATTCCTTCGCCCATGAAGGGGGAACCCTCTATGTGGTCGGCGAATCCATCGAGGATCCCCGCCACCACCCCGGTGCGATGCCCCTGCTCACCGCACTCGCCTCGCACGTGGTCGAGCACGGCCGCCGCATGGCCGCACGGTCAACCGACGGTCGGCTCGACCCACCAATGACGCTCGTCCTCGACGACGTCGCGGCCGTGGCTCCGCTTCCCCAGCTACCGGAACTGCTGTCAGCCGGCCGGGACCAGGGAATGCCCGCCCTGGTCCTCCTCCGCTCCGAGGAACAGGCCAGGGCCCGCTGGCGGGAGGGCCTGCCGGCGGTCGGGCCGAACTGACCTCCCCCACGGCCAGGGCGTGTACCGCAAGTCCGTGGGGAGACCGCGCCGCCTCTCATGTGATGCTGGCGTCATGACTGATCACCGTCAGGTAGCTGTCGTCCGCTGGCCAGGCCGGACCCCTCCGGTCGAGGACGGCCTGGCCGCGCTGCTGGCCGCCTACCATCTGCGGACGGAGGCCGAGAAGGGCGCATCGGTAGCCGACGTGCACGGGCTGCCGGACCGCTACCGGGCAGAGATCACCGACCCTCTGACCGCGTTCGCCGGCGATGTCGTCCTGGTGGCTCTCCTGAGCGACACCGTTGTGGGGTGCCTGGTGGTGACCTCCCCGAACAGCGGGCAGGCGGAGATCAAGAGGCTCTGGACCGACCCGGAGTCCCGTGGCCGTGGCGTTGCCTCGGCCCTGCTCGGCACTGCGCTCACCCAAGTCGCGGAGGAGGGGGTGCACACTGTCCGGCTGTCGGTGTGGGAATGGCGAACCGGGGCCATCGCTCTGTACGAACGGCTCGGCTTCACCGCCACCCGATCGTGGGATGAGCGGAAGCAGTTGGTGTGCATGCAGCGCTCTCTCTGAGCGGTCAGCCGTTCGTTGATGGTTGCGACGAGGACGACCACTGTCGGTACTCGGCCTGACGCCGGATGTCGAACTCCAGCTCCAGAGCCGTGGGGTCACCCTCCATCGGCATGGTCCGCCCCGTCGGTGCGAACCCGATCCGGCGGTAGGAGGCCTCGGCCCGCGCGTTGGACTCGTGGACGTAGAGGCGCACCCGCTCCAACCGTGGCTCGGTCAACGACCAGGCCCAGTCGATCGCCTCACGGAACAGCGCGTCCACCAGCCCGCGCCCGCGGTGCCCCGGCCGGACGAACACCCCCACCAGATGGCCCTGGTCGACCTCGACGGCCTCACCGAAACCGGGCTCTCCCCCCTGCCGCTCGACGAGCACCGTCACCGTCCCCGCCCACCGGCCGTCGGGCGCCTCGGCGATAAACTGGCGGACGAACTCCCCCGCCGCGGCATTCGCCGTCCGCTCCTGCCAGAACGCGTCCGGCTTGGCCAGCGCCTGCTCGTGCGTCTCCAGGAAGGCGATCGGGGCAGCCGGGTCCCGGAGCGCCACCAGCCTGATCTCCCTGGCCCGCTCCCACTCGTCGGCCCGCACCGCACGCACCATGTAGTCCATCCGCCGATCGTCCCCCGCCATCCCCACCACGGCAAACGAGATTCACCGGCCCGGTCAGCCGTCCAGCGCCAGTGCACGGTCGTGGGACGCCGCACGGGCGAAGTCCCTCCGCACCCCGGGGCCGTCCTCGCCGAGGGCGGCCACGGGGTCCCCGAAGAGGCACTCGACGTCTCCCCGCGTGCGCTCGCACACCTAGACGCACCAGATCCTCACGCAGCAACGACACGGGCTCCCCCGCACGGCTCACCGGCCCCGCCCGGGGAGCGCCAGCTCCCTGGCCGCCGCCGGCAGAGCCGACCGCAGCCGCCGGTCATGCGTGACGACGACGAGAGTCCCCCGGTAAGCGGAGAGGGCCGCCTGGAGCTCCTCCACCAAGGCAGGAGCGAGATGGTTGGTCGGCTCGTCCAGCAGCAGCAGATCGTGCGAGCCGGTGACGAGACGGGCGAGCTCCAGACGACGACGCTGCCCGATGGAGAGCTCCCGCACCGGCCGGTCCAGGTCGGCTTCGCGGAAGAGACCGAGGGCGAGCAGTTCGTCCGCGCGGTCCTCCCCGAAGGCCGCCCGCAGCGAACGGCCCCCTTCCTCGGCACAGGCCGGGACGGACACCTGGCGCAGGAACCCCACCCGCCCCGGCCGCCGCACCGTAGCGCCTGCCTCAGGCCTCAGCTCTCCGGCCAGGACCCGCAACAACGTGGTCTTGCCGGCGCCGTTCGGCCCGGTCACCAGCAGCCGGCCTCCTGCGGGTACATACAACGAATCCAGCAGCAGACGCCCCGGCACGGCCAGATCAGCCACCTCCACCGGGCAGTCCGCCACCCCCTCGATGCCCGTAGTGAACCGCAACGGCTCAGAAGGCGGGGACACCGGACACTCGTTGAGCCGCTGCAACCGCTCGCGCGCGTTCCTGATGCGCCCCATGGCGCCGTGCGCCCGTGAGCGCGCCCTGAACGCACCGGCACCACTGAAACCTCTCGGCCCCTTACGGGGAATCGCCGCGAGACGCCCTTGGTGCGCGTCCGCGAGCACGGACTGCCGGGCCACCTCGGTGCGCCACTCCTCGTGCTCCCGCTCCTGCCGGGCACGTTCAGCGGCCTTGGTGGCGAGATGGCCCGCGTAACCGTCGCCGTAGCGGCGCACGGACCGGGTGCAGTGGTCGACCTCGAGAATCGTGTCGGTGACCCGGTCGAGGAACGTCCGGTCGTGAGTGACAGCGACGAGTGTGCCCCGGTGGGCGCGCAGCCGCTCCTCCAACCAGGCCACCGCCTCGTCGTCCAGGTCGTTCGTCGGCTCGTCGAGCAACAGCAGCTCGGGAGCGGAGGCCAGCGTCCCTGCCAGAGCAAGACGGGAGCGCTGCCCACCGGAGAGGGTGCCGAGCCGCCGCGATCGATCGAGGCCGGCCGACTCGCCGAGATGACGCAGGGCCACGTCGACACGGCGGTCGGCGTCGTACCCCTCGCGGGCCTCGAACTCCGCCTGCAGGCAGGCATAGAGGTCGTACGCCGAAGCGTCGCCCCCGCGAAGCGATTCACCCGTCGCCAGCATCCGCCGCTCAAGACCGCGCAGTTCGGCCAGTGCCACGTCGATGGCATCGCCGACGCACGCGGTTCCGGGCAGATCGAGGGCCTGCGCCAGATGCCCTGTGCCGCCCGGGGCGACGACCCTGACGGCCCCGCTGTCGGGCCGCACGGCGCCCGAAAGCAACCCCAGCAGTGTGGACTTGCCACTGCCGTTGTCCCCGACGACCCCCGCCTTCTCCCCGGGCCGGACCGAGAACGACACGCGGTCCAGGACGAGGTGATGGCCGTAGCGCTTGCTGACATCGGTGACAGTGAGCTGAGAGACGTTGGCGTGGACGCGGGGTGCCGCAGCAGTACGGAGCAAGTGGTGTCTTCTTTCGTGGACGACAGAGTTATACGAGACGTCTCGTCTCGCTATGCATCGAGAGTACGCCACCTGCCTCGTCAAAACAAGACGCCGCGTCTCGCCACTTACCTCCGACGGAGCCGGCGGGACACGTGCGGCCGGGCACGGCCGGGCGAGCGCCCCCGTACCGACGACCCCGTACTGACGACGGGCAAAGGCCCCACGCCGTCCGGAACGCAGAAAAGCCCCGTGCCACAAGGGCACGGGGCTTTCCCGGAATA